>JBFIXI010000077.1:0-18324 GCA_041605955.1 Acidimicrobiia bacterium
GGGCCGGTCGAGGTCTGGCCAGCCGGGATGAATGCCGTCGGCTGGATTGTCGCCAGCGGATCGTCGAGGGACAGGTTCAGCGTCACGCCGCCAGTCGGCGCAGGCGCCGACAGCTGGGCCGACACCTGCAGTGTCCACAGCTCGGGCAAGTCGAGCTCATCCGGGGTCAGAGTCACCGTGAGCGCAACTGTCACATCCCGCGTGTCCGGTCCGTAGTTGAGCGCCGTCGCCTTGATCTGGGTCGTGCCGAAGTCGACGCCGGTGATCTGTGGGTTCGCCGCAGGCACAAACGCTCCTTCCGGAACGAAGGCGGTCGGTTCGGTGATGGCTATCGAAGGATCAAGGCTTTCGAACTGAATCGTCACGCCACCGGGGGGTGCCGGCTTGGTGATGCTGACCGGCAAGTCAGCGGTCTCGTCGGGAGCAAGTACCGGAATATCGTCGATCGAGATCAGGGCATCGGTCACCCCGAGCTCGACCGTCGCCGTCACTGTCGCCGGCGACGTGCCCGTGATGGTCGTCGTGCCGACAGCAACACCGGTAACGACGAAGCTGCCCTCTGTAGCACCCGCTGCAATGGGCACCGCCGTCGGATCGACGGTGGCGATGCCGGTGTCGAGCGATAGCGTCACCGTGATCCCACCCGGAGGTGCCGGATTGTCCAGCGTGATCGTGCCGTTGGTGGAACGACCAACGCCGATGAGGGCGTCCTCGAGCGAGATCGTCATCCCGATCGCCTCGGCCGTTACGGTCACCGTGTCGGTTGCGCTGCCGCCGTTCCCGTCGTCCACCGTCAACTCGATCGTGTAGTCGCCGGGCAGATCGGGCACGAACGTCGGTGTGACGGTGGCAGCACCGGCCAAGGCCGCGGTCGAACCGGCGGGCTGCGCAATCAATTGCCATCCATAGCTGAGGGTGTCGCCCTCCACGGGGTCGGTCGAGGCGCTGCCATCGAGGGTGACCAGGTCACCGACCGTCACGGGTTGATCTGGGCCCGCTTCAGCGACCGGGGGATCGTTGACCGAGTTCACGGTGATCGTCACCGTGGCCAGGTTGGAATCGATGGCGCCGTCGTTGGCGCGATAGGTGAACGAATCCGATCCGAAGAAGTTCGTATCGGGCACGTAGTCGAACGACCCGTCCGCCAGCAGCGTCAACGTGCCGTTGGACACGTCGTCCACCAGCGCTGCCGTCAATGAGTCGCCGTCGGGGTCTGAATCGTTCCCGAGTACGCCGGGAGCCGACACATTGAGCGCCGAGTCTTCATCCGTGGTGTAGCCGTCCGGATCCGCCACCGGCGGCTGGTTGGACACCTCGGTGATCGTCGCCGTGGTCGACGCGGTATCGGTAGCTCCGGCATCATCGGTCACCGTCAACGTCACGGTGAACGCACCCGGCGAGCCGTAGGCATGGACCGGGGTCTCCCCCGTCCCCATGGCTACGTCACCGAAGTCCCATTCCCAGGACACGATGCTGCCATCGAGATCGAACGACCCGCTGCCATCAAACGTGACCGTCTCCCCCACCAGCGCCGCATACGGACCATCCGGATCCGCCACCGGCGGATCATTCACCGAGTTCACGGAGATCGTCACCGTGGCGGGGTTGGAATCGGCCGTGCCGTCGTTTGCTACATAGGTGAACGAGTCCGACCCGAAGAAGTTGAGGTTCGGTGTGTAGCCGAAGGAGCCGTCCGGGTTGAGCAGCAGCGTCCCGTGGGCAACGTCGGTGTCTAGCACTGCGTTCAGCGCGTCCCCGTCGCTATCGGTGTCGTTGCCCAACACACCGGGGGCGACAACGGTCAGCGTGGTGTCTTCGTCTGTCTCGTATCCGTCGTCAACCGCCACCGGCAGGTCATTGACCGCGGCAAGAGTGATGGTCACGGTGGCAATGTTCGAGAGGTCGCTGCCGTCGTCAGCCACATACGTGAACGAGTCAATGCCGTTGAAATCCGGATCCGGCGTATAGACGAAGGAACCGTCGGCGGTCAGGGTCAACGCCCCATGGGACACGTCGGTGTCGAGCACAGCGCTCAACTGATCCATATCGGGGTCGGTGTCGTTGCCCAACACCCCCGGAGGAGCCGCTGTCAACGTCGTGTCCTCATTCGTCTCATAGGCGTCATCGACGGCGAGCGGAGCGGTGTTCGGGGGCTCGCTGATCTCGGCGGTAGTCGACGCAGTGCCGGTAAGACCGCCGTCGTCGGTCACCGTCAACGTCACCGTGTAGGTGCCTGCCGCGACATACCTGTGAACCGGGGAAGCACCGCTGCCGGTGGTGTCGTCACCAAACTCCCAGTGGTAAGACACGATCGTGCCGTCCACATCGAGCGAGTCCGAACCGTCGAAGGCCACCAACTCCCCTGCCGTCCCTGCATAGGGCCCATTGGGATCCGCCACCGGCGCATCGTTCACCGAATTCACAGTGATCGTTACCGTGGCGGCGTCACACAATGAAGGCGGCCCCGGGTCACACGCCCGGTAGGAGAACGAATCGACACCGTTGAAATCCTCATCGGGCGTGTACGTGAACGCACCGTCGGGGTTCCAAGTCAGGATGCCGTAAGAGGAAGCCGTCACCACCTCGGCGATCAAGGAATCGCCATCCACATCCGTGTCATTTCCGAGCACCCCCTGCGCTGCAACCTCCAGCACCGTGTCCTCGTCTGTGAGATAGTCGTCATCCACAGCAACCGGCGCATCGTTTACCGGGTGCACCGTGATGGTCACGGTTGCGGTGTCACACAGCGGCGGGGTTCCGGTGTCACATGCCTCATATGCAAACGAATCGACGCCGTTGAAATCTTGATTAGGCACATAGCCGAACGATCCGTCGGCGGCCAGCGTCAACGCGCCATGCATCACGTCCGTCACGAGGGCGGCGGTCAGCGCATCCCCGTCCGGGTCGGCGTCGTTGGCGAGCACGCCCGGCGCGGCAACGTCGAGCGCCACATCCTCATCCGATTCGTAGGCATCGTCGGCCGCCATCGGCGAGTAGTTGCCGCAGGTGGGATCGCCGACCAGGGAGTGTCCGGAGCCCTTGATGGCGACTTCGTGGGCCATAATCCCGCAGCGCACGCTGTGGTTGGCGCCAGTGAGCATGGCACCGCCCTGCGGCGCATATACGAATCCGTCAAATGACGAGCCCTCGCCGGCGATCAGGATCGCCTCGTCGATATCCGCGTTGGCGAACAGCAGTAGTTCGTCAGTGAACGCCGGGCCCAGCGTGATGCGGGCCGCGGTCACCTGAATGCTGCCCTCGGAGACAAGCGTAAAGGCCCCCGTGATGTCGGCCGCGCTGATGACGACGTCGCACGGCGCGTAGTGCAGGCCGGTGAGGATCTCAGTCGCGTGGCCATGCCGCTCCCAGGTTCCGTTGAGCTCACACTCGGCGGTCCCATCGTGGTAATCGTCCCCCGCCGCCACTGCCACCGCACCACCAGGGCGGAAGTCGGCGATGTCGAACACCACTGGATACCCGGCAGGGTCAACCTGCGATGGTTCAGGGTCGATGATGTTGTCGTGACCAGCCAGCGTCAGCCGCTGCACGTACTCGGCGCCGCCGAGCAGTGCATTGTTCGAACCGCTGATTCGGAGGTCCCTATTCGAGTGGACCAGCCCATCGGCAGTTGAGGAGCTGGCCGACCACACTACGCCGCCTCGACCCTCGGCCAGGTTGGCCCAGACAGCGACCCCCGTTGTTTCATCCGGCGTCGCTCCTGCAGGAGCGGACAAAGAAGCGGGCTGCGTCGGCAGCCCAAGAAATACCAATGTCAACAGTGTTACCAATAACACAGCGCGCCCGTACAGGACGCGCCAAAACCAGGACCCTCTCCCCATCGAACCCATGACGACCTCCGCGTAAACACGCGCCATCCGCATTGTCCCAACGCTCTCCGGAAGCCGCATAGAGTCAACAAGCTCCAAGCATGTCGGCAATAGGCACTGACCCGGTGTGGTCTGCGCTTCCGCCGACCAGGTTGTCCCAGCGGCCTAGCCTGGGGGCCATGGTCGTCGACCTGGCCGGGCAGGTTGCCCGAGAGATAACCGATCTCCATGTCGAGTTCGAGCGCTGGTTTCGGGGGGAGGCTCCCGATCTGGCCCGCGTCGAGGCGGCGCTGGCAGACGACTTCACCTTCGTATCCCCTCGCGGCGGGGTGGTGGGACGCGCCGAGCTCCTCCAGGGGCTACGCAAGGGTCGGGGCACCCGCCAGATTCGCATCCATGTCCGCAATCCGACCGTGCGATGGCACGACGGCGATGCGGTCCTGGCTACCTATGAGGAATGGCACGACGACGCCGACTACACCACGGGCCGCTTGACGACCGCATTGTTCACGCTCGACCCGGCCGCTCCGGGAGGCTTGCGATGGCGCCACGTCCACGAAACGTGGATCACCCCCCCAGCCGGTTGGGTCGTTCCGCCGCCCCGGTAGACACCACCTCGGTCACGGCACCTCAGGGCCGCTTCCCAACACCGGCCGCCACTCCCCCAGCAGCGACCAGCGTCGTCGGCGCAATCGCCGGTGACTGCCGAGTTCGCCGGCCCTCACGCACCCGGTCCGACGTAGAGGACGCGCATCATCTCGTGATCCTCGTGAGACAGGATGTGGCAGTGGCATGCGTAGCGCCCGGGCTTGTCGAATGTCGCCTTGATCCGCGTGATCTGGCTCGGCAGGGCGGTTACCACGTCCTTGGGTGCGTTCTCGACGTATTCCGCAGGCTGTGGCACGGCGGCTCCGTAGGTCAGGTTCACCAGCCGATAGCCCTCGCCGAGGAGCCCGTTGTGCTGCACGACGGGCTGAGTGACCAGATAGGTGCCGTCGCCGGCCGGCGTGGCGTGCAGGTCGTTCGGGATCTCCCGCTCGTCCTCCGTGGTGTGCGAGTCCCACGCGATCTCCTGGCGGCCCAGGATCTCTCCGGGGCAGGGTGCACAATCTCGGGTGGCCCGACTAGGGGCCAAATGCCCGCTTTGTAGTCGGACGGCTGGGCCTGCAATCCGCGCCCCGCCCCACAGCGCAGGTGGCCTCACCCGGGAATGCCGCGAGGGTCCACCCGGCTCGAGATCAGCCGATGGACCCGGTGAATACCTCGTGCGCCGGGCCGGTCACCCATGCCTCGCCGTCGACGAGCTCGACCGTCAGCGACCCGCCCGGTAGCAGCACCTCGATAGGTGACTGAGCGCCCTCGAACAATGCGGCCGCAAACGCGGCCGCCGTGGCCCCCGTTCCCGAGGCCATGGTCTCGCCGACACCGCGTTCCCAGACTCGCATACGGATCCGGTTGCCGCTCTCTACCTTGACGAACTCGACGTTGACGCCGTCCGGGAAGGCCGGATCCCTCTCGATGCGCGGGCCCAGATCCGTGACCGGCGCCAGGAACGGATCGTCGACGAACAGCACGACATGAGGATTGCCGACGCTGACCGGTCGAACCGTCACCCCGGCGACGTCCAGGGAGTCGACGTCGCCGCGCTTGGGATACCCCATGAGGGCGCGTACTCGCCCGTCTTCGAGAACCTCAGCGCCCAGCGGGCCAACGTCGGTCTCGATCTCGAGGTGCCCCGGCTGCACCCAACCGCGATCGACCGCCAGCTTGGCGATGCACCGCAGGCCGTTGCCGCACATCTCGGCGCGGCCGCCGTCGGCGTTCCAGTAGACCATCTCCACTCGCTGGTCTTCCAGGGGGGTTGCCAACAGGACCCCGTCGGCTCCGACCCCAAATCGTCGATCGCACCACGCCTGCACGTCGGCCGGAGTGATCTGCGCCGGCCCCTCCACGACGATGAAGTCGTTGCCCAGCCCCTCCATCTTCACGAAGTCCACGCCATCTCCTCTAGAGCCACGGTGATCGCCGCCAAGCCGTGCTCGAGCACGGTGTCGTCACCATCGTGCCACGGAATCCAGGTGATCCGAGGATCTCGCCGAAAGAAGGTGCGCTGCCGCTTGGCCAGACCCATCGTGGCGCTGATCGCGGCCCGCCTCCCCTCCTCCAGAGATGCCCGCCCGCGCACCACCGGCAGCAGCTGCTTGTACCCGACACCCTGGGCCGCAGTCACGCCGAGGCGATTCTGCATCCGCTCCACCTCCTCGACCAAGCCGGCGTGCAACATCGAGTCGAACCGGGCCGTCACCCGCTCCTCCAGCCGGTCGCCCGGGTCCAACCCGAATGCTCGCAGCGGAAACCGGGGCTCGTAGTTGCGCACCGCAGCGGCGTTCGTAGAGCTAGCTCGGGCGGAAGGCGTGGCCCCGGTGATGCGATGGATCTCCAATGCCCGAGCAACCCGACGCGGGTTGGCGAGGTCGACGAGCCGTGCCGCGTCTGGATCGGCGGCGAGCAACGCGACTACGGCGTCTTCCGGCTCGAGCGCCTCGATCTCGGCCCGCACCGTCGCGTCCGTCGGGGGGAATTCGAGGGGATCCACGAGGGCGCGGAAGTGAAGTCCGGATCCGCCTACCACGAGGGGCACCGCTCTCCTCGCTTCGATGTCTTCGATCGCCGCTACGCCCATGCGCTGGTGCTCGGCGACGGAGAACGTCACCGCGGGGTCGACGACGTCGATCAGATGATGCGGCACCTCTTTGCGGTCGGTTCGGCTCGGCTTGGCGGTGCCGATGTCGAGCCCGCGATACACCTGCATCGAGTCGACCGAGATGATCTCACCCCCGAACCGGCGGGCGACCTGCATGGCCAGCCGGCTCTTGGCGGCCGCCGTCGGTCCGACGATGGCGACTACACCCATGCGGTATCAGACGGGGGCGCCGAAGAGGTGGTGGGGCGCGGCCCGCGTTATCTCCACCTCCAGAAACGCGCCCGGCGGGAACTCGCCGTCGATGTGGACCGGGCGGTTCCCCCGGGTGCGCGCCGTGACCACCTGGGGATTCTTCTTCGACGGCCCTTCCACCAGCACCTCCTCGACCCGGCCCACCTGTTGCCGGTTCTTCTCGAACGTGATCTGGTTCTGCAATGCAACCAACCGGTCGAACCGCTCCTGGATCACGTTGCGCGGAATTTGGCCGTCCATGGTGGCGGCCGGCGTTCCGGGACGTGGGGAGAACTGGAACGTGAAGGCGTTATCGAACCGGGCGGCGGCGACCACTTCCAAGGTATCGAGGAAATCCCGCTCGGTCTCGCCGGGGAAGCCGACGATGATGTCGGTGGACACGGCGAGGTACGGAATTATGCGACGGGCCATCGCCAGCTTGGCCAGGAAGCGCTCGCCGTTGTAACCGCGGTGCATTGCGGCCAGGACGGAGGCGCTGCCGCTCTGCAGCGGGAAGTGCAGTTGCTCACACACCGCTTCCGTCTCGGCCATAGCGATCATCACGTCTTCCCTGATGTCTTTGGGGTGCGGGCTGGTGAACCGGAGGCGCCGAATCCCGGGTACGTCGCCAACCCGGCGCAGCAGGTCGGCAAACACCGGGCTGCGGCCATTGAGGTCGAGGTCGCGCCCGTACGAGTTGACGTTCTGTCCCAGCAGGGTGACTTCGACCACCCCGTCGGCGGCCAGCTGGCGCACCTCGTTGATGATGTCTCCGGGGCGGCGGCTGATCTCGCGGCCCCGCACCAGCGGGACGATGCAGAAGGTGCAGGAGTTGTTGCAGCCGATGGTGATGGTGACCCAGGCAGAGTGGGCGGACTGGCGATTGGCCGGCAGCATCGACGGCATGTCCTCGACCGAGTTGGTCTCGTCCCAGACTTCGGCCACCGGGCCCCACTCGTCGGCGTGGTCGAGCAAGTCGAGGACTCGGTGCGTGTTGTGCGTACCGAACACCACATCCACCCAACCGGCCCTCTCCAAGATCAACTCTCGATCGCGCTGCGCCATACAGCCGCCGACGAGTATTTGCATTCCTGGACGGGCTTCCTTGATGCGCTTGAGCGCGCCCAGATAGCCGTACAGCTTGTTGTCTGCGTTCTCGCGAATGGTGCACGTGTTGAGGACGACGATGTCGGCTTCCTCGGCGATGTCGGCCGGGATCATGCCGTCCGATTCGAGCAGCCCGCTGATCCGCTCCGAGTCGTGCTCGTTCATCTGGCAGCCGTAGGTGCGGACGAAATACGACTTACCGACGCGCCCGGCCACCCGCGTAGGCTTGCGGGTCGGCATGCTGAGCAGCACAGATTCGGTCATCGGAGAGGAAGGGTACTCGGCATCGGCGTCTCCAATGAACGGCCTTCCACCGGCAATGGCCGCCGGAGCCTTGCATGAGAGCGGAGGACGAATCTGGCCGTAGACGACCCGACCAAACGGGTATACGTTGCGCGTCATGAGCATCCGTACCGCATTCACCGAGCTGGTCGGTTGCCGGGTGCCGATCCAGCTGGCGCCGATGGGGGGCGTCGTCACTCCCAGCCTCCTCGGGGCGGTCACGGGGGCCGGGGCGATGGGAGGCGTCGCCGCCGGGTTCGCCACCGCCGGCGAGATGGTCGCGATCGTCGACACGATGGATGCGGCTGCGGCGGGTCCCTATGTAGTGAACGTCCTCATCCCCTTCCTCCATCGTGACGTGGTTGAGGTGTTGGCGGAGCGGGTCAAGGTCGTCGACTTCTATCACGGGGCCCCCGACCCGCAGCTGGTGGAGCTCGTTCACGCCGGCGGGGCGCTGGCCGAATGGCAGGTTGGTTCGCTCGATGCCGCCACGGCCGCTGCCGACGCCGGGTGCGATCTGATCGTGGTGCGCGGCGTTGAAGGCGGCGGAAGGATGTACGGCACGGAGTCGCTGTGGCCCTTGCTGGCCGAGGTCGTCGAGGCCGTTGATGTGCCGGTCCTGGCCGCCGGTGGTATCGGTAGCGGCCGCGGATTAGCGGCCGCATTGGCGGCGGGCGCCGCCGGAGTGCGGATGGGCACCCGGTTCTTGGCAGCGGCCGAGTCGGGAGTCCATCCGGCCTATCGAGACGCCGTCATTGCGGCTTCCGGGGCGGATTCCGTGTTGACCGACGAGTTCCGCGAGGGATGGCCGGATCCCCAAGCGTCCGCTCGCGTGCTCGGGCAGAGCTTGGTGGCGGCCAGGGAATTCGCCGGCGACATCGTCGGCGAGCTCCAGTTCGGCGACCACACCTATCCGGTACCCCGATTCGGCTTCATCCCCCCTCTCCCCGAGTTCACCGGGGATGTAGCCGCGCTGCCCATGTACGCCGGCGAGTCCGTGCGCTTCGTTACGAGAGTCGAACCGGCGGCGAGCATCGTGCGCGACATCGCGGAGTCTGCGATGTCGTTGCTGGAGTCGTGTCTAGCAGTACGTCGGCCGAGAAGAAGGCCAGCTCGGTGGCCTAGGCCGAGCCGCCCGGACCGGCGGTCACGATCCTCTCAATGGGCCTCTCAGCGGGCGTAGTCGCGCGCCCGATACTCGCGGATGACCGTCACCTCGATCTGACCCGGGTACTGCAGGTCGTTCTCGAGACGGCGGGCGATGGTGCGGGCCAGGTCTGCCGAGGCGAGGTCGTCCAGGGCCCCAGGATCGACAACGATGCGGATCTCGCGACCCGCTTGCATCGCAAACACCCGGTCGACCCCCGTGTAGGAGCCGGCGATCTTCTCGAGCTGTTCCAGCCGGCGGACGTAGCTCTCCAGCGCTTCCCGGCGTGCCCCGGGGCGAGCCGCCGATACGGCGTCTGCCGCCTGCACCAGCACCGCGGTGAGGGTGCGCGGCTCGACCTCGTTGTGGTGAGCCTCGATGGCGTGCACTATGCCGGCGTCCTCCCCGAAGCGGCGGGCAATCTCGGCTCCGATCAGGGCGTGGCTGCCGCCTACTTCGTGGGTGACGGCTTTGCCGATGTCGTGGAGGAAGGCCGCTCGCTTCGCTTCGTCCGGCTCGATGCCGAGCTCTGAAGCCAGCATCGAGGCGATCTGGGCCGACTCGACGAGGTGGTTCAGGACGTTCTGGCCGTAGGACGTGCGGTACTTGAGACGCCCCAGCAATGTCACCAGCTCAGGATGGACGCGGCTCAGCCCGACTTCGAGCAGCGCCCACTCGCCGGCGTCGCGCACACTCTGCTCCACCTGGTCCCGAGCCTTGTTGTAGTTCTCCTCGATCGACGCCGGGTGGATGCGCCCGTCCTCGACGAGGCGCTCCAACGTGATGCGGGCCACCTCACGGCGCACCGGATCGAACGTCGAGACCGACACCGCCTCGGGTGTGTCATCGACGATCAAATTGACTCCGGTGACCGCTTCGAATGTGCGGATGTTGCGCCCATCCCGGCCGATGATGCGGCCCTTCATGTCGTCCGACGGCAGCGGCACCACCGAAACGGTGGTCGACGACACCACTTCGGCGGCCAGCCGCTGCACTGCGGTGGCGAGCACCCGGCGAGCCCGCCGGTCGGCCTCTTCGCGCGCCTTCATCTCCAAGTCACGCATGACCACCATCGCCTCGCGCCGTGCCTCGTCCTCGACCTTCTGCAGCAGCTCTTCTTTGGCAGCTTGGGCGTCGAATCCAGCGAGGCGCTCCAGATTGGAACGGGCCTCCTCCTTGTGCGCATCGGCCTCGCGCTGCGCCTTGGCCACGTCTTCCTCTTTCGAGAGAATGCGCTCTTCACGCTGTGCCAGGTTGGCCGCTCGCTGTTCGAGGGTCGACTCGCGCTGCTCGAGCCGGTCCTCCATGGAGTGCACCTCCACCCGGCGGTGCTCGAGGGCTTCGATCTCCCGTTCCCGATGGCTCTCGGCGAGGGCGCGGGCGTCCTCTTCGGCTCGCGCCAGGGTGCGCTGGGCTTCGATGCGGGCTTCGCTGAGCACCTTCTCGGCGGCCTGGGTGGCCTCGCGGGTTCGACGCCTATGAACCTCGCGTCCACTGAAGAAGGCGACCAGCCCCACCGATACGGCGATCAAGGCGGTGACAAGCCACGTGCTCTCCATCGTCTCCTCGCTTCCGCACTGCAGACGCAATGTCAGCCGGATCACTGTCCGTTAACGCAATGTGCCGAGCCCCACGGCTCGGCACACACCAGTCACATGAACGACGAATGGCGGAAATCAGCGCGTGGAAGCGCCGTCACCTCCGTTTGAATCCATAGCCAACATCTGACCCTGCGTCTCAGTTCTTTGTCGTGTTTTGTGTTTCAGTGTGTGGTCCGCTGATCGTACCCCACATCGACGAGCTCCGTAACAGTTTTCGCGGCCTTTTTGCGCGCGGCGGGGCGGATTTCTCGTTCGTCACTCGGATTCGATGGCTTCGGCCTCGTCGGAGTCGATCGCAGGATCGTCCGACTCCTCGTCTGCGATCACTCCGACCGCCCGCAGCACCCGATCCTGGAGCTGCATCGAGATCTCCGGGTTCTCCCGCAGGAACTGTTTGGCCTTCTCCCGTCCCTGACCGAGCTGATCCCCCTCGTAGGTGAACCAAGCCCCGGCCTTGCGGACGATGCCGTGCTCCACGGCGACGTCGAGCAGGCTGCCTTCTCGGGAGATGCCTTCGCCGAACATGATGTCGAACTCGGCGACCCGGAACGGCGGCGCCACCTTGTTCTTCACGATCTTGGCCCGCACCCGGTTACCGACGTTGTCGGTCCCCTGCTTGATGGCCTCGATGCGCCGCACGTCGACCCGCACACTGGAGTAGAACTTGAGCGCTCGACCGCCGGGGGTGGTCTCAGGTGAGCCGAACATAACGCCGATCTTCTCCCGCAGCTGGTTGATGAAGATCGCTGTGGTGTCGGAGCGGTTGATGGTCCCCGCCAGCTTGCGCAGCGCCTGGGACATGAGGCGCGCCTGGAGGCCGACATGGGTGTCGCCCATATCGCCTTCCAGCTCGGCGCGCGGCACCAGCGCAGCTACCGAGTCGATCACGACCACGTCGAGAGCACCGGAGCGAATCAGCATGTCGGCGATCTCGAGCGCCTGCTCCCCGGTGTCGGGCTGAGAGATCAGCAGCTCGTCGACGTCGACACCCAGCGCCTTGGCATAGACCGGATCGAGGGCGTGCTCGGCATCGACGAACGCGGCAATGCCCCCGTTGCGCTGCGCCTCGGCGATGACATGAAGCGCCAGCGTCGTTTTCCCGGACGACTCCGGGCCGTAGATCTCGACGACGCGCCCCCGGGGCAGGCCCCCGATGCCGAGCGCCAAATCGAGCGACAACGCTCCGGTCGGGATGGCTTCGATGTTGCGAACGCTGGAGTCGCTCAGCTTCATGATGGCGCCGGTGCCGAACTGGCGCTCGATCTGAGCCATCGCCATCTCGAGAGTCTTGTCCCTGTCCATCTTGGAGCTGTCCAGGTTCTCGTTCTTGGCCATCAGGTTCCTTCCCGGTTTCGATCCGTCCGAATGTTGGCTTGAAGCTACCGGCTCGGTACGACAAAACTACACGAATGTGACTTGGCCAGCCTAGGCGAACGTGTGTTCGACGACAACAACCGGGGGCGACTCTAAACCCGCCCGCCCCTCGTCATATGCGACCAAGCCAATGGCCCTTAGATCCACACCTTCGCTCCCGCCAACTTCCTCCGCGCCGATAGTCCCCGTGCAAGTCAGCGGGGCCGTCGCGCGAGGGCTCGTCGCAGCATGATCTTGGCCGATCACGCCTTCATCATTCCGCTCTACATCCGCGAGGCCTGCAACGGGTTAGCGACCATGTGGGCACGCTCGGCAACGACTCATCGAAGGCGGGGCGGCCGCTGTCATGTGCCCGCCGAAGAGGTCGGATTGTCCACATCCTGTAGTGGGCAGCACCCACATCGCCTGTGGACAAGCCCTGCGGGTCGTGACCATCGTCGAAATGGTGTGGCCAATAACGCGGGTCGACGTCTTCGCACAGGATCGGCGGGAGCACTCCCGAGCCGGCGAGCGACGAGATCACCCGCATAGTGATGATCGGTTTCAACCGGCGATCGGGGGATATGACCACGCCCTCAGGGCGTGGGTAGGCAACTGGGCACCCATGTGTTCTACTGGTGATGGGTTCCATGTGATGCCGGGACGATCCGTGGGAGTTCGGGGTCTGGTCGGCGCGCATAGCCCGCAGCGACTGCCAACCAGGAGAAGGGGACATGCCTGAAGAAGTGGCCCGCGAGCGCGCGGTATTCGACCATCGACCCGAGCCGAAGGAAGGTGACTGCGGCGAGCCCAACCCGTGCCGCGACAGGGCGGGCGAGGCCAGACCGCCAATCAACGTCCGACCTCCCGGCAAAGGTGACGAGTTCAGCGGGTTCGTCATCGTGCGTCTCGGCGTTGGCCGCGCCGGAGCCGCCTTCGAACGACTTGAGGAGTTGGCTCGAGAACTCAAGCTGACTGGATTGGCAGCGGTCCTCGAAGAGTTCGGGAACCCGAGATCCCAGCCAGTGATTCGCAGCCTCGAGCCCGGGCGACTGCTCGAGCTGGAAGCCACCGCTGCCAGATCAGATCTGCCGCCCTTGCGGAGCCTCAGTGGATACTGGCGTCTCGACCTGCGGGATCAGCCCGAGGCCGTTGGTCCGTTGGTGGATCGACTCAACGAGCTGCCCGCCGTGGATCTGGCCTACCGTGAGCTGGCCGTGTCGGATCCGGTCGTCAACGACGCCGACGATCCGTATGCCGCAGGCCAGACGTATCTCGATGCGGCTCCCACTGGAATCGATGCCCGGTGGGCATGGACTCAGCCCAATGGCGAAGGAGCCGGCGTGGCGCTGGTGGATCTCGAGCAGGGCTGGTTCCTGACCCACGAAGACCTAGCCACCAAATCCCCGACGATGATCTATGGCGACAACCGTGATGGCGTCGGGGACTACAAGGGCAACCACGGGACCGCGGTGCTCGGTCAGATCGTTGCCGACGACAACACAGTCGGCGTTGTAGGAGCAGCTCCATCGGTGTCGTCGGTGAGGGTCACCTCTCACTACGACGCTGGGACCGATACCGCGTTGCATGTAGCCGACGCCTTGGTGGCAGCGGTGGCGGTGATGGATCCCGGCGATGTGATCCTTCTGGAAGTGCAGCGCAGCTACAAGCCGACCGAGATCGACGATGCCGACTTCGACGCCATCCGGCTGGCGTCGGCTCTCGGAATCATCGTGGTCGAGGCAGCTGGGAACGGGAACAACGATCTCGACACCTATACCGACGCCTCGGGTGACTCGATCCTGGATCGCAGTAGCAGCGACTTCCGCGAGTCGGGTGCCATCATGGTGGGCGCGAGTGTGTCCGCAGTGCCCCACGAGCGCTGGGCAAGCTCGAACTACGGCTCGCGCATCGACTGTTTCGGCTGGGGTGAGAACATCACCACCGCCGGCTATGGCGATCTCGACGCCGGGACCGGCGACGACTCGACCTACACCGACACGTTCGGCGGAACGAGTGGTGCTTCGCCAATGGTCACCGGAGCGGCACTGATCGTGCAGGGAATGTACGAGGCGAACACTGGGACCCGCCTGTCGCCGGGTCAGATGCGCAGCCTGCTGTCCGACCCGATCACCGGGACGCTGCAAGGTGGCACCGTGGCGGGAGCAATCGGGGTCATGCCCAACCTGCGGACGATCCTGTCGTTGACGCTGGGACTCGTGCCCGACGTCTATTTGCGGGACAACGTCAGTGACACTGGGCTGATCCCGAGTACCGGTGGAATCAGCGCCAGCCCCGACATCATCGCCAGACCGAGCCAGGTTGCAGACGGCAACGCCTCTTTTGGTGAGGCAAGCGGCACCGCCAACAACCCCAGCCTGGGCTTCGAAGTCGAAGCCGGACAGGACAACTTCATCTACGTGCGGATGAGAAACCGAGGTGTCGGGAATGCCATCGATGTCACGGCGACGGTGTACTGGAGCGAGGTAGCGACGTTGGTGACTCCCGACATGTGGACTGAGATCGGGACCACCAATCCTGTCAACGTTCCCCAAGGCGACACGCTCGTCGTGGCCGATCCGATCACATGGGATGAGGCCGACATCCCCGGGGAAGGTCACTACTGCTTCGTTGGCCTGGCCACCCATGCCTTCGATGAGGCGCCACCCCTACCGCCCGGTCCTCCGAACTTCGACTGGGATGCTTTCCGAGACTTCGTCCGCAATCACAACAATGTGACATGGCGAAACTTCAACGTGGTCGACGACCTCGCGGATCCCAGCGCCGATCCGGCACCCATGCCATTCCTGATCGCCGGCACTCCGAAGGGCGACATCGCCCGAGTGTTCGACTTCGAGGTCATACAGCGATTGCCTGAGCGAGTGGAGGTGCTCCTCGAGATCCCGCTAGCAGTGCTCGGTCAGATTCGCGAGCGCCGCTGGTGGCGTTACGACGTCGATCGCAAGCGCGGCATCGCACAGATCCAGCTGCCGCCCCGCCGGAGCATAGGGCTGTGCGGTGTACGCCTCCCAGCCGGGGCAAGGCTGCGCTCACGGTTCCTGCTCCGTCGACCCAAAAAGACTCCCCTGGTCGGCCATGCTCTGGCCATTCGTCAGCTCTACGACGGCGAGGAAGTCGGACGCGTCACCTGGGCCTTCGAGCACCGTATGAAAGAAGACAAGCGCCGTCGATAGTCACCCTCAGGCGTCTTGGCCGCCCGGCCTCATCACGCTGGTCGATCGGGTACGGCTTGATACGTTCGACGCATCATCATGCGGGTCGATAGACATGACGCCGTCGCGCCAGACGTCTGCAAACTTCGCAGTAGGCACCGGAGAGCGCATCCAGGGGCCCGGGTCGTGGTGACGATGAGCGCAGGCTGGCGTGTCTGCGGTCCGCGTCATAGAGCTGCCGGCAGGACGCCACTCCCTGCGCTCTCGTGATTCCCTACTCGACGATCAAGTACCACAGGAGGTCGGCCCTGCCATGACAAAGCTCGATACCTGTGGTGGGCTGCTGACAGCTCACTGTCTGGACACCTCAACCGTTTCTAAGCGCGGGAAGGCCTCTGCCGACCTTGCCTCCCGGAGCATCTGGGTGCTTCTTGACGGCTCTGCCCCGCCTAGCGCCGAGTGCCGGTGAACAACCGCCGGCGCGTTCGGGCTAGTCCTTGAGGTTTCTGGCGACTAGTCGGGCTTGATGGGATAGAGGAGCTCGAAGCGTTCCAAAACCATTGGAGTGTCTTCGTCAATGCGAGTCTCCTGCTCGAAGAAGAACCACATGTGTGCCTGACGCCACCAGGCAAGAGTGCGGTCTCCCTCACCCTCATCCCAGGCGAACGCTTCGTCAACGTCCCCAAACCTGCGGATCTCGACTTGGGTGGTCCTGATCACGCAGACCGGTACACCTGCACCATCCAAGATCACGCTCAGATCACCGGCCTTGGGCATAGGAACCGTTTCGTCCTCGAATTCAGAGAGCAGCCCGGCCGTGGCTCGCTTGGGACCGTCCCGTACTAGAAGTGCGAGTTCTGTTGCGAGGTCGGGCATTGCATCGGCAAATGCCCAGGCTTCGTATTCACCTTCGATCCCGGTGGCGTTGACAAACTCTGCCCAGAACTCCCCGACCATGCGGGGCAGACTAGGAGCAGCGCACCAGCCTGCGAGCCGCCTCAGCCAGTGGCGTTGGCCAGCGCGGTGCCGGCGAGCGCGGCGAGCTGATCGGTCGTCGCCGCCGGGCTCACGTTGGCGACCAGGACGCTGATCACGGTGTTGCCCTGCTTGGCGTAGAGGAACGGGGTGCCCAGACCGGTCGTCAGGAACGCCTCGTCGCCGATGCCTTCGATGAACTCGACCTCGTTCCAAGCAGCCGGCAGGTAGAAGATCGGGCCGGCGTGCACCACCTCGATGAAGGCGGCGTCGGCGCCGCGGAAGCGGCACTGCTCCCCGACTCCCTCGATTGCTTCGACCTCGGTGGAGTAGTCGTCTCCGATGAGCGGGATGACCTCCGCCGGCCCCAGCAGATCACAGGCACTCTCCGCGGCCTCCACCCCGGGACATCCCAAGTCGACGATATCAGCTCCGAGGAGATCAGTGGGCGGCTCGTGGTCCGCCAGCTGGGCGGCAGCGTCCTCGAAGAGTTGGGTGACCTCGGCGACTGTTATCCCCAGCGCGGCATAGAGCTCATCGATCGTCATCTCGTCGCCTTCGATGTCGGCCGCCAGCCGCTCGAGGTCAGCCGCGGAGAGGCCGCGGGCGTCGGCCATGTCGAAAACCGTGGAGTAGAGGTCTGCCAGCGTCTGCGCCTGGTCGGCGTACTCGGGAGGGGCCGTTCGCGCCATCGCCGCAGACTCGGCGACGAGCTCGGGGACCTTGGCCAGCAGATAGAGATCTTGGCTGCCCTCGCCAGCGAGATCGCTGAAGGCGGACAGGACGAGAATCGAAGACACGCTCCCGGTGGCCTGGCAGAAAGCCCCGAGGTCGGGAGTTGTGCCCATGGTCGTCGACCTTGCCGGAAGCGTCTCGGCTGGGGCCGGTGCGGAGGTCGCCGTCGGCGCCGCCGCAACCGACGCGGTGGTGGGCGCGGCCGCCGGCTGGGTGTCGCCACACCCTCCCGCCACAAGCGAGACGGCGACGGCCAGCAAGGCGATGGAGCAGCGCAACATGGTCCCTTCGGTCGGATCTCCGGGAATATCGGCCGGCACGATGTCGGCTTGACGACTCAGCCGTCCGGTGGCTCGATGATGGGTGGGAAAGGGGTTCGGCCCGGACTCGGGCCCGATGCGTCAGCGCAACGCCCGCCGTACGCCCACGGCCGCCAGCACAACCGTGACTGCCACCTTGGTGAGGTCGAGCAGCGGGGTCACCTCCACCCGACTCCGCGTAATGCGAATCACCGCCACCGGACGGCCCTGGGAGACACCACCGCCGCCGGCGCCCCCGCCACCCTCGTCGTCGCGGCCGCTGCCGCCGCCGAAGCCGAACCCGCCGGCACGCTCCCACGCCGCCGCCGTGATCACAACATCGTCGCCCATCGGTTGCGGCGCGGAGAAGACCGTTCCCGGGGCGGCGTCTCCGAAGAGGCGCTGCAGCAACCGCTCGGCACGGCCGGCGACCGCATTCACGTTGTCGATGGCACTCACTTGCGAACCTCCGCGATGAACAGGGCCAGGAAGACCGCCAACAATCCCGCCAGCTTGGCGATCGCCACCACATCGGGAATGGGATAAGTGCGGCCGGCGCGCTGTACCGCCCGGGGCCGCACGTAGCTGGCGCCGATGCCCGCCCCTCCGAAGACCGACAGCCTGACCGACAGCCGTTCGGTGACCATCACGTAGGGGATACCGACCGGGTCGAGCCCTTCGGTGGCGGTTCGGGTGCGTTCAACATTCAACATCACGGCCCACCTTATCTCAGATGCACCCGCTCCAGGTCCGTATAGCGCGCCCCGCCGCTGCCGGTGATCGACTCGTAGAGAACCACGGAATCGACCGGGAGCTTGTTGGGAAACTTGGGAAACTCGGCGACCAGCCGGCTCAGATCTTGGGCCGGGCGCACCCGGGCCAGGCTGAGA
>JBFIXI010000078.1:0-17608 GCA_041605955.1 Acidimicrobiia bacterium
CGCTCACGAGCGGCGACGACATCGACCGTCATTCATTCCTCCCCTTTTGCCCGTGGCGCACACGATAGACCACCCTGAGTAGCCGTGAAGGTCCAGTTTGAGGTATGGCGAGCTGACTAGTGTGCCGTGCCGCCGGCCCCTGGGCGAACACTCTGGATTGGGCGTGTACCAGTGCGTACGGTGTGCCCATGCCCGTCTGTGTGGCCTGCGGCCAATGGGGATTGCGTCCGTTGTGTCTCGATTGCCGGCGGCGGATGCGACCGGGCGGCGCCGCGTTGCTGGGAGACGTCCCTGCTCGCTTTGCCCTTCACCATTCGGCGACGGGTCGTCTCTTGGTGCACCGGCTCAAATACCACGGGCTGGCCGCCGCCGCCGATGTGCTCGCAGGGTTGATGGCACCTTTGCTGCCTCCCGCTCCGGCCGTTTTGGTTCCCATTCCGAGGGCGCCGGCGCGGCGCATTCTCTACGGCGTGGACCCGGCATGGGAGCTGGCGCAGCGGCTTGGGAAACTGGCGCACGTGCCGGTCGTCAAAGCATTGGCGGCGCCGCTGTGGTGGCCGCGCCACGCCGGACGACCCGATCCGGAACGATTGGCGCCGAGGTTTCGCCTGCGCCAGCCGCTGGCCGCACCGGTGGTGCTCGTGGACGATGTCATTACGTCAGGAGCGACGGTTGGCGGCGCCGTGGCTGCCATTCCAGGGCACATAGCCTCTGTATTGGCAGCTACCTCGCCGGTATGATTGGCCCATCGAAGGGGCTAACCGCCTCAGGGAGGCTGCGTGACGGCACGGCCGAATGGCATGCTACGGTCGGCACCCGACCGTAGATGGCCGTGGCGGCGGTGTGCTTGCGGAGCCTTCTTGGCACCCTCGCTCTCGCTGGCGCTACTGTGCTGTGCTGCGAGGCCCATGGTCCCCAAACTGCGAGCCCTCGGGTCAGGAGGCTCGCGTTTTTCGCGTTCGGAAGGAGTCGCTAGTGGACGTTCGAGTGCACGGTCGCAACATGAGTGTTCCGGCCCAGCTGCAGGAGCTGGCCGACGTGCGGGTGCGCCATGCAGGGCGCATTCTCGACGACGGAGTGGCCGCAGACGTGGAGTTTTCCGAGCGGCGCAATCCGCGCCAGGGCGATGCCCGCTATCGCGTCGAGATCACCAGTCACACAGCGGGACACACTGTGCGAGTCCAGGGGGAGGGTCCCGACGATCGGACCGCGCTCGACCGCGCCTTGGAGAAGTTCGAGAAGCAGCTGCGCCGGCTGAAGGAGCGCCTGATCCACCGCTCGCGCCCCAGATCCAACAAAGTTCTCAATGAGGAGCTAGATACCTCCGATGAAACCCGAAGCGGCGAGTTCGACATAGTACGAACGAAGCGCTTTGAGATGCGGCCGATGACGCCAGAGGAGGCGGCGCTACAGATGGAGATGATTGGACATTCGTTCTTCTTCTTCCTCGACGCCGACACGGGCAAGCATTGCGTGCTGTATCACCGCGACGACGGCTCACTAGGACTAATAGAACCTCAATGATTCGATTGCTCGTAGTTGACGATGTACCGCTATTTCGGGCCGGCTTGACCTCCGCGCTGCGTGATGCCGGCTTTGATGTGGTGGGGGAAGCGGAAACCGCCGAAGGCGCCGTGGCCACGGCGGAGAGCCTGCTGCCGGATCTCATTCTGCTCGACGTGCTCATGCCCGGTCTGTCCGGGCTCGAAGTCGTCGAGAAGTTGAACGCAGTGGCCCCGGACTCTCACGTCATCCTGCTGACGGCCAGCGAGTCCGAAGAGGATCTGCTGTCCGCGATCAAGGCAGGCGCCCGCGGGTACATCGTCAAGGACATGCCCTTCCCGCAGCTGGTCGACTCAATCTCCGCGATCACCCGTGGCGGCGCTGTCGTCTCCAGCCAGATGGCAGGGAAGCTCTTCGACGTCACCCGGCAGTTGCTCCGTCATCAGGAGCTGTTGGCCGCGCGCAAGCCGACACTGACTGGACGGGAGATCGAGGTGCTGCAACTCGTGGCCAGGGGCTTGACGAGCAAGTCGATCGGTGAAGAGCTCTTCATCTCCGAAAACACGGTGAAGAACCACATCCGGAACATCCTCGACAAGCTCGGCCTCCACTCTCGAAACGAAGCGGTCCTCTACGCCGTTCGGGAGAATCTGATCTCGATCGGTTAGGCCATGGCCCGCGACGGCGCAATGGATCCGGCCGCGGAGCGAGCCCTGGCCCTGATCGAAGCGCTTGGGACCGCATGGACGACCTTCACGCTCTATCCCGATCCGTCGCAGCAGCCGGCGTTCACACGCGCGGTTGTCGCGCTTGCCGAGCCGCTGACTCCACCCGTCGTTGTCGGTGTTGGCCCGGGCCGCTTCCTGCTCGGAGACGCGGAGTTGACAACACGGCGCGAAGGCGCCGAGCGGCTCGCGCGTGAGCTGTTTCTGCACGACATCGAGCAGATCAGATTCGTAGGCGGCACGACGCTGGACGGCCTGCTGGGCTTCTTTCGTGCCGTCGCCCTCTCCGACTCGCACGTGCGCGAGCTCGGGGGGCTGCGTCCCGTGGTGCGCGAGATCCCAGCCACCGGTATCCAGGTGTTACCGCGCGGTCTTCTCGTGTTGACCGACGACGGAAGCGGCCGCCCGGCCTACATCCTCACCGAGAACATGTCGCCGGCGGCAGTGGCCGCCTCCCACGGGGCCGATCCGGACGAGATTGCCGCCTTGCTCCTCGCCGAGGACAGCCCCGAGTTCAGCCCTGAGGAGTACTTCGCCGGTCTGTGGGGATTGCACGATCAGGCCAGTCCGCTCGCCGACGAGGAGCTGCTGACCGCTGCCGTCCTGCGAGAGGGCGACAACGACCCGTGGCGTGAGTTTCGCGCCTTTCTCGAGTCCTTCTTCTTCCTTCCCAGGGATCTCCAGCTGGGGGTGCTCGAAGCGGTTCTCCAGGACGCCACCGACGAGCATCATCGGCTGTTCCTCGATCAGCTCACTGACACCGAGCTGAGCAGCTTCTTACCCGAGTTGTCGCCAGTCGGGGCGGAGTCGTTGCGGAGCTATGCGGTCACCGTGGCCGAAGAGACGGGCCGGCCCGTGTCGAGCGCGTTCGGCCTGGTGGACGAGGACATGCTGCCTGCGCAGCAGGCAGTCTCCGACCGTATAGCCGAAGTTCTGGCCACCGTGAACCGCGATCGGCGGGGCCATGAGCAGCTCTTGCAGGCGCTGCGGGAAGAGATGACCCAGCCAATTGACAACGAGTTGTTGGCCGGCGAAGTGCTCCGCGGCCTGTTGGAGTGCGAGGCGCGTGACGACCGTTTTGCCCGCGTTGTTCGGGTGTGGACCGGCCGGATCACCAGACATCTGCGCGTCGGGGCCCTCGAAGCTGCCCAATTGCTGCTCGACGACGTGATGAGGGAGCCGCCTTACCCGACAGAGCGGGGCCCCCAAGTCCGCGAGGGTCTCAACAGGTTGGGCAATCCGGACATCCTGAAATACGTGCTGGATGCCGAGGACGGTGAAGAGCTGTCCGATGAGGCGACTCGATTCTTGGGCACCATCGGCACTTCGGCGACCGATGCGCTGGTGACCATGCTCGGCGAGGCCGGCGATCAGCGGACCAGGCGGAGCCTCACTGCGTTGCTAGTTCCGGCGGTGAGTGAAGATCCGATGTGCCTCGACAAGTACCTACTCGATGAGCGGTGGTACCTACTGCGCAATCTGGCGATCGTGCTGGGGCGGACCGGCAAGCAGACAGCTGTGGCGGCGGTGCGCCGGCTATTGAGCCACGACGACTACCGGGTCCGCGCCGAGGCGCTGCGCTCGCTGGTTCGTCTGCAGCGCGACGAAGCGGCCTCGACGGTTCTCCGTCTTCTCACCGATCCGCACCCGATCGTCCAAGAAGCGGCCGCCTCGCTGGTGAAGACCGTCGCATCACCGTCCTTCGAGGTCGCGCTCATCAAGGAGATCGAGGGCGGCAAGCATCCTCGCGAAGTGATGGTGACCCTGGTCGAGGCCTTGAGCGCTCGTGGCACCGACACGGCGCGTCGCGCCATCGCCCGCCTGGCACGCAAGAAAGTCGTGCTGCGCAAGCGAGACCGGGAGCTGCGGGCACATGCGCGCCGTCTGACTACGGAGGAGGCGGCATGACCGAGAAGCTGACCGGGGCATGGCTCAAGTCGCTGCGCCGACTCGCTCGTCAGGTCAGCCTGTATCCCACCGGACACCCGTTGACGATGGAAGCGCTGATGGCGTTGCGCGGCGCTACCAACGACCTGGTGCCGGAGGGAGGTCAGGTGGTCATCTCGGCGATCGAGAACGCTTTCTTCATGAACCGGACGATCCTGCCCCACGTCTCACTCGAGTACCACTCATTCATACGGGAGCTCGAAGAGCGCAGCGTCGAGTCCATGACCGCAGTCCATCCGGTCACCGATCAAGACCTGGTCGATCTGGCGGCGTTCCTCGCCAACGTGTCCAGCGACTTCCCGGCGGACGGGTCAATCCTCCTCAACGAGCGTTATCTCACGCCGGAGGATCTGGAGGCGACGCCGACCTCTGAGCTCCGTCGCTCGTATGTCTCTAGCCTCGACGCTTTGCGGAATGTGACCGGGGCGATGCGGGCCACTGGCCGTTTCGAGATCGCCCCGGTGGTGACCGCTGTCGAAGGCCTGTTCGAGCAATCGATGTCCCAGTCGAGCGCCAGCTTGCTGCTATCGACCGTCAAGAGCCACGACGAGTACACCTTCTACCACTCGGTCAACGCATGCATCCTGGCGCTGGCAATCGGCCGCATGATCGGGATCGGCAGGCATCACCTCGTCCCCATTGGGGTCGGAGCCGTCCTGCACGACATCGGCAAGACCGCAGTGTCGACATCGGTGCTCAACTACCCGGGCCGGCTGAACGAGGAGCAGTGGAAGGAAATCACCATCCACCCCCAGGAGGGGGCGCTCGCCATTCTGGCTGCCGGTGGGCCGGGGAGTGAGATCTCGGCGACCGTGGCCTTCGAGCACCATGCGCGCTTCGACGGTGCCGGTTACCCGGGCATTCAACGGGAACGACGACCCCACGTATACAGCCGGCTGGTAGCAGTGGCGGACACATATGATGCGATCACAACCCGCCGCGCCTATCGGCGGGCGGAGACGCCCAACCACGCTCTCGACGCGTTGCTGCGCGGGGCGGGCAGCGGTTACGACCCCGACTTGGTGCGGACGTTCATCGACATGATGGGTATCTATCCGCCGGGATCGATCCTGGAGACACCGTCGGGCGCCCTGGCCGTCGTGATCAGCAAATCGAGTGAGCCGGGCGGTCCGCTCGACACCCTCTTGGTGCGCGACCCGGCGGGGCGGGACATCGACCCGGAGCCCTTAGCGCTGCGCCCCGAAGACGTGACACGCCAGCTGTTGGCCCAGAACGTCGATATCGACCCGGCAGCGCTCCTCGAGAGCGTCGAATCGTCGGCAGTGCGCGCCTAGGCAGTGGGTGCGAAGTGGCGCCGGGCGCGGATCCGATTGAGCGGAACCGTCGTTAACATGCCCACCTAATGTCAGTCTTCAGCAAGGTCCTGCGCGCCGGCGAGGGCAAGCGATTGAAGGAACTCGAAGCGCTTGCGCAGCGCGTCAATGCTCTCGAACCCGAGACTGAAGTCCTCAGCGACGGTGAGCTGCGCGCCAAGACGACCGAGTTTCGCCAGCGTCTGGACAACGGGGCCACCCCCGACGAACTAGAGGAAGAGGCCTTCGCAGTAGTGCGCGAAGCTGCGCGCCGCGTGCTCGGCCAGCGCCACTTCGATGTCCAGGTCGTCGGCGCAGGCGCCCTGCACCGCGGGATGATCGCCGAGATGCGCACCGGTGAGGGCAAGACGCTGGTGTCGACCATGCCCTCGTATCTCAATGGGCTGGTCGGCGGAGTGCACTTAGTCACCGTCAACGACTATCTGGCGTCGCGCGACGCCGAGTGGATGGGCAGCATCCATCGTTTCCTGGGCCTCACCGTCGGTCTGATCCAGGCGGAGATGACCTCAGAGGAGCGGCGCCCCGCCTATGCAGCAGACATCACCTACGGCACCAACAACGAGTTCGGCTTCGACTATTTACGCGACAACATGGCCATGCGGCCGGATCTACAGGTGCAGCGCGGTCATCCATACGCCATCATCGACGAGGTCGATTCGATCCTCGTCGACGAGGCGCGGACCCCGCTCATCATCTCTGGACGGGTCGGCGAGACCGGCAAGTGGTATCGCGACTTCGCCCGGATCGCCAATAGCCTGCGCCGCGATCAGCACTACGAGGTCGATGAGAAGAAGCGGCAGGTGATCACCACCGAGGACGGGGTCCATCGCGTCGAGCAGATCCTCGGCGTGGAGAACCTATACGACTTCTCTAACGTCGACCTGATCCACCACCTCGACGTCGCTCTCAAGGCCAAGGAGCTCTACGACCGCGACGTCGACTATCTGGTCAAGCAGGGCGAGGTGAAGATCGTCGACGAGTTCACCGGCCGGGTGCTGGAGGGACGTCGCTACTCGGAGGGTCTCCATCAAGCGATCGAGGCCAAAGAGGGCGTCAGGATCAAGGAAGAGAATCAGACGCTGGCGACGATCACCCTGCAGAACTACTTCCGCATGTACGACAAGCTCGCCGGCATGACGGGAACGGCCAAGACCGAGGCCGGCGAGTTCAAGGAGATCTACGATCTCGAAGTCGTCGAGGTCCCGACCAATCTTCCCATCGCTCGGGTCGACCAGCCCGACCTGGTCTATGTCAACGAGGACGCCAAGTTCGACGCCATTCTCGAGGACATCCTGGAGCGTAATGCCTATGGCCAGCCGGTGCTGATCGGCACGGTCTCGATCGAGAAGTCGGAGCGGTTGTCCCAGCATCTCAACAAGAACGGTGTCAAGCACGAAGTGCTCAACGCCAAGCAGCATGCCAAGGAAGGGCCGATCATCGCCCAGGCCGGCAAGTTCGGCGCGGTGACGGTGGCCACCAACATGGCGGGACGCGGTGTCGACATCCAGTTGGGCGGCAACCCCGAGCAACTGGCCCTCGCCGAGATGGCCAAGCGGGGCATTGCCCGGGAATCTGAGGAGTTCGAATCGGAGTTGGCGGACGCGCTGGCGCGCAACGAGGCTGAGACCGAGGTGGAGAAGACCAAGGTCCTCGAGCTGGGCGGGCTGTACGTACTGGCTACGGAGCGTCACGAGTCGCGGCGCATCGATAATCAGTTGCGGGGACGTTCGGGACGCCAGGGCGATCCCGGAGAATCGCGCTTCTACCTATCGCTGGAGGACGATCTGATGCGCCGCTTCGCCAACGAGCGGGTAGCGGCGATCATGGCCAGGCTCAAGATCCCGGAGGACGTTCCCATCGAGCACAAGATGGTGACGAAGGCCATCGAGCGTGCCCAGAACCAGGTCGAGGCGCAGAACTTCGAGATTCGCAAGAACGTCCTCAAGTACGACGAGGTGATGGATACCCAGCGCAAGATCATCTACAAGTGGCGCGATACGGTGCTGCGGGGTGACGACACCGACGAGCTGGTGGCCGAGTGGCGTCACGACGTCATCGAGGATCAGGTGCTGCTCATGACCGAGAACCTCGACCCGGTCGAGTGGGACTGGGACGAGTTCGAGGCCCGGATGCGGTCCCTGTATGCGACCGAGCTCTCGAAGTCGTCGTTCGACCACCCTGACGACCTGCAGCCGCAAGAGGTGATCGACGCCTACATCGCAGATGCTGACGCTGCCTACAGCAAGCGTGAGGAGGAGCTGGGGGTCGACGTCATGCGCAAGCTGGAGCGCACAGTCGTGCTGTCGATCATCGACAACAAATGGCGGGAGCACCTCGCCGAAATGGATTATTTGCGGGCCGGCATCGGGCTGCGGGCGATGGGCCAGCGCGACCCGCTGGTTGAGTATCAGCGGGAGGGCTTCGACCTCTTCTCCGAAGTCGTCAACACAACGAAACACGATGCGCTGCGCTACCTGTACCACGTCGAAGTCGTCAAGCAAGAGCAGCCGCAGCGGCCCCGCGCCATCCAGACGAACGCGCCCGGATCACAAGGCGGTAAGACGGTCAAGCGCAAGAGCGGCAAGGTCGGCCGCAACCAGCCCTGTCCTTGTGAATCCGGCAAGAAGTACAAGCACTGCCACGGCAAGCCCGGGGCCGAGCCGCTCACTGCTTAGATCACCTGACGCCGCCGCCTCGTAGCTCCAGGGTGCCCATGGTCCGCTGCGGCCACCTCCCGGATCTACGCGGAGCGTGGGAAGCTTGTGACTTGGGCGCTCCCTGCGGTGTCTGAAGGGCAGATGGCCACATCGACGGAACACTCACCTACTACCGGATCGCCGCCGAGGTAGATATCGCGTGGCGAGATGAGGGGGGTGCAACCCGTCTCTGTTGGCGCACTGTGGTTGTGACGGGCTGCGCCGACTCGACGGCGTATCAGCCAGTGGGTGTCCAGGCATCCCTGGGGCAACTCGGGGTGGTTGCGATCTACTACCAGTCGACCCGTGCGGCGACGGCGGCGATTGCGACCTGGGACAACGGGATGTCGAGCGAGGCGGCCGTCATATGGGACAGCGGCTCAGCTCTCGGCCGTGCGCGGTCGCGGTGCCGGTGAGCTCATCGCTGGCCACCTTCGATCTCGAGCCAACCTCGACTCCCCCCAACCCCTGATCCACGGCGGCTGAGGCCGCTAGCAGAGCGTCGGGCTGGACGGCAGTCATGGGCAGCTTCCAGGGCGGGCTTCCAACCCGCTCACGACGACCCCGTGCGCTGCGCCCGCCGGGCGTGAACGCCTGTACCCTTTCCCCCATGTCTTCGAGACAGATACCGGCCGAGGAGTGGGAGCGCCCACCGGCCCGGGACGTCGTTTCCGAAAGGCTGCAGCAGCTCTCCAGCGACGATGTCGAACGCATCCTGGAGCGGGCGATCGCACTGGAAGCGGAAGCCTCTCGTCCCGGCGCGGACAGTATCGACGCCGACACGCTGGGGCGGATTGCTGACGAGCTCGGCATCGAGCGGCGCCACCTGCGCCAAGCGATGGCAGAGGAGCTGCTTCGAATCGAGGAGGAGGACCCGGGCTGGCTGTCTCGCAACCTCATGCCCCGCTCGATTGCCGAGAGCCGCACCGTCGCCGCCTCGCCCGACAAGGTGCGAGCCGTGCTCGATTATTGGCTATCGACTCACGAAGGAATGCGCAAGCGCACGGGTAACCTCGATGAGGCGACCTGGCATCGCGACGGCAGTCCTCTGGTTGCGATCAAGACCGCCCTCAAGATGACGCAGGGCGACGGCTCGCTACGCAGCGTGCGCTCGCTGAGCGACTCGATCAAGCCGCTGACGGTGGGCAATCAGGTCGTCAGCGTCGAGGCGGACACGTCGAACCTCAGGCAGCTGGCGATTGGGTTGCTCGTCGGCAGCGGCCTGCTCGGCGCCGCTGCGGTTGGAGTCTCGACCGGTCTCGATGCGGGCGGCTTCGGGGTTGACAACGTGGCCGCGGGGGTGGCCGTGACCGCCCTGACGGGGGGCGGAGTCTGGTTGGGTTTCCGCATGTGGGGCCAGAAGTTGCGAAGAGCGGTCGCTCGCGTTGCCGATGCCGTTGCCCACCCCCACCTCGTCAAGGTCGCCGAATCGGTGCCGCAGCGGCTCAACCGGTTCCTGGCTCAGCTGCGCATGATCGGTGAAGAATTGCGCCGTTGACACGACCGGGTTGGCCCTCGTGCCGGTTAGCATCTCGCCAAGTTATGGAATCTTCCTCAGTCGACATCGACCCCAGAGCAACGGTGGCGGCGCTGCGCGCCCGCCTCGACGATGCCCGGAGGTTCCTTTGACATCGCCGGCAAGGAAGCCGAGCTCGACGAGCTGAAGGAGCAGGCGTCGGCGCCCAACCTGTGGGACGACCAGGAGCGGGCTCTCGAGATCACTCGCAAACTGGCCCGTCACGAGGAGACGGTGGGGCGGGTCCATGGACTCGAATCCCGGCTGGAAGATGCATCACTGTTGCTCGAGCTGGCCGCTGAAGAAGACGACGCCGCGACGCGCGCTGAGGTGGTCGACGAGCTGGAGAGCCTCGCCGACGAGATGGCGATTCTCGAGCGCGAGACCCTCTACTTCGGTGAGTACGACGACCACGCCGCCATTCTCAGCATCAACGCCGGCGCCGGGGGAGTGGATGCGCAAGATTGGGCCGAGATGATGCTGCGTATGTACACCCGCTACTTGGAGCGAGCCGGATACTCGTTCGAGGTCGACGACGTGTCACAGGGCGAGGAGGCCGGTATCAAGTCGGCCACGCTGACCGTGCGGGGGGATTTCGCCTACGGCAATCTCGAAGGTGAGCGCGGGGTCCACCGTCTGGTGCGCATCAGTCCGTTCGATGCAGCCTCCCGCCGCCACACATCTTTCGCCGGCGTGGACGTGGTGCCCGAAGTCGCCACCTCCGAAGTCGCGATCGATCCGGAGGATCTGCGGATCGATACTTATCGGTCGCAAGGGGCGGGCGGTCAGCATGTGAACACGTCCGACTCCGCGGTTCGCATCACGCATCTGCCGACCGGCATCGTCGTAGCCTGTCAGAACGAGCGGTCGCAGCTGCAAAACAAGAACCGAGCTATGCAGATCCTGGCGTCGCGCCTGGCGGAGCGCGCCCGCCACGAGCGACAGAAGGAGATCGACGCTATCCGCGGCGAGCAGAACGAGGCAGCCTGGGGACGACAGATCCGCTCCTACGTTCTTCAGCCCTACCAGATGGTCAAAGACCTGCGCACCGACGTGGAGGTGGGGAACGTCCAGGCTGTCCTCGACGGGGACATCGACCCCTTCATCGAGGCGTATCTGCAGTGGCGGCGTGCTGAAGCGGCCTGATGGCCGTCTGCGCACGCCGCGTAATTCGGGCGCAGCGCCTTGCCGATGTCGGCGGCGCGGAGTGGCAGACCACTGAGCACTACCGGCTCAGCTGAGCGCGTCCGCACGGTTGGCTGAAGACGCCGTGTTTGTTCGAGCCACTGTTACCATCCTGGCGGCGGACACGGGGGCGAGCCCAGCGCTGAGACACTGTTGGCTTTGTCCGTTTGCACGCGACCATCCGGAACCTCATGATTCGTCTCGAGAACGTCACCAAGGTATACGACGGTGGCGTCGTCGCGCTGAAAGACGTGTCGATCGACGTCACCAAAGGCGAGTTCGTGTTCCTCGTCGGCCCGTCCGGGTCCGGAAAGTCGACCCTGATACGTCTCATGATGCGCGAAGAGCGTCCCACCAATGGCGAGATATGGATCGCCGGCAAACACGCCTCGAAGATGCCCAACTGGAAGGTGGCCCACCTGCGTCGCTCGATCGGGACCGTATTCCAGGACTTCAAGCTCCTTCCGTCCAAGACCGTCTTCGAAAACGTGTCGTACGCCCTCGAGGTGACCGGGAGACCCCGCCACATTGTTCGTACTCAGGTGCCCCAGGTCCTCAAGCTCGTGGGATTGTCGGCCAAGTCGGATCGGTATCCGCGCCAGCTGTCCGGAGGCGAGCAGCAGCGGGTCTCGGTGGCGCGGGCCTTCGTCAACCGGCCCCTGATCCTGCTCGCCGACGAGCCGACCGGGAATCTCGATCCGGGCACGTCGGTGGGAATCATGAAGATCCTCGATCGGATCAACCGGACGGGCACAACTGTCGTGATGGCCACTCACGATCACGCCATCGTCGACGCAATGCGGCGCCGTGTCATCCAGGTCGAGCGGGGTCGGATCGTGCGCGACCAATCCCGCGGCGCGTACGAACAGCGTGCCGGCGCTGAAACGCCCGCTCGAAAGCCGGCGGATCAACCTGCGGTTTCGGAGCCCGAGCCGAGCCGAGCGGAGCGCGAGCTGGCCCAGGCCGAGGCCGAGTTGGCAGAGCTACCGATCGACGAGAGCTTCGCGAGCGAAGAGGAGGACTTCGAAAGCGAAGCCGGCGGCGGGCAGGCAGCGGTTTGAGTCGACTCCAATACGTCTTCGGTGAGGCGCTGCGCAACATGGGCCGCAACGCGCTCGTTGTCCTCGGAGCGGTGCTAGCGGTCTTCGTCTCGCTCTTCCTCGTCTTCGGCACGCTGATGTTCGGCGAGATTGCGAACAACAACGCCGCCCAGTGGTCGGACGACGTGCGGGTCGAGGCCTTTCTCAGCGATGACCTGCGCAACGTCAGCGGCCTCCAGGAGCAGATCAGCGGCTGGTCCGATGTCGAAGAGGTGACGTTCGTCTCCAAACCGGAGGCAGTAGAGAACGCCCGGGTGTTGTTCGCCGACAATGAGGCAATCCTCGACCTGATCGAAGAGGATCCGTCGTTCATTCCCGCTTCGCTGCGGATTCGTCCCACCGATCTCCAAGACTACGACGGGATCGCCACCCGGCTCGAGGCACAGCCGGGCGTACTACGGGTCATCAGCGCCGGGGACGCCGTCAACCAGCTCATCTCGTTGCGCGACGGTCTCCAGGTGTTTTCGTGGGCGTTGGCGGTGGCCCTGGGGGCGGCGGCGATCGCGTTGATCGCCAACACCATCCACATGGCGGTCTATGCCCGTCGCGAAGAGATCGAGATCATGAAGCTGGTCGGGGCCAGCAACTGGTACGTGCGGGTGCCGTTCCTGTTCGAGGGCATGCTGGAAGGGCTCATCGGCGCGTTGGTGGCTGTATCTGTCGGCATTGCGTCCTACCGGCTCGGCTTTGACCAGATCCAGGGCCTGGTGCCCCTGATCGACCTCACGGTGTCGCCGGAGTTCCTGCTCCAACGCTCGATCGTGATCGTCCTCTTCGGAGTGGCCGTGGGTGCGGTCGGCTCCGCCATCAGCTTGACCGTCCACCGCTACATCCGCACATGACCAGGGCTCGGCGCGGGGTCGCCACGCTGGCCGTCGCATTAGCGGTGGCTCTGCTGCCGGCGGCCGGAGCTTCGGCCGATCTCGAGGAAGAGCTGGCCGCGGTGCTTGGGCAGATCGAGGATCTCGAGGAGCAGCTCAACGCGACGGCCGCCCAACGGAGCGGGGTCGTGGCGGAGATCTTGGAGACACAGGATCGGCTCACCGCCGCTCAGTCCGATCGTGACAAGGCGGAGCGGGCGTTGCGACGGTTGCGGGTTTCGTTGGCGGGCACCGAAGCCGAGCTGGAGGTCACCCAACGGCGGCTGGCGGCCTCCTACGAAGCGATTGCCCAGACCCGACGCCACATCGAGGTGGGCAAACGGGACGCCCAAGACTGGGCGCGCCGCCAATACATGCGCCAATCCGAGGGGGGCGTGGTGGCGACGCTGGTGTCGACCGACCAGGTGAGCGATTTGGGGCGGGCGATGTATCTCCTCGAGGTTGCCACCGAGCGCTCCACTGCTGCCATCGACCGCTACCAGGCGCTGGCGAACGAGGAGCAGCGCCAGCAGGACCGCATCGCTCGCTATGAGCAAGCCCTGGAGGCCAATCGGCAACGCCTTGCGGAGGCCGAAGCCGAGCAAGCAGTGCTGACCGCAGCGGCGGAGGAGGCGGCCGGCACCGTCCGCGTCGAGCTGGACACCCAACAACGGCTGCTGCGCGAGCTCGACCGCCTCATTGCCGATTTCGAGACCGAGATCGAGGGTCTGGACGCCGAGCAAGAGCGCCTGGAGCGGCTGATCAGCGAGGCGGCCGGTGCTGGCGGCACGTCTCCGAATCAGCTGGTGCGGCCAGTGCCCGGCAGGATCACCTCACCCTTCGGCCCCCGGCTGCACCCGATTCTCGGTTACACCCGGCTCCACACCGGGGTCGACATGACGGCTCCGCTGGGTCAGGAGATACGCGCCGGCGCCGCCGGGACTGTGATCATGGCGGAGACCCATGGCGGCTATGGGCTGACCGTGGTGATCGATCACGGTGGTGGCATGACCACGCTCTACGCGCACCAGTCCCGGCTTCGGGTCGGCCGCGGCGATCAGGTGGACGCCGGCCAGGTCGTCGGCGAAGCGGGAAGCACCGGCCTCGCCACCGGGCCTCATCTGCACTTCGAGGTGCGACTGAGGGGTGCCCCGGTCGATCCCGCCGACTATCTCTAGCCGGCGGCATCGGTAACCTGCGGCGCGGATGGCAAAGGACACCTCGGGTCGCAAGGTGGTCGTCAGCAATCGCCGGGCCCGTCACGACTACGAGATACTCGACACTTTCGAGTGTGGCATCGCGCTCCTCGGCTCCGAAGTCAAGAGCTTGCGGGCCGGGCAGGTGCAGCTCAAGGACGCATACGGCGAGGTGCGGGACGGCGAGCTGTGGCTCTACAACGCCCATATCGCTCCGTACGACTACGCGCGGGGCGGTGGCCACGAGCCCGATCGGGCGCGCAAGCTGCTGATGCATCGCCGCCAGATCGACTCGCTCGCCGGTCGGTTGGCTCAGGAAGGGCTGACCCTGGTGCCGCTGGCGATCTACTTCAGTCACGGTCTGGCCAAGGTGGAATTGGCGTTGGCCAAAGGCATCCGCCGCTACGACAAGCGCCAGAAGATCAAGGAACGCGAGCAACGACGAGAGATGGAGAGGGCCCGCCGCCACTATTGAGCTCGCGGTCGTTGGTGTTACTCAGGCGCGGCGCGTCACGTCGTCGGGCGTGGCGACCGGTGTTGCTCGCGCGCTGGCCTGGTCTCGGGTGTAGTTGACGACGGCGATACCGAGGAGCACGAGAACCGAGCCCAACGTCTGCTCCAGTCCGAAGCTCTCGTCCAACAGCCAGCGCGCCATGATCGGAACGAAGATGAGCTGGGTCGAGGCGATCACCCCTATGTGCAGCGCTCGCAGCGTCTGGATCGCGTGATGCCATATGAAAAAGGCGATGGCGGTGTTGATCACTCCAAGCACGAGCAACAGCACGATCAGTCGCGGGGTCAGCCGAGGAGCGTCCTCGATGACGAGGGCAATGCCGGCGAGCATGATCGCCCCGATCGTCATCGATAGCGCGGTGACTTCGAGTGCGGAAGCACCACCACCCCGGAGGATGCGCCGTTGCATCAGATTCGAGCCCCCGATGAAGATCGCCGCCAGCACGGCGAGGATGACGCCACGAGCGTCGGCGCCCGTGGGGGCCACGGGGAAGAATGCCCAGGCCCCGCCCATGACGAGCCCTACTCCGATCCATTCCCGGCCGGCCGTAGGCTCTCTGAGGATGACGCCGGCGGACAGCGCCAGCACGAGCGGGATCCCGGCCTGGAAGACGAAGTTGAAGGTGACCGCCTCGGTCTGGTCCAATCCTATGAACTGCAGCGCAGGGACCGCGGCATAGAGAACCACCCCGAGCATGACCACCAGCAGCGTGTTGCTCCCGGTCACCGTCCGGATTCTGGACGCTCCCGTCAGCACCCAGTAGCCGAGCAAGCACACGGCGCCGATCAGGTAGCGGAGGGCGGCGAATGAGATCGGTTCGAGGTCGGCCAGGCCGATCTCGATGTAGATGAATGAACTGGCCCACAGCAGCGACGCGATCAGCGCCAGCGTTATGGCAGTCGCCGGTGCCGGTTGGGGAGTCTTCAGATGGGTCCTCGGTTCAGCTGACGATCGCCTCGTTGGTTTCCGGAGCCATCCGCAACGCATCGTGAACTGTGCGCAGGGCACCGGCCCGGTCCTCGGGGTTGTCAACCAGGTTGAGAGTGCCCGAGTCGATCCAGATCAGATCGTCACCGAGACTATCCCACCAGCGCTGGTAGCCGTCGTATATCGCTCGCGCCAGCTTCTCGTCGAGATGCTCTTCGCCGCCGCGTCCCCGGCCGTTGATACGACCGATGCAAGCGTCGAACGGGGCGTCGACTGCGATGATTCGGTCGGGCAGCTCGAGTCCCGGCAGCAGGCCGCGGTACATGTCGAGCAGCGTCTGCAGGTCGTGCTTGCCGTAGGCGCCCGCCGCGTTGTAAGCCGGGAAGAACACCTCGCCGTCGTCGAGGATGCAGCGTTCTTGAACGATGCGTCCCGACATCGAGCGCAACCGGTGGTGCTGCTGGCCGCGCCTGGCGAGGTAGTACACCTGCATACGGAAGGCGAGATCTTCGGGGTTGGCATACACCTGCTCGAGGTACGGGTTCTCGTCGTTGGGCTCCTCGAGGGTCTGCCACCCCCCGTGTTGCTCCATGATTCCCATCAGCGTCGTCTTGCCCGCGCCGAGCGGCCCGGTCACGGCGACATAGCTGTGCTCCACCGGGGCCAGCTCCACTGCCGGCGTTTCGCCGCGCAGGTCCACTGCCATGGCAGTCTCGGTCAACATGGCGCGTAGCTCATCGATGTCGTGGGCGATCTCATAGTTGAGCACCCCGTCGATCATCAGGTTGTTGCCACCCGGCTCGACGGCCCGAAAGTCGGTCTGCAGCCCGATCAGCCGCTTGTCCCAGCCGAAAGCGACCCCGGCCTCGATGCAGGCCCCCTCGTCCGGGACCCGTCCGTCCAGGTTGATTATCAGCACGTCGGAGTCGCGGACTGCTTCCAGGTTCTGCTCGAAGATGTGGTGGCGGGCTTCTTGGAGGGTCATCCCCTGTTCCAGGTAGTCCTCGATGAACCCGGCGTCCTCCTGTGGAAACCACAGCTCGAAGCCCAATTCGTCGAGCATTGCCTTGACGCGGAGGTTGAAGGTCCGCTGTGCCTCGTTGAACAACCCCGCGGCGTAATACGCGGTGGGACGATGGTTGGTTGCCAATGTTTTCCTACCCCTCAGGCGCGCTGACTACGTCCGGTCCGGGTGCCCCCCTCTTCTGGACTCGCACGCCAGGGAACCCACCTATTGGTGACCGTGAGCAGCCAAATATAACCTGGAGTAGCTTCTAGTGCACTTTCGATAGGGCACATGCCTTATTTTGGAGTAGTCACCGAGGGAACATGTCGCGGGCGCGCGTCGTTACAATGGGTGCACAGTGCTGGCCGCTGGTGACGCCGAGATCGTCTCGAGCGGCGGCTGCTAGACGCTGAGCCACTTTGGGGGTGAAACGGTATCGACCATGAGAATTGAGGTAGCGGAAGCGAGCCGAGGTACCCCGGAGTCCTCGTAAAAAGCCGGGAACCAACACAAGTGCCAACCATGAGGTAGCACTGGCCGCTTAATGAGCGGCCTGTCCGTCCGGAGGGTTCCTGCCTCGCCGGAGACGGGCAACGCAATGCAGGATGCACCTAGCCGGGTCGTTGGAGACCGCTAGCCAAGATTCTCTCCGACTAGGGCCGCGGGAATTGTGCCGGCAGCATCCCAAGGCCCGAAACCTCGCTGCCGGCTGCGCTCGGAGATGCCGCTGACCGAAATCTTGTGGGACGGGGGTTCGACTCCCCCCACCTCCACTTAATGAGGGGGGCAAGCACAGCTTGCCCCCCTCATCAAGTGGTTGTTGTCTTCCCGGGCCGACTTCGGCGGCTGCGCCGCCGAACAGACGCTGGTCGGCCCTCCTCCCACAGATGGGGGCCCCTGCCCCATCGTGGGCCGTGTTCATGCGGGGGCCGACTTCGGCGGCATAGCCGCCGAACACACGCCCAGGCCGAAAGTCGCGTGGGTTCCCCTCCCTGAGGGGTGCCCGCGTCAGCAGGCGGGGAGGGTCTCCGCGCTGCGGTGACCTCCTCGACCGCAGCTCCGCTGCGACCACTCCTCCCTGCAAGGGAGGAGAACTACA
>JBFIXI010000079.1:0-17242 GCA_041605955.1 Acidimicrobiia bacterium
CGGGCTCCAGCACGCGGCGCGACACTTCCACGCGGTATTCGGTCCCTTTCGTGGGTGAGGCGACCTCGCGAGCGAACGTGTGGCGCCTGCCGGCGCCGATGTACTTCTTGGCGTAGATCACCGGCAGGTTGACTTGGAGCGCACAGGACAACGCCGGGGGAATCCCAGACGCTTCTGCGGTGAGAATCACGTCGGCGTCCCAAGGCTTGATCAAATAGGTGAGGTCGTTGCCGACGTCGCGAATGACCTTCGGATCCACTCGATGGTTGAGGAACCCGTCGACCATGATCAGCTCGCCCTCGACCCGGGCCCGCTCGCGGATGACAGTCTGGAGGTGCACGGCCGCATCGTAACGAGGCAGCCGAGGACAGTTCCATCGACGATGTGAACGGCCGCCGCGGGTCACGCCGAGCTAGCGGCTCGGCTTAGGATTGCGCTCTCATGCCGCCAGCTCCCGAGTATTCGCCCGGCGTCGTCGAGCGGCGTAATGCCAAGGTGATCCTCGACCGCCTCAAGAAGCGGTATCCGGAGATCGGTACGGCGCTGGACTACGAGAGCGCCTGGCAGCTGCTCGTCGTCACCGTGTTGTCGGCCCAAACCACGGACGAGAACGTCAACAAGGTGGCTCCGCGGCTGTTCGCTCGTTGGCCCTCGCCGGAGGACCTGGCGGCCGCCCACCCCGAGGACGTGGAGGGCGTCGTATTCTCGACGGGGTTCTTTCGCCAGAAGACGAAGGCGATTCAATCGCTGTCGGCGGACCTTATGGAGCGCTTTGGCGGAGTCGTGCCGATGAATCTCGACGACCTGGTGAGCCTTCATGGGGTGGGTCGCAAGACTGCGTCCGTGGTGCTCGCTGAGATGTGGGACATCCCGGCCATCGCAGTCGACACCCATGTCAGGCGAGTGACCAATCGCCTCGGGCTAACCAAGCAGTCGGATCCTGTGAAGATCGAATTCGAGCTGCGGGCGCTCTATCCGGAACGAGAGTGGAGCGGGTTGTCGATGCGCTTCATCCAGTTCGGTCGCGACGTTTGCGACGCCAAGCAACCTCGGTGTTGGGAGTGTCCGCTGGCCGACCGCTGCGCGTACGAGAACAAGACGCCTCCCCCGTGAGCTCATCACAGACGCGCCAAGCCTCGGTAACTCGCCGCGAGCTCGATCGTGAGATCGTCAGACTGGCTCTCCCGGCCCTGGGCGCTCTGGCCGCCGATCCTTTGGTATCGCTGGTCGATACCGCCTGGGTGGGCCGTCTCGGTGCCGACTCGTTGGCGGTGCTCGGCATCGCGACCACGGTCCTGGTCAGCTTCTTCTTCATCTTCAACTTCCTCGCATACGGGGCCACCCCGATCATCGGTGCCGCCCTGGGCCGCGACGAGCCGGAAGTAGCGGCGCGAACCGGAGGCGCCGCAGTCACAATTGCCCTGGTCGCCGGGGCAGGAGCTACGATCGCCGCGGTCGTCCTGGCTCCGGTGCTGGTGAACATCATGGGCGCCGATGCCAGCATCGCATCCGACACCGTTGCCTATCTGCGAATTCGAGCGCTGGCCCTTCCAGCTGTTCTGCTGATCACGGTCGGCCACGGGATCTACCGCGGTCATCAGGACACGCGGACCCCCTTCGTAGTCACGGCCGGTTTCAACTTCCTCAACCTGGTTCTCGATCCGCTCTTGATATTCAGTGCCGGCCTCGGCATCAACGGCGCCGCCATTGCCAGCGTGGTGGCCCAGTGGTCGGGCGTTGCTTGGTTCGCCGTCCTCGCCGCCCAGCCGCGTAATCGCGGGCGCCTGGTGCGGTTTCAGGGTCTCGACTGGGCCGGGATGAGGCCGCTCATGGGGGCGAGCGCAGCTCTCGTCATCCGCACCGGGTCGTTGCTGGCAGTTTTCGCGATGGCCACCGCGGTGGCCACTCGAATCAGCAATGTGGCGGTAGGCGCCCACCAGGTGGCATCGCAGCTGTGGCTCTTCCTGGCGCTGGTCATCGACGCGCTTGCCATTGCCGGGCAAGCCATGATCGGTCCCCTGCTGGGAGCGGCCAGGCCGCGCGAGGCGCGTCGTGTGGCCAATCGGCTCCTCCAGCTCGGCCTCGTCCTCGGCCTGGGGCTCGCCGCGGCGATGGGAGCCTTGGCACCGGTGCTGCCCCGACTCTTCTCCAACGACGCCGCAGTGCTGGCGGCCGTAGGCAGCGTCTATTGGTTCGTGGTGGTCATGCAGCCGCTGAATGCGCTCGTCTTCGTGTGGGACGGCATCGGCATCGGCGCGAGCGCCTTCCGCTACCTCGCCGGCTCGATGGCGGTGGCCGCCGGCGGGGCGATTGCGATGCTGCTGACCGTGTTGTCGACGGGTGGCGGACTTCCGATGGTGTGGTGGGCGTTGACGTTGTTGATGGGCCTGCGTCTGGCGGCCCTCGGTTGGTGGCACCTCAGGGGGCCGTTGGCGCCCGGCTAATCATCGTCGGCTTTCGTTGGAGCCTGAGGGGAGCGGCTGCGGGCCCGAATCAGGTCGATGCCTCGGGTCTCCGGCAAGCGCGCCACCAGCACGGCGGCCACGATCAGCCCCAGCGCCAGCGTCGATATCGTTGCCGGCAACCCGATTCGGTCCACAACGAATGCTCCGGTGGCGAAGCCGGCGATGCTTCCGAAGATGGCTGCATTGGTTATCCATCCGGCCGCAGTGGCCCGCACCCTGGTCGGGAATAGCTCGGAGCGATGCGCCGCGAACGCCGGCACCAGCATCGAGGCGCCGAACGACGCCAGCAGGACCGCCGGAGCGAGCAACCAGCCGGAATCGAGCGTGTAGAAGCCCACGCCTCCCACGCCTCCGAGCACCAGCGCCACCAGCGTCGTCTGCCGCCTCCCCACACTGTCCGCCATCCGTCCGCCGAAGAGCAGCCCGAGAGCACCCAACCCGGAGAACACGATCAGCAGGAAGCGGGCGGGCCCGGCATCCCACATCAGATCGTCGATCAAACGCTCGAAAACGAAGTCGAATGCCGGCGATGAGAAAGCGGCCACGAAGAAGGCGATACCGGCGAGAGGCCAGAAGTGTTTGGACAGCCCGGCGCCGAGCGCGCGCCTGAAGGTGACGTGCGTCTCGAACTTGCGGAAAGCCCGGCTTTCGCCAAGGAACTGATTGAGCAGTGGGAGGGCCACCAAGCCGAGCGCCGAGATCCCGAAGAGAATCCGCCAAGAGCTGTCGCTGCGTTCGGCGATCGGGAGCAGGATCAATCCCAGCCCGGCGCCCATCGATCCGGCGAGCGCGTATATGCCCATACCGTAGGCGCGTACCGACGGGGTCAGTTCCTCGGCGAGGACGACCACCGCAACGGCGGCGACGGCCACCACGCCGATGCGGGTCGCCGACTGAGAAACCGTGAAGGCCACTGTGCCCGGCAGCAGCGCCGTGGCGGCATTGCCGGCGATCAGCAGGATGAACGCCGCGATGAAGGGACGGCGCCTTCCCTCGCGGTCTGCGTAGATGGTGAAGGCGATGCCGACGAGGGATACAGCGCGAGTGATGGCGAAAATCCCGAACATGTCACCTTCCGACAGGCCGAGCGACGCCCTGGCGAACGGAAGCGTGTGGGAGATGGTGGTGCCCGCCAGCCCGGTGAAGAAAGCCACCAACGACATCAGGAAGATGGCACGGCGATCCCGCGCAGTGAAGGCGGACGCTTCCCGGGTCTGGATCAGCATTCGGGAAGCTCCCGGCATCCCGTGAGCTCCCCGCGAGGCTCCCGGGACCATGGGCGCGATCGCTCGAGGCGGCAACGACGGCACAGCGAGCGTGGGCGAATCACGGACTAGGAGGCTAAACGCTGGGCGACGGCTGAGCCAGGGTGGGGGCGGTTACGTGACCGGTTCCGCTCACACCGTCGGAATTCCGGCATTGTTGGCCGCAGGTGGAACAATGCGGAGGCGCGGTGGGTTCGATTGCGGGGAGCGGCCGGGCACAATCCCGACGCGGGCCTGGCCCAGGGGCTGGACCCGGCATGTTCGAGGACCCGTCAAGCAATCAAGTACGCCAAGAGGTTCGAGATAGATGACCGAGTTGTTTGCCGCAGTGTTCTTCGGCTTCGTGTCGTTCATCAGTCCGTGCGTGCTGCCATTGCTGCCGGGCTACATCTCCCTGATCTCCGGCTATTCGATTGCAGATCTGTCGGCCGGTTCGGTCGACAATCGCACGGTGGTCGTCAAGACGGCGCTGTTCGTTGCCGGGTTCACGCTGGTGTTCGTAGCACTGGGAGCCGGGGCGACGTCGGTGGGCTCGTTCCTTCGCTCCGAGCAAGCGACCTTCCGGGTGGTCGCCGGATGGATCGTCGTTACGCTCGGCGCGTTCGTTGCGGTCACCGCGGTGTGGACCCCGTCGTTCCTGCTGCCGATGATGAGAGACCGCCGTATAGAGGTGAGGCCGTCCCGCCTCGGTAACTTCGCCCCGCCGGTGATGGGAGCCGCTTTCGCCTTCGGGTGGACGCCCTGTCTAGGGCCCTTCCTCGGCTCTGTGCTCACGCTCGCCAGCAACAGCGAAACCGTCGGCACCGGCATGCTGCGGCTCTCGTTCTACTCCCTGGGTTTGGGGGTTCCGTTCCTCCTCACCGCCCTCCTACTGGCCAAGGCGTTCTCCTTCTTCGACTCCATCAAGCGGCATCTGACCGCCATCACGGTGGCTTCCGGCGTGCTGCTCGCACTGTTCGGATTGCTGCTGGTGACCAATCAGCTCACGGTGCTCTCCGGTTGGTTCACCGACCTGTTGAACCGGCTGGGGCTCGAGCGGCTGGCCGTCTCGTAGAGAGGCAGCCCCCGCCTAACCTCGCCGCATGAAGCCGAGCCTGACGGAGCAGCAATTCCTCGCCCTGGCGACGGACTTCTCCGTGGTGCCGGTCTCGATCGAGATCCTGGGTGACAGGGAGACGCCCGTATCTGTCTACGAGAAGCTCGTCGGCGGCGCCAACGGGTTCTTGCTCGAATCTGTAGAAGGAGGCGAACAGTGGGCGCGCTGGTCCTTCATCGGTTGGGAGACGCAGGTCAGTCTTATAGCCGATGCCGGTGTCACGACCGCGTTCGCCACGGATCCCGCGGGGCCAATCCCGGATCTCACCGGCCTCGACCCGCTCAGCGCTCTCGAGAAGGTGGTGGCCGCCTACTCCACTCCGCCCGATGACGCGCTGGGCTTGGGAGGGGAGGTGCCCCCATTGTTCGCCGGCGCCGTCGGATACCTCGGATACGACGCGGTGCGCTACGTGGAGCACCTTCCCAACAGGCCGCCGGACGACAGGGGATTGCCGGAGATGGCATGGCAGTTGTTTCGCATGCTGGCCGTGGTGGATCGGTTCCGGCAGACGATTCGATTGGTGCGCAACGTCTTCGTGGCGGAGGACCCGGCGGCCCAATACCAGACCGCCGTCTCCGATCTAACCGCTACCGCAGACCGGCTTGGCGAGGCGGTGGCCTATCCGGCGCGGGCCCGTCCCAGTTTCGATGGTGCGCCGCCGGCACGGTGCAACATGACCCAGGCTCAGTTCGAGAAGGCAGCGACCCGTGCCATCGAGTACATCCGAGCCGGTGATGCGTTTCAGATCGTCCCGTCGCTGCGCCTCGAGGTCGACTTCGCCGGCGATCCTTTCGAGGTGTACCGAGCGCTGCGGTTGGTCAATCCGTCGCCGTTCCTCTTCTATCTACGTCATGACGGCATTGCCATCTCGGGAGCTTCGCCCGAGCTGATGACGCGCGCTCGCCATGGCATCGCCGATAGTCGTCCCATCGCTGGAACGCGGCCCCGGGGGGCGAGCCCGGAGGAGGACCAGGCCCTGGAGGCGGAACTGCTGGCGGATCCCAAAGAGCGGGCCGAGCACGTGATGCTCGTTGACCTGGCGCGCAACGACCTCGGCCGAGTGTGCGAGTTCGGATCGGTCGAAGTCGAGGAGTTGATGGTGATCGAGCGCTACTCGCACGTCATGCACATCGTGTCGGGAGTCACCGGCAGGTTGCGACCCGGCGTCGGGCCCATCGACTTGCTGCGGGCGACGTTCCCCCACGGCACCGTGTCCGGTGCCCCCAAGGTGCGGGCCATGGAGATAATCGATGAGCTCGAGCCGACGGCCCGGGGACCGTACGCCGGTGCCGTGGGTTATATCGACTTCTCGGGCAATGTCGATACGGCGATCGCGCTGCGCACGCTGGTCGCGTCCGATGGCAAGGCGTGGGTGCAGGCCGGCGCCGGAATCGTCGCCGACAGCGACCCCACTGCGGAGTACCGGGAATGTCTCGACAAAGCGGCGGCGGTCTTGGCCGCCGTGGCCGCATCGGCCTCGATGTGACGACCCAATGGCCCTGACGGCCCGATGATCGGGTACGAGGGCCGAGACCACGATCCGGCTCGCGACCGCGACGGCGGAGATATGCTGCCGAGCGTCTACGTTGGGGATCGAGGACGGCCGGGCAGGTCATGACGGAGCAAACGACACGTTCGGCGGGCGGTGCCACTCCCGAGGCAGAGGCCCAACGCCGGCGGCACGACCTCGCTGCTGTGATGACCGGCGCCGGGACCGTGCCGGGAGTGCACTCGGTGGTATGGGTACGCGGCACCGACGCAGTTACGTTCCTCGATGGCTTACTGAGCCAGAACATCGGCAGGGGCGAGCCGGGAACCGTTGACCGCTCGCTGCTTTTGACGCCGCAGGGGAAGCTGCGGGCGCTGCTGTGGATCCTCCACGGAGACACGGCTCGGGAGTCGCAGGAAGTCGGCTTGGTGACGCAGCGGCCGGCCGCCGAGCTCGTGGTCGAAGATCTCTCCCGTTTTCGCTTCCGCGTCGACGCCGCAATCGAGATAGAGCCGCGTCCCACGATCACGCTGATCGGGCCGCAAGCGAGGGCGCGGCTGCGGGCCGGCGGCCTGTCGGATCCCGGCAGAGGCTGGCGCTACAACGGGAACGGGCTGGTGGCGGCTACGCCATTCACCGGTGGAGCACCCGAGCGTTATGTCCTGGTCGGCGCCCCCGCTGCGGCAGTCACGGAAGTGGCGGGCCCGGTTGGGTTCGAAGCATACGAGTCGGTGCGTATCGCCGCCGGGGAGCCGCTCGCCACGGTCGACTTCGACGACCGCACAATTGCCCAGGAGCTGGGACCCGTCGATGATGCGGTTGACTTCGACAAAGGCTGTTACCTGGGACAGGAGCTCGTGGCTCGCATCGCCAGCCGCGGCCGAGTCACCCGAAGACTGCGGGCCGTGCGAGCGGCCGGTGACGCGCCGCTGCGTGGAGCACGCCTCAGCACACGGGAGCGAGACGTCGGCGTGGTGACCTCCGCCGCAACGGCACCCGACGGGGCGACCATAGGACTGGCGCTGATTCGACACGAGGTGGAAGCCGGGACCGTTGTTACCGCTCACTCGGCCACCGGCCCATTGCAGGCTGAGGTGTTGGCCGTTCCCTTGCTGAGACGCTAGGTGCGGTCGGCCGGCTTGCCGCCCGTATCACTCAGAACGAATTCTTTACAGTGCTCGTACAACTGTTACCGATACTGGGCGGGGGAGTGTCGAACCGGAGCCCACACATGTCGAGCGGAACCATCCTCCTCATTGAAGACGAAACCGAGATTGCCGAGCTGCTCGCTCTCTATTTCGAGAAGGAGGGCTTTCGCCTCGTCCACGCTGAGAACGGCGAGATCGGGCTGCGGGCCATTGAGGAGAGGCCGCCGCGGGCGGTACTGCTCGACGTAGGGCTACCCGGCATCGATGGGATGGAGGTGTGCCGCCGGATCCGCACCGGTTCCGATGTCCCCGTCATCATGCTGACCGCTCGCGACAGCGAGATCGACAAGGTCGTCGGTCTCGAGATCGGTGCCGACGACTATGTGACCAAGCCGTTCAGTCCGCGCGAGCTCGTCGCCCGCGTCAAAGCGGTGTTGCGTCGTAGCGAGGAACGGCCGGCCAAGCCCAAGGTGATCGTCATCGACGACTTCGCCATCGACAGCGGCCGGCGGGAGGTCACGACGCCTGACCGGACCGTGGTGCGACCGACGGCCCGTGAGTTCGACCTGCTCTGGTATCTCGCCGAGAACGAGGGTCTCGTCTTGTCGCGCAGCCAACTGCTCCAAGCCGTGTGGGGATACGACTACTTTGGCGAAACCCGCACTGTGGACGTCCACGTGCGGCAGCTGCGCAAGAAGCTGCCTGACATCCCCATCGAGACCGTCTGGGGAGTCGGGTATCGGATCGGTCGCTGACAGTGCGGCGCCGCATCTTTTGGGGCGTCCTGTTTGCAGCGATCGTTGCCCTGCTCATCGGCCTGACGGCGGGAGCCGTGATCCGGCAGCAGCAGATCGCCGCCAATCGCGTCGAGCTCAACCGCCAGGCGGAGGTCACCGCCAACCTCGTCAGCGCTGAGGTCGGTCCCTCGATCCGGGCGGACAACCGGGAAGCGATAGCGCAGATCCTTCGCCAGATCCGGTTGATCGGCGGTTACGACTACCTGGAAGTCGCGGTGCTCAATGTCGACGGTATCAACCCGCTGATGGCCGATCCGATTCTGCTACCGCAGCTGCGCCTCGGCACCTTTGACCTGAGGACGGTCCGGCAACTGGATGTAGATGGGACTCCGGTGTTCGCCGCGACCCGCACGGTCGACGTCGGCCCGATCAGGCTCTTGATCGCCATCGGGCGCGAGGAGCCATTGCTCACTCGGGGCGTCTTCACGGGACCGCTGTCCGTGGGCTTGGTGGTGGGGACCCTGCTGGCGCTGGCGGTGTCGGCGATGGTCTCCCGGCGCCTCGGCAGGCGGCTGGGGGATCTCGAAGAGGCGGCGGTGAACTTGGCCAGCGGTGACTTCGCGGCGCGCGCCCCGGTAGACGGCGACGATGACGTCGCCGAGCTGGGGGCGACGTTCAACTACATGGCGTCGAGCTTGCAACAAGCCAAGCGACGCGAGCGCGACTTCCTGATGAGCGTGGGCCACGATCTGCGCACGCCGCTCACCACTATTCGCGGCTACGCCGAGGCGCTCGACGCCGGTGTCATCGAGTCCGAGGACTTCCCCCGCATCGCCGATGTGCTCCACCGTCAAACGGATCGGCTCAGCCGCCTGGTCGAGGACTTGATGCTGTTGGCACGTCTCGAGGCACGCGAGTTCACGATGCGCCCCGAACCAGTGGACCTGGCGGCGCACGTCATCGAGCAGGCCGAGGAGCATCGGGTCCGGGCGGAGAAGCTGGGGGTGCGGTTCGAGGCCCGTATCGAACGCGTTGGCTTCTTGTTCGTCGACCCCGACCGAGTCGCCCAGATTCTCGGCAACCTCGTAGACAATGCCCTGCGCTACACCCCCGAGCGGGGCAGCGTGCTGTTGACGATGACCGGATCCGAAGAGCGAGTGACCTTCGAAGTTGCCGACACCGGACCAGGTATCGACAAGGAGGACATCCCTCGTGTCTTCGAGCGTCTCTATGTGGCGCAGCGCTATCGGCCGGTGCGGCCCGAGGGCAGCGGATTGGGCCTGTCGATCGTCAAGGAGCTCGTGGACGCCATGAGTGGCTCCGTCGACGTGACCAGCGAGCCGGGTCATGGGACCACCGTTCGTGTGACCTTGCCGACGCAGCGGAATGGCTGAAGCGGCTTGGTAGCCTGCCGTCGGTGCAGCGTGCTCACCAACATCGGCGCTCAGTTGCCCTGTCCATCTCGATGCTGTTGCTGGTACTGGGAGGCTGTTCCGCCGGCACCGAGGGATTGTTCGGACAGGAGCTGTACGAGCGAGCCTGCGCGGCGTGTCACGGCAGCCGCGGCCAGGGCTCCGCAGGTCGTCCGGCAGTGAACGCCGGATCGAACGCCGAGAATCTCACCGACGAGCAGATCGCCGCCGTGATCACAGTGGGTCCCGGCGCTATGCCCGGTTTCTCCCGGCTGTCACCCGAGCAGCTCGACAGCCTCGTTCTGTACCTGCGTCAACTTCAGGGTCGTGCCGACGTTACCGAATGATTCCGGCAACCGAGGGCCGCCCCACCATTACGATTCCCGGTTGTGCTCGAAGCGATCCTGCAGTCGACGATGCAGCGGGTCACCGCGCTGCGCTCCAGTTCCGCTGAGCTGCGCACTGCGGCGCGGCAGCCGTCGGAACGGCGCAGTCTGGCGGCCGCTCTGGCCGCGCCCGGGCTGCAGGTAATTGCGGAGATCAAACGCCGCTCGCCGTCGGCAGGCGTCATCGATGGAGATCTCGACGCGGCGGCCCAAGCCAAACGGTATGCGGCCGGCGGGGCAGCCGCCATCTCAGTGCTGACGGAGCCGGACCACTTCGGTGGCTCGCTCGATGACTTGGCGGCGGTCCGCCGGGCCGTCGACCTGCCGGTCCTGCGGAAGGACTTCATCGTCGATGAATTGCAGATTCTCGAGGCCAAGGTGGCCGGCGCCGATGCCATCCTGCTCATCGTGGCCGCGCTGGAGCAGTCCCGGCTGGGGAACCTGCTGACGGAAGCGGAGAACCTGGGGCTGGAGGCCGTGGTCGAAGCCCACGACGCCGCCGAGCTCGCCATCGCCAACGCCGTGGGAGCGCAACTCGTCGGTGTCAACAACCGCGACCTGAAGACGTTCGTCACCGATCTGGCAACTGCCGAGGCGCTGGCGGTAGCGGCGGGAGGCAAGGTCAAGATCGCCGAGTCGGGAGTGGCGTCGCCACAAGGAGCCGCCAGGATGGCGGCCGCCGGCTACGACGCCATCCTGGTTGGAGAGGCATTGGTGCGATCCGCCGATCCGGCGCGGCTGATCGGCGAGCTCCGGGCTGCGGGCACTTCGTGAGCGACGCGACGTGGGTCAAGATATGCGGTCTCACGCGGCCGCTCGATGTGGAAACCGCGATTGCCAGCGGCGCCGACGCAATCGGCCTCGTCCTGGTGGCACGGTCACCTCGCCGGGTCGATCCGCAACGCGCCTCGGAGCTGGCCACGATCGCCGCCGACCGAGCCACCGTCGTGGCGCTGGTCGAGGGAGACGCCGCAGCGGCGATTGCGCTGGCGCGGCGCATCGGGGCGAACGGCGTTCAGCCATACGGCCCGCACGCCGCAGATATCGCCCGAAGCGCGATGAGCCGCGGCCTCGAGGTCCTGTTTCCCGTCGAGGTGCCTCCGGATGAGCCGATCGATCTGGCCGATCTGCCTGCCGGTGCTCGCCCGTTGCTGGATACGAAGGTGGCAGGGGAGACCGGCGGCACCGGCACAGTGTTCGTTTGGGAGCGGGCGTTGAGGATTCCGGCGCCGGTGATCGCCGGGGGGCTCCATCCCGGCAACGTTGCTGCCGCCATCGCCGCCGCCCAGCCGTGGGGCGTCGATGCTTCGAGCGGGTTGGAGGCCGAGGTGGGGATCAAGGACCCCGTTAAGGTGGCATCCTTCGTCGCAGCCGCCAAGAAGGCCTGACCGAGAAGGGACTTCGCGTGTCGATCGAGTACGCACCAACTTCGACGGGACGATTCGGAGATTACGGGGGCCGCTTCGCTCCCGAGGTGCTGATGCCGGCTCTGCTCGAGCTCGAGGCGGCTTTCTACGCCGCGTGGGACGACGCCGCGTTCAAGAACGAGCTGGAGCGGTTGCTCACCAGCTACGTGGGTCGTCCCACGCCTGTCTATCGCGCCGCTCGCCTGTCCGCCGAGCTCGGTGTCGATCTGTGGCTCAAACGGGAGGACTTGGCGCATACCGGGGCCCACAAGATCAACAACACCATCGGCCAGGCGCTGCTGGCGCAGCGAATGGGCAAACCACGGATCATTGCGGAGACCGGGGCCGGTCAGCATGGTGTCGCCACCGCAACGGCGTGCGCATTGTTGGGCCTGGAGTGTGTCGTCTACATGGGGGCCAAGGACATCGAGCGGCAAGCACTGAATGTATATCGAATGGGCCTGATGGGAGCCGAGGTCGTGAGCGTGGAAAAGGGCGCGGCCACCCTCAAGGACGCGGTGTCGGAAGCGATGCGAGACTGGGTGGCCACCGTCGAGGGCACTCACTACATCATCGGATCGGTGGTCGGACCCCACCCCTTCCCCCTGATCGTGCGCGAGTTCCAGAAGGTGATTGGCGAAGAGCTGCGCTCCCAGCTCGATGGAACGCCGGGCCGCCCCCAGCCGGATGTGATCGTCGCTTGCGTCGGTGGCGGATCGAACGCCATGGGCATCTTCCATCCGTATCGGGGCTCTGGGGTCGAGTTGGTCGGCGTCGAGGCCGCCGGGCACGGCATCGCCACCGCGGAGCACGGTGCTTCCCTCGTGGCCGGATCCCCCGGGGTGCTACACGGGTCTCTCACGTACATGCTCCAAGATGACCAGGGTCAGGTTCTCGAGGCGCACTCGATAAGCGCGGGACTGGACTACCCCGGGGTGGGACCTGAGCACTCCTATTACCGCGACCACGGGCTCGCTCGCTACGTTGCGGTTACCGACGAGGAGGCCCTGGCGGCCGTGCACGTCATGAGCGCCACCGAGGGCATCATTCCCGCACTCGAGTCGGCTCACGGCCTCGCTTGGATAGCGGCAGCAGCAGGTGAGCTCCACGGCAAGACGGTGGTGCTCAACCTGTCGGGCCGAGGCGACAAGGACGTACAGCTGATCGCGAAGTCCGGTGGCTGAGCGCATCCGTCACATGTTCTCGGCGGCGCGAACGGAGAACCGGGCCGCCCTTCTCCCATTCATGACGTCGGGCCTTCCCGCCCCCGGGGAATCGTTGGAGCTCTTCAAGGCGATGGCAGACGCCGGCGCCGACGGGTTCGAGGTGGGGATCCCTTACTCGGACCCACTCATGGATGGACCCACGATCCACGAGGCCGGCCTGAGGGCACTACGGGCCGGGGCGACGGTCGACTCGAGCTTGGCTCTCGTCGCCGATGTCGTGGCCACTACGGGCAAGCCGGTCGTGGTCATGACATACGTGAATCCGATCCTGGCTATGGGGGCTGAGACGTTCGCCCATCGGGTTGCTTCTGCTGGAGGCTCGGGTCTCATCGTGGCCGATCTGCCGGCGGACGAATCGGACGAGATCGCGGCGGCATGTGACGCTGCCGAGATCGGCTTGGTCCTTTTCGTGGCTCCGACGACCGACGATGTCCGCCTGGCCGAGGTTGTGGCTCGCCAGCCGCTCTTCGTTTACGGAGTCGCCGAACTGGGAGTTACCGGCCGCCGCAATCAAACTTCGCGGCACGCCGCCTCCCTGGCCAGCCGGATTCGAGCGGCGACGCCGGCGCCCCTCGTGCTGGGAGTGGGTATCTCCACCCCGGCAGCCGCCAGAGAAGCGGCCGCCATCAGTGATGGGGTCATCGTCGGCTCCGCCCTAGTACGCCTCGTGCTCGACTCCGCATCGCCGGCGGCGGCTGCCACCGCGTTGGCATCGGCCGTCGAGCAGTTGGCGGCCGCGATGCGCCGCTGACCCACCACCCGATTGCGGGCTAGTCCAAGCGAGCACGAGCAAACCCTCCTGGTCAGGGGCCGGCGCGGCCCTCACACTGTGAGACGGGCCAGGTCACCCCTTCGACTCGGTATCCCAGATCGCGGGGGCTCGCTGCAACCGACCGGTACGAACGCACCACACCCAAGGCCAGCGAGCCCCCGCTATGCTTTCCGGCGCTTGCGATGGGCAGTCCCCGAAACGACGCGGCCCCGCGCATCCGCCAACGAGGGCTCATCTGCCAACGAGGGCTCATCTGCCAACGAGGGCTCATCTGCCAACGAGGGCTCATCTGCCAACGAGGGCTCATCTGCCAACGAGGGCTCATCTGCCAAGGAGCCCACCCCGGCGGCGGAGGCGCGGTCCCAGGCGACACGTAGTACTTTGTGGGCCCGCGCGACGTCGTCGCCGGGCCGAGCCGGGATGGCGAAATTGGTAGACGCGACGGACTCAAAATCCGTTGGGCGTGAGCCCGTGGGGGTTCGAGTCCCCCTCCCGGTACCGGAGATGAAGAGAATCGAACGTAAGCTGTTTCGCATGTCGGACCAGATCGCAGCCGTAGAGGAGGCGATCAGGCTGGCTCGCGAGGAGTTGATCTTTCACGACCACTTGAACGACGATGCGCAGCGCGACGCCGCGGTCAGTGATTCCCCGCTCGATCGGGCCGACGCTCGTGAGACGGCGAGCGACGTGCGTAGGATGCAGGGCCACATCGCCGGCCTGGAACAGGATCGGGAACGACTGGAGAAGCGTCGCGCCCGGCTGTTACGTAGGCTGCGGTGAGCCTGCCCTCTGACGAAGACCCGACACCCTGGGGCACCCGACACCCTGGGCGCAAGGCGCCCGGCGGCTGCGGTCCGGAGGACCGCAAGAGGAACTACTGGCGGCCGAACACATGAGTCATTTGCAGGATAGTCATGGCGGCCTATACCAATCTGGGCCACCAGACCATATACTCTTTGTGGTCAAGCGACTACACGCTGCAAGGGCCGCCCAGGACGGCTGTTGCGGCGTCGTTGCTTAGACTCCGGCCGTTCAAGGTGTGACCGGGCCGGTCGATGAGAATCGAAACGGGACGACGAAACAGGACGAACGGTCGCCGAGGGCGACGGTAGGGCACCTCATAGGGGCGAAGAAGTGACGAAAAGGAAGCGACCAGACGGAGCCAGGGCCGAGATGGGGCCTGCTCCGCGATTGGGGCGGGAGCTGCTCCGTGGCGAGGAGGGGGCAAGCCTTCTCGAGTTCACCATCATTGCAACTCTCCTATTCACTCTGTTGTTTGGGATCATCGAGTTCGGTTTCGCGTTCCGCGACCGCTTGACGATCGCCAATGCCACCCAGAGCGCGGCTCGGGTCGGGGCCTCGATGGGTGCCGATCCGCTTGCCGACATCTCGATCCTGCGATCGCTCGAGCAGTCGCTCGGCACCCTCCCCAATTCCGGGGTCGGCATCGTGCGCTATGTGGACATATTCAAGGCCAAGGCCGACGGGTCTCCCGACGGCGGTTGTCCCGGCAGCAACTGCACACGCTATGCATATGTCCCGGGTTTCTCGCCGACATGCGACTGGTCACCTTGTCCGGAGGACCCCACAGTCGTCGTGTGGACCAACCGCGACGATGCCCTGCCGGATCTCGACGTGCTGGGTCTCGAGCTCGGTTACGCCCACGAGTGGCTGACCGACTTCCTGCCCCTCAATGACGTCGACTGCACCGCTCCGGGCGTCAACTGCTGGACGAACACCGCCATCATGCGGATCGAGCCCCAGATCTTCGCTACGCCATGACGACCGACCTGGTCGTTGATGAGTGCCGCAACGACGCCAGGAGCCCACAGAGGGGGGAGCAGGGGGTCGCCATCATCCTTGCGGCTGCGGTAGCTGTCGTTCTGATGGGCATGGCCGGGTTCGCGGTCGATCTGGGATGGCTGTATTCACAGCGCACCGAGGCGCAGAAGGCTGCCGAGGCGGCGGCGCTGGCTGGGGTGGTCCACATGCCGATCGCAGCTTCGGAGACCTTTCCGACGTCCCAGGCCCATACGACGGCGCTGGATGTCGCCGGCCGCATCGGGTACTTCAACGATACCGAGGGCACCGTGGTGCCCAACGAGGTGCCCGGCCAGCCGACACAACTGAACGTGGCGGTTTCCAGGAACGTGCCCACCTTCTTCATGAAGGTCTTCGGGATCGACTTCGTCACGGTCGATCGCGACGCCACCGCCGAGTACATCAAGCCCCTCCCGCTGGGCAGCCCCGACAACCAATTCGGCAACGACCCGGGTTGCGCCCCCAACATCGGTACAGAAACCAACTGCTCGAACTTCTGGGGCAACATCCACGGCAAGTACACGGACAACGGCATGGGTGATGCCTTCTCGTCCTACTGCGTAACAGGCAATGGGTCCGGTTGCTCGGCGAACCCCCTGTGGCGACAGGAGGGGTACGTATTCGTCGTGGATGTCCCCGCAGCCGGATTGCTCACGGTCGACATCGTGGATCCGGCTTTCGTCCAAGGTGGCGGCAACAGCATCAACGCTGGGGACAATCCGATTGACGCCAACCCCGGCCCCACCACGCGGTTCACCCTCTACGACCGGATCGATACCCTGTCTCAGGCGTTCACTGGAACCCCCATGTGTCAGAACGACTATGCACCCGAGCCGGTGGGGACACCATTCCAATGGCGCAACTTCTGCAGCGTGTCCGTGCCGGCGGGCCTGTATCCGCTCCGGGTTCAGGTGATCGGGGAGGACTACGGTCTCAACCGTTGGTCGCTGCGGGCCACGTCTTCGGCCGCCCAGCAGCCCTCGCTCTACGCAGTGGGCGACATGTCGATATACGCGAACGTGCAGGCCGGCCAGACAGAGTTCTACCTGGCCGAGGTGCAGCCGGTGAATGCCGGCAAGACGCTCCAGATCGATCTATTCGACCCGGGCGAAGCCAGCGGTGACAACGAGATCCGCATCGTGGACCCAAACGGCAACTCGCCGCCGTGTCACCTGGTGGTTCCCAACGACGGCATTGACCAAAACCTGGGGCAGTGCATAATCGATGCGACCAGGCCGGTCTACAACTACCACGATGACTGGCTGTATATCGAGATCGATCTACCCAGTTCATATACTTGCTCAGATTGCTGGTGGACCATCGTTTACGACTACGAGGGTGACGCAACGGATACGACCACGTGGACGGCCCGCATGCGCGGCAACCCCATCAGGCTGCTGCCCTAAGGGCTAGAGATTGCATGACCGATAGGAAGCTACGTAGATGACAGACCTCAACAGTTCTTTCCGCAGCGGGGCCGGTCTCGAAGTGAGTGACCACGACCCGACTACCGACCGCGAGCGCGGCGCGACGTTGATCATCGCCTCTGCCGTCCTTCTGGTGCTGCTCGGCATGGCCGGGTTCGCCGTCGACCTGGGTTGGCTGTATTCGCAACGCACCGAGGCAACCAAGGCGGCAGAGTCGGCGGCGCTCGCCGGCGTCGTCCACATGCCCAACCCGGCGGCGACACCGTGGGGGCCAGGAGCCGAGGCGTTCGACGTGGCCCGCGATGTTGCCAAGCGCAAGGGCTACAACCACGGATTCGACGCCACGGTGACGCCGCTCGAGATCGCAGGGCATCCCAACCGGCTTCGGGTCGACGTGAGCCGTGACGTGAACACGTTCTTCATGAAGGTGTTCGGGGTCGGCGCGATAACGATCGATACGACGGCAACCGCCGAGCAAACGCCGCCCCTCAAGATCGGCTCTGACGAGCCTCAACTGGGCGGCGAAGACGAGGACTTCTGGGTGGCCATCAACGGCACCCGGCGCCGCAAGGGCTCCGGCGATCCATGTGCC
>JBFIXI010000080.1:0-16373 GCA_041605955.1 Acidimicrobiia bacterium
TCTCGGACGCGATGGATCGATTCGGCGCCGCGTGCTACCCGGAAGCAAGAGTCTTCCACGTGAAGCTCTGGCAGGCCCGGCTCATCGCCAAGCTCATCCGCAACGCGGAACTCGCCGAGGTCACCGAGCTGATCGACTACCTCGACACCGCAGGTGAGCATGGCGAGCCCGCCCTCGCCAACGAGCTCTACGGCGCGCCGGCCATCACCCTCGACGAGTGGTTCAAAATGCCGCGGGACGAGCAGGGCGGGTTCGCTCACTAGCCGCCGAGGGCGGGTTGGTATGTCGACCGAAGAGACAACTCGGTCGTTCAAGCCAGGTGGAGCCGACGCGTCGGATCCGCAACCCAGGGCCACCGCCATCACCAGTTCCTGTCCAATCGGCCCACGCACTCCGCGACCGGGATCGCGACGAGGTGATCCGGTCGGAACACCCCGGGGGGTTGACAGGAAGGGTGATGCCCAACCCCCCTCTTTGGGCAGAGGATTCGGCTATGGCAACCAGGAAAGGAAGGAGAACCAGTGACTGAAGAACAACGTCAAGGGGCTATTCGGCGTATCCGAGCCAAACGCGAGTTTCGGGTCCACTTCGCTGTCTATCTCGCCGTGAATGCGCTTCTCGTGCTCATCTGGGCGATTACGGGCGCCGCGTACTTCTGGCCGGTTTGGCCAATCCTCGGGTGGGGCATTGGCATCGCAGCCCACGCAGCGAGCGTCTACCGAGGGCCTTCAGAGATCAGCGAGGCACAAATCGATCGCGAGCTAGATCGGCTCGGGTCGTAGCGCGTGACCGTCGAAGGGAACCTCTGGGCAGAGCCCAACGTCAGCGGTGGATAAGGGCCCCAAACCAAGACCGCCAGCGCAGAAGTTGGCTGCAATCCTCCCAGCTGCAGCGCCGCCCATGAACAGGAAGGACTGGCCATGAGACATGACTCCGAATTCGACGTCGTGGTGTGGGGTGCCACCGGCTTCACCGGGAGGCTGGCAGCAGAGAAGCTGGCGGCACGCGCTGGGCGCGGGAGCGACCTGCGCTGGGCGATCGGTGGGCGCAACAAGGCCAAGCTGGAGGGGGTGCGTGCCGGCCTCGGATCGGCGGCGGAGAACGTCCCGATCATCATCGGCGACAGCCACGATGCGGCGTCGCTTGAGGCATTGGTCGCCCGAACGAACGTGGTGTGCTCGACGGTAGGCCCCTACGCCATGTACGGCTCCGAACTGCTGGGCGCCTGTGTGCGGGCAGGAACTCACTACTGCGATATCTCGGCCGAACCGCACTGGATCCGGAAGATGATGGACGCACATGGAGCCGAGGCTGCCGAGACAGGCGCACGCATTGTGCATGCCTGCGGCATGGACTCCATCCCGTCGGACGTGGGGGTGTATTTCCTGCAGCAGCGCGCCAAGCAGCTCTATGGGAAGCCGTGTTCACGGGTAAAGATGAGAGTGGCCGAGATGCAAGGAGGATTCAGCGGCGGTACGGCCGCCAGCCTGCTTCACGGGTCCGATGCTGGCCGAAAGGACCCGTCAATCGGACGGGCCATGACGGAGCCGTACTACCTGGCTCCGGAAGGCCACCGCCAGGGACCCGATGAGCCAGACAACATGAGGTCGACGAAGGTCGAGTACGACGAGGACCTCCAGGTTTGGACGAAGCCGTTCTTCATGGGGCCCATGAACAGCAAGATCGTGCGCCGGACCAATGCACTGCTCGGCTATCGATATGGCGAAGGTTTCCGGTACGACGAAGCCCGGGCGGTTGCCGACGGCCTGTCCGGCCGGATCAAGGCGAAGGCTGAAGCATTGGGATACGTCGCGTTCTTGGCAGCCGTGGCGAACCCACCGATCCGGTCGCTGCTGAAGAAGTACGTGTTGCCCGGCTCCGGGGAAGGTCCCGACAAAGCGACACGCGAGTCCGGTCAGTGGAAGATCATTCTCATCGGCAAGATGGACGACGGTACGACCGTGCGGACGCCGGTCAGCGGAAAGGGGGATCCGGCAACAGATTCCACCAGCCGCATGCTCATCGAATCAGCGCTGTGCCTGGCTCAGGATGCGGAGAAGATCCCGGTCGGGGGTGGGTCGTGGACGCCGGCTGCGGCTCTGGGGGACCTCTTGTTGGATCGGCTGACCTCATACGCGGGCATGAGCTTCGAGTTCGAGCCGGCATCGGCGGACGCAGGCACTAATGAAGCCGTGAGCTACGGCCATGACCGAGGGGCGAGATCGCAATGAGCTTGGGACGAGTGGGAGGCACATGAGGAGCGAAGCCACGTCAAGCAACCCCCCTGCCTTCGAGGTGGTTCAGCTTTTTCGTGGCGCTCATGTTTCGGGGCGCGGTCAGTGAGGGTCGCAAAGCCTGGAAGGAGAAAAGGGCTCGACGGTCCAAGCCTGAGCCCCGCGAGTATCTCGCGACGCGTTGGCTGACGGTCGCCGGGTCGGGCGGTCGCAAGCGCGCCCGAACATGGTCGACTTTGGATGCGATATCTGTAGGCGGCTCATCTGCTTCCTTTCCAGACAACGGGACGGATAGCGCCGATTTCATGACATGCCGGTCATTGGCTCGACCAGATCCGCCCCGATCACTCATTACGAGCGATATCACCCAAGACCGACAGTGTCCGGGATCGGCACTTCGGCGCTCGGTTTGTGGACTGGGGAAAAGGGTCTTGTCCAGGCAGTCCATAGACGATACGCTATTGACATGAGTCGTATGGAAGAACGCGTTGCGGGGTCCCTGCTTCAGTCGGCACGGTTTCGGCTTGGACTGTCACAAACTGCGTTCGCTGATCTGCTCGGGATCGCCCAGCCGACCCTGTCGGCCTATGAGTCGGGTCGTCGCCAACCGACCGTGCCCACTTTGTTGCGAATGTTGGCCAACGCCGGACTCGAGCTGCGATTCGAGATCGCCGAGCTCGACACCCATGACCGGGTGCTCGCCGAGTGGGAACGGACCCTTGACGAGGCCACCAGGCAGCGGCTGCGTTCGCAGGGCTACCGATTGGCGAATGATGCCGCCTGAGCTCAGAGACGAGCACGTGGCCGCCATCTGCCGGGTCTTGCTCGACCATGGAGTGCAGTTTGTCATCATCGGCGGCGTGGCCGCCCGCCTCCACGACACCGGTCATACCACGATCGATATCGACATATGCCCCTCAGCCGATGCCGCCAACTTGTCCAAGCTTGCCGATGCCTTGCAGGCACTCGGGGCCCGTCTCCGAGTCGAGGGGGATCCCGACGGGGTGCCGTTTGACCCACACCCGGACACGCTGGGGCAGCTGGCGATGATGACGCTGATTACCGAGCACGGGCCGCTCGATCTGTGCTTCACCCCAGCCGGGTTCCCCGAGGGGTATCCCAGCCTCAGCGAACACGCCTCCACGATCGTGGTGGGCGCGGTAGATCTGCCGGTGGCGTCGCTCGAGGATGTTGTGGCATCCAAACGTGCCGCCGGACGGCCAAAGGACATCGTGGCACTCCCACCACTCGAGGCCCGCCTCCGACGCGGCTAGTCGGGCAGCCAGGACTCACCGGCTCGTCTACTCGGGCTCGTAGCGGTTGCTAATGAGCCAGTCGAAGATCTCATGACGCAGAAAGGACAGCTTGCGGCCACCGGGGCGGCGGTGGGCTGGGATGATCCCTTCCCGTACCCAGGCGCGGACGATCTGCTCATTGGTACTCAACAACTCCGCCAGCTGCCGGGTGTCCATGACTGCCGGGACCTCCGGGTACCACCGGTCATAGTCAATCTCACCGGTCACGTCTCATCCCCACCCGTCTCCTCCGGTTGCTCCTCGTCTTCGAGGTCGGTGTTGGTGACGGGGGTCATGGTGGCGATCACCTCATCGCGGAAGAACCGGAACTGCTGACCCCACCGCATGGCGCGGAGCTCTTTGCGGTGCACCTTGTCGCGGACGTCTCCGATGGTGCAGTGCATCATGTCGGCGACGTGGGCGGTGGTGAGGATGGGCGGGTAGAGGCGTCTGAGTTCTTCGGTGGGGTCGGTGGTGCTCATTCCACCCGGATAGTACTCAACGTTATGACAGGACGGAACAGTTCACGGGCCGATTGTGCGGTTCCAGTCCGGTTTGTGTCCGTCGGGGAGGGCTGGTCCCGGCTGATCGATCCGGAGTCGTGCGGGCTCTGCTTCGCCGGCGGGGCCGGCCGACGCGAGGCGGTGAACGGGCTTCGACCGAATCAGCATTGCGTCAGCACGAGAACGAGAAACGGCCAGAAACGTTGCGAACCGATGAGTGCCGAAAACCCTTATGGAGATTGACGATTTCGGGGATCGCCAAGCGTGCCGCGACCCCCTGATCATCCCTGATAAGGATGAGGTCCCTGGTTCAAATCCAGGTGGGCCCACGGGAACACCTCCGGCGTTCCTTGGGAGTTTGCTTCGCAAACTCCAGGGCGCGTCCCGAACGATGCTTCACCTTGTGTACCCAACCCATCGGTCTCGAACCACGGCCGATGGAAGACGAGTTCGGGGTGGCGGTGCTGACGCCGGAGAGCTTCGTGGGCGTGATCTACGAGGCGGGCTAGGCGTAGGCGGCGCAGTACGCCCCGGGAAGGCCCGCCGCCGCTTGCTCCCACGTGGCCCCGTTGTCCGCCGACAGGTACACCGAGCCGTCCGGCGCCGCGATCACTGCTTCCTTCCCAGACGCCGCCAAGCAGAACGTGTTCACGTTGTCCGAGAACGCCTCCGGCAAGCCGTCGCCACAGCGGCGCAACGGCATCGATCCGTCCACAGGCCTGCGGTAAGCATCATCTTTCCCAAACGGCGCTACACCCCGCTCGAGGATAAGGACATCAGTGCCGCCTACGTGACGGACGAGTCGGTAGTTGTCGCCGCGCTGCCCGACGATGGTCAATCACCGGCATCCATCTGGGTAGGCGTGCCGGTGGCGTGATGGTTGTCGACGCCGCCAGCCACGGTCGAGTCGGGCACGGTCACGTACCGGCCGAAGGAATGGCCCGACTGCTGGGCAGCCGGGCCATTCCCTATCGGGTCCGACGGGCAGACAGCCCCGACGACCGGCGTCAGCAGACCTGTCCCGCACAGTCGTTGGGTGTGTTCCCCGTGACGGTCGACGACGGGTCCACGGTGACTGGTAACGCATCTATCCACTTGTAGATGCCGCCACCAGTGGTGCCCGCTGAGTTTCCGGTAATGGTGGAATTGGTGAGGGTAGGTGAGAATGCGTACCGGGTGCTGATCCCACCCCCGAACTCACCCGCCTGGTTGTCGGTCATCGTGACATTGTCGAGTACCGCCCCGGTATCTTCGAGCGTGTGCAGTGCGGCGCCGTGCCGGGCGGAGTTCCCACTGAACGTCGAGTGGGTAATGCTCGACAAGCTCCGCTCGCTGTGGATGGCGCCGCCCCCGCGGAGGTTCGACCCGCTGAAGGTTGAGTGGTTGTCCGTGAACACCGATGTGGTGATCGTGGTGCCTCTGCACTCGTCGAGGGACACCCCTGCGCCCGCCGTCGCGCTGGCGTTTCCGGTGACTGTCATGTTGCTCATCCGCAGCGCATGCTTGAAGCAGTGAATGCCGCCGGCTGCGCCGTTGGTGATCGTCAGGCCATCGAGGTTCGTCCGTGGCGCCCCGGTTGAGTTCGGCGCGAACTCCAAGATTCTGGCGGTCGTCGAACCCGCTCCGTCGAGCGTCGCGGGACCCCATGCGGGGCCGCTGATCCCGTTGATCGTCAGGTTCTTGCTGAGCGTGGTCGTGCCGTAGCACGTGCCCCTGACCTCGAGCGTGTGCCCGCTGAGGGCGGCGGCATCGTGTGCCGACTGAAGGTCGCCGAACACAGCAGCCGTGTCGACGTTGGTCACGGTGCACGTCGTGTCGAGGATCGGAATTACACCGTAGGTAACGCTCGAGCCATCCGGGCACGAAATCGTGACCTCGTCCAGCGTCGCGTTGGTGGACACCGAGCACGATCCGCCGTCAGCACCGTCCGCTCCGGCTGGTCCTTGAGGTCCGTCGGCTCCTGTGGGACCTGCGGGACCTGCGGGACCTGCGGGACCTGCGGGACCTGCGGGACCAGCGGGACCTGCGGGACCTTCGGGACCGGTGGCTCCGTCGGCGCCATCAGCTCCGTCGGCTCCTGCGGGACCTGCGGGACCTTCGGGACCGGTGGCTCCTGTGGGACCGGCGGGACCTGCGGGACCGGCGGGACCTTCGGGACCGGCGGCTCCTGTGGGACCGGCGGGACCTTCGGGACCGGCGGGACCTGCGGGACCGGCGGGACCTGCGGGACCTTCGGGACCGGCGGGACCTTCGGGACCGGCGGGACCTGCGGGACCGGCGGGACCTGTGGCTCCGTCGGCTCCGTCAGCACCGGGCGGTCCGGTTTCGTTCCATGAGATTTGGGTCTCGTTGGGTTCGCATGGGGGTTTGCGGGGGTCGTCGCCGATGGCTACGTCTTTGATCTGTCCACCGTCGGTGAGACAGCCGGTGTAGGTGTCGGGGGTGGTTTGGCCGATGGCGATGCCTGCGAGGAGGCCTCCCATCAGCAGGACTACGGTGATCACTCCCAGTGCGGGGAGTCTTGGGAACCTCGACAACATTGAATACCTCCTTCTCTGACAGTGGGAAGGTGATCGGCCGATGGCTGGTCCACCCGGCCCGGGTTCCTCCCGCAACTATTCCCTATCACCAAAAGCCCGGATTTGGTGGGTCGGGTTGGTCAGCGAGCCTACCAGCCCGTATCTCGGTGATACGGCTCCAGTTGAAGCGATCGCGGGGGACGCTCGGCCGAGGCGCACCAACCCATCCTCCCTGCCGGTTCTTGAGCATGTATCACTGAGACCAAGACCGCTGCGACACGTCGTTATGGGTTGCCAGCCCGCATCCATGGGTAAGGCCCCCCGACGGGTATCCCAGCCTCGGCGAGGACATCGTCCGCTTAGGACCTGACGGCGATGACGTAGTGGGAGGCGAGTTCGACCCGATCGATGTCATGCTCGCGCATGAACTGCTCGCAACCTCCCCGCACCCGCTCGGCCTCATCCGGGTCGAGGGCCATCGCCGTGCGTCGCAGACCCGTGCCCAGCACGATCCGCCACCAGTCGACGGGCTCGACCGGGATGACGTCCACCTCGCTGTGGATCTCGGATGCGGCGATGCCGGCCTCAAGCATGATCGCCTGGAGTGTGCTCGGGTCCTCTGTGCGTCTCCAGGGTTCGATCACATCGAAACCGGGGCGCTGGGCATGGACGGCATCCACGAAGACATCGAGCATCGGCGGGAAGAACCGGTCTCCCAGCACGGTGACCACGAGCCGCCCGCCGGGACGGAGCAGCTCCCACAGAGACCGCACGAAGCTCGGCATGTCGTCGACGAAGAACAGTCCGAGCACGCACACCACAACGTCGAACGAGCCCGACGGTAGATCCAGGTCGGTCATGTCGCCGGCTCTCAGCTCGACGTTGGTCAGGCCCGCGACCATCACCTTCTCGCGTGCGATCGCCAGCATCTGGTCTGCGTAGTCGATCCCCAATACCTGGCCGTCCGCACCGACCGCTCGGGCGGCCGCGACAACCGACGGGCCCGTGCCGCAGGCGACATCCAGGACCGACTCGCCCGGCAACGGTGACGCCAGAGCCACGGTCCGCAGCGACAACTGCTGCCAGAAGTCACGCGAGCCCCGCTCGTAGTCGAGCGAGGCCGCGTCATAGGTGCCCCTGGGGTCGAAGCCGCGCAGTGGATCGCTCATGAGAGCGGCTCGGAAACCTCAGTGGCCTTCGTGGACCTCGATGATGTCGTCGGCCACGAGACCGTGCGCTTCCTGATGCACGGCCATTGCCGCTTCGGCGTTGGGGGCCTCCACCAAGCAGTAGACGGCGCCTTCCGCCTCGTTGAACCAGTACTGCTTGTACTCGACGCCGTACTTCTCTTGAGTAGCCAGGTCTGCCTGATGAGCTCCTGCTACCGCCTCTGCGGTGAGGCCCTCTACCTTCCTGTGGGTGTCCATGTAGAGCGGCATTCTTTCTCCTCTTGATCTAGGGGAGAAGAAGATCGACCGGAAGCGCCTTCCGCCGGTCCGAGTGGCTTCTCAATTCCGCCTACCGGCGAGGTACTCGAGGTATCGCAAGCAGTTTGCAGTTCGGACCTTACCAGCCGGAACGCCTTGTCACGGCGGGTGGCGCCGTACGGGTGCAGGACCGCTTCGGGACGGGTCACGCCAACGCTCGAACCCCCGCATAGGTGTTCGCCACCGTCATCTGCGACCTCGTCACCCGCTCGAGCCAGCGGGCCTGGCCAACGGTGAGCCGCTGGCACAGCCAATCCCAGTGGAGGGCAACCGCATCCCCCGGCACGATGCCGGAAGCCAGGGTGCCGTCCCCGGTCCCACAGGTGACCGTCTCGGCCCGGGGGTTCCCCAGCCCGAGGGCGTTGTCGACCCACGTCAACGGCCTGCTCACCACCGTCGCCTGCGTCCCATCCAGGCGAGAAACGGTTCCGAGGCGGATGCGGCACTGGTCCATGATCCGCAGCGGCTCGGTGCCGGCCCGACCTTCGCGCAGCAGGCCGATCCAGGGATAGACGCAGAAGACGTGATAGGCGTGATTGGGAACCGCACCGTGCCCAACGCCGCCGGTCACCAGCCCGGTCCGAGCACCGCTGCGGGGTCGGAACCGATCGGTGAGATGGTCTCCCCAGGCGGCGCGGTCGACCGCCGCCAGCAAGTCGTTCCCCAGCCAGTAGGCCTCAACCACCCTACGGCCGAGCGGGTCGTCCTCGGCGGCGGCGCGGTTGAGCAGCTCCAGGTAGGGCCAGGCTCCGTCGAAGGCCCGGGCCAGCTGCTCCAATCCGGGGTCGGGCGCGACGAGGCCGGCCCCGTAGGCGAACACTTCCTCAGGCCGGCCGGGGCCGCAATAGCCCAGCCGGTTGGGTGGAAACGCGAAGCGGGCGAACATCGCCGCCCCCGGAGCGCTCATGAGGGGGCAGGTAGCCGGCGCCTGCCGGCCAGGAGGGCGAAGGTGGCCGACCCTCCCAGGATCAGGATCAGGCCGAGAGCCTGCGGAGCGAGAGCTGCCCCGGCCAGGCCGGCGTTGAGCAAGGCGGTGATGACCGCCCCGGCCACGAGGACCGCCGTCACGTCCAGCGCCGGTGCCATCGAGAGCGCGTAGTGCCAGGTCGCGACGTAGCCGGCGAGTATGGCACCGGTCAGCAGCGCCCATCCGAGCTGCGACGCGCCCAACCCGGCCAGATCATCCAGCCGGCCGCTGATCAGCACCCAGGCGATCAACACCATCGATCCGCCCGCCATGCGAGCGACGCCCACGGTCAGTGGGGTGATTGTGGCCAGCAGTCGCTTGGCGACGACGACCTCGATGGCCCACAGCCAGGTGGCGGCCAGGATCATGAGCTCCCCACTGCCTGCCTCCGGCAACCCGACCCCGCCGCGGGCCGCCGCCTGCCCGAAGATGATCAGGCCGATGGCGCCGAGGTGGACCGCGGTCACACGCTCGCGCAGCACCAGAACGGCTCCGATGGCGACCCACGCCACCAGGGTCTTGTGAATGAACGCGGCGTCGGTGGACGATGCCCGGCTCAGGCCCTCGAAGAACAGGACGAACGGAAGGCTGCCCCCGATCACGGCGACGGCGCCAAGACCCCACCACTGGCGGGGCCCGTCCGGCTGCTTGAGCCCGTGGCCGGACCGGCGCCCGGTTGCCGCCGCCAGCAACCCGATCAGGATCGAGGCGGCCACCAGGTTCTTGGCCGTGGTGTAGGTGGTAGCGTCGGGAAACCGCCGCACGCCGTACCCGTTCACGAAGACGGCGAACCCCGAGATCACCGCAGTCGCAGCGGCAACGGCCACGCCGGCGCGGCGGGGGGCGGTGCGCGTGAGCTGGTCGATCATCCGTTCTCCTCCTGTAACAGCGCGCGACGCGCCTGGTCGATGTGGGCGGCCTCTTCGGTGCTCAGCCGTTCGACTGCCATGCCGGTGCTGACCAGAATCCAATCCCCCGCCACCGGCGTGTTGCCCCCCAGGGTGAGAACGGCGAGCGACACCTCCACGGGGCGACCACTGCGGTCGCAGCGGGCGGTGGCGCCGTCGTCGATCACCTCGTCGACCCTCAGCAGCTGGCTCAGACACATAGCGCCCTGACCTCTTGGGCCACCCGGTCGATGAGGCCCGGCAGCGCGGCGGACACCGTGGGCGTGAGGCCCCTTCCCTCGGAGACGTCGGCCGGCTCGATCCCGTAGACAATCAGACGGTCGGGGGCCCGGCCGAGCGCGCAGGCCAGGTGGAAGGCGGCTTCGAGCCCGGCGCCGTGCGTGCTGGTGTACTGGCCTCCATCGGGGAAACCATCGACGCCGGCCTCGATTCGATGGACGGTGCCCGGGTCGCTTCCCGCCCTGATGGCGTCGATCACTACCGTCACCGAACGCCCCTCCCAGGCATCGATGAGACGGGTGGGCTCGCCCGTCTCCAGCAGCACGTCGGCGTCGAGCCGGACTGGTTCGAGGAACTCCGCCGCCACCAGCCCGACGCCGTCGTCATGGCGGAACAGGTTGCCGATGCCGATGACCGCCGCTCGCCTCACGATCGCACCACCGTGAGATCGAGGAAGTGGGTGGCACAGCTGATGCACGGGTCGTGGTTGCGAATCACGACTTCGGCACCCCGCCGCAGCACGTCGTCGTCTTCCTCGGCGATGTTCGCTTCGACAAACCGCACGAGGTCGTCCTCGACGGCTGCCTGGTTCTGCGAGGTCGGCGGGGTGATGACCGCATCGGTGATCAGCCCATCCGCATCGAGCTGATAGCGATGGTAGAGGAGGCCGCGAGGCGCCTCGGTGGCGCCGTGACCAACCCCCGCACCCACCTCCGCTTCGACCGACGGGTGGTCCGGCTCGTCGTAGGCGTCGACGATCCCCAGCGCCACCTCGCAGACGTCGAGGGTCTCGACCGCCCGCACCACGATGCTCTGGAACGGGTTGCGGCATTCGGGGCCCAACCCGGCCTCGGCGGCGGCCTGGGCGGCGACGGGCGTCAGGCGGTCGAAGTTGAGCGAGTACCGGGCCAGGGGGCCGACCATATAGGCGCCGCGTGCCCGCACCCGGGAGTGGAGGGCGGTCGAGTGCTCGACCTGATGCTCGGCGAAGTGGTCGGGGAACTCCTGTTCGGTGATGTCGATCCCCCGATCGGAGACGATGCGCCCCTCCAGGATGGCGTACTCCGAGGGGTGCCGGAGGGCCACGAACTCATGCTCAACCTGAAGGTCGGGGAAGTCGAGCCCGGACACGAGGGCCACCACCTCAGCTGCCAGATCTCGGGCTCGCTCCAGCACCGGCCGGAAGCTCAGCAGCCGGCGACGGGTCGGTACCTTGTAGAAGCCGCCCACCTTCACGTTGATCGGGTGGATGGCGCGTCCTCCGATGAGCTCCAGCAGCTCGTTCCCGATCTTCTTCAACTCGAGCGCTCGCTCGACCGCGGGCCGGTTGACTCCGGCCAGCTCGATGGCGCTGTCCAGGCCGAAGAAGTCCGGCAGATGGAGAAAGTGGATGTGGAGGATGTGGCTTTCGATCCACTCGCCGCAATACAGAAGTCTGCGCAGCTCGCGCAGCTGGCCGGAGACCTCCATGCCGAGGGCGTCCTCGACGGCCCGGCAGGCACTCATCTGGTAGGCGACCGGGCAGATACCGCAGATCCGGGCCGTGATGTCGGGCGGCTCCGAGAAGCGGCGTCCCCGCAGGAAGGCTTCGAAGAACCGGGGAGGCTCGTAGATGTTCAACTCCACGCGCTCGACCCGCCCATCGTGGATCTCCACCCGCATGGCGCCCTCACCCTCCACCCGGGCAAGAGCCTCCGTTGTGAGGCTCCGCTGCGGCCTGGCCTTGTGACTCATGGGTCTCCTTCCGATACGCCGGCGCCCCGGAACGGCTCCGACCATGCGTTGAAGGTGCGGAACACCCGCTCGACATCACCAGCGTCCATGCCGGCGCCGACCAGGGCGCCGACCAGAGAGTCGACGTTGGGGGTCTCCATCGGGCCAAAGCATCCGTAACAGCCCCGGTCGAACGCCGGGCAGAGGGCGCCACAGCCGGCGTGTGTCACCGGCCCGAGGCACGGGGTGCCGTTCGCCACCAGGATGCAGGTGGTGCCTCGCCGCTTGCACTCGATGCAGACGCTGTAGGCCGGCACGTTGGGCGTGCGCCCGGCCAGAAACGAGCCGATGACCTCGAGCAGCTGGCTGCGGTCTATCGGGCACCCTCGCAGCTCGAACTCGACGGTGACGTGATCGGAGATGGGCGTCGAGGTGTCGAGCGTCGACAGGAACGAAGGCGTGGCATACACGATGGAGAGCAGCTCGTCGACGTCGGTGAAGTTGCGAAGTGCCTGGATCCCGCCGGCGGTGGCACAGGCGCCGATGGTGACGAGAAACTTCGACTGCTCCCTCACCTCGTGGATGCGCTCGACGTCGTGGGGGGTGGTGATCGATCCCTCGACGAGCGACAGGTCGTAGGGGCCGGCGACGGTGGCGCTGGAAGCTTCGAGGAAGTAGGCGATCTCCACCTGACCGGCCACGTCGAGCAGCTCGTCCTCGCAATCCAGCAGGGTGAGCTGGCAGCCGTCGCAGCTGGCAAACTTCCAGACCGCCAGCTTGGGCTTGACGCTCGAGGACCGCACGGTGGTCATCGCTCTCTCACCATCATCGGCTTCTCCATCCGCGTCCAGGAAAGAACCGGCCCGTCCTTGCAGATGAACTCCGGGCCCAGCTGGCAATGTCCGCAGTGCCCGATGCCGCAGCGCATGTTGCGCTCCATCGACAGCCAGATCTCGTGCGGTGGCACGCCGGCATCGGTCAGGCCGATGGCTACGAAGCGCATCATCACCTCGGGCCCGCACACGATGGCGGTGGCGCCGGCGTAGTCGACCGGGGCGCGGCCGAGCAGTTTGGTGACGACCCCGACGTCGCCGCGCCAGGAAGGCGGTGCTGCGTCCACCGTGACCTCGACTTCGATGTCGAAGCGGCCCCGCCACTGCTCCAGCTCCTCGGTGTAGAGGAGCGATTGCGGGTCGCGGGCACCTACCAGCAGCGCCATCCGGCCAAACCGGTGTCGTTCGGCGAGCGCTTCGAGCATCGCCGGACGCAGCGGGGCGAGCCCGAGGCCCCCGGCGACGATCAGCAGATCGCGTCCGGTGGCCCGGTCGAGGTCCCAGCCCGCCCCGTATGGGCCCCGCACACCGACGATTTCGCCGGGCCTGGCGCGGCTGAGGGCGGCGGTGACGGCGCCGACGTTCCTAACCGTGTGCTCGAGCCGGCCGTCCTCTCCGATGCCGCTGACCGAGAGCGGGACTTCGCCGACTCCGAAGGCCCACACCATCATGAACTGCCCGGGAGTGGGCGTGGCCAGCGGGGCTTCGACCGGGGCGATGCCGAGGGTGACGGTGTCGGGGAGGTCCTGGCGTCGCCACTCGACCCGGTAGGCAATCGGCACCATGGGCGCCTGCCCATTGAGGAAGGAGGGGTCAGCCGGCATGGGATCCGTACACGTCGAGCAGCTGGAGCCGGGTGGCCTGCAGCCGATCTCGCATGAGCTGGGCGAAGCGGCTGAAGACCTGATATCCGAGCACCGGGTCTTCTTCGCATTTGCGGCGCAAGCAGGCTGCGTCGATCGAGATAGCCGATGTCGGTTCGATGGCCTTGGCGTCGAAGGCCCATCGGTAGGGTGGGAACGGCCAGGAAACGCCGAGTATCTCGCTGGGTCCGAGTGTTTCGATGACGATTATCCCCCGGTGGGGGATCGCCACCTCGAGGGCGACGCGGCCGCTGCGGAGCAGGTAGAAGTGGTCGGCATCGGCTCCTTCCCTGAGTATCTGGGCTCCGCTGTCGAAGTGCTCGTTCCGGCCGCAGCCCGACATGAGCTCGAGAAGCGATGAATCCAGGCTGCCGAACACGGGGTGCTCGGCCAGCAAGTCGCGGATTGATTTCATGTGGAACCTCCCGGCTCTCGAGCGATTGCCGCAATCTCTACCGTCAGGTCGATGCCGACCGGACACCACGTGATGCAGCGCCCGCAGCCGACGCAGCCCGACGTGCCGAATTGGTCATGCCAGGTCACCAGCTTGTGGAGCAGCCATTGGCGGTACCGCGATCGCGTCGAGCTGCGGGCCGGGGCCCCTCCGACGTAGGAGAAGTCCAGCGTGAAGCAGGAGTCCCAGGTGCGCCATCGACGGCTCACCACGCCTGCCAGGTCGCTCGTGTCCTCGGTGGTGCTGCAGAAGCAGGTTGGGCACACCATCGTGCAGTTGGCGCACGCCAGGCACCGGGCGGCAACGTCGTCCCATCGGGGGTGGTCGTAGTGGTCCCTGGCTGCGGTGGGATCGGTCGGGTCCAACCGCCTGCCCATCTGGTCGGCGGCGTCGGTCATGAGGCCGCTCACCACCGCACGGTCCTCGTCGGTGGGGGAGCGTCCGTCGAGGCGGCCCAGCATCACGGCCCCCTGCTCGCTGCCCGATTCGGCGTAGAAATCGTGCCGTTCCACCGTGCAGATCTCGGTGAGCGCTATGTCGTAGCCGGCCGTCGGTGCGGGCCCGGTTCCCATCGAGGCGCAGAAGCAGGTGCCTCCCGGCCGGGCGCATCCGACGGCAACGATGAACGTGGACCGGCGCATCACCGCGTAGGTCGGATCTACCGGATCGAGGAACACCTGATCGAGAATCGACAGAGCGTGCACGTCGCACGATCGGATCCCGAAGAAGGCTTGGGGAACCGCCTCGGGCTCGGGCGTCGTGATGGTGATGCCATCGTCGCGGCGCTCGGCGGTCATGAGCAGGGTCCGCTCCGGATACACCCAGCGTTTCCACGGCATTGCCGGGGTGGCGGAACCGAACAGCTCCGGGCGTTCGATCCGGTGCAGTCGGTAGGAGCCTCCGTCCTGGTCGTCGGTCCACCCGGTGGGCAGTTCGTCGAGCGATTCGACCTCATCCAGCCGAATCGCCCCATCGCGGCGAACCGGGGCGATGACACGGCGGCCATCCGCCCGCAACTGCCGGACCAGATCGGCGACCCCGTCGCGGGACAGCACCACATCCATGCTGCGAACGTACGGGCGCGGGGGTGACGGCACTAGGGACCGACGGCCATTGGAATCCGGCGATGGACCATGCAGACCGTGGAGCTGTGCCGGTCGGGCATCAGCTCGATCGTGGCGTGGCGGGCGCCTCGGCCGGCATCTCCCGGACCGGCGTAGACTTCCGGCGAATCATACGAGCCGGGGCCGGGCCGGGCGGTTCGAGAGACCGCAGTTACCGGGCATCCCCTCATCTCTCAAGGCAGCCAACTGGGCTGCCGACCAATACACCGTGGCGAAAAAGTCGAACGACGCAGCGCGCTTCAAGACGGTGGGACGTGGCTACTCCCGCAGTGAAGTCGAAAAGGCGATAGCCAGATACGAGCAACTGCTCGACGAAGCTTCGCGTCGTATTGCCCAGCTCGAAATCGAAAGTCAGAAGGCCAAGGAATCCGAAGCCGCCGCCATCGACCAGGCGTTCTTCTCGCTCCTCGAGGTCAAGGACCGCATCCTGAGCAGCGCCGAAGCCCGCGCGCAGACGATTCTCGCCGAGGCTCGTGACCGGGCCAAAGCCGTCGAGACACACGGCGGAGCGAAGCCCTCCGCCATCCTCGACGGAGCTCGCCGCCAGGCCGAAGAGCTTCTGGAAGCGGCCAGAGCGGAGGCGGCTCAGCTCCAGAGGCAGGCCGACGACAGGATCGCGTTCGATCACGAGCCAGACGAAATAGTCCGCGCCGCCCGTCAGCAAGCCGACCAGGTGATTGCCGCCGCCCAGGCCGAGACCGAAGAGGCCCGCAAGATCGTCGCCGACATGATCGCCCACACCGAGGAGCAGGCCGAGCGGATTCGGTCCGATGCCGAGAAGGATGCTGAGGCGAAGCGGAACGAAGTCGAACAGTACGCAGCCTCGTTCAACCAAGACGTGGAGGCCCAGCGCCGGGAGTTGGCGGAGGGAGCGGAGGCGCTGGCAGCTGCCGCCGACGATGCGAAGGCGCGCGCCGTCGAGATCAACCAGCAGGCCGAAGCGGCCAGAGACGAGGCGACCGCTGCGCTCACCGAGGCCAGGCGGGAGGCGCAGAAGCTTCGAACCGAAGCCAACCAGGTCAAAAAGGAGGCCGAGCAAGCCCGCGGCGAGGCTTTCAAGCTGGTGGAGGCGGCCAAGGAGGACGCGGCGGGCACCGTCGAGAAGATCCTCCACGATGCCCGCTCGGAGGCAGGGCGGATACGGGCGGCCGCCGCCGAGGTCCTCCAGGAAGCCGAACATACCCGCGCCCAGGCACGCGCCGAAGCCGACGCCGACATCGCCCGGCTGCGAACCGAGACCGAGACGCTCCGTCA
>JBFIXI010000081.1:0-15800 GCA_041605955.1 Acidimicrobiia bacterium
AGATCTTGGCCGACGGCGGCCGCGTTGACGCGGGCCAGCCCGATGAGCTGATCAGAGGCCGCCCCCGTACCGTACGAGGCCTCGTTGGTGGCGATCACCAACAGCTGCGAACCGATCTGGGCCTCCGAACGCACCAGCCGGGAAAACGCTCCCTCGAACGAGATAACGGTGCCGATGGCGCCTCGCGGCGTCTCGAATATGACGGGCCCTTCGCCGCGGATCATGTCGCGCGGGACCCGCTCGAGTTGAGGGATGAAGTCGAGGACGCCGCGCAGCGGCACGTATTCGCCGAAGGGCACCGGATGGCGCTTCTGATACTCGCCGACCTTGTTGCCGTTCGGGGCGTAGACGATGTTCACGTTGTAGAAGTGATCCTCCCCTGCAGAGCGGGTGCCCGACACAATGAAATAGGCTCCCAGTCGCACCGCTTCGGCAGACAGCGCCGCCTCGACTTCCGGGTTACCGACCGGCTCGAAAGGCGAGCCCAGCGAATTCTCCGCCCACACCGCCAAGTCGACACTGCCATCGGGGATCGTTTGGGTCAGCTCGAGATGCGACGAGTAGATGAGCATCCGCTCGTTTTGACAATGCGTACCAGGGCACGGGGAACCCCCTTGGACGATGGCGACCTGCAAGGGATCGCCGTCGGCCGACGGGGCGAACAAGATGCCGCCTGTCGTCAGGATCACCACGATCACCAGCGGATCGACGAACAGCCGCCACGAGCCGGGATCTTCCACCACTAGGACGAGCCCCGCCGATACCGCAGCGGCGAGGACACCCCAGCCGCTCGGCCCGATCCATTGCACCGATCCGATCACTCCCGGAACACCGCCGGCGGCGGTGCCCAACGCCCCCCAGGGGAAACCGCCAAACGGGAAGGTGGACCGGATGAACTCAAAGAGCGCCCAGCCGCCGACCGTCACGAGAAACCAGCGCCCCGGAGGCCACATCCGAAACGCCCACACTACGAGCGCATATATCGCTGTCGTCGCCGCCAGCCAAATAGTCAGCGGAATCCAGGCGACTGCCCCGAGGATGAAGACAAACGACAACAGCGCTCCGAAGAAGACCGCGCCGTATACGAACCCGGCCGCTAGAGCCGCCGTCGCCGATTCGAGCCGCCGCAGGCCCCAGAACAGCGGGGCCGGCGCCACGAACGCCAGCACCCCGAAGTTGAGCGGGGGGAACGCCGCCCACGTCAAGAGCGCAGCGAGCAGAGCGGCTGCGAAGGGAACCATCGAATCGGGCAGGTTAGCTACCCTCGCAAGATGACCGACTTCCTCCTGCTGAGCGCCCGTGCAGTACGGCTCCCCGACCGGGTCGCCGGAGATGCGGTAATGGTCGGTGCCGACTCGGTGGCCGCCATCGGAAAACGCGCCGAGCTGCGCGAGCAATTGCCCGACGGCGCCACCTGTCGCGAAGAGCACTTCGACGGCTACATCGTCCCCGGTTTGCATGACTCCCATATCCATCCAGTGGCGTACACCGCACTGCTGACCGGCGCCCCGTTGCATCAGGCAGCCAACCTGACGGACATCCAGCAGATGCTGCGGGAGGCGGCGCAGCGGCGACCCGGATTGGTGACTGGATCGAATCTGGACGAGCAGAAGCTGGCGGAGCGGCGCCTGCCTACAGCCAGCGAGCTCGATGCCGTGATTCCCGACCGGCCCGTGATCGTGCATCGCTACGACGGACATCTGGCCATCGTCAACACGGCGGCTTTGCGAACGGCCGGCATCACGGCACGAACGTCGAATCCTCCCGGCGGAGTCATCGATCGAGACGATACGGGCGAGCCAACCGGCGTGCTCCGCGAGACCGCCATCGACCTGGTGGCGACGGCACCGGGAATCGAGAGCCCGGTCTCGCCCGACGACGTTGCGACCGCCATGCGCCGCCTCGCCGGGTTGGGCATCACGTCTATCGGAGCGATGCTCCGCACCGGAGCCGGACCGTGGGCCCACCTGGGAGACGAGGTCGAAATCGTCACCCAGGCGGCGCCGGGTATCCCCATCCGGCTGCACGGGTTCGTTGCTGCTGAGACCTTTGGGCAGCTTGACACCGCAGCCGAGCGGCTGGAAAACGCGGGGGAGACGATGGACTGGGCCGGCGTGAAACGTTTCGGAGACGGCAGCTTCGGTTCACACACTGCGGCCATGTTCGAAGCGTTCACCGACCTCCCCGGACAAACCGGAGTACTCCGGCTCAACGATCACGACGTCGCCATGGCCCATGCCGCGGTCGCTGCGGGCCGAGCGGTGGCGATTCACGCCATCGGTGATGCTGCCGCAGCGCGCGTGCTCGACGTGTTCGACCATCTCGTTCGAGAAGGGGTCGAGCCGTACCGGCTCCGTATGGAACACGCCTCGGTGCTGGCTAACGCTGACATCGACCGAATGGGCAAGCTCGGGGTGGTGGCATCGGTGCAGCCGGCATTCCTTGGATCCGAAGCCGGCTGGATCGAACAACGATTGGGCCGAGACCGACTCTTGCGTACCTACGCGTTCGCCAGTCTGATCGAAGCGGGCGCGCTGGTGGTGGGAGGGTCGGATTCCCCCGTTGAGTCGCCCGATCCGTGGGAGGCGATGGCACTATGCCAAGACCGTGCTGGAGTTGTTCCCGCAGAGAAGCTGTCGCCACAGCAAGCCCTGGATCTCTACACGACCGCGGCCGCTCGCGCCCTCGGCGAGCCTGAGCCCCTGGCAAACGGGAGCCCCGCCGACCTCATAGTCGTCGATCGCGACCCCGTGACATGCTCGCCCGACGAGCTGCGGCAAACCGAGGTGTTGGCGACATTCGTGGGCGGCCAGCGGGTTCAAGCAGCATCTGGCCGATGGTGGATCGACTAGCCGGCAGCAGGCGGCACGCCCGATCCGCACGGAACGCATAGATATCCGTAAGCCTGAAAGCGCATGTCGTCTACCTCGGAGCGGCCACACAGCGTGCAACGAGCCGCGAGGAAATCGTCGGCAATGCGCGTTGCTGGCCCATCCCCTCCTAGGAGATCACTCACCAGGACGGCGGCGTTGCTTCCGTTCTTCACGAGCGGTGACACTAGCCCGGGCCTGTGACAGGTCCGGTATTGCCGTCCGGGGCCCTCAGCCGAGCAGCTCGCGGAGCGGCTCGGCAACGTCCTCGTATTCGGCGTGCTCGCCCGTGACTTTCTTGCTGTAGAGCAACTCCTCGTCGGCCATGACTTCGAAGGCGCCACCCCGCCCCGGGATCAGCGTGATTTCGTCGATCTTGTGTTCAAACTCTGCGAGCAACCCGGAGACCATGCCAACTGCACGGTCGGTATAGCCTCAAGCTGCGCAGTACTCGATGCTCAGTTTCATGGCGGCAAGCGTAGCCCGGCGACTCACGACGACTGCCGACTCCTATGATCCGGCCATGGTCGAGCTCAACAAGTTCTCCAAGCGGATCACGCAGACCGCGGTCCAGGGCGCCTCCCAGGCGATGTTGTACGGCACCGGCCTTACCCAGGACGACATGGACAAGGCCCAGGTCGGCATCGCCTCGATGTGGTACGAGGGAAACACGTGCAACATGCACCTCGACCAGCTCGCCTCCCTCGTCAAGGACGGAGTGGTGGCGGCCGGTCTTGTCGGAATGCGATTCAATACCATCGGCGTCTCGGACGGAATGTCGATGGGCACGCCCGGGATGCGTTATTCGCTGCAGAGCCGGGACCTCATCGCCGACTCGATCGAGACGGTGATGGGAGCTCAGTGGTACGACGCCAACGTCTCGATCCCGGGCTGCGACAAGAACATGCCGGGCTCGATCATGGCCATGGCTCGGGTGAACCGGCCAGCGCTGATGATCTACGGTGGCACGATTCAACCCGGCGTCAACGCGACGGGCGAGCCGATCGACATCGTGTCGGCGTTCCAGTCGTACGGCGAGTTCATAGCCGAGCGAATCGACGACGACGAGCGGCGCGACATCGTGCTCCACGCCTGCCCCGGCCCCGGCGCCTGTGGCGGGATGTACACGGCCAACACGATGGCGGCGGCGATCGAAGCCTTGGGCATGAGCCTTCCCTACAGCTCGTCGAGCCCGGCACTCTCGGCCGAGAAGCGAGACGAGTGCCTACGGGCGGGCGCCGCCATCCGCAAGTTGCTGGAACTGAATATCAAGCCGAAAGACATCATCAGTCGCAGCTCTCTAGAGAACGCCATGGTGCTCACGATGGCTCTCGGCGGATCGACGAATGCGGTGCTGCACCTCATCGCCATCGCCCGTTCGGCCGGAATCTCGCTGACCATCGATGACTTCCAGGAAGTGAGCGACCGAACGCCGTTTCTCGCCGACCTGAAGCCGAGTGGTCAATACGTCATGGAGGACCTCCACAAGGTGGGAGGCACGCCTGGCGTCCTCAAGATGCTGCACCGACACCGCGCGCTGCACGGCGACTGCCTCACCGTGACGGGCCGGACCATGGCCGAGAACCTGGCAGACCTTCCCGGCCTGGCCGATGGGCAGCGAGTCGTCCACGCCTGGACGGAGCCCATCAAGGAGACCGGACATATCACCGTCATGCGGGGCAACCTGGCTCCCGAGGGAGCCGTCGCCAAGATCACGGGAAAGGAAGGGCTGCGATTCACGGGCCGAGCCAAGGTCTATGACGGTGAGGAGGAGATGATCGAGAGCTTCGCCCGTCGCGAGATCGGGCCCGGAGATGTGATCGTCATCCGCTACGTGGGGCCCAAAGGCGGGCCCGGCATGCCGGAGATGCTGACTCCGACCTCGGCGATCATGGGGGCCGGACTCGGCAACGACGTGGCACTCCTGACCGATGGGCGATTCTCCGGTGGCTCGCACGGCTTCATCGTCGGACACCTCACCCCGGAAGCGCAGGTGGGTGGCCCCATTGCTTTGATCGAGGATGGTGACACGATCGCAATCGACGCTGTGGCCCGCACGATCACGCTCGAGGTCCCGGAAGAAGAGCTGGCACGCCGGGCGCAGACGTGGGAAGCGCCGCCCCTGAAGGCCACGAATGGCACGCTGTTTCGTTACTGCCTGACCGTGAAGTCGGCCTCCGCCGGGTGCGTCACAGACGAGGTGTAGCCGGCCTCACGCCTCTCTACTGAGACCGACGATGTTGCCGTCGAGGTCGTAGACAGAGGCGAGCGTCTCGCCAAAGTCCGTGTCTGTCGGCGCATATCGCACGGCTGCTCCCATCTCCAGCAGCCGACCGAACGTGGCAGCGAGATCGGCTACGCGGAACCACAGCGTGGTATTGCTCCCGTCGGCCACCGGTTCCTCCACCTGGTCGAAGCCGAGATACAGGTTGTCGAGCTGAAAACCTATGTGGGCGTCCGACTGGTGCATGGGATCGCCCAGCCCGAGTCCGGCCCGATAGAACTCAGCGAGCTCTCTCATCCGAGTCGTGAAGATGATCACAGTGTCGGGTGTTGCCACCACGGCATTATGGCGGCCGATCCGCCAGCGATTTCCCCCGGTGCGGCGCGGGCTCACATCAGGGTCTGATCACGCCTGGTAACCATGCGTAACGGCAAGGCTCGATTACCATCCGGCCGTTCCCCACCCTGGAGTCACTCACCCATGACGGCCCCTCCCACGCCGCCGCCGCGCCGCCTCCGGCGCGTTCGCCAGATCATCCTCGGGGCATTGATACTCGGCGTAGCGGCGGTCTTCACCGCCATCGGGCTGTTGCTGTGGACGGACTCGAAGATCGATCGGATCCCGGCCGACGAGCTGGAGGCGCTCGTCGAGGTGGACGGGCCCCGCAACATTCTCGTGGTTGGATCAGATAGCCGCGAAGGGCTGCCCGACGACTTCGAAGGCAACTTTGGCAGATTTGGCGGGGCGCGCACCGACCTGATCATGCTGGTTCACTTCATCCCAGGCGAGCGGGCCCAGATCCTCAGCCTGCCGCGCGATCTGAAGGTGGAGATTCCGGGTGAAGGCATCAACAAGATCAACGCGGCGTACGCTTTCGGGGGACCCGATCTCCTCGTCGAGACAGTCATCAAGAATCTCGAGGTCGACGTGAACCACTATGTGGAGATCGACTTCGCCGGATTTGCCACGCTGATTGATGCGCTCGGTGGTATCGAGCTCGAGTTCGACCGCCCGGCGCGGGACAAGAAGTCGGGATTGTCGGTCGACGCCGGCACTCAGCTCCTCGATGGCGCCAAGGCGCTCGCATTCGCCCGTTCCCGACAGTATGAGGAGCTACGCGAAGGGGAGTGGAAGCGGGTCGGAGGCAACGACATTGCGCGCACCCGCCGCCAGCAGCAGGTGATGTTGGCCATATTCGACCAAGCGACGTCGCGCAAGAATGCGCTCGACCTTCCTCGGTTTGCCGCCACCGTCGCCGAGGAGATCACCGCAGACGATTCGCTGTCGATCCGAGTTCTGGTCGAGCTGGGCCGCGCCGCGCTGAGCCTCGACTCCGGTGACCTGGAAGCCGTCACCCTCCCCGTTCGCATCGTCGAGGAGGACCGATCCTATGTGATCCCCATCGAGCCGGACGCCAATGCCACCCTCCGGGCCTTCCGGGCCGGGCTCCCCTTCCCCACCAGTTAGCTCGCCCAGCATCCGTTGGCGGGCGCCGCTGCTACATAAGCCCTAACAAGACCACCCCAGCAGCTACGGCCGCCGCCCCCACGACACGCCGCCGGCCGAAGGGCTCGGACAGAAGCACGACACCGGCCACGGCACCGATCACTACGGAGCTCTCCCGGACCGCAGCCACCATTCCCACCGGGGCCCGGGTGGCGGCGATGAGCACCAGCGCGTAGGCCCCGATGTTCAGCAGGGCGGCGCCACCCAGCGCGACCGGCCGCGTCCGAGCGGCGGCGACTAAGCCGCTCAGCCCGCGGTGGCGCAGCGCCACCGGCAACAGGAACAGCGAACTGAGCGCGGTCAACGTGACGGTGTACGTGAGCGCCTCACCCGTCTCTCTGGCGGCGGCTGCATCGATGATCGTATAGATGGCGATCGCCACCCCCGTGCCAACCGCCCACGGCAGCCCGTCCCATACGTCCGAGGTCCACGCCAAGCCGATGAGGGCGGCTGCGATGACGGCGATGGCGACCCACTCCCCGGCTCCGACATGATCGCCGAGGAACACCCAGCCGCCGAGCGCCACCAGCAGCGGCGCTACGCCGCGGGCGACGGGGTAGGCCACGGAGAAGTCGATGCGGCTGTAGGCGATGGCGAGAAACAAGTAATAGGTTGCATGAACGGCCGCCGAGGCCAGGACGTGATCCCAGACCCCCGTGGGCAGGCCCTCCACAGCCAGCACCCACGGCAGATAGAGCAAGCCCCCGATGAGGCCCAAGAGGGTCACCACCGAAATGCGGTCTTCGCTGTCTTTGAGGAATAGGTTCCAGGCGGCATGCATGACCGCCGCCGTCAGGGCGAGCAGCAGAGGCAGAGTGGGCATCGGACGAAGATAGTGGCCGCCGGATGGGGGCGGCTGAGCGCTAGGTGCCGCTCTCCGAGAAATGCATCCAATCTTTGAGGCTGTTCCAGTTCCCTCCCCACCTCCACCCGATGGAGGCAAACGCCTCAACCACGATGCTGGTCTCCACCATTCCGGGCAGACGTAGGTCGCGATCCAGGTAGAAGGAGGCCAGCTCCGGTATCACGAGATCACCCTTCAGGTACGGGTTGTGGAAGGGGTTGACGTCTATCGCCAAGCCGTAGGCATGCTGTGACCAGTTGCCGCTGTTGACCGCCTCACGACAGGCGAACGACCCGGTCACGTTGCCGTCACCGGTTGGGGGAGCGTCGATCTCTTCGGCCCGGATGACCCGCATTTCCTCGATGGGGAAGCCGGCGGCATACAGCTCCGCAAAAACACCTACCACGTCGGCGGCGACGCGCCCATTCACGATCATCTCCCCGGTGTGAATGTTGCCGTCGAAGCCAACGTGGGAAACAGTGATATAGGCCAGATCATCAAGCCCAACCGGGCAATCCTCGTGCCAGCTGGAACGGGCGAGCACGTCCGCCGGAATCGCGCTGATGGTCGACTCGAAGCCGTTGGAAGCAGGAGGTGGCAAGAGCGACGGCGTAGCGAACCTACGGTCCTGCAACTCCGGGGGGGTAGGTTGCACTCGCCCGAAGCCGTCGGGTCGCTCAGGAAGCTCTCGGGTGCCGAGCCATTCCGGCCGGGTGTACGGCGAACGCGTCGTTGTTGTGGTCGAAACCTCGACGGTGGTCGGGATCGTCTCGGAAGTTGCCACCGTGGTGGTTGGAGTGGGAGCCGGCCGGGTCGTGGCCGCCCGAGCCGCCGGTTGTGGAGGGTCACCGGTGACCCCGCAAGCCGCGCCCATCACGGCCAACAGCAATGCGCCCAGCCGGATTTGCCACCGTGTCATGGGGCAACGGTAACGGCGATCCTGGATTAGCTACCCTCGCGGCATGGCCTCCCCCGCATCCACCCGGCTGACAAGTCGCGCCGCCGTCGTGATCAGTCTGTTGGCGGCGGCATACGTTGCCGCTCAGCTGCTGGCCGACATCTCCAGTTTGCGTCTCGTGGATGTGTTCGACCGGGCCATCGATGGGGGGACGTTCATCTACCCGATCACGTTCACGTTGCGCGACCTGATCCACAAGGCTGCCGGCAAACGGGTAGCGCGAACTCTGATCGTGACGGCGGCCGGGCTCAATCTGTTCATGGCGGGCTTCTTCTGGTTCGTCGGCGAGCTTCCTGCGGTGGCAGAGTCGCCACTGCAGTCGCAGCTGTTCGCCGATGTCCTCGGTCCGGTGTGGCGGATCGTGTTCGCTTCGATCGTGGCCGAAGTTATAGCGGAGCTGATCGACACCGAGGTCTACTCCGCCTGGGTTCGCCACTTTAGGCACCAGCATCAGTGGGGACGGGTTTTGGCCTCCAACGCAGTAGCTCTTCCGATCGACTCGGTGCTGTTCGCCGTCATTGCCTTCGGCGGCACAGTGGACAGCTCGATCTTGTGGGAGATCATCTATCTGAACATCATCTTCAAAGGACTCGTCACCGTGCTGTCGATCCCATTGATCTACACGGTCAAGCCCCAGCTGGTGGTGGCAGACGCGTAGTCCGTCGGGGGCGTGTCAGCTCGTGGACAGGAATACGGACGCCGGGCCCGCCGGATCGAGAATGTCCGTCAACTCCTCGTAGGCGAGCGCCACCACCGGCATCCCGATCGAGGGAGGGCCCACCTCGAGCTCATCGAACCAGATCTCCAGGCCGTCTGGGGTCAGTACAGCGCGGTCGAGATCATTGACCGAGATGTTGGCCGCCCACAGCGCATATGACTCTTCGTCGCCTTCGAAGTAATCGGTCAGCAGCCCGGCTTGGACCAGCGACAACAAGCTGACCCGACTCTCCCCGCTGAAGACGATGTCGTCGAGCCCGACGGCAACGCCGGACTCGAGATCGACCATCAAAGTAGTCACCTGACGTTTGACGCCGCCAGAGCCGGCCACCTGCTCGTCGGAGAAGAAGCGCACCGACAACAGCTCCTCGGTGAAGCCCGCTATCTCGTACACCAGCGTCAGCCTGCTTCCGGACAGATCGCGTTCGCCCCGCTGCTCGATGGATCTCCACAGGGCGAGAGTGGCTCCGATCTGGGCCTCGACGTGTCCCGCTACGAGGGTGGTCACCCGTCCCAGCAATGCGGCATCGACGTCGGCGTTGATGGCGGGAGCCGACACCTCGGCCACGAAGTCATCGCCGCTCTCGTCGCGTACTTCGACGTCGATGCTCCACGCGCCGGCAATGAGGGAGGTCGGCTCCGGAGCCAGCGTCGTGGTAGTGGTCGTCGACGTTGTCGTGGACGGCCTGGTGGTGGTCGTGGGCGTCGCTGTGACAGGGGCAACCGTTGTGGTAACCACCGCCGCGGGGCTTGCGCCGGGCGCATTGGGCAGCTTCGGGACGGCCGGCGCGCAGGCCGTCAGCAGCATCGCCGCCACAACGGCGGTCGATCGCAGCCGACGATATCTCGTACCTATCACAGTGACCCTTGCTCTCCGGTCGCCGGCGGTGCGACCTGCGCCTGCAATCTCTCTTGGATACAACGGCCTGTCTGACGCCCAGCTGGACGGTTATGTCGAAGACGCTCCGCCGAGCCCCCGGGCGTTGAACAACCCGGTCCCGATTGGGAAACGGTTTACCGGTTGGTGCGTGTTACTCGATCCGTCCCGGCGCTCCTTGGGACGCTAATGCACCCCCGACGCTACCCAGCGTTGCGCAGCCTGCGGACATACGGGAGTCAACCAGTCTGCGGTGTACGCTCACAGCGAGCACTTCACCCCGTCTACCCATACCTTCGTCTCCGGCCGCTTCTGAATCACAACAACGTCGGCACAGCTCATGCCTGAGTTCTCCACGTGAACATGGTGATATCGATCGGGCAGCGTCTTGCTCTCGTTGATCGTGAACGATTTCACGTGGGAGTCCGTGATATGGACGGGGTAGGCGACCCCCGCCGCAGCCGGAGTGGAGATGATGACATCGCCGAGCTCGGAGTCGATAAACCGAGCATCACCCACCTTGATGGTCGTCTCGGAAACGTTGGTGACGTTGATGTAGTCCTGCGGCGCCGTATAGGCACCCGCCATTATGCCGTTGCCACCGCAGTCGACGTTCTTCTGCACGTGCCGAGGCCTGTTGCCGGGGTGCCCATTCTCCCAGAACGACATGCACAGGTGGGTTCGACCGAAAGCAACGTTGTCGCGGAATGTCCACGCGTTACCGTCGCGGTTCAGGTTGTTCTGCTGATTCCAACCCCAACACCCCGAGAGAGAGGTCCCCTCGATGTTGGTACACGCAGAATTGATGACCGCGTTGCCGGTACCCGAATAGAGATCCATGGCGAAGTTCCGATAGCCGTTGTCGCCGGGAGCGGTGCGGACCCCATCGACCAGGACCCGGTCGATCAGGATGTTGTGCGAGTTGTTCTTCGTGTCGTCACGATCCGTCGGAGGGTCCCACCAAATGGCGTCACCGGTGATGTTCTTGCAGATCGTGTCTCGAATCGTCACACCGGTAACGCCATGGGGCACGATGCAACGATTCGTCGAATTCTTGACCACGACACCCTCGATGAGAGATCCCGCTGGGCTCTTGCCGGCTCGATGCCAGTGGATCGGGTAGTGGCCGAGCTCGCGTTTCGGCTGGAGATCTACTTCAACGTATCGGATCGTGCTGGGCAGCGAGCCCGCCATGAACATGATGTCGCCCTTGCCGAAGATGTCCACGTCACGCTTGAGGTTGGTGACGGCGCGCAGTATGCGGCGGTCGGCGGGATCTCGCTGCAGGTGCCACGTGGAGGTTGGAGTGCCTTGCGCGTCCAAGTAGCCGCCGGGGCCGAACATGAGCCGGGCCCCGTTGCGCAGCTCGATAGAGTCGTTGGCCCGCAGCACGAGGGCCTCCGTCAGAATGGTGTCGGTCGAGAACACCAGGTTGTGGCCGCCCGGCGGCCGCGTTGTCGGTGGTGTCGGTGGTCGCGGCGGGTTCGTCGGAGGAACGCTGGTGGTAGTGGGGGGCCGGGGTGGAGTGGTCGTCGTCCCCCCGGAGCGCGGGCCCTTGGTCGTCGGCGGGGCGGTAGTAGTGCTGGTCGGTCCCTTCGTGGGCACCGTCGTAGTTGCGCCCTCTTGGGGACGGGTTGTCGACGGAGACAGTGGCTTCGCTCCCGGCGAACCGTCCGCCCCAGCGACGGCGTCGCTGGGGGCGGCCTCCGCCAAATGTGCTGCCCCCGCGTCTGGCAGCGATGCACTTCCGAGATCCGGAACTGCCGGCGCGCAGGCGACTGCTAACAGCGCAAAAACAATCGCAACCCCTGGCAGGCGGGGAATCCTCGGCCTAGTCACGAGATTCGAACTCCACAGCCGCGCACCATGGCGGCTTTCCCTTCAATGTCGCGCTATCGGCGGCTTAACAAGCCGCCTTGAGCAGTTATCTTTGGCCCGACGCCGACCTCGATCAAAGGTGTAGCCATGCATTTCCGCACCAAACAGGTCCATGACGGGGTGGAACCCGACCCCACAACAGGGGCCATCCTGACGCCGATCCACCAGGCCACCACTTTCGTCCAGCCTTCGGTGGATCGGTACATGGAGAAGGGCTTCACCTACTCCCGCTCCGGGAATCCCACTGTGCGGGCATTCGAGAACAAGATGGCGGGGCTCGAGGGTGGTGTCGATGCGCCGGCGTTCGCCACCGGCATGGCTGCAATCAACGCCGTGTTCATGACCTTCCTGGACGCCGGCTCCCACGCCGTCATCTCCGACGTGGCCTACGGGGGTACCTATCGGTTGGCAACCCAGGTCTTCACCAGATTCGGTGTCGAGTTCTCGTTCGTGGACACCTCGGACGCCGCCGCGGTGGCGGCGGCAATTCGACCGAACACCCAGCTGATCCTCACCGAGACCCCGGCGAATCCGACGCTCAAGCTCACCGACGTGCGCGCCATCTCCGACGTTGCGCAGCAACGTGACATTCCCCACGTGGTGGACAATACCTTCCTCACGCCCTATTACCAGCAGGTGCTGGAGCTCGGCGCCGACATGGCGGTGCACTCGACCACGAAGTACCTCGACGGTCACAACGCCACAGTTGGTGGCTCGGTGGTGGTCGCCGACGAGGAGCACGCCGAGCGGGTCCGCTTCGTACAGAATTCGACTGGGACGATCATGTCACCGATGGTGGCCTGGCTCTCCATGCAGGGGGTCAAGACTCTCTCGGTTCGGATGGACCAGCAGTCGGCGAACGCCATGGAGATCGCCGAGTACCTCGAGGGACACGACAAGGTGGCCACGGTGGCCTATCCCGGGCTGCCCTCCTTTCCGCAACATGACCTCGCGAAACGGCAAGCGTCGGGCTTCGGCGCCATGCTGTGGTTCGAGGTGATCGGAGGCGCCCCCGCCGGCAAGCAGCTGATGGACTCGCTGCAATTGTGGACCCTGGCCGAGAACCTGGGGTCGGTGGAGTCGCTGGCAACGCACCCGGTGACGATGACGCACGCCGCCATGCCGCCGGAGGAGCGGGAACGAGTCGGGATCACGGAGGGCCTGGTGCGCCTTTCCGTAGGGCTCGAGGACTCACGGGACCTGATCGCAGATCTGGAACGAGCATTGAATCAGGTCTAGCCATGAGCTGTGGCTCAATACCGGGCCCGCTCCGAAGGTGCCCGTCACGCTCTCGAGCGATCGAAACCCACTAACTCTTGGCGCAGCATGCCGGCTGCGTCCACATGCATGTCCTTGGCAGAGTCGATGAGGTGGGGCAATCCGAACGACCCGTGAAACAGGCCGCCGTAACGCACGAGTGAGGTGCGCACGCCGTAAGAGCGCAGCCGCCTGGCGTAGTCCTCCGCTTCGTCGCGCAGCACGTCCGCCTCGACGGTGAGCACCATCGTCGGGGCAATCCCGGCCAAGCTCTTGGCAAGCATCGGTGCCGCCCGCCAGTCGTGCCACGCATCACGTGGGATGTACTGCTGGAGATACCAGTCCATCGCCTTGCGGGTGAGGAAGTAGCCGTCCGCGTATTGCTTGTAGGACGGATAACGATCAGGTCGGTTGTCGAGCACCGGGTAGATCAATACCTGAACGGCCAACGGCAGGCCCTCGTCGCGCGCTGTCAGCGCCACCGCTGCAGCCAGATTCCCACCCGACGAGTCGCCCACCACACCGAACCGTCCCGGGGTAACCCCGATGTGGCCGGCCGAACGAGCGATCCAGCGGGCCACCGCTATGGCGTCTTCGTACGCCGCCGGGAAGGGGTGCTCCGGCGCCAGGCGATAGTCGACCGAGATCAGCGTGCAGCCGCTGAGGTTGGTGAGTCGTCGCGCCTGCCCGTCGTGGCTGTCCAGGCTCCCCACCACCCACCCGCCGCCGTGGAAGAAGAGCACCGGCGGTGTTGGACCCTTGATGCCCCGTGGCCGGTAGATGCGCACCGGAATGCGCACTCCGCCGAAACCAGCGACGGTGAACTCCTCCGTCTTGGCGACAGAGGGGGCGGGCGCCGCCGGTCGCATGGCGGCGATCCTGCGCATCTCTCGGATACTCATAGTGGGGTGCATCTGCAGGCCCGAGTCGATGAGGAGGTTGAGCGCGGCTGCAGCTTGGGAAGTGAGTGCCATCGTGGCGCAACCGTAGCGTTACGGTCGCCCCGGTTTCCAAACCACCTAGCCTGGGGTCAATGGAGATACACCCCGACATCGTGGCTGCTATCGGGAATACTCCGCTGGTGCGTCTGGCCAGGCTCCATCCTCCGGGAAACCTGGTGGCCAAGGTCGAGGCGATGAACCCCGGCGGCTCCATCAAGGACCGCATCGGGCTCGCCATGATCGAGCGGGCCGAGCAGAACGGCTGGCTCGTTCCGGGAGGCACGATCGTCGAGCCCACCTCGGGCAACACGGGCGTCGGCCTGGCCATGGTGGCCGCTCTCAAGGGCTACAAGCTCGTCGCTGTCATGGCCGACAAGCAATCCAAGGAGAAACAAGACCTGTTGCGCGCCTACGGAGCCGAAGTCGTCGTCTGCCCCACCGACGTCGCGCCGGATGACCCCAAGTCGTATTACTCGGTCGCCGATCGCCTCACCGAGGAGATACCCAACGCCTACCGACCGGATCAGTACTCCAACCCGGCAAACCCGCAGGCCCAGTACGAGTCCACCGGGCCCGAGATATGGAGTCAAACCGATGGCACCGTCGACGTGCTCGTTGCCGGCGTGGGCACCGGCGGGACGATCACGGGCGCCGGCCGATACCTCAAGGAGCAGAACCCGGACATCATGGTCGTCGGCGTGGACCCGAAGGGGTCGATATTCACGGCGGCGTCGCCAGAGGAAGTGACCACCTACCTGATCGAAGGAGTCGGCGAGGACTTCTGGCCGGAAACCTATGACCCGGAAGTCGTCGATCGCTACGAAGTGGTGACCGACGAGCAAGCCTTCAAGATGGCGAGGCGGCTGGCGGCCGACGAAGGCCTGCTGGTGGGTGGATCATGCGGCATGGCCGTCGTCGGTGCGCTCCGGGTGGCCGAGGAGCTCCCCGACAAGCTGGTGGTTGTGATCCTCCCCGACACCGGCCGCAACTACATATCGAAGATCTTCAACGACGACTGGATGGCCGAGCAGGGTTTCGTGTAAAAACTCGGCTGCTCTGAGCTTCTTCCTCGGCAGCGGGTAGGTGCCGGCATACGGCTGGAGAAGTATCCGGCGGAAGAGTTCGATGCTATTTCACGAAGCCGGCGGTCAGGCCCATGAGGAAGTCATCATGCGTGCCTTCAGCAACCTGACGGCGGTGGGCCACGTCGACGAGGATCGCGAGGCGGTCGCAACCAACCGGAAACGAAGAAGTTCCTCGTCGTCTGGACGACACCCTGTCGAACATCCGGCCCGGAATTGGGGGCGACCCGATTAACCCACTGGTTTTCGCGGCGCATCACCCGATGCTGCAGGATCGATCTCACTTCCCCGGCTATGTCGTGCGGATGCTGAAGTTCTGCGGTCCGCTCGGAGATTACCAATCGGCGACCCGCGTTCCGTTGTCTCGAGAGAAGGTGCCCGCCTAATGGTGGGCACCTTCTCGGCTACAAAATGTTGAACGCGCGCCGCTCTACTGGCCGTGTGTGATCATGTATCCCATGAGACTGTTGGTGTCTGCGTAGGACGGGTCGTTCGCCGGCGTATCTAGATCCTGCCAGTCGAAGTCGGTGAGCCACAGGCGGCCTGAACCGAGATCCCTGTAGGCGATGGCGACGCTGGTGGCACTCCACCCTGCCAGCGGAGTGATCCCGGGAAACGCCGAGACATCGAGCCCGCAACCCGTGTC
>JBFIXI010000082.1:0-13604 GCA_041605955.1 Acidimicrobiia bacterium
AGCTCCGCATTCTTCGACTCCAGCTCGGCGTTCAGCTCCGCCACCCGGCCCGCCAACGCCGCCGCCTCTTCACCCAGATCTCCCCGCACAGAATCCAGCTCCGCAGCCTTGGACTCCAGTTGCGAAGCCATGTCGGCTACGCGGGTCTCGAGCTCGCCGACTCGCTCCCCACTCTCCGCCGCCGCAGCTGCGACTGCGGCGCTGCTGGACTCCAGCTCCGCATTCTTCGACTCCAGCTCGGCGTTCAGCTCCGCCACCCGGCCCGCCAACGCCGCCGCCTCTTCCCTGAGGTCGGCACTGACCACTTCGAATTCGGCGTTCTTCGCTTCCAGCTCGGAATTGAGCTCGTTCACCCTGGCGGCCAGAGCCGCTGCCTCATCGTTGCTCGTGCCGGCGGCCGCCAATTGCTCATCCTTGGCCTCGAGCTGCGACGTGAGATCCGCAACTTGAGCTTTCAACTCGTCTACAACTTCGGACCAGGCTGCATTCTGTTGCTTGGAGCGCTGCTGTGAGGCCTGGAGCTCAGCGATCTCTGCTTCCAGCTCTTCGATTTGAGCTGATGTTGCCTCTGCATGAGCGGCGCCCTCACGCATGGCGGCGCGCTCCTGCTCCACCTCCGCAAGCATCTTCATGGCGTCCTCACGAATGCGGCTGGCGTTCTCCTCGGCTCGGAGCCTCATCTCCTCCGCCGCACGCTCGGCTGTGGCGATCTCCGCCTCCAGCTGACGCTTCCTCTCTTCGGCGTCTCGCGTGATGCCTACTGCAAGCTGCGTAGCCTCTTCGCGTGCAGAGGCGAGAATCTCCTCGCGCTCCGCTGCCAAGTCCTCTCCGGCCACTGCGGCGTGCGTCCCGGCGGCCTGGGCGGCTTCGAGTTCCGCCTGTAGCCGAGCCAGCTCGGCCGCAGCTGCCTGGGCTTCCACTCGCTGTGCCTCGGCAGCATCAAAGGCCTCGCGTAGCTCGAGACGCCGAGCCTCCACCTGGGACTCGACTTCGACCAACTCCTGACGGCGGCCCTCGACTTCGTCGTGCAATTCCCGGAGCTCTCCGGCCTTCCGGGCCAGCAACGCGTCATCCGAGATGTCGGTTGCGGACCCGCCCGCCCCTGCGAGCTGCTGCATGTTCGCTTCGGCCTCTCGGACAGCTGCGTACTTCTGCTGCGCATCTGCCAAGACCTGCTCTGCCGTCACCCGCAATTGATCGGCCCGTGCCTCTATGTCGCCGGCCCGCCGCCTGGCGGCATCCAAGATCTCGGCCGCCGCGGAGTCAGCGTCACCGGCTCCGGCGCCGGCCCGGGCCTCCGCCGACGCAACGATGCTCTGCGCCCGCTCTTGCGCCTCGCGGATTATCTGGTCAGCCTTGGCCTGCGCCTGGACGACCACTTCGGCATGCGAGGATGCAGCCACCTGACTGCCGGCCTTTGACGCGACCAGCTGCTCGCGCATCGATGCCAGCTGATCGTCTTTCTGCTCCATCTCTCGCTGGAGCGCGCTGATGTCGCCCGCTCCGAGCTTGCCCGCCTCGCGCTTGGCGCGCTCGATTATGTCTTGGGCTTCCTCCCGAGCGGCGGCGAGCACTTGGTCGGCGCCTCCCTCCCCCATCAGCCGATTGGCCCGCGCTTTGATCTCCTCGGCTTCGGCGAGCGCCTCCTCTTCGATCTGGCTGGCGCGCCGCCGCGCCTTCTCGAGGATGCGATCCTTGGCGTCGAAGACGGCGAACATGGCGTTGTCTACCGAACCTTCGGCGACCGTTTCGGACGCTCGCAGCTTGCTCTCAGCATCGGCTAGCTGCTCTCTCGCCTTGTGCGACCATGACTCGAGATCACGAAATGCGGCTTCGAGCTCCTCGAGATAGTCGCGCACTTCGCGCTTGTCGTAACCCTTCCGAACGACGCTGAACTTGACCTTGTCGATCGATTCGGGAAGGTCGGTTGAATCTTTCACAGCAATCCTTATCGGCGCTGTGCACGGTCCGCTTGACGAACTTACTAGTCACCGTTTTCCCGCGCGGCCCGCACACCTAGCCCCCGGTCAGATGGCGCCGACGATACCCTTGTCGAGCCCGGGAAACGAGTGCAAATACGCCCGCCGGTTGATATTCAGCTGCTCCACCACCTGCTTGTACTCGGCCATCCTTCCCTGCCGTTCGTACAGGCGCCGTGGTTGGAGTAGTTCGATGTGGTCGAAGCCGGGAATCGATGCCGCCACCTCGTATCCGAAATCAGGATCGGTCTGCCACTCGATTGTGCCGGACACAATCGCAGTGATGATGGCCGAGCTGTGCGCGATCTTCACATCGTGCGCGTCGGGATCAGCTTCGGTTCCGCCGACTGCCCCAGTGTTCATCAGGTAGACCTCCAGATCCGGCATGGTCTCGAGGAGCTCCTTCAGTCGATTGCCTTGAAGGGCATCATTGTCGAAGAAGAACGGGTTGGTACCGGGCACTCGCAGGCTCTTGCCAGCTTCGGCGGCCCCCCCTGCCGAGGTGCCTCGCGTCTCGCCGAGCATGAAATAGGCGACTGCCTGATCTCGAGTGAGCCGGGCAACCGCAGGAATGATGTTGTCGTTGCGGTTGAGCAGCAGCAGGTAGCTCGCCGGTGGAACGTTGAGCGGCGAGCGGTGGCGGATGTTCGCCAGCGGGAAAGTAGACCGGCCGTTGCGAGTGTGGGAGTCGTTGAAGAAATCGATCGTGCCGTCCGGATCGACGTGGGTGTTTTCCAGCCAGGCATCCGGATGGACGGTTCCACCATGAATCGTCGGCTCGTCCACCGGATCGAGGCCGTAGGTCTTGGCAAAGCAGCCGTTCTCCGTGGTGTGGACCACACCATTGGGAAATACCGCCACGAAGTCATCCTGGACCGGAAGCGAGCCGAGCTGCGCGCGGAAGGTGGACGTGGTCTTGCCGGTCCCGGACAAGCCCAACACCAGCAGCGACTTCTCCTCGCCATCGACGTCGGGAAACACCTTGAGGCCGGAATGCATGGCCAGCCCGCCCTGCTGATAGACCAGGTGGTTCCACATGCGGAGCCCACCCATCTTCGACTCCCCGAAATAGTCGGACCCGAAGACGCGGGTGACGTAATTGTCGTTGTCGACGAGTATCAGCCGATCATCGGGCATTCCCGGAGCGCGCAACCCCGGCGTGTAGATAACGGTGAACTGTGGCGCCCAAGCATCGTCGGGCGGGAAGTAGAGCTGCTGCTGCATGGCCGGAATGTTGGCCTGAGTCTTCTCGATGAAGAGCCGGCATCCGGTGCGGAGGTTCGGGTCAGGGCCGATGTAGCCCTTGATCAGGATCATGTCCTTGTCGGCTATGTACTCATCCTGTTTGGCGGCCCATTGCTCGTAGTCGCTCCGCCCGATGCGGTTCTGGTAGTTCTCGACCTCGGTCACGAAGAACGTGGAACCCGCCAGGCGCGCCGTGATCTCGGCCGTGTAGTTGAGGTTGCCATGGACGGTCTCTTGCACCCGCGGCATGTACTGCAAGACCCAGTCCCGCATCTCTTGCTGCGTCGGGTTGACAGCCACCGATTTGGCCGACGGCAACTGGAACGTCATTCCCACAATCACCTTTCACCGCCCCGAACGAGGCGCATCAGATCCAATCAGATTAAGTCACGTGCAGCGTGGCGACGAATCCGCATTAGCGGCGGCCTGGTGCAGATTTGCGCACCGCGCCGCCGAGCTGGGATACCGGCTCACGCCACCGTTATCGACTCGTCGAGATACACGTCCTGGATCGCGTTCAGCAGTTCGATGCCCTCCGCCATCGGGCGCTGGAAGGCCTTGCGACCGGAAATGAGGCCCATGCCGCCGGCGCGTTTGTTGATCACCGCGGTGCGGACTGCCTGAGCCAAGTCGTCGCCACCGCTCGAGGCACCGCCCGAGTTGATCAACCCGGCGCGACCCATGTAGCAGTTGGCCACCTGCCAGCGGGTCAGGTCGATCGGATGATCCGAGGTGAGGTCGCTGTACACCCGATCGTGGGTGCGCCCAAAGCCCACTGCGCCATAGCCGTTGTTGTTCTCCGGCTGCTTCTGCTTGATGATGTCGGCTTCGATGGTCACTCCGATGTGGTTGGCCTGACCGGTGAGGTCGGCCGACACCTCGTAGTTGACTCCGTCGACCTTGAACGCGCTGTTGCGTGTGTAGCACCACAGCACCGTGAACATACCGAGCTCGTGGGCCCGAGCAAACGCTTCGGCAACCTCGATGATCTGGCGGTTGGAGTCATCCGACCCGAAGTAGATCGTGGCGCCGACGCCGGCAGCACCCAAGTCGTACGCCTGCTCTACCGAACCGAACATTATCTGATCATGAGTGGCCGGGTACGTCAGTAGCTCGTTGTGGTTGATCTTCACGATGAAAGGTATGCGATGGGCATACGTACGCGACACCATGGCGAGCACTCCGAACGTCGAAGCCACGGCGTTGCAGCCGCCCTCGACGGCCAACTCGACGATCTTGGCCGGATCGAAGTAGGCCGGGTTGGGAGCGAACGAAGCAGCTGCAGAGTGCTCGATGCCTTGGTCGACGGGAAGGATCGACACGTATCCGGTTCCTCCCATACGGCCATGGTCGAAGAGGCTCTGGAGGTTGCGCAGCACCTGAGGCGTGCGATCGGTCTCGGCGAAGACACGGCCTACGAAGTCCGGCCCCGGCAGGTAGAGGTCTTCCTTGGGTATGCCCTTGGACTCATGGTCCAACAAGGATGTTGCCTCATCTCCCAGCAACGATGCGAGGTCCATGCTCTGTTCGCTCCCTAGCTCTGGCGCGCCTGTGTGCGGCCCATTATCCCGGCTCCGGCAGAAACCTCAAGCTGGAGATCACTCCAAGCTGGCCATGTCGCAGACCAGCTCGGCCAGAGAGGCGGCTCGCTGCTCGAGAGCAACTTCGGCGGCCAGCAGCTCCTCCGTATCGACCGCCGCGGCCGGCTCGGTGAGATCGGCGTAGATCTTCAGCTTGGGCTCGGTGCCGCTTGGCCTCATCAAACAGCGACCGGCGCTGCCGAGCTCGAGCTCGACGAGGGGCGCCTCCCCCAGGTAGCGAGGCCGCGCCTGCCCTTCGGCGCGGTAGTCGACGACACGGGTAACCGGTATGCCGTGTAGGTCCGCCGGAGGCGAGGCCACGATGCGGTCGAGAACACGCGGGATCCGATCCATCCCCCCGGGGCCTTCGAGGCGGATGCTGTGCTGCGCACTTGCCCATAGGCCGGCTTCGCGATAGAGGCGGGCCAGCGAATCGAGCACCGAGATGCCGGCCTCCCGGCAATTGGCAGCCAAGTCGGCGAAGACCAAAGCTGCCGACATGCCATCCTTGTCGCGCACGCTGCCACCGATTGAGTAGCCCAGGGCCTCCTCATATCCCATCACGAACTCGAGTCCGTCGGCTTGCAGGTCGAGGGCGGCGTTCCAGATCCACTTGAAGCCGGTGAGCGTCGCGGCCCACTCGGCCCCACGAGATGCAGCCAATACACCCAACATCGGCGACGAGACCACGCTATTGATGACAAGCGGGGCCCGATGACTGCCGTCGAGGCACCAGTCGGCGAGAAGCACCCCAACCTGGTTGCCGGTGAGGGTGCGCCATCCGAATCCCGTCGGCACCGACACAGACAGCCGGTCGGCATCGGGATCGTTAGCGATGATCAGGTCGACCGGCTCGTTCCGGCTCGCCGTGGCGTAGGCCTCATCGAGGGCTCCCGGCTCCTCGGGGTTGGGGAAAGCCACCGTCGGGAACGCGCCGTCGGGCTCGAACTGGGACTCGGTGAGGACAACGACATGGCCGTTGCTCTCGAGAAGCTCCTTGACGTAGCGCCCGCCGACGCCGTGTAGCGGGGTATAGACGATACGAAGTGCGCGATTCGCGCGCTCTGGCCGCGGTCGGGTCAACGACTCCCGATAGTTGGCGAATACCGTGCCCGGGTCGAGCGGGGCGCTCAAATCGGAATCGCGAGCCGCCGGCCAGCGGAGACGGGGAATCAGGGCGGCGGGGCCCGCCTTCGAGATCTCCGCCGCGATCAGCTCGTCCTCGGGCGGTATCACTTGGACGGCGTTGGCCGCGTAAACCTTGTACCCATTGTCCTGCGGTGGGTTGTGGCTGGCGGTGATGACCACTGCCGCCGTGGCGGAGCGACGCCGGGCTGCGAATGCCACCAGCGGGGTCGGCGTCGGCTCATCGAAGTAGCGCACCTCCAGCCCGGCGGCGGCCAGTACCCCAACGGTGTCCTCCATGAACCGGCGGCTCGACACACGGGCGTCGTATCCGACGACCACCGGACCACGCGGTTGCCGGTCGAGGGCGTGCACGGCGAGGCCGCGCGTCGTCTGAATGACCCCCGCCCGGTTCATTCGATTCGGTCCGGCGCCGACTTCGCCACGGAGACCGGCGGTGCCGAAATGAAGCCGGTCCCCGAGGCGATCGCGCAGCGCCGCCTCATCATTGGCCGCCACCAGGGCTTGCAATTCCGCTCGGGTGGCGGGGTCCGGATCGCCACCGATCCACGCTGCGGCTGCCGCTCGGAGCTCGGCGAGTGACATTGCAGCAGGCATCCGATGCGGAGATTAACCGCCTTCCCCATCCAGCTCCCGGTGCCGACCCGGCCACTAGTGTCGGCAACGATGAATGCCAGCACCTCTTCGTTACCGGCGTTCGACGACTCTCACCATTTGGGCCCGGCATATCGGCGGCGCGCGGTCGCCCGCGCTCGGGATGAGGAGTGGGACGTCGCAGTGATCGGCGGCGGCGTCACCGGGGCCGGGTGCGCTCTCGATGCGACGTCGCGGGGGTTGCGCGTGATTCTGGCAGAGCAGCGCGACATCGCCTCCGGCACTTCCAGTCGTTCGAGCAAGCTGATCCACGGCGGGCTCCGCTACCTGGAGCAGCTCAACTTCCGTTTGGTCAAGGAGGCACTACGGGAGCGGTCCCTCCTCGTTTCCAAGCTGGCACCCCACCTCGTCAAACCCGTCAAGTTCCTGTATCCGCTCCATCACCGCGTCTGGGAGCGCGGCTACGTCGGCGCCGGCGTAGCCCTATACGACATCCTCGCCAAGATGGGAAAGAACCCGTTGCCGTGGCACCGCCATCTCTCGGTGGAGGGCTCGCTGCGGGAGATCCCAGCCCTGAGGCGGTCGGCTCTGGTGGGCGGTGTCCAGTACTTCGACGCTCAAGTCGACGACGCCCGCCACACGCTGTCCGTTGCCCGCACCGCCGCGGTGCACGGCGCCACGATCATCACGAGCTTGCGCGTAACCGGCTTGCTGCGCACCGGAGACAGGGTCGGCGGCATTCGAGCTACCTGTCTAGAGACGGGAGAGGAACTGGAGATTCGGGCGAGGCACGTCATCAATGCGACCGGAGTCTGGACCGACGAGATCGAAGCGCTGGCAGGCCGCCATTCGATCGACGTCACCGCATCCAAGGGCATCCACTTGGTCATCCCCCGGGACCGTATCGAGAGTCACAGCGGAATGATCATCCGCACCCCAGCCAGCGTTCTCTTCCTGATCCCATGGGACCGACACTGGATCGTCGGAACCACCGACACCGCATGGAAGCTCGGCAAGGCGCATCCGGCCGCCTCGCGCACCGACATCGAGTACCTCTTGGAACAGCTGAACTCGGTGCTGACGACACCAGTGGGCGACGACGATGTGCAAGGCGTGTATGCCGGGCTCCGTCCTCTGCTGCGCGGCGAGTCCGACGCCACCAGCAAGCTGAGTCGTGAACACCGGGTGTGGATGAGCAGGCCGGGTCTGACGACCGTCGCCGGCGGGAAGTACACGACGTATCGAGTCATGGCCGAAGACACCGTCGACTCGGTGGCCACCGAGCTAGGCGGCCGCATCCCCCGCTCCGTGACGGCCGAGCTTCCGATGCTGGGCGCAGCCACCTACCGCGCCCTGCGTTCCCAGATCGGCGAGCTCGCCACCGATCACGGCCTCACCACGGGTCAAGTCGAGCGCCTGCTGGAGCGCCACGGCGACCTAGCAACCGAGGTCCTCTCGATTGCTGCGAGCCGACCCGAGCTGGCCGCACCGATGCCGGGTTCGGACGGATATCTGCTGGCCGAGGCCTACTACGCGTTCGCCGCCGAGGCGGCCCTCCACCTCGACGACGTGCTCACGCGCCGCACCCGCATCTCGATCGAGAGCTGGGATCGCGGCCTGGCCGCCGCCGAGGCGGTGGCCGCCATAGCAGCCGAGGTGCTCGGCTGGGACGCGGCGACCGTGGAGCGCGAGCTCGAGCATTATCGGGCGCGAGTGGCCGCAGAGCGCGAATCACAGACCAAGGCGAACGACCACACTGCCGATGCCGCCCGGATGGGCGCTCCCGACGTCCGCACCATGGGATCCGTGTAGCCGTCGCTACAGCGCCTTGGCGAACTTGTCGCCGGGAGCGGCAACTTCCCGCACCCCCACGGTGTCCTGGTGCCAGTAGCTGTCACCAACTGCCGTTATGCCTCCGGACCGCCCCTTCAGGAGCAGCAATGCACCGGCGTTGCTGTGTCCGGCGATGTTCTGGTCTGGAATGCCGATGGCCAAGTCAGCGTCGCCATCGTTGTCTGCGTCGAGCGCCCGCAGCGCCCAACCGAGATGGTCGCGTACGTTCGCCCTACCTTTGATCCCGGGACTGTCCTCGTTCCAGCGTTGATCGTCCGCCGTCCTCAGGCCGTTGATTCCGCCATGGAGGATGGCGACATCGCCAGCGGCGCTCTTTCCGGTGACGTCCTGGAAGGGAATCCCGATGGCCAGGTCGTCACGGCCGTCGGCGTTGAAGTCGCCGGCGGCCAGGTCGTACCCGAATCGGTCGCCGGCCTCCACCACGCCGAGGACGCCGGACGAGGCCTCGTGCCAGAAACGGTTGCCAATGTCGCTGAGTCCGCTTGCTCCGCTGAGCATCACTGCCACTCCGCCGGCGCGCTTGACTGCTGCATGATCCTCTTGGGGCACCCCGACGGCTAGGTCAGGCCGGTCGTCGCCGTTGAAATCCCCGGCTTCGAGAACCGACCCGAACCGATCTCCGGCCTCGGCTTCATTTCTCATGGTGCCGATGTCCTGATGCCACCATTGATCGGCGTTCGCGTCCAGACCCAATAGTGAGCCGCCCATAACGAGGACGGCTCCCGAATCGGCCTTACCCCGAACGTTCTTGCCGGGAATGCCGATCGCCAGCTCCCATGAACCATCGCGGTCGAAATCGGCCGCAGCCAGCGCCCTGCCGAGCTGGTCACCGGCTTGGTTCTTACCGAGGACGCCCGGCTTGTCCTGATGCCAGGCCTCATCTCCGACCACGACGAGGCCCGCCGGGGAGCCGAACAGGATCGCCACCCGCCCTGCGTTGGATTTGCCGGCGACATCCTCGAAGGGGACTCCGACCGCAAGATCGGCGAATCCGTCTCCGTTGAAATCGCCGGTGGCCAGGGCAGCGCCGAACCTGTCTCCGGCATTGTTCACACCAAGCACGCCGCCGGTGTCCTGGTCGAAGGCCGTTGCGGCCGACGCCGTGAGGCCGGTGTCGGAGCCATAGAGGACGTGTACGCGGCCGACGTCGGCCTTCCCCGCGCTGTCCTCGCGCGGCGCGGCGATCGCCAGATCGCTGAAGCCGTCCAGGTTGAAGTCGCCCCAGGCGAGCTCGGCGCCGAATTGGTCACCGGCCTCCCCAATGCCACCGATGCCGCCCGCCCCCTGCCTCCACACATCGTCGCCGGCGGTGTCGAGGCCGGTGCGAGTTCCGTAGAGGACGTTGACCGCACCGAATCCGTCCTCACCGGGGACGCCGACAGGCAGATCCTCGTATCCATCGCCGTTGAAGTCCGAGGTGAGACGGAACGTGGCGCCCGGGTTGACGTAGAACGTGTCGCATACCTGCGCCCCCTCGTCATCCCGAACACACACCTGGGCGTGCCTGGTAGCAGTGGAGTTGAACGCATGGCTGAAGCGGCGCGGCGATGGCCCTGCCTTGCTTTGCACTGGGCCCTCTCCCCAATTCACGGTAACGATGTGAGTGTCGCTGGTACCCGGATCCGAGAAGAAGACGTCCATGTTGACTTCGGCTCCGATCGCCGGAGTTGCGTCGAACTCGATACGGTCCAATTCAGGGGTGGCGTTGTCGATGTTGATGAGGATGCTGTCGGCGTCCACGCCGCCGTCGCCGTCGTCCACGCTGAGCGACACGAAATACGAGCCGTTCTCCACCGGGGTGTAGTTGATCCGATCGTTGGTTCCCGAGGCGACTACTTGGCCGAGCAGCCGGATCTTCCAGTCGTACGTGAACTGCTCAGAACCCGGGTCGGCGACGATGGAACGCAGCCGAATCGCGTCACCCTCGCTACCACCGTCCGAGGTGGCCGGCATCGGCACGAAGTTGCGGTCGGTTATCTCCACGATCGGCGCAACGTTGTCCACGATCACGGTTTGGGTAGCGACGTCAGACACGCCCCCGTCGTCGTCGGTGACGACCAGGTTGTAGACGTACTCGCCGTCGTCATCGGCCGTCAGGCTGAGGTTCTTGGTCGTGGCGGACGCGAAGAAGTCACCGTTGCGGGTGACCTGCCAGTCCCAGGTCCAGGTGTCGTCACCGGGGTCGATCCGGGTGCCGACCATATTGATGACGTCGCCTTCGACGCCGGTCGCTGGCCCGTTGATGCCGGCGATGGGGACAACATTGGCTACGTTGGCGGTGAAACCCCCGCTGCCGACGTCGCCGGTTTCGTCGCGGACCGTTACCACGACGGTAAACGCCCCGTTGTCCACGTAGACATGGGAGCCTGCCACGGACCCGCTACCGTCGCCGTTGTCGATGATCGTGCAGTCAGCCGGACAGTCGGCGAGGGGGCTGCCGTCACCCCAGTCGATCGTCGCAGTGTGCAGCGGCGAGCCATCGTCGTCCACGAAGCTGGCATTCAGGTTGACAGCGTCACCCTCGTCCACATCCTGGTTACCACCGGCATCAACGGTGAGGCCGGCATTCTCCACGGTCGCCGTCAGGCTGTCTGCGCCGGAGTCGGTGCCGTCATCGACCGTCACCACGACCGTGTATACGCCGGGCGCGCCGTACGCGCGGGAGCCGGCGACGGTCCCGTTTCCGCTGGCCGGATCGAAGGTGAGCGTGCACTGCGCCGGACAGTCGTCGACAGCGCCGTCACCCCAGTCGATCGTCGCAGTGTGGCTGTCGCCGCGGCCGGGATCGAAGAACGAGGCATTCACCGCAACCGGCGCGCCCTCAGGGATCGGAGCCGGGTCGGGCCCGGCGTCGACGAGCGGCGGCACGTTGTCGATGGTGATGGTCACCTGAGCGACAGCCGACTCGTTGTCGCCGTCGCTCGCCGTGTAGGTGAAGCCGTCCGCGGCGCCGGCGGAGCCATCGTGCTCGTACGTGAACGTGCCGTCGGCCGCCAGCGTGAACGCTCCTACGTGGCTGGCGGGGCCGGAGACGAGCGTGGCGGTGAGCGCCGGCTGCCCGTCGTCCGCATCGGTGTCGTTTGCCAGCACACCGGTGACAACCGTGGTCGTGAGCATGCCTCCTTCGTCCACGTTGTACGTGTCGGGGGCTGCGTCCGGAACGGCGTCGTCGTCTTGAATAGTGCCGCGACCGCTCCCATCCCCGATGACGAGCCCGCCCGTCGGGCTGGACAGGTTCACCAAGAAGCGCTCATTGAGTTCCGCAACGTTGTCTCCGTAGGCCTCGACCTCGACGGTCATCGACCCGGCCGCGGCCGGGATGTTGAGCAGCCGCTCGCTGATGTTCTCGAACTCGCCGGGATCGGCCGGGTTGACCGCGCCGGGCGCCGTGCTGATCCGCACGGTGGTGGGGTCGGGCGCAGGAGGATCGATCGTGACGGTGAATGTGTAGATGGTCGGCGTCGGGCCGTCGGACTCGGGCTCGACCACATCGTCGATCGACGCCGTGGGAGCTCCTTCGTCGTCTCTGATGTCGACGGATACCGAAGCCACAGGCACCCCGTCGTAGAGGGGATCGCCGGGAGATGTCGCCTCGTGCGTGACAACGTCGGTGCGATCGCCGTCGGCCACGGCATTGTCCGGAGCCGTGACCGTGAAGGTCTTGGCGGTGTCCCAATCGGTGGCGTCGAAACTCTGCGAGGGGGGCGAGACGGTGACCTCGCCATTGGTGTCCGAAGGTGTGATCGTCACCGCGGCCGCCGGCTGAGCATCCAAAACCACCGTGTAGGAGGCGCCGAGACCGCCCTCATCGATCGCGAGATTGGACTCAGATACCGTCACTCCGGCGGCGTCGTCGTCGTCGATCGTGGCGGCTACGTCGTCGATAGCTATTCCGTCGTAGCCGGTGTCGCTGGAAGTCGCCGTATGGGTGACGATGTCGGCCGTGGTTCCATCGATCACAGCGTCGTCTACCGCAGTGATCGTGAAGGCGCGCGGAGTCGCCCAATTGACAGGCGTGAAGGTACGGCTGGCCGGGGTTACGAGCACCTCGCCGGAGCTGGTGGCGACGGTGATTACCACGTTGCTCGTGGGTTCCGAGGTGAGCACGACCGTGTATTGGACGCCCGGCTCGCCTTCGGTGACGTTCACCGCCGCCGTGGAGACTGTCACGCCGGCGGCGTCGTCGTCGTCGATGGCAACATCCACAGTGTCGATGGCGATGCCGTCATACCCCGTATCGTTGGAGACAGCGGAGTGATTGATCGTGTCGGCCCGCGGCCCGGTAGCCACGTCGTCATCGGGCACCGTCACGGTGAACTGCTGCGGTGTAGACCAATCTGCCGGAGTGAAGGTGCGATCGGAGGGCGAGATCTGCACGTTGCCGTTGGTGTCGCTGGCGCTAATGACAACGTCGTCGGTCGGCGCTTCGGTCAATACCACCGTATAGACCTCGCCGGCGGCGCCCTCGGTTGGCGACAACAACGACTCGGAGACGATCACTCCCGGTGCAGCCGCCGTCGCGGCGCCGGGAACGGCCGCCACCATTGAAGCGAGGAGCACTCCGACGCCGAGCAACGACAGGCGCCGTCGCCGGCAAGAGGACCATCTCTCGCTACCCCTCGGTGTCTGTGCACGGGGCACGGCCGAACCCATTAACCGCCCTTTCGCGGGACCTACTTCAGCTCACCAGCGCCAGCAAACGCCGGGACTCGCCACGTCTTACGAGGCGACGACCGGCACCCCTCCGCGTCTCTTTGGCGGTGAGGGCCACCGACCGGCCGCGGGCCATTTTTCCAGCGACCGATCCCAAGAACAAGGTCAGCCTGTCTTGGGCCGTTCCAGCTCGCGGCAAACTGCTCAGCTGTTCTGGGCCCCGGCTGCCGTCGCGGCCTGGCGGAGAAGTTCTCGATGAATGAGGTCCCGCTCTGCGTCGAGGAGGGCCACATGGCGCGAGGTTCGCAACCAGACGATCCGCTTGTCGCGGGAGCCCAAACGGGAGTAGATGATCTCGGCACTCGCAGGGTGCACCGTTTCGTCGGCGTTGGACTGGATGACCACAGCGGGCGCTTCCACGCGAGGCAACGCCAGGCGCGCGGCGCGTACCAGCGCCAAGAGGTCCGGCACGGTTCCGAGCGGTGAGCCCTCGTAGTGCACCCAGTAGCGAGCGGCTGGATCGGGAGGAATCTCGGCTGGGTCGCCCGGCCGG
>JBFIXI010000083.1:0-13549 GCA_041605955.1 Acidimicrobiia bacterium
AGCAAGTGCGTTCGAGAACGCCGGCGGCGTTCTCCCCGCTCGCGTTTCGCGCGCCAGGATTCGCAACGTGATCTCCCGTGGAGGGCGCGACGTGGTGAGCACGAGTTTCGGCATCGCCGAAACTCGCAACGTGATTCCCGAAGGGAATCACGCATGAACTTCTGGCTGCTCCTCATCATCAAGGTGGCGTTGGTGCTCGGAGTCATGCTGCCGGGGGCGCTGGTGATCATCTTCGGCGAGCTGAAGATCTCGGCGCACATGCAGAGCCGGATTGGGCCCTATTTCGCAGGTGGCCGCTTCGGGTGGGCGCAGCCTCTGGCCGACGGGCTCAAGTTCATGCAGAAGGAGGACCTGGTCCCGGCAGCAGCCGACGATAAGGTCTACAAGCTGGCGCCCTATGTCGTCTTGATGGGGACGCTGGCGATGTTCGTCGTTATCCCGTTCGGGCCGGACATGGTGGCTCGGGACCTCGATCTGGGGATCTTCTACCTGCTGGCAGTGGCCTCTTTGTCGACGCTCGGCGTTCTCATGGCCGGCTGGTCATCGGCCAACAAGTACTCGCTGATCGGCGGCTTGCGTGCCGCCGCGCAGCTCATTGCATACGAGCTGCCGTTGGTGCTGGCTGTCATCGGCGTAGCCATCCAGGCCGGGTCGCTATCGCTCAACGACATAGTGACCGCCCAATCGGAGTGGACGTGGTTCGGGCTCGAGGCCACCTGGATCAACGGTTTCATCTCGCCGTACATGATCCTGCAGTCGGTGGGTTTGGTGATCTTCCTGGTGGCCAGCTTGGCCGAGCTGAGTCGTATCCCGTTCGACATGCCCATAGCGGAGTCGGAGCTCACCATGGGCTACCTCACGGAGTACTCGGGTCTCCGTTTCACCATGTTCTTTCTCGGCGAGTATGTCGGGATGGTGTCGATGGCAGCCGTCGCCGCCACGCTGTTCCTGGGGGGCTATTGGTTCCCATTCGTCGGGGACGACGCGCTGAACTTCCTGGGGCCGGTGATCCTGCTGAGCAAAGTGATGCTCATCGCCTTCGTGTTCATCTGGCTGCGCTGGACTTTCCCCCGCCTGCGCGAGGATCAGCTGCAGACGATCGCCTGGAAATGGCTGATCCCGGCCGGTCTGGCCAACATCGTTCTCACCGGCTTCTTCAAGGTGGTGTTCTGATGGCGAACCGAGACCTGACGACCCGCCGGAGGCTGCCAGCGTTTCCTTTCAAGGGTCTCCTCAAGGGCTTGTGGTTGACGCTGAAGACCCTGTTCACGAGGCCGGTGACGGTGAACTACCCCGTGGAGAAGGAGACGCCCGTGCCGCGAGCCCGCGGCGTTATTGCACTCGACCCCGAGGCATGCACCGTCTGCATGCTGTGCGCCCGCGAATGTCCGGACTGGTGCATCTACATCGAGGGCCACAAGGAAGAGCAGCCGCCGGCGAAGGAAGGGGGCCGGGTGCGGACCCGGGCCACGCTCGATCGCTTCGACATCGACTACGCCCTGTGTATGTACTGCGGCATCTGCGTCGAAGTGTGTCCCTTCGATGCGTTGTTCTGGAGCCCGGACTACGAGTACAGCGAGTTCGGCATCTCCGAGATGCTCCACGACAAGGAACGTCTCACCTACTGGCTGTCCACGGTGCCCGATCCGCCAGCCTTGGAGTCGAAGTGAGCGACTGGTTCAGCCAGGCCGAGAACTGGGTGTTCCTGGTCATCGCCGTGCCCATGGTGGTGGCGGCGTGGCGTTCCGTCACGTCGCGCAACGTGGTCCACGCCGTGCTCTTCCTGGTAGCCGCCCTGGCCGCCAGCGCGGCGATCTTCCTGCTGCTTGGAGCCGAGTTCATCGCATGGACGGTGGTCCTGGTCTACATCGGAGCGGTCATCGTGCTCTTCCTGTTCGGCATCATGATCACCCGGGCCCCGCTCGGCATCGAGACCCAGCTCAGCCACAGCACACAGACCAAGATCGGCGCCGCCATCGTTGCGGGAGCCCTGTTCGCGCTGATCTCCGTCACGGCAATCAGAGCGTTTGGTGATGCCGAGATGGTCGCCGCCCCTACCCGCGCCGGAGAAGTCGGCCAGTCGATCTTCCAGCGATTCGTGATTCCGTTCGAAACGGTGTCCGTCGTGCTGCTGGCCGCGCTCATCGGCGGCATCGTGCTGGCGCGCCGCGACCCGGTCGAAGGGGACCCGACGCTCGGCGGCGACGTCGACCGCGCTCGGGCCGCATCCGAGGGAGGCGGCCCGTGATCGTCACCCAGTTCGTCATCCTGGGGGCCGCCCTGTTCTCCCTCGGCGTCTACGGCGTGTTGACCCGGCGCAACGCCGTGCTGGTGTTGCTCAGCGTCGAGCTGATGCTGGCAGCAGTCAACATCAACTTCGTGGCGTTCGATGTGTTCGTTCAGGATCGGATCGCGGGCGGGCAGATCTTCGCACTCTTCGTGATCGCCGTGGCCGCCGCCGAGGTCGGCATCGGCCTGGCCATCGTGCTCCTCATCTTCCGCAACCGTCAGTCGGCCAATGTCGACGAGCTCGACCTGATGAAGCTGTAACCCATGACCCACCTGCTTACCACCGCCAACTCGCTCATCCTGGCCGCAGAGTCGGGCGCCAAAGAGCTGTCCGACGGAGGCACACTCGCCTCGTGGGCGTGGCTGATCCCTGTGGTGCCGATGGTCGCGGCCTTCGCCATCGTGTTCTTCGGCAAACGAATGCCGTACAAGGGCTGGGACATCGCCATCGCCGTCATGGGCTTCGAGGCCCTTTACGGCACGGCGCTGTTGCTGTCGCACATCTCCAAGCCGATCGCCCACGACTTCCAGGTGGAGATCGCGATGCTGGGCAGCATGCCCATCGAGTGGGGATGGAGCGTCGACGGGCTCTCCATCATGATGTACTTCCTCATCGGCGTGGTCGGCTTCCTCGTCTTCCTGTTTGCCAAGGGCTACATGGAAGGCGACGTCCGCTACACCTGGTTCTTCGCCTCGTTCACGCTGTTCGCCGGCGGCATGCTCGTGCTCGTCTCCGCCCCCAACCTGATCCAGCTCATCGTCGGTTGGGAGCTGGTCGGTGTCTCGTCGTGGTTGCTGATCGGCCACTATTGGGAGGAGCACGAGAACTCGTCGGCGGCGATCAAGGCCTTCCTCACCAACAAGGTGGGCGACGCCGGGCTGTTCGTCGGCGCCATCATCATCTCGATGTCGGTGGGCTCGTTCCGCTTCTCCGACATACTCCACGCCGTCGAAAGCGGCGCCGCCGAGGCCCCGACGCTGTCCAGGTTCGCATTCTGGGGCGGCCTCGCCCTGTTCATCGGGGCGATGGGCAAGAGCGCCCAGTTCCCGCTGCATGTGTGGCTGCCAGATGCGATGGCCGGACCGACACCGGTGTCGTCACTGATGCACGCCGCCACCATGGTGACCGCCGGAGTGTTCCTCGTTGGCCGGATGTATCCGCTGTATCTCACCGACGGTTTCGCCACGGAGGTGCGTGCCGTCATCGTGATCATCGGGGGGATCACCCTCTTCCTCACCGGCCTCATCGCCCTCGTCCAGGACGACATCAAGAGAGTGCTCGCCTATTCGACTCTCTCTCAGCTGGGGTACATGACCGCCGCGATGGGGGCGGGGGCGTACACGGCCGGGCTCTTCCACCTCTTCACCCATGCCTTCTTCAAGGCCCTGCTGTTCCTGGGCGCCGGGTCGGTGATCCACTCGGTGCACTCCAACAACATGAGCGACATGGGGGGCCTGCGCAAACCCATGCCGTATACCTACTGGACGTTCGTGGTCGGCTCGCTGGCTCTCGCCGGCATCGTGCCCTTTGCCGGCTTCTTCTCGAAGGACGAGATCCTGGCCTCGCTGCGCTACGCCTCCGGGGAATTCGGCGTCGCCGATGGTGGAGGCGCCGTGGCGACAGTGATCCTCGCCTTGGCGATCGGGGGCGCCTTCATCACCGCCTTCTACATGGCGCGCACCGTCTTCCTCACCTTCCACGGCGAGTACAAGGGCCACGGCCATCCCCACGAATCGCCCCGCATCATGTGGGTCCCGCTGGTGGCGCTGGCGGTCCCCTCGGCCGTGATCGGGTTCATCAACATCCCCGGAGTCACCGAGGTCTTCACCAAGGTGGTCGGGGGACGCGAGGTGCCGGTACTCGATCACCATGCTTCCAGCTTCGACATCCCGATGCTGCTCGCCGGCCTCGTCGCCGCCGGCCTGGGCATCTACCTGGGGTGGCGTATCTGGGGGCCCGACGCGGAGACCCAAGAAGCCCGCGACTCGTTCCGTGTCGACGGCCTCTATCCGGTGCTGGAGAACAAGTACTACATCGACGACTTCTACATGGACGGCATCGTCCGGCCCATCCGCGGGCCGGTAGCCAGGGCCATGGACTGGTTCAACGGCTACGTGATCGACTTCATCGTCAACGGTGCCGGGCTGCTCGCCAAGGCGCTAGGTAAGGTCGTCTACTGGTTCGACCAACGGGGTGTCGACGGAGCCATCAACGCCTCCGGGGCGGTGACCGGTGCCGGCGGAGGGGTCCTGCGCCTACTCCAGACGGGCAAGGTGCAGCAGTACGCAGTTCTGATATTCGCCGCCACCGTGATCTTGGTTGGCGGCCTCGTGATCTGGTTCTAGAGGAGGAACAAGTATGGAGTGGTTCGAGAGCGGATGGGGCCTCAGCCTCATCGTCTTCCTGCCTCTGATCGGGGCAGGCGTGCTGCTCGCCATTCCCAAGGCGAACGAAGAGGCGCAGAAGCTGACTGCGCTGTTCTTCACCGGCGCCGCATTCGTCCTCTCGATCATTCTGACCTTCGCCTTCGACTTCGGGCAGGCGGGCATCCAGCTAGGCACCCAGCAAGATTGGATCCCGGCGATCGATTCCACCTATCACATCGGAGTCGACGGGATCAGCCTGCCGCTCGTGGTGCTGACGACGTTCATCACCCTGTTGTCCCTCATCTATAGCTGGGAGCACTGGCCGGAGCCGCACAACCCGAAGGCGTTCCTCATCCTCATGCTCCTGTTGGCAACGGGCATGACGGGGACATTCGTTGCCCTTGACCTCATCCTGTTCTTCGTCTTCTTCGAGGTGGTGCTGCTGCCGATGTACTTCATGATCGGCATCTGGGGTGACCGCAACGAGGTGACCATTCCCGTCTTCAACATCACCACCCAGATGCGGTTGTACGCCGCCATCAAGTTCTTCCTCTTCACGCTGTTTGGCTCGGCATTCATGCTGCTCGGCTTCCTCGCCCTCTACTTCAAGGGAGGGCGCACCTTCGACATGCTCCAGCTGGCCGCCAACGGCGCCGAGGGTTTGCTCGGATCAGGACTTGCTTTCTGGGTGTTCTTCGCCCTGTTCCTGGGCTTCGCCGTCAAAGTGCCGATGTTCCCGCTGCACACCTGGCTGCCGGACGCGCACACTGCGGCCCCCACGGTCGGTTCGGTGCTCCTGGCCGCCATCCTCCTGAAGCTGGGAACCTATGCGTTCGTCCGGATCGCCATTCCGATCCTCCCGGAACAGTCGCAGAACTGGGCGCCCGTCATCGGCATATTGGCCGTGATTGGGATCATCTATGCCTCGCTCGCCTGTCTGGCGCAGACGGATATGAAACGGCTCATTGCTTTCTCGTCCGTGGGTCATATGGGCTTCGTGATGTTGGGTATCGCCACCATGACTCCCATCGGGATCAACGCGGCCATCATCGGGATGGTTGCCCACGGCGTCATCACCGGCCTCCTGTTCTTCTTGGCCGGCTCCATGTCGCACCGCTATCACACTCGGGAGATGGCGCGCCTCGGTGGCAACCAGCAGCTGATGCCCATCATGGGCGCCATCCTCGGCTTCACCGCCATGGCATCGCTGGGGCTGCCGGGCCTGGCGGGGTTCTGGGGAGAGTTCATGGCCCTGCTGTCGGCCTTCAGCCCCGCCGAGGGCTTGAGCGTTGCCCTCTTCCGGACCCTTATGGTGATCGGTGCTGTAGGAACTGTGCTGGCCGCCGGCTACCTGCTGTGGATGCTGCAGAAGGTCAACTTCGGTGAGCCAGGCGACGAATGGGTCGGCCACGAGTTCCACGACGTCGACAAGTGGGAGATGGCGGCGTGGGCGCCGATGATTGTCGTCACCATTGCGATCGGCATCTTCCCCCGCTTGGTATTCGGAGCGACCAACGACTCCGTGGTCGAGTTGGTGAGCAACGCCTTCAGGAGCCTGGGGTGAGCCGGCAGTCTCCGAGGAGAGACAGGGAGCTACCGTGATCGATTATCACGGGCTCCTGCCCGAGATCCTGCTCGCCACCACTGTGATTGCGGTGCTCGTGGTCGACATGTCGCCGGCGCGCAAGTTCTGGACCGCGGTCGTGGGCCTGGTCGGGCTGTTTGCCACTTTCGTCCCGGTGCTGACGCTGGGCTTCTGCGAAAGCCTCGACTTCTGCGAGGCCACCGGGGCGCGGTTCATGTTCGGCGAGTCGTACGTGATCGATACCTTCTCGTTGGTCCTCAAGGGCCTGTTCATCGGCTCGGCGTTCGTGGCCCTGCTGCTGTCCGTCGGCTACCTCGAGAGCGATCGCTACTGGCAGGGTGAGTTCTACTTCCTGCTGCTGGCATCGGTGTTGGGAGCAGTGGTGATGGCCTCGAGCCGCGACCTGGTGACCATCTTCGTAGCTCTCGAGTTGGTGACCGGCCCGACGTTTCTGATGGCGGGCTGGCGTAAGGGCGACGCCCGCTCCAACGAGGCGGCGCTCAAGTACTTCATCATCGGGGTGCTCTCTGCCGCCGTGCTGCTCTTCGGGATGTCCTTGGTGTACGGGGTAACCGGCGAGTTGACGTTCAGCGGCATCCGGGCAGGTTCGGTCGGGGTCCTCGACGGCGACCTGAGCGGTCTGTTCATCATCGGGGTGCTGTTCACGCTGCTGGGCTTCGCCTTCAAGGTGTCGGCGGTGCCGTTCCACTTCTGGACGCCGGACACGTATGAAGGCTCGCCGACACCGGTGACCGCCTACCTGTCGGTCGTTTCCAAGACGGCCGGCTTCGTCGGCCTTCTCGCGATCTGCTATCTGGCCTTCGCCGAGGTGGCGACGCTGTGGGGTGCGGGGCTATGGATCCTCGCGGCGCTGTCGATGACGGTAGGCAACTTGATAGCCCTCCGGCAGAACAACGTGGTCCGGCTGCTGGGTTACTCCTCGATAGCGCAAGGGGGCTTCATCCTCGTTCCGTTCGGGGCGGCCATTGCGGCCAATGCCAGCGCCACCGACCTCGAAGAGGCATTCTTCGCCACGGTCACTTACCTGCTCATATACGCGTTCATGAACCTGGGGGCGTTCGCGGTGGTGATCGCCGTGGGCAACCGACTCCACAGCGCCGAGATAGACGACTGGGGCGGCCTATTCACGTACTCGCCGGCCTTGGGCGGGTTGTTGGCCCTGTTCTTCTTCTCGCTCGCCGGGATTCCGCCGTTGGCAGGTTGGTTCGCCAAGTTCGTGATGTTCCGGGCGGTGTTGGCCGTCGGCAACGGATGGGCCACGGCGCTGGCGGTGATCGCGGTGATCAATACGGTGATCGCGTTCTACTACTACTCGAAGGTGGTCTTGTCGGTGTTCATGCGGGCAGTGCCCGACCATGTACCCGTGGCCGAGCTGCGTGAGTATCGGACCGCCCCGTCGCTGCAGTTTGCGCTCGTGCTGACCGCTATCGGCGTCGTCGTGCTCGGGATCTTCCCTTCGCTGATCGCAGATATAGGCCAGGCCACTCGCACGATCGCCAGCGGGTTCTAGTCGGCCCGGTGGCGCCCATGGCGGGGGCACGCCGCGACGGGGTGTGAGGCATAGAGCGAGTCTCCCATGACTCTCAGAGACCGGATAAGAGACGAGGTTCGCGCCACCGGGCCCATGCCCTTCGAGCGGTTCATGGCGCTGGCGCTGTACGACTCGCAACACGGGTTCTTTGCCACCGGCGGGTTGCGGAGCGCCAAGTCCGGGGACTTCCTCACCAGTCCCGAGGTGAGCCCATGGTTCGGCCGCACGCTGGCGGCCTACGTCCGGCCCAGGTTGGAGCGGTCCGGGGCGGCCACCTTGGTCGAAGCCGGAGCCGGTTCCGGGTCGCTGCTCCGGCCGTTGTGCGATGCGCTCGGTGATCTCGCCGCCCGGGTGGTCGCCATCGATGCGTCGCCGGCGGCCCGAACTGCGTTGGCCGACGCCGGCTTCGAGACGATGAGCGATCTGTCCGAGTTGGAGGGGCCGCTCGATGGGGTGATCATCGCCAACGAGCTGCTCGACAATCTCCCGATGCGCCTGGCCGCCAAGTCCGGGGATTCGTGGGTCGAGTGGTGGGTCGGCTGCGACGCTCCCGACGCCGATCTCACTTTCGTGACGACTCCGCCGCGAGCCGACACGACGGAGTGGCTCGATCAGTACGCCGGGGCGGTTCCCGACGGGGGTGTGGTCGAGGTCCAGCTCGCCGCAGCCGGCTGGCTGCAACATGCAATCGGGCTGATCGGCCGTGGTGCCGTGCTGGTTGTCGACTACGGCGCCACCGCGGAAGAGCTGGTGCCGCGCCGCGCCGTCGGGACCCTGCGCACCTACCGTGCCCACCACTTGGGGCCCGACCCGCTGCTGCAGCCGGGGGCCACCGACATCACCGCCGATGTCAACTTCACCGCTCTCGTCGACGTTGCCCGCCACATGGGGGCCACGGCGGAGCTGCATCGCCAGGACGACTTCCTCACGTCGCTGGGACTGCGCACCGCGCTCACCGAACTTCGCCAGCGCGAGCTCGAGCTGGCTCGAGGTGACGATGCGCTGGCACGCCTCCAGGTGCGCAGTGAGCTCAAGGATGCTGAGACGTTGCTCCACCCCCGGGGCTTGGGCGACTTTCGGGTGCTCGCCGTGGAGGTGGAACCCGGCCCATCCGATACGATTCAGCGGTGAGCCTGCGCCCGGATCAACTGGATCGCTACCTGGCCAGAATCGGCTTCGACCGGCCGATCGAGCACACCGTGGCAACGCTCGAAGGTCTGCAACGAGCCCACATGACGGCCGTTCCGTTCGAGAATCTCCACGTCTTCCATCGGCGCGGCGTCTACACCTCGATCGATTGGTCCGTTCCCAAGATCATCGATTCCGGTAGGGGAGGATGGTGCTTCGAGCTCAATGGGGCTTTCAGCTCGCTGTTGGAAGGCCTCGGCTTCGCAGTGACCCGCCTCGCCGCCGATGTCTTGCTCGACGGCGAACGCCCCGACGGACCCGATCATCTGACGCTTCGGGTCGACCTGGACGAGCCCTATCTCGTGGATGTCGGCTTCGGCGACTCGTTCATTCGGCCGCTGCGCCTCGACGACTCAGCTATCCAGGACGGTGGGACCGGCCCCTACCGCCTCGTACCGGTCGGAACGCATCGAGTTCTCGAGATGGAAGAGGCAGGCACCTGGCAACGCTGTTTCCGGTTCGAGCCGACGCCACACCTGCTGGACGACTTCGCGGGTCGCTCCGACTTCATGCAGACCGAGCCCGGGCTGCGGTGGACGGAGGCTCCATTCGCGACCCGGCTGCTGGAGGGCGGTCCCGACCGCGTGTGGTTGCTGCGCGATCGGCTCAAGCTGCGCCAGAACGGCGAGATCACAGTGACTGCCGTCGCCGATGATGAGTGGCCGGCCACCCTGCACAAGTGGTTTGGCATGACTCCATGAGCGGACCTGGAACCGGGCGCCCCCCGGGGGCGCCCGGCACACCGGAGTCGTGAGAACAAAGAGCTCAGGCGTCGCCGGGATCGACCGCTAGCGGCTCCTGCGGATTCTCGCAGTAGAACAAGTTGTCGGGTTTGGTGCCGTGGTAGTAGTACAGCTCGCCATCGTGTTCGAGGATGACGCGCACTCCTGGAACCAAGGCCTGGGTGTATCCCATGCCGGGCTGCGGGCACCCCAAGCTGCCGTCGCGCCACGTCACGGTCTCGATCACGTTGATGTTGATGTCGCTGACCTTGACGCCGAGCGCCTCAGCCAGCTGCGAGACGGCGAGGGCGGCCGGCAGATCGGGGTCGGTGTCGTCGGGAGGTCGGCTGGTGGAAGGCATAGTGGTGTCCGTGGGGTCGGGAGCAGTGGTGGGGGAGGCAGTCGGGGTCGTGGTCGGCTCAACCGTCGTTCCCGGCGCAGTGCTGTCCGGCCCGATCGTAGTTGGGCCGTCGGCGGCACCCCCGCATGCCGTGGCGAGCACGGCAAGGGCGACCAAACACAGGGCCAGTCTCTTCACAGTGGTTCGCTCCTTCAGGCGGGTTCACCGATGAGACGCTGCGGCGACACGACCGGTTCCCAGTCAATCGTCGCCTCATCGGAAGCGACCGCCACCCGTTCGGGAGCTGGAGTTGGCGGTGTTGATCAGGGGGGCGGCGGGCTTGAGCGACACCACGAGGGAGGGGCGCCCCGGCGGGCGCCCCTCGGTTTCGCGGTCTGTGGGCCTGCTATCTCAAGTGGTCCACCGCGGCCAACCACGCCCGCCGGTTGGCGTTGACGGACTTCTTCCAGCGGCGCTTCGACTGGAGGTTCTCCGCCCGGGCGAGCCGGCGGGCCGCCAGGTCGAGGTTCTCCTGGCCGGCGATGCTGCTGTCCAGAGCCCGCAGATACGCCAGCTGCGCCAGATGCTCGGCAACGTTGGCGACACGCCGCTTGATGAAGTTCTTCTCCACCTTGATCGGCGTATCACCGTCCATGGCTGCCAGCTCGATGACCGTCTTGCGCAATCTCCAGAACGCCCCGTTACCGAGCTGCGGCGACAGGGTCGTCTCGTTGACCCAGCGATCCGGCCGTAGTGCATCGGCCAGCGCGTCGTGCGCGGCCTGCAGCCTGGTCAGGTCGTTGGGTGACAGGCCGTCGGGGGCGGCATCCAGCCACGCTGCCAGCTGGGCGAGATGGCCGGCCAGCGCATCCGCCGGTGGCTCGACGATCTCGACTCCGGCGTGGGTGGTCGTCGGCTGGCTGCCCGGATTGCTGGTGTCGGAGACCACAGCATTCGTGGCCATACCGAGCGGGGCGTCGGCGTCGACCGTCACCTCGTACGTTATGACGACCGGATCGAAGGCCGGGCCCGTCCAGCTGAAGCAGACCATGGCGCCGTCCGCCACCACGCTCGGGTCGACCGCAGTGGCGTCGGTGCCGGTGGCGTTCTCGACGCCGATCGTCCCGGCCGGCAGGGTGCCGACGTTGTCGTAGGCGATCAGGATCTCCCACGCGCCGGGAGTGTCATCGACTCCGCGCCACACCAGGATCTCCATGTCCATCACGGGAGCGCTGCCGCCGAACAGCTGGATATCGTCGTACTCCACCACGACCAGGCCCCCGGGAGCGCCCGAAGTGGCGAGCGACACACCGTGATTCTGAGCCGCGTCGTGGAAGATCTCGAAATCCTGCCAGAACAGGGCCGCCAGGTTGTTGGGGAGATCCGGATCGGGGATGTCCTGGTTGATCCACGGCGATCCGGCGTAGTTGTTGGCGAAGTCGAACACGGCGAAGCCGTCGTCAGTGAAGCTCATCCCGGTGTAGTCGTCGCCGTAGAACGCGATCGGATCACCGGCCGTGAATGCCGTGTAAGCGACGGTGTCGCCGAACACGGCAGGATCGGCGAGAATGCCGAAGTCCTCCAGGTTGACGTAGCCGCCGCCGAACGGCGTATCACACGCCGCATCTTCGGCGTTTGTGCTCACCTCATAGGACCCTTCGGCCAGGAAGGGCGAGGGCAGCGTCCCACTCCAGGACAGCACGCCGTCGGTGACGGTGGCGCCTCCGGTGACCGAGCTCTCGACGTATGTCATCCCTGCGGGGATGTTGTCAGTCAAGTTATACGTCAGATCCTCGTTCATGACGTTGGGGAGGATGGTTATCTCGTAAGACACCGTCTCGCCCGGCATCGCCATATCGGTCGACGCAGTCTTGCTGACGTCGTTTTCGTGCCGGTCCAGAACCACGTCGACGGTGCCGACGTTGCCCGGGCTGGCGGCATCCGTGCCAATCGAGAAGGAGCCGTAAAGCCGCTCCCCGGCCTCCATCTCCTCATCGAAGAAGATGCGCACGCTGAACGGCTCGAGCTGCCCGACCGCGTCCGGGCCCTCCACCGTCATGTTGCCGGCGTCGGACCCGTCGAGCACGACGGTGGACAGCACGAAGGCGTCTACCGCGTCGGGCTCACTTGCCTCCCAGTTCTGCACGAGCACCCACCACTGGCCGGGGGCTGGGTCGGCGACCTCGCACGACTCGCTGGCGCTCGGCGAGGTGCTGGCACATACCAGCTCGCTCTCCGTGGGCACCCCGTCGTTGTTGGCGTCGTAGCCCAGGAACAGGTCCAGGTCGGGTGCTTCGGACTCCAGCGTCTCGGTGATGATGCTGGTGGAGCCCGTCGGGACGTTGACCAATTTGAGGAACGTGCCGTCGGTCACGTCATCCCAGACGGAGCCATTGTCCGAGTCCTGGGGAATCGCCGCCTCGTCTCGCTCCCCGGCCACCAGGCCCTCGACGGTGATCGTGAGGTCGGTGATCTCGAGGGCGGTCAGGTCGTCGATCTGCCAAGAGCCGGCGTCGCGGCGGGTCCAGATCATCACTTCCTCGGGCAGGTCGCCCGTGGTCGCCCTCACTGCGATCGGCATGCTGGCGATCGAGAGACCCTCGGCGACGGTGCCGCCGCTGGGCTGGAGGGCCACATATCCGAACACGTGGTCTTCCGACGTCACCCCGGTCACGTCGGCGCTGATCACGATGTCCTGCGACTCGCCGGCAACCAGGGTGAAGTTCTCTGGGGAGACCGAAACGACCAGGCCGTCGTGACCGACGCCAGATGCCGTCCATGTGGCGTTGGCGGTTGCGGTCACCGTCCGCGTCCAGGAGCAGCTCAGGATGCAGGAGGAGTTGGCCATCGACGGCAGGTTGATGGCGCCCACATCGCCTCCGGCGCCGGGATCGGCCGCTAGGTAGTCATCGGCCGTCTCGTTCATGATCAGGCCGGCGTTGGCCGCCGCCACCAGATCGATGCGTCCTGAGCCGCGGTCAAATGGCGTGCCTGGTGTCACCCCGTCCTCCTTGAGGACGGTCTGCGACGCCGTCAGCTGCATGGCCGACTGGACCTCAGCAGGTGTCCAGTCGGGGTTGAGCGCCATCAGCAGTGCCGCCGAGCCGGCAATGTGGGGGCTGGCCATCGACGTGCCGCTGATGAAGCCCCAGCTGGTTTCCCCACCGATGCCGTCGGCGGCGATGATGTCGACACCCGGGGCCGCAATACTCGGGATGACGATATCGACCCCCGTATTGGGCCCTCGAGAGCTGAAGCCGGCGAGGATATCGGCGTTGGCGTCGCTGACGTCCTTGACGGCTCCGGTGATGGTGGCCGTGTGGCCGCTGCCGGTCGCCAGCCAAGCCTTGAGTGCGGCTCCATCGGCCTGGGAGATGTGCACGCCGGGCAACTCGTGGGCGTCGCCAACGACTCCCGCCCCATTGTCGGCCAGCACGTAACCGTCGGCCCCGGCGGCCAATACGTTGGCGCCCTTTTCCACCCGGCCGAATGTGCCGCGGTCGCAG
>JBFIXI010000084.1:0-13333 GCA_041605955.1 Acidimicrobiia bacterium
CTCCAGCCCAGGTGGGTCCCCCCGGAGGGGCGAAGGTCCCTCCAGCCCAGGTGGGTCCCCCCGGAGGGGGGAAGGTCCCTCCAGCCAGCCGCAGGCTGGCGCCGAGGTAGGGGGGCGATCCCTAATCGTGCATTCCGGCCACAGATTGCCTCCTATCCGATTCCACCACCACGCGCCCCTTCCAGCCGCCTCTGGGGGACCCACCGCGCCCCCCTTCCAGCCGCCTCCGGGGGGACCTACCGCGCCCCCCTTCCAGCCGCCTCCGGGGGGACCCAGAGCGCGCCCCTTTCCGGCGCCCGGGGGGACCTCGGGTGCCGCACCGCTAAGTTGGGGCCATGACGATCGACACCGCAACCGCCGAAGCTCGCATCGACGAGCTACTGGAGCGACTGCTTGCCGAGCACGATCCCCACGGCGACCGCCATGAGTTCATGGGCGCCCAGTTCGACCTCGGCTTGGCCTGGGTGCACTTCCCGGAGGGCCACGGCGGGCTCGGGTTGGCCCGCAGCCTGCAGAAACGGATCGATGACCGCCTCGACGAGGTGACTCCGCATCGACCGTCGTTCTTCCACGTGATCGGCCACGGCATGGGAGCCCCCGTCATTATCACCCACGGCACCGAGGAGCAGCAGCAGCGCTACCTGCGACCGCTATTCACCGGTGAGGAAGTGTGGTGTCAGCTCTTCAGCGAGCCGGGGGCGGGCAGCGATGTGGCCGGCTTGGCCACGCGAGCCCTCAAGGACGGCGACGAGTGGGTGGTCAACGGCCAGAAGGTGTGGACCACCGTGGCGCATGTCGCCAAGTGGGGCATGATGGTGGCGCGCACCGATCCGGACGCCCCCAAACACCTTGGGATGACGTATTTCCTGATGGACATGAAGGCCCCCGGAGTCGAGGTCAAGCCGCTGCGCCAAATCACCGGAGAGGCGGAGTTCAACGAGGTCTTCATGACCGACGTGCGCATTCCCGACGCCAACCGAATCGATGCCGTCGGCGCCGGGTGGCGGGTCGCCTTAACCACGTTGATGAACGAGCGGGTCGCCATCGGCGGCACTGTGGCGCCGCGCAACTCGGGCGCCATCGGCGAGCTACTGGACGTGTGGCGCGAGTACGGCGGCGACGAGCACGACCGCGACGAAGTGATGAAGCTGTGGGTCGAGGCCGAGGCGGCTCGGCTCACCAACATCCGCGCCAACCAGAACGCATCGGCAGGCACTCCCGGCCCCGAGGGCTCGACTTCGAAGCTGGTCTATGCCGAGCTGAACAAGAAGATCTTCCATCTGGCCACCGAGCTGATGGGGCCGGCCGGGATGGGTTACGACTCGTACGGGTTCATCCAACACGAGGCGCCCGAAGACATGAGTCGCGATGTCCGTCGTCGCTTTCTGCGGACGCGGGCGAACTCGATCGAGGGAGGCACATCGGAGATCATGAGGAACATCCTCGGCGAGCGGGTCCTGGGCCTGCCGGGTGAGCCGCGCGTCGACAAAGACCTCCCTTGGTCCGAGGTGCCGCGCAGCTAGAGAGCGAGCGCCCGGGTCACCGCGGCACCCATGCGGGGTGGGTCTGCCGCCGGTCCCTCCGGCACGTACGCCCCTGTCGGACGCGGTCGTAATCATGACCGAGGCGGCGCTCCCGCCGGGGACACCGCTGCGTGACGGCCACCGGCGGATTGCGCTGCTCCGCCGGCAGCCGCTGCTTCTCCCCCTCTGCTGCTCCCCTGCTACTTCTCCACTGCTACTTCTCCACTGCTACTTCTCCACTGGGACCCCCACCAGCGAGCCGTATTCGGTCCAGGATCCGTCGTAGTTGGCCACGTTGTCGTAGCCCAACAGCTCGTGCAGCACGAACCAAGTGTGGGAGGAGCGCTCCCCGATTCGGCAATACGCTACGACGTCGCCATCGCCGGTGACGCCGGCGCTTCCGTAGAGCTCACGCAGCTCGTCGGCGGACTTGAACGTGCCGTCCTCGTTGGCGGCCTTCGACCAGGGAATGTTCGCTGCGCCGGGGATATGGCCGCCCACGTAGGGCTGCTCCTGCGGCAGGTGGTCGGGCGCCAGCTTGGCGCCGGAGAACTCCTCAGGCGAGCGCACGTCGACGAACGTCGTCGACCCGGCGACGACTCGCGCCAGCACGTCATTGCGCAGCGCCCGCAGCTCGGGCCGCTCCGCCCCGCTGATTCGGAACGTGCTCTCTTCTAGCGACGGCAGGTCGGCCGTCAGCGGCCGCTCTTCCAGCTCCCATTTCTTGCGACCGCCGTCGAGCAGCTTGACGTTGTCGAATCCACGTAGCTTCAGTAGCCAGTAGGCGTAGGCGGCAAACCAGTTGTTGTTGCCGCCATAGAGAACGACGGTGGTGTTGGCAGTGACGCCGGCCTCGGCCAGCAGGTCGCTGAAGCCGTCCTGGCCGATGTAGTCACGCTGGACGGGATGGTGCAGGTCTACCGACCAGTTCCACGCCACCGCGCCGGGAATGTGGTCCTTCTCATAGGCGGTGGAGTCTTCGTCGACCTCGATGATGCGGAGGTTGCCGTCGTCGAGTAGGTCGGCCAGCCACTCGGTAGTGACCAGGGCATCGGGGTTGGCGTAGGGCATGGGAACACTCCTAGGTTCGATTCGGCGAATCAGCCGTTTTGGCGATTCGGCGCTTGGCGATTTGGCCAGTGGCGATTCAGGCGGGTTGGCGACGAGAAAACCGACGGCATCGCGCCGGGCCTATGCCCGGCGGGCTCTCGGACGGTTGCCGTCGGTATCAGGAGTGCCGAAGACAGGCGGCACCCGGGCGCACCACCCGAGAGCGAGCACAGCAACAGAGCATGTGACTCCACCTGATCATGGGCCGGCAAAGCTAGGAAGGCGCCGGCGTCCTGTCAATAGTCGGCGGTCGGCAGCTTTCAAACGGTCCGGTCGAACATTCCGCGCACGTAGTTGGCCTGGCCGGTGTGATTCATACAGTCATCGATGACGCTGACGATGCGGACACCGGCCGACACCGGAGGATCCCAACTGGTATCCACGATCCGATCGAGCTCGGCCGCATCGATACCGGACACATACTCGAGCGACCGCCCGTGGACGGCGTCGTAGTAGGCGAGCAGGTCGTCGGGGGTGTCGAACCGAACCGCCGCCACCTGCTCGGAGGTGTGTCCGTAGCCGACGTCGGACTCGTCGGGAGCGAGGCCAAGCCGTTCCGCCCAGCCGGCGGCAACATATGCCTGCCGCCTGCCGGCGAGGTCGGACATATGGCCGTCTTGAACTCGAGCCAGGTGCCAGATGAGCCAGCCGATCGAATTGGCGTCGGCATCCGGCCGGTAGTTGAGGCCCCCGACAGGAAGATCGGCGACGGCCTGGTGCACCCAACCCTTGATCCTCTCGAACGCGTCTGTCAGCACTTCCTTCGTTTCCATACGGCGATGATAAGGAGGTCGCCGCCGACCCTGCCGCGATCCCGGCGTCTTTGTGCGCCAGACTTGGCAAGAATCGACGTAAGCGGAGGTCACGTGGCGGTCATCTATGTCTGTCAACCGCATGGGGCTGCGCTCGACGCGGCGGCGCACCGCCCGACGGGAAGCCGGCCCGCCGCGTGAGCCACGATGCAGCCCTGCGGTTTCAGATCTATCGGACCTTCGCCGCCGAGGGTCGGGCTCCAACCCCGGCCGAGCTGGCCGCCTGGAGCGGCAGCGACACTGCGGCACATGCCGCACTGCGCCGCTTGCACCAAGCCCACGCCATCGTGCTCGACGACGCCGGGGAGATCCGAATGGCGTTGCCGTTCTCCGCGGTGCCCACCCAACATCGGGTCGTATCAGGGGACCGATCGTGGTGGGCCAACTGTGCGTGGGATTCGCTGGCTATTCCGGCGGCACTCGGCATCGACGCCACCATCGAGGCCACATGGCTCGACACCGGCGAGCCGGTCGAGCTGGCCGTCGTCGCCGGCGAGCTGAACCACACCGACGGCTTCGTCCATTTCGCAATTGCAGCCCGGCACTGGTGGGACGACATCGGCGAGACGTGACGGACGATCCGCTTCCTCCGGTCGGAGGTGAACGCACCCCCGCAGGGCGAGGCCGCACCTCTAACGGTGATGTGGCCGTTGAGTCAGGAGTGGTACGGCGATCGCCTCGATCCGGCTTACCTGCCCAAAACCGGCGAACAGCTGCAGCGATTCCTCAGCAGAGCCGGCCTTATCTCGGACTTCTGGCGACTCACTTAGAGCCCGGTCAACTGTGGCAACTTCTCTCGGTCTGGTGAATCAGGCTGCTACGCAGCCGCCCAGGCCAACAGAGTCGCCACTGCTGCGATGCCGAGCGGCGCCAAGGTCAGCCAGCGCGGCGCATTGCGCACCGCGATGCGCCGCGCCTGGATCGCCGCGAACACTGCCACAACCCCGATCGCATAGCCGGCGGCGGCTGCGGCCAGGGTGTACGAGATGCCGGCTAGAAAAAGCCCCTTCCACAACGTCCGCTGGAACAGAGCTTCAAACGCCGAGGTCCCCGCCGGCCGCGGCTCGACGAGGTGGTGTGCTCCCCACGCCGCCAGCGCCCCCGTCGCGGCCACCGCCAGCTGGACCACCGCCAGCCGACGCTCACGCGGAGCTACGCGGGAGGCGGCATATTCTTGGTCCATGCTGGCTGTAACGGCTCGCAGGAGTGACTGCTGAAATAGACCAGCGGCCCGCCGGGCGCGGTCAGGGCCATCCTCCCCTACAGCACCTGGTGTGAGGGCGATAACCTCTCTCCAAAAGCCGCCGCCGAGTTTTTCGCCCACCGAAAGGACGAGAGTGAGCATCTCCGAGCTTCTCGCCGCCATGCCCGTATCCGATCTCGACCTCAGCCGGTTCGTCGAGGTCGGCCCGGCGACCACCGTTGCCGAGACAGTCGAGGCGATGAATGCGGCCAACCGCTCGATGGCGGGCGTGGTTGCGGAGGGTCGGTTGCTCGGTGTATTCACCCAGCGCGACATCCTCAACCGGGTGCTGGGGCGCAGTCGGATGTGGACGCATCCGATCACCGACGAGATGACCCGCTCGATCCGCACGATGCGTCTCAGCGATTCCGTGGCCGACGGCTTGGCAATCATGAACGATTGGTGGGTACGCAGCGTCCCGGTCGTCGACGAAGAGGAGCATTTCGCCGGCAACCTCTCCTACTACGAGGTCATGGTGACGATGGCCGATCTGGTGGCCGCCCACATCAACGATGACGACCTCGAGCTCGAGGACCGCCACGGCCTCACTCTCATCGACTTCACCGGGCTTCATACCAGCCCCCCGGTTACGGTCACCGCCGACGACAACGCGGACACGGCGGCCCATCACATGAAGGCGCGAGGGATCGGATCGGTGCTCGTGATCGACAGCCACGACCGGCTCGCCGGCATGCTCACCGAGTTCGACCTGCAGAAGAAGATCGGCTGTGAGCACGAAGACCTCACCAAGGTGAAGGTCGGCGACATCATGACGCCGGACCCCATAGCTTTGGCCGTGCGGTCGCCCATTGCCGCCGCCATCTCCGAGATGGCAAACCGGGGCTTCTCTCACGTACCGCTGCTCGGTGAGTCCGGCCGGCCCGTGGCAGTAGCTTCGTTCCGCGACATCGCCGCCTACATCGAGGTGAGCTTCAGCGCTTTCGGGTGAGCCGGCTCCGCCCCCGGTGCGCCCGAAAGCTCCCTCTTCTAGCCTGAGACCAGCCGATCGAGGAGTGCGCCATGTCGCGTCGGATACCGCGCTGGGCTGAGATCCAGCCGCTTGTCAAGATCCGGCCGCCCGGGCTCGGCCCGGAGGCCCGACTGGCCGCGGCCGCCTCGATCTGGGATGTGCGCCGCATCGCCCGCCGCCGCACCCCCCGGGCTCCGTTCGACTACACCGACGGGGGGGCAGACCAGGAGATTGCGCTGCGGCGGTCGCGGGAGGCATACCAGCGGGTCGAGTGGCAGCACGTCACCGTGCTGCGCGATGTCTCCGAGGTCGACACCTCGGTCAGCCTGTTGGGTCAGCCGTCGGCATTGCCGCTGGCGCTGGCTCCCACGGGATTCACTCGCATGATGCAGCACGAAGGAGAACCGGCGGTGGCCCGTGCCGCGGCCCGCGCCGGCATCACTTATGCGCTCTCCACGCTGGGCACCACGACTCCGGAGGACGTGGCTGCGGCGGCGCCGAGCCTGAACCGCTGGTTCCAGCTGTATCTCTTCAAGGATCGCGGCTTCAGCGGAGAGCTGTTGCGGCGGGCCAAGGACGCCGGGTATTCGGCTGTCATCTTGACCGTCGATACCGCCATCCCCGGGGCGCGGCTGCGCGACATCCGCAACGGGTTGACGGTTCCCCCGTCGCTGACCTTCAAGACCCTGGCCGACATGGCTCGCCACCCCGCATGGTGGTTCAACCTCCTCACCACCGAGCCGCTGGAGTTCGCCACGCTGCGCCACTTCGACGGCACGGTCGCCGAGCTGGTGGCGCACACGTTCGATCCCACGCTCAACTGGTCCGACATCGAGTGGATGCGACATCACTGGGACGGAGCGATGGTGATCAAGGGCATCCAAAGCGTGGCCGACGCGCAGCGGGCCGTCGAGCACGGTGCCGACGCCGTGATTGTCTCCAATCACGGCGGCCGTCAGCTGGATCGGGCGCCCACGACCTTCGAGCTGCTCCCCGCCGTGGTCGACGCAGTGGCCGATCGTATCGAGGTGTACGTCGACGGCGGCATCATGGATGGCGGCGACGTGGTCGCCGCCGTCGCCCAGGGAGCCACCGCCGCCTTCATCGGCCGGGCCTACCTGTACGGGCTCATGGCCGGCGGGGAGCACGGCGTGGATCGAACCCTCGAGATCTTGGCCGCCGGGATCAGACGAACCATGCAGCTCCTCGGAGTCACCTCGGTCAAGGAGCTCGACCGCAGCCATCTCAAGATCCGCGACGGGAACTGAGCCCATGGACTTGACCGACTACACCGCGCTGACCGCGGAGTCTGCGCTCCGGGTCGTCACCGATGCCTTGGTCGAGGCGGATGCCTTCCTGGAAGCCATCATTGCCGAAGCGGGTCCCCGGACCTACAGCAACACGATGGCGCCGCTGGACGCCGCCATCGCCCTCACCGGCGACGCATACGGCATCGGCGGCTACATGGCACATGTGCATCCCGACGAAGCGGTCCGCGCCGCCGGCGTGGCCGCCGAGGAGAAACACAGCAAGTGGAGCGCCGGGCTCGCCTTCAATCGAGCTCTCTACGAGGCCATCAGGGACTACAGCACCACCGAGGATGCCGCCGCCCTGGAAGGCGAGCAGCGGCGCAACCTCGACTTCTGGATGCGGGACTTCCGCTTGGCCGGTCAGGATCTCCCCGAGGCGGAACGCGCCGAGGTCGAAGCGTTGCGCAACCGCCTCATCGAGCTCAACGTGGCCTTCGAGCGGAACCTGAGCGAGTGGGAAGACGGCATCGACATGACGCGAGCGCAGCTCGCCGGCCTGCCGGACAGCTACATCGAGCGCCTCGCTCCGGGCAAGCGGAACGGCGAGTACCGAGTCACCGTCGCGTACCCGGATTATGTGCCCTTCATGGACCAGGCCGAGAACCGCATGTTGCGTCGATGGCTGCAGTTCAAGTTCCTCAACCGAGCGGCCACCGCCAACATCCCCCTGTTGCGGGAAGCGGTCGGCGTGCGGTGGCAGATCGCCCGCAAGCTCGGCTACCCCAGCTTCGCCGAGCACGCCATGGAAACCAAGATGGCAGACCCCAAGGCCGTCGAAGACTTCTACGCGTCGATCGTGCCCGGCCTGACCGACCTGGGAGAGCGCGAGCTGGGCGAGCTACGGGAGCTGATGGCCGCCGACCTCGGCGGCGACACGCTCGAACCCTGGGATTGGAGCTACTACGACGCGCAGCAACGCAAACGCGACTACGGCGTCGACGACAACGTGGTCGCAGAGTATTTCCCGCTGGGTGCGGTCGTACAGGGGATGTTCGACATCTGCGGCGACATGTTCGGAATCGAATTCACCGAGATCGACGATGCCAAGGCCTGGCACCCCGACGTGGCGGTGTACGCGATCTCGAATCGGGACACAGGCGAGGTCATCGCCAATTACTACGCCGACCTCCACCCTCGGCCGGGTAAGTTCAGCCATGCCGCCTGCTGGCGACTCAAGGCCGGCCATCGGCAAGCTGATGGCCGGTACCGGGCACCCGTGGCTGCGGTGGCGGCCAACTTCACGAAGCCGACAGCCGACTCCCCGTCGCTGCTGAAGCACGACGAAGCGGTGACGCTCTTCCACGAGTTCGGCCACGTCCTGCACAACACGCTGACTGCTGTCGCCCTACCGCGCTTTTCCGGCACCCAGACCGAGCGCGACTTCGTGGAGGCCCCGTCGCAGATCATGGAGAACTGGATGTGGGAGCCGGCCGTCCTACAGCGATTCTCCCGCCACTACGAGACCGGTGAGCCCATCCCCGAAGACCTCGTGGAGAAAATGGTGGCGGCCCGCGACCAGAACATCGCGCTGAAGACCCTGCGCCAAGTTTTCTACGGCCAGTACGACCTGGCGCTGCACAGCGGCGACGGTCCCGCCGACGTGGTCCAGGCCTACTACGACCTGGTGCACCTCACGCTGCTCCCGCCGCATCCTCACACGCACTTCGGAGCCAGCTTCGGCCACATGGCCAGCGACGGCTACGTAGCCGGCTATTACGGGTACCTGTGGTCGAAGGTGTACGGAGACGACATGTTCTCCGTTTTCGAAGACGAAGGGGTGCTCAATCCGGAGGTGGGGATGCGCTATCGCCGTACCATTCTCGCCACCGGAGGCACTCGGGACGGGGCGGACCTGCTGCGCAGCTTCCTCGGCAGGGAACCGTCGAGCGAGTCATTCCTGAAGAAGATCGGGCTCGCGCCCTGAGCCGCCCGGAGCGCATCACCCCACCATCGCCAGCCCGGTCCGCACGTCCCAGAGGTGATGGGCGGGATCGTGCATCAGATAGCGGGCGAACGATTCGACCGTGAACTCGGCCCCGTCGCTGCGAAAGCCGGTGCGTTGCCAGTCGTCGTCCTTGACGGTGGCGAAGTGTTGGGCCAGACCAGCAGCGGCGGCGGCCAGCTCCTCCGCCACGGTCGCCGGATCGGATGAGGCGTAGTCCTTCTCGATCGCGGTCTCGTCCTGATTCCAGTTCGGATAGTGCGGACCCTCTTCGTTCAACATCAATCCAAGCCGATAGTTGTAGAGCGAGAAGACGTCGCGGACGTGACATGCGTATTCGAGGGCCGACCAGCGATCGGGGCGGGGGCGCCGCCGCAGCGAGTCTTCGTCGCCTTGGAGGATCTCGGCCCACTCCGCAGCATTGGCTTCGAGGAGTGCCGGCATGGTGGTGACGTCGAACTCACGGACCTCGTACTCACATTCTGGGCAGAGCTCGTCGACCACCCAGGTCCAGTCTTTGTCGTCGGCGAAAGGCTCGCTCATGCGGCGATGATAAGTGGCCGGAGCGGCCACCCGGGACTACGAAGCGCGCTCGAAAACCCGGGCCACCGAATCCTCATAGACGACCTCCCAGCCGTCTTCGGTGGCCAACGCCGCCGCCAAGGTCGACGTGGGCTCCACCATCACCAGGTCGATCCGCCACTCGTCCAACGGCTGTTGCCAGTTGTCCTCGACGAAATAGGTCTGACCGAAATGAAGCAGGCCGGCATCGCCGTAGACATCGGCACGCCCATCAACATAGACCGGATAGCCCCGCCAGATGAGATAGCCACCGAAGTTGTACGCGTTGAACACCCGGGAGTCCCTCCGGCCGGTTTCCTCGATCCAATCGACTGCGGCCTGCGGGAAACGGTCGCGTACGGCAGCTTCGTTGCCGCTCAAGGTCCCGACGGCGATGACCACCGCTCCCACCGTGATCAGCGCTGCGCCCGCGAGCGTCGGCAGTAGCTTCTCATCGTCGTCGCCGGCGGCCGGCTGCAACATCGTCGCCGGCGCGATGTCGGCCAGGAAGCGCGTCAGAATCGGTGCCGCCGCAACCGCGAATATCGCGATGTTGCGCACCGACAGGAACGCCCCGGCGGCGGTGCCGCCAAAGATGAGCAACTCGGTGACCGAGGGACGACGTGCCGCCCGAACGAGCGCGAAGATCCCGATCGCAACCAGGGCCAGCAGCAGCCAAAACACCAGCAGATCAGGCGACGGGGGAAACCACTCGGCGATGAAGTCTCGCTGCACGGAGCTGCCGAGGGTCTCGAAGGGGTAAACCCACAGGCGAGCCCCGTTCGGGTTGACCAATGCCGCCACCAGGCATGCTGCGGTGGCCAACGCGAGACGGCGCACGTCATCGGTGGGCAACGTCCTGGCGGGCGGGGTGACGCGACGCCCCTCTGCCCACTCCCCCACGAGGTACGTCCCAAGCAGGACGATTCCGAGAAGATATCCGCTGTGGAGATTCGCCCACACCAGGGTGATAGCTGGAAACGCCCAGTAGATCCAACGCCCCACTGCGACGTCCTTGCGCTGCTCTAGGAGGTAGATGAACACTACGAACAGCAGCAGATTGAAGAGCTGCGGACGCGAGCCCCAGACCACCTCGCTCGCCTTGGCGGCCACGGCCACGGTCATGCCGGCCACGTATGGTTTGCCGTCGCAGAGGCGATAGACCAGCCACCAAGTCGCCACGGTGACCACGGCGAAAAACACCATCAGCGCGTTGAGCTCACCCAGCCGGTACAGCCCCCACATGATCAGCTCCGACAACCACTCGTGGGTCACCCACTCGTTATCCGGGAAGGTGAACGAGTAGATGTCGTGGCGCGGGATGCCGTCGGCGAGGATCCGCTCGCCGGTCCGCAGATGCCACCACATGTCTGGATCGATCGTCGGGCGGATCGCGGTGGCGAACAGGAGGCTGAACAAGGCGAACGGGAACAAACGGCGAACGTTCATCGCAGACAGTATCGCCACGCGTCGGGCGTGGCTTCAGCTTTCACGCGATGTGAGGCTGGCCAGGCGCCGCCAGCCACCGCCGAGGTAGGGGGGCCGTGAGTCCCCCCGGAGGGGGGAAGGTACCTCCAGGCGCCACCAGGCACCACCGAGGTAGGGGGGCGCAACCTCACAACGCGGCCTCCGACCTGACACCGGGCAATACGGTCAAGGAACTCTCGCCGGCAACCACACGCCCCCCTTCCCACCGCCTCCGGCGGCGGTACCCCTCCCCCCTCCGGGGGGAGCCACCCGCACACACCGCCACCCGCACACACCGCCACCCGCACACACCGCCACCCGCACACACCGCCACCCGCACACCGCCACCCGCACACTGCCACCCGCACGCCGCCACCCGCACGCCGCCACCCGCATCCCGGCCGCACGCAGCTCGCTCCGCCCCCGGCTGCTACGGCGATGAGTCAAAGGGTTGGGGCTGCTTACAGCCCCTTGTCCTTCCGCCATTCGTCGAGCAGTCGGTAGGCCTCCTCCTCGGAGTACGGCCCGTGCTCGATACGGTGCTCGTAGAGGATGTCCATCGCTTCGCCGACGAGCGGGCCCGGCTCGATTCCCAGGTGGGCCATTGCTTGGTGGCCGTCGATCGGGGGGCGCAACGCGTCGAGCTCCTCCTGCTGGCGCAGCTCGGCGATTCGCTCCTCCAGCTCGTCGATGCGACGCTGGATCGCTCGGGCCCGGGCTGGGTTGCGGGTCGTTACGTCGCAGCGCACCAGCTCGTTTAGCAGCCCGAGCAATGGACCGGCGTCGCGCACGTATCTGCGGACTGCACTGTCGGTCCAGCCCATCTTGTAGGTGTGGGGCCGCATGTGCAGGAATACCAGGCTGCTCACGACCTTGATCTCGTTGGCCGAATAGCGCAGCTGTCGCATGCGATGGCGGGTCATGCGGGCCCCCACGACCTCGTGGTGGTGGAAGGTGACCCCGCCCGGGGCGAAGGCCCGGGTGGCCGGCTTTCCGATGTCGTGGAACAGCGCAGCCAATCGCAGCTCGAGGATGGGTGACGTCTTGCCGACAACTGCGATCGAGTGCGCCAAGACGTCCTTGTGGCGATGTTGTGGATCGTGCTGCTGTTCGAGCTCGGCCAATTCGGGGAGGAACTCGACGGCGAGCCCGGAGCGCACCAGCCCCCACAGGGCCTCTTCGACGTGCTCCCCCACCATCAGCTTGCTCAACTCTTCGCGGATCCGTTCTGCCGATACGATCTGCAGCCGGTCGGCCAACGCGACCACGGCCTGCACGACCTTGTCCGCTGGGGTGAAGCCGAGAGTCGAGATGAAGCGAAAGAGACGCAGCATCCGCAATGGATCGTCTCCGAAGGAGATCTCGGGATCAAGCGGGGTGCGCAGTGAACTGGTGGCCAGGTCACCAAGGCCTCCGTAGGGGTCGATCAGCTCGGGACTGCCTTCGCCGTCTATTCGCAGCGCCATTGCGTTCACCGTGAAATCGCGGCGGGAAAGGTCCTCGGTGATGTCGTCGGAATACGTGACATCGGGCTTGCGACTGTCGTCCGGATAGATCTCGGAGCGGTAAGTCGTGATCTCGTAGAGATGGCCGTCACGGATGGCCCCGATGGTGCCGAATCGCTGGCCCGCCAGGTACATGTCCGTCGCCCACGGGGCAACCAGCTCCTTGATGCGCTCGGGCCGCGCATTGGTCGTGAAGTCCAGATCCTCGATCTCGCGCCCCAGCAGGGCATCACGCACGCTGCCGCCGACGAGCGCCAACTCAAACCCGGCGGCTCGGAAGAGGGCGGCCAACTGCCCGGCAGGGGCGTCGGCGCGCAGCAACTGTTCCAAACGCGGCGGGATCATCGGCAAAGGGTAATCAGCATGGCTCCGGCTCCTCCGAGGCGGGCTCACGCCCGCCAGCTGCTCGCTAGTGCGTCGGCGTACTCGTTCCAGCGGAAGCCCGAGTGGGAGGCGATCCACTCGAGCTCGAGCTCCGGTCGTGCCGTGAACGTGGCGTAGAGAGGCTTGACCAGATCGAGGTTCTCCACCCGCCCCGACTTCCGCCGCCAACCCCGCTGCTCCCAACCGGCTGCCCATTCATTGATCGTCTGCACGACGAGGCGGCTATCGGCATAGATCGTCGCCTTGGTGCCTTCCGGTACGAGCTTGGCTCCCTCCAGGACGGCGGTCAGCTCCATGCGGTTGTTGGTGGTGTCCGGGTCGTGCCCGCTGGCCTCGGCGACGATTTCGCCGTCTCGCACGTACACCGCTCCCCAGCCGCCGGGCCCGGGATTGGGTACCGCTCCCCCGTCCGTGAACACACCGTCCTGGGGGCCCGCCGTGAATTCGCGCAGCACCTCATCGGTGGTCAGCACCACGTCTTTGGACCTGGAGCGTCGCCGCCCACC
>JBFIXI010000085.1:0-13254 GCA_041605955.1 Acidimicrobiia bacterium
CTAGCCACCCGAGCCTCTAGCGACTCAGTCTCACAGGCATTGGGCCCAACGACCGCTCGGCCTCACAGGCGGGAGCGGATCTCCCATAGGTCAGGGAAGAAGGGGCGCAGAGTCGTGCGCAGGTAGCCGACGCCCTCGCTGCCACCTGTGCCGGTTTTGCGGCCGATCGTTCGCTCCACCATCTTGAGGTGTCGGTAGCGCCACTCCTGGAGTCCCTCATCCAAGTCGACGAGGTTCTCCCCGACGCGGCGAAGCCGGACGTTGGTGCGATACATGTCGACGAGCACATCCTGTACCGCCCCGCTGGCGGTGACCGGCTCGGTCACGTCCTCGCGTAGGGGCACGTCGTAGCCTGCTCCGCGCAGCATCTCGAGGAACCCGTCCCAGAGGCTGGGCGACTTGTATCGGGCGGCGAGCGCCTCCCACCCCGGGGTTCCTTCCAGATTGTCCAGGATCTCTTTGCGCTTGTAGCCGAGCGCGAACTCGAGCTCGCGGAACTGCACGGACTGAAACCCGGAAGCGTCCTCGAGGAAGGACCGAAACGACAGAAAGTCCAATGGCGTCATAGTTTCCAGCACGTCGATCTGGGCCACGACCGTCTTCATGATCTTGAGCATCCGGTGCAGCACCGCGCCCGCCCGATCGGTCATCCCGGCCACCAGCAGCTCATGGAGGTGGTCGAGCTCGTGGAGGAGCTGCTTGAACCAGAGCTCGTAGACCTGATGGATGACTATGAACAGATGCTCGTCGTGTTCCGGGCCGGCAGAACGGGGGTGCTGGGCGGCGAGGATCTGATCGAGGCGGAGGTAGTTCCCGTAGTTCAGCGCCTGCTGGTTCACGTCGCGACGTTACCCCATACCGGCCGGGTCGGGAGGGCGAGGTCGAGGGCCAACCTGTTCGCCCCGCTCGGCCATGATCGCCCGGGTCTCCCGTATGTCTCCGGGTGAGCTGTCGGCGGCCCGCCAGTACATCCAGCCGGCCGGGAGAAAGAAGACTTGGAAGAGTGCTAGGCCGACTGCCCAGTTGAGTGGAGGCACCAGCGCCCGTTCCAAGGCGCCGGCCACCGGTCCGGTCAGTGCGTTTCCGGCCGACCTGCCGAGCCCGTTGACCAGGTTCTGCAATCCAAAGACGGTGCCCCGATGCTCTGGGAAGTTGACGTCGGAGATGAGCGCAAAGTTGTTGGGTGAGTCGGCCGAGGTGAAGGCCAGCGCCAGCACCGAGGTGACGAAGGCGCCGGCGACGAAGGGATTGGTGACCAGCTCGCGCAGCACCTCGGGAATCAGCTGGGCGGTGCCGGCTCCCGGCGTCACTTCGATCCCCGCCAGGGGCAGGAAGAAGAACACCAAGAAGAATGGGATGGCACCCAACAGGCCGATCGCCGAGATCTGAGCCCGGGCCGCCAGATTGTGGCGCTGCATCCGGTCCCCGATGTAGCCCGCCAGGATCGAGAAGAGCCCGCCGATGCGGAACACCGCTCCCAGCAGGCCGCCGACCTTGGTGGCCGTTGCCGTGTCGTAGCCTTGCTCCAAGACCTTGTTCTGGTAGAGGAACTCCACCCAGATGAGTGAACCGTACGCGATCTGAGCAGTGAAACCCTGCAACACCAGCCAGACGTTCGTCCGCTTCTCGAGGAGCTGAGGAAGCTGGCGTGGCTCGATGCGATGTTCGTACTCCACGCCGGCGGCGTGCATGCGGCGGAGCGCCGGTTCGGCGAAGCCACGAGGCGCCACGTACGTTGTCAGATACAGCACGGCGAATATGACTCCGAGCACGGCGATCACCCGCAGCGGAGTGCGGAAGTTGCTGGCGCCGGCCTGGGAGGCCAAGTAGGCGCCGAATAGGCCGCCAATACCCTGCGACAGTCCCCAGAAGCTCATTGCGAGGCCGCGGCGGCGCGGTGAGACGAAATCGCAGATCACCGAGAAGCCCACAGTCGCGATGGCGCCGAGGCCGACCGCCATCACCACTTGCCACAGGAAGAGCTGCCGGTACGTGGCCGCGCCGCCCGACAGCCACGTGCCGACGGCCCAGACCAAGGTGCCGAAGAACAGCAGACGCTTGCGATCAGAGCGGTCTCCCCAGTATCCCCACGCCACCGAGGTGACGGCCGTAACCAGGATCACCGTGCCGGTGATGGCGCCAATCGCCCGACTCGACACGTCGAGGGCCTCGGCGGTCGGCAAGATCATGGCGGGCAGGATCGCGATGGCGGCGTTGTCGAGAGAAGCCAATATGACGAAGACGACGATGGTCCAGATCAGGTGGGGGCGGCTGCCCGCCAGCTGCGATAGCCGATTCGTCATGTGCGCATTCTTGCCGGTGCGACGGGCTGGGGCGGCCGCGGTAGCCTCGAGCCATGGCAACGAGTCTCGAGGCCGCGTGGCTTCCTGATCCCAAGACGGTGGAGAGGTCGAACCTGCGGTGGCTGATGGATGAGGTCGGTGTGGTCGACTACGCCGCCCTCCACCGTTGGACCATCGACCATCGTGAGGAGTTCTGGCGGCTCTGCGTGCGCCGGCTCAGCATCGAGTTCGATGAACCACCGCGGGCGATACTCGCAGGGACCGCGCACCACCCGCATTATCTGCCCGGGGCGCGCGGCAACATCGTCGCCAGCGCGCTCGATGGTCCCGCCGATTCCATCGCGCTGATGCACGGCACGGCCCACGACCTGAGTCGGGTCAGCTACCAACAGTTGCGGCGCGATGTCGCCCGATGCGCCAACGGGCTGCGCAGCCACGGGCTGGCCGTCGGCGCCCGGGTGGCAATCGTGATGCCGATGACCTATGAGGCAGTCGTCGCCTACCTGGGCGTGGTCGCCGCGGGAGGGGCCGTGGTCTCGATCGCCGATTCCTTCGCCCCCGAAGAGATCGCCACCCGGCTGCGGTTGGCGGACGCCACCTGGGCGGTGACCCAGCATGCGGTGCTGCGAGCCGGCAAGACACTTCCGATGTATGAGAAGGTGGTGGCCGCCGGGGCGGAGCGCGCCGTGGTGGTTCCGGGGGTGGCTGGTCCCGACCTGCGGACCGCAGACTTGTGGTGGGACGAGCTGCTCAGCGACGACGAGCGGCTGGTGACCCACTCGCTATCCATCGACGCGGTAACCAACGTCTTGTTCTCGTCGGGCACCACTGGAGAGCCGAAGGCAATTCCGTGGACCCACGCCACGCCGCTGAAAGCGGCGGTCGACGGCCATTTCCATCACGACATCCACCCCGACGACATCGTGGCGTGGCCGACCAATCTCGGCTGGATGATGGGGCCCTGGCTGATCTATGCCGCGTTGCTGAACGACTCCGCCCTAGCGCTGTGCGATGACGTGCCCACCGGCAAGGGCTTCGTCGACTTCGTGGAGGCGGCCCGGGTCACGGTGCTGGGTGTGGTCCCCAGCCTGGTGGCCGCCTGGCGCGAGGGCGGGATGATCGAACGAGCCGACTGGTCGCGGATCAGGCTCTTCAGCTCGACTGGGGAGGCTTCCAAGCCCGACGACATGAACTACTTGATGGAGGCCGTCGGGGGACGGCCGGTGATCGAATACTGCGGCGGCACCGAGATCGGGGGAGGCTACATCGCCGGTACCGTGCTCCAGCCGGCGGTGGCCGGCACCTTCACCACGCCGGCGCTGGGGCTCGACGTCGTCATCGTCGATGATGCCGGCAACGTGGCCGACGAGGGCGAGATGCTGCTCGTGCCCCCCTCGATCGGGCTGTCGACGACCCTGCTCAACCGCGATCACGACGCGGTCTACTACCGCGATCTACCGGATCTCGGCCGGCCGCTGCGACGTCACGGCGATCATATGGAGCGATTGGCCAACGGCTACTGGAGAGCCCTGGGTCGGGTCGACGACACGATGAATCTCGGTGGGATCAAAGTGAGCTCGGCCGAGCTGGAGCGGGTCGTGGGTACCGTCGGCGGCGTTGCTGAGGTTGCCGCCGTGGCGGTGCCACCTGCCGGCGGCGGTCCCGAGCGTCTGGTGATCTATGCGGTCCCAGAGCCGGGAGGCTCGCCCGATCCACAGGAGCTGCAGGCGGCGATGCAGGCGGAAGTTCGGGAGCATCTCAATCCGCTCTTCAAGATCCAGGATGTGGTGATCGTCGCCAGTCTTCCTCGCACCGCCAGCTCGAAGGTGATGCGGCGGAAACTGCGATCGAGCTACGCCAGCGCCCAACAATGAGAGCTGCGGCGTTTGTCGTCGGTCTCCTCATCGTCGGTTCCACCGTGCTGTCCGCCATCCGCACCGTGATCCTGCCGCGGGCCGCACAGAGCTGGTTGACCCGGGTCGTCTTCGTCCTCACTTGGCTTCCGGTGCTGGCGCTCGCCGGCCCCAAGCGGTCATACGACTGGCGGGACCGAGTGCTGGCGCTGTACGCCCCGGTCAGCCTGTTCGCACTGCCGCTGGTTTGGCTGACGGTGGTCTTGATCGGCTACACCCTGATCTTCTGGGCACTCGTTCCGGGGATCGGCCGCGCCTTTCACCTCAGCGTGTCCTCGTTGACCACGCTGGGATTCGCTCCGGCGGACACGTTCGTCGAGCGATGCTTCGCGTTCATGGAGGCCGCCCTCGGTCTTTCGTTGCTGGCGCTGATGATCACGTTCCTGCCCGCCATCTATTCGGCGTTCTCGCAACGCGAGGTGCAGGTGGGCCAGCTCGAGGTGCGAGCCGGCAATCCACCGTCGGCGCTGGTCTTCGTGCTGCGGCATCACTACATCGGAACCCTCGACGATGTGGGGGAGCTCGATGCCACATTCCAGCGGTGGGAGCAATGGTTTGCCCAGATAGAAGAGAGCCACCTCACGTACCCGGCACTCGTCTTCTTCCGCTCGCCACAGCCCGACCGGTCCTGGGTGACGGCAGCCGGCACCATGATGGACAGTGCTTCGCTGGTGGCGGCCTGCTTGCCGCGGCGTGCCGTTGGATCGGCGGGATTGTGCATCCGGGCCGGATTCCTGGCGCTGCGTCGCATTGCCGACTTCTACGGGATCGCATTCGATCACGATCCGGCTCCAAACGATCCAATAGCGATCTCCCGATCCGAGTTCGACGAGGTTTGGGATCGGCTGGCCGGCGAGGGCGTTGTGCTCAAGCCGGACCGCGATCAGGCCTGGCGCGACTTTGCCGGGTGGAGGGTCAACTACGACCAGGTGCTGCTGGCTCTCGCCGAGATAACGGTGGCGCCCTACGCGCCGTGGACGGCAGACCGATCACCTCCCAACCGGCAGCGGCCGAAGATCACCCGATTCGGCATCCCCCGCGGACAGGAGATCCACCCCGATTCCATGGCAATGGAACAGCCGTAGACTCGGCGCCCGAAGGCGGAGGTGATCGGGTGGCGACCCGCGACGGACCATATGCCTCTCTGCGGGAGAGGGTGATCGGCGAACACGGTGTCGTCATGCTCATCGGCGCTCCCGACACCGGCAAGACGACACTGGCCCGGCTGCTGCTGTCGGATGCTCTCGACGCCCGCCGCAGCGTCGCTTTCGTCGATGCCGATGTGGGCACTCCCACGGTGGGACCGCCGGCTTGTGTCGGCTTGAAGTGGATCCGGGCGCACGCCGATCTGAGTCGGTTGGCGGTGGCGGACGAGCTGCGGTTCGTGGGATCGGTGCAGCCGCAAGGAGTGGTATTGCCTTACGTGGTGGCCACGGTCGATCTCGTCGAAGTGGCCCGCCACGAGTCGGACTTCATCGTCCTCGACACGACCGGGGTGGTGTCGGGCGTCGTGGGTCAAACCCTCAAGTACCACCTCATGGAGTTGTGCGATCCGGCACTCGTCATTGCCATGCAGCGCGGCGGAGAGATGGAGCCCACGATTGGAATGCTGCGCCGCTTCCTGTCCGCTCGAGTCGCCAAGGTCACTCCCGACGGCGTGACTCCGCTCGATCCGCTGGAGCGAGCCGAAGCGCGGCGGGGCGCGTTTGCTGCCGAATTGGGACCCGGCATGCAGCGGTGGCGGGTCAGCCATGACGTCTTTGCCCCCACGCTGCCGGAAGCTTTCGACGTGTCACGCCTGGATAGCATGCTGGTGGGAGTTCAGGACAAGAAGGGGCGGTGCCTCGGCCTAGGGGTGCTGCAGTGGGACGAGGGGGCGGTCTACGTTGCGACCCATCACGGCGACGAGATGCATGGCTTGCGGCTCGGTTCGCTGCGGGTCGACCTGAACACCTATGACACGGACCACGTGCGGCTGCGCGAGCTGATGTTCGGGGTGTGATCGGGTCGCGGCGGCGCCACGCGTACTCAGCCGTCGGGAGACATCACGGCAAGACCGGCCTCGGTGGCGCGCACGGTGAAGATGCGGCGCCCTGGCTGGATGGCCGGGCGAGGATCGGTCACGTCCCTTCCCATGCTGCGCCACTCGAGCGCTACAACCTCGAGCGGGCGCTCGGTCACGAGGGCGACCCCGAACAGGGCTGGCTGCCGCACCGGTGACTCGATCACCTCGAGAAGAGGCCCTACCCGGAAGAACGCAGTGGGCCGTCCGTTGACCGCCATCCGCAGGCGAGGCGACTGGCCGACCGCCTCCATGGTCGTCGTCGCCATCTCGAGGTCGGGGACGAGCAGCACCACGTGGTCCAGGTCCCATCCCTCCGCGCGGGTTCCGACGCTTGGCACGCAGGCTTCGATCGGAAAGTCCGGGGCGTCCTCGCTCCATCCCCAAGCCGGCGAGCCCGCAACGAGACAGGTGGAGCGGGTTTGCAAGGGACTGGGCAGGTCGAACTCGTCCCACGGGATGGGGAGCCGCAGAGTTGTCAGCACGGTCATTTCGCCGGCAAATTAGCAAGACCCAAGTAACCGGCTGGTTCGGCCCCGCACTTCCCCGAACGAGGCTTTCCCAATCCAGCTTCTTGGGTCTTGACTGTCTTCGACCCTACGAAGCGTCCTCGCCACCCGCAACCCCCACGGTCTGTGGTTGTTGCGCGCGCCCAGTGCTATTTGATGTAGTAACTCACGTCTGTCGAGGCCAACTGCTGCTGTCCCCACGCCGGTTTCCACAAATCCACAGCAATCCACAGGACCTTGTGCACAACCCTTGGTGACAACTTTCTTAGCGGGTTTTTTCGCGCGACAGATAACCCAGTCGTAGCAACGGTTTAAAGGAGATTTCAACCAGCTGATAAACGGCACCGACGGCAGTCTCGATGTCATCGGCAGTGAGGTGCGCCACTGGGATCCGACCCCTGATGTACAACTCGCCGCGATCGTCGGCGGCAATGTACGCCGGCCAGGATCGGTGGTTGCGCTTGAGGCAGTAACCCAGCACTTCGGCCTGCTGGTGACGCGGCGGCGGTAGCAGATAAGCCTCGAAGCCGATCGTGATCGCGCCAACGTCGAACCAGATCGTGGTGAAGTCTCGGGCCTGCTGCGCTACGCGTAACCCCCAACGACCTTCGTGCTCGCCGGTCCAGACAACGTCGGAGTCGGCATCCTCGACCCAACGAGTCGTTACCGCGCGGAGCAGCTCGGCCGGAGTCAAGAGCTTGCGTCGCCCCGGGCGGCGGCCTCGGGGACGTACGACTGGCCGCTGATGCCGTGGTAGAGCTCGAGCAGTCGATCGGCCGTAGCCTTCCAACTGAACTCGGCCGATTTGAGCAGCGCTCCCTCGCTCATAGCGGCTTGCACTTGGGGATCTCCGATGATGTGATCCAGCGCCTCGGCGACCGCGGGCTCGTCGCCGACATCTACCAATATGCCGGATCTGCCGTCATCGACCACGAACGGCAGGCCCCCGATCCGGCTGGCCACGACCGGCAAGCCGCAAGCCTGCGCTTCGGCGGCGACCAGGCCAAAAGTCTCGGACCGGGATGGCATGACGAGGACGTCGGCAGCTTGATAGAACCGAGCCAGCTGCTCATGTGGTTGCGGGGAAATCATGTGAACTCGTTCGGCGATGCCGAGACCAGCCGCCAGCGCCTCGAGATGCTCTATCTCCGCCAGGCCGGCGCGCCCACTGGGGCCGCCGACGATGACGAGCGCGGCGGGCTGGTTCATGTGGGCGAGCGCACTGATAGCAATGTCGATGCCCTTCAGCGCTTGAATTCGCCCGGCGAAGAGGACGATCGGACGGTCCGGAAGGCCGAGCCAACGGCGAGCCGCTTCCTTGTCTCCGGGCGTGAAGATCGAGTGATCGATTCCGGGCGGCGAGACGCACAGCCGCTCCGGGTTGGCGCCGTAGTGGTCGAGGAGATCGTCGAACTCGTACGGGGTCGAGGCGATCACACAGTCGCTCCTCGCGATCACTTCCTCTTCCGTCATGGTGCGCATCGGGCTCGACGCCGGTTCGTCGTCGCGCCGTTGGATGTCTTTGATCCGACCCAGGGTGTGGAAGCTGTTGGCAAGCGGGATGTTCAACGCTTCTTTGACCAGCACCCCGGCCCATCCGGAAACCCAGTAGTGGGAGTGGACGATGTCGGTGGGCGCCCGGGTCCGCAGATCGCCAATCACGGCTTCGGCGAAGACTCCAATCCAGCGCGGCAGCTCACCGACGGGCAGCGGAGTGGCCGGCCCGGCGCTGACGTGGTGGACCCGGTAGCGGCTGGATACGGGCACATCGTCGGGTTGGGCCGGGTCGGTACGACGCGTGTAGATGTCGACTTCGACGCCCCGACCCGCCATGGTGCCACCCAGCTCGTCCACATAGACATTGAGGCCGCCCGCATCGCCGGTGCCCGGTTGCAGCAGGGGGGAGGTGTGCATGGATAGGTAGGCCACTCGCTGGATCATTCGGCCACCTCGGCGGCAACTCGCCACAGCGGCCGCGGCTCGGCGCCCATTCGATACTTGTAGACCTCGTCACCCTTGAGGAAGTCGAATCGAGAGTGACCCGCCCCGACGGCGCGACGTAGCAGCTCGGCGACCAGGACGATGCCGGGTGAGGCGGCCGCCGCATCGGGATCGTATGCCGAGTTGTACAGGTAGTAGGCCGCTTCATCTTCGAAGCCATACGCGGCCGCCACGGGTTCTCCGGTTTCTCCGAACATGAAGTCCACGAAACCGCCGACCTCGGCTTGTAGCGCCGCGAAGAATGCCTCCCGCTCGGGCGTCATGAAACGACCCTTGCGGCCCTCGGCTCGGCGATGCATCGCAGCGAAACGGGCAACCGCGAGCTCGTCCGAATGGCGCTCGAGCCGAGGGGTCCCCAGCATCTCTGCGAAGCGACGTCCCTTGCGGCGCACCTCGTGACGTTGCTTCTTGTCAAGCGCCGCCAGGTAGGTCTCGTAGTCGGTGGGCAGCGCCACAATGGCACTGGTCTCGTGAAGGCTGGCCGCCGGCCTGAGCCCGGCCTGTTCGAGCCCCTCCATGAACGTGTCGGCGGCTTCGGCCGGCATGGAGTCGAAATCGAGCGTGACGCCCGTCGGCAGCCCGCTGGCCCACTCGGCGATTGCCTTGACGGCGCCGGGTCCCAGCGGAGAGTGGTAGTCGAAGAGATCGGGCTCGCCGACAAACGAGATCACCTTGCCCTGCTGCTGCAGCGGGATCATCGCCTCGGGTCCTTCGACGAGAAGCAGATGCTCCCCACCGTGGATCCTCCACCAGGCACGCAGCATGGCGCGATGGGGAAACGGGCCCACATCAGGAGCGACCGGGTCGAGCTCGAACCCGGCGGACTGCCAGTCGCGATGGACGTCGACCCTCATAACGACATCACCGGCTGGATCGTACCCACTGGCTCGCCGTGGCCGAGCACGGCCGGCGTCGCAATGGCGGTGAGCGCATCGACGGCGGCCGCTGAGAGCAGCTCGAGGTGACGCAGCACGGCGATCATCGCGATGACTGCGATCTCGACCGACCCCGCCTCGCTGCGCACTGCAACGCCGACACCGTGACGGCCGGCGCCGAGGAGGCCTTGGGCGCCGGCCTTCATCGGGCCATCCCACCACGCCGCCAGTTTGGTTTCCGGGCGATCGTTGCCGCCGACGAGGCCGGGGAATCGATGCGTGGGCACAGCGGCCGCGGCGAACTCGGGATCCGAGCTCAGGCGAGCGAATGCAGCAGCGAGACCGCGGATTGACCCACGCAATGTAGGAGCTCCGCAGCCGTCGATTCCGGTGGGGGTGGGATCCAAGCCGGTCGCGTCCCGCACGATTTCGAGGGTCATGACTTGGGCGGGATGGTCGGGCGCCCGATAGGTCGCGTGGTTCCAACCCGCCCGGCGGCACGCGGCCAGCCACCCGGCGTGTTTGCCCGAGCAGTTATGCCAGATGCGGCGGGGTCTGACGTAGCCGGCAGCTCGGACGGCGGCCGCAGCCGTCGCCCCGAGCGGCCAGTCCACCGGTGTCTGCAGGGCATCCGGGGTCAGGCCGACGTCGGCGAGTATCTTGCGGACGAGGGCGATGTGAACCGGCAGGCCGCTGTGACTGGAGCACATGACGGCAATCTCCTCGGGCGACAGGGGAACGCCGGCACGCAACGCCACCATCGCCTGCAAGGGCTTGATTGCGGAACGATAGAAGATGGGGCGATCGGGTTCGCCATACTCCAGAAGCACCCGGCCGGCGGCGTCGACTGCGATTGCCGAGCCCCGGTGCCGCGACTCGGTCAGCTCGGAACGGACCGTGTGGGCCAGCACCGATCAGCTGCCGAGCAGCTCGTCTACGTCCGCGAGGCCGTTGCGGTAACGTCTCGATAGCTCGTTCTGGATGCGCTCGTAGGCGTCGTAGACCATCCGCCGCTTCGTGGAGATCTCTGATTCGGTCTCGGCCAGCATTGCCTGGATCCTCTCGATCTCCTCGTCGTCGATCGTGGGCAAGTGGGCAAGGAAGTCATCGTCGAGCACCCGGTCGATCCCGCGCCGTCCCGTCTGGGGTGCCTCGGGAGCTTCGATGGGGAGGGCCTTGGCAGGCAGCCCCTCGCCAGGCTCTCCGGCTTCGGTATCGGCGAGAATCTCGGGCAGAGCTTCGATCAGGCTGCGGGTCTCCTCCCCGGCGCGACGCCGCATCTCGAAGGCGAGCAGATCCATGCGGCCGTGCAGCAGGCGCCGGTAATAGGAGAGCTCGGTGTCCACGTTGTCACAGAGCCGGCGACGCTCCCGGAGCTCGTCTAGCGGGACGCTCTCGAGTTCGCTGGCAAAGTCATCATCCTGGATGATGTCGATGCGACGACGGTTTTGCTCCAGGGCGTTACCTTTCAACGTTCGCTCCCATCGAGCGAGACCTCAACAATAGTGTCGCAGCGTGGGGAACGGGTTCACCGGGGAGCCCCCGCCGGGATGTAGCTGGATATGCAGGTGCGGGCTGGTGCCGCGGGCGTTTCCGGTGTTGCCGACATACCCGACGACTTGACCTTTGGAGACTCGATCACCGGTTGCCAACCCGCCGGGGTATCCGTCGAGGTGGGCGAGGTAGAACGACACGCCGTTATCGCCCGTCAGCCAAACCGTGAGGCCGCCCAGCTCATTGCTCCGCAGCGATACCCTCCCGGCGTCGGGCGCCAGGATCCTCGTGCCGCGCGAGGCGAAGACGTCAGTGCCCTTGTGGGTGCGACCGCCCGGTCGTGCAAATCCCCAGTCGTTGATGAAGCTCCCGCTCGGTACGGGACACTGGAACCACGGGGTAGCTTCCGGAGGCAAACCGGCAGCCGCCCCACGGCGCCGCGCCGCCTCCTCTATCTCGCGTCGCTTCTTCTCGGCGAGATACTTGGCCAGCTCTTCCTTGGCCTTTTCCTCGGCCTTGGCGTACGCCGCGGCGATTTCCCGCTGCAGCTGGTCCAGAGCGATGACGTTCGCTTCGGCGGCGGCACGCAGCTCAACCACTCGGGCCTGATCCACGTCGAGATCATCTTTGAGGCGATTCATCTCACGGCGTACCGCGTCGAGTCTGGTCACCGACACGAGATCGTTGTCGGCGGCTCTATCGAGCAACACTTGGCCGGCGAGCAGATCCTGAATCGAGTCGACCTCCAGTGCGATCTCCACGAGATCGGTCCCACCCGACATATAGGCACCCGCCACGAGATCCTCTGCTCTGGTTCGTAGCTCGCGAACCTCGCCCTCGTAGTCCTTGATGCGGTCGGATAGCTGGGTGATCTTCCACGTCAGCCGCTCCATCTCGTCTTCGAGTACGTGCCATTCGGCAAGAGCCGCATCGAGCTTGGAGTTGGCTTCACGCAGTTCCGCCAGGGCCGCCTCGGCCTCGGCCTTCGCTTGGTCCGCCGTCTCCCGACTCTGTGCGAACGCGCCAATCGGCGACGCGTACATAAGCGCCGCTGCCAGGGTGAGTACCACGAGGCGGGACAGGCCAGCTCGCATATCAGGGCGACAGGTTAGCTCCTAATCTCGGGTCCCTGGCGAATCTGAAAGAACTGGTTCAGCCAACGGACCCGACAGTGCCCCCGGCGGGACCGCCCCACGGCTCAACCGTTGGAGGTCACGCCGGAGAACATCAGCAGCGAGGCCCACCACAGCGCTGCCCCCACTATGGCGGGATCCATCATGGTGAGCATGCCGGGGGCCCTCGCGGTGTGCAGCACGTCGCCGCTACGCACCAGGGAACCGAGGGCGCGCCCCGCAATCAGCCCTCCGGCGGTCACCGCAGCCGCCAGCACCATCAGGACCAAATCGAGCGAAGCGGCGATCAAACCCACTGCGGTTCCGGAAGCCAAGGCGACCAAGAGCATCGCCAAGTTGGGGTCCAAGGACGGTCCGCCGAAGCGCCTCCCGGCCCATGCCGCCACGGCCGCCAAACCGGCGATCGCCAGGAAGGCTGTGACTTCGGCGGCAGAGGAGAGCCTGACCAGCACGAGGCTGCCCGCTCCGAGCGCAGCGACGCTGGCCAGCACTGCGCTGACGGACAGCGCTTCCACGCGGCGGTTGGTGGGGTCGAAGACTCCCCACGAGAGGCTGAGCATGATCCCGATCGCGATCCCCGCAGCCAACCCCGGTCGTCCCCAGCGATAGGCCGCGGTGGCGCCGGCGGTGGCGGCAGCCATGGCGGGGATGATCTGCAATGCGGGACGGCGGGCGGCGAAAGTGTCGCGAACGTCCCACAGCCAGGCGATCGCTGTCCCTGCGGCGGCAAAGGCCAATGCCTGCGGCGACACCAGGTTGGCAATGAGGACGGTCGCCCACAGCGCGCCGGTGAGCACGACTCTGATTATGTCCGGCGGATTCTGCAGTGCGGTCGCCCCTCCCGATACGGGAGGGATGAGAGCGATCTCGTCGGCCACGCCGACCGGGGTGGCCCGATCGGCTTGATCGCCGTTCACCCAAACCTGCGCTGTCGCCAGGCTCGACTCGAAACGGTCCCCAAATC
>JBFIXI010000086.1:0-12406 GCA_041605955.1 Acidimicrobiia bacterium
ATCGGGGTGGCCCGTGGCGGATCGTGGACGACCGGGTCGCCGAGGATCAATTGCTCACTGGGCACGTCCTGGAACCAGTCGACAGAGGCGAACGCATTGAGTCGTACCTGCAGCGCCGACTTGTAGCCGTTCAGCTGATCGACACACGACGGTCCGGCACTGCGGGTCCAGTAGTCGTGCGGAGCGACGCCGAGGATGATTCGCTCCGGCGTCATGGTGCGGAGGGCGATATCTCTAAGGAACTCGCCGACTTCTTCCGGACCGCCCGCAGGCAACCCCATGTTGTAGCCGCTGAGGTCGGTGAGCTCTTCGTAGCGCGCCGGATCGATTCCGGCATAGACCAGTGAAGAGCCGGTGAAGATCGTGTGGAAGTTGGTGCCCTGGTCGTGGTGGGCCCACAGATCGCGGGTGTGGCCGTATTCGACCATCGAGTTCCACACCTCCGATGAGGCCGGCATGGAATCCGTCTGGGTGAGAGTGCTGCGCAGCTGATCGGCGACTGCCACCAGCTCGTTGGCAACCGACAGCAGCTCGGTATCGGTTGTCTGCGCGGCGACCGCGGCGGCTGCCGTGACGTCGACACCGGTGATGTCCTGGGCGATCTGCTCGGTGAGGCGGGCCGCCGATGCCTCGTCGAGGTGGGTGAAGTCCACGAAGTCGGAGTCGCTGAAGCCGCCCGTGGCATCTACCACCGTGACGTCCAGGATCTCGCCGAGCCGGTCGATGGCGCCGCGGGTCGCCGCCACATCGGAGGGGCCGTCCGGGTGCAACTCTACGAAACGTTCTGGGACCGGCAGCTGCACGAACATGACGTCGGTACCGCTGCGCCGCAACTTGGTGACAGTGCGATGGACGGCGGAGATGTCGGCGGCGTCGAGACGGAAATCTGCGACCCGCGTCGCCACCTGGAGTTGCCGCTCCGGCGAGGTATCGACCACGAAGTCGCGCCGCTCGCCATCGTTCCCCAGGATGGCGGTGGCCGCCGCGAAGCCGCGATCGGCGCCCCATTCGGAAGGGTCGCGCAGCACGTTGCGGAAGCGCACCAGCGCCGAGATGTCGGCTACGGCCTGCTCGACGTCGGCCAGGAGGCCGGGGCGGGTCTCCAGTGCATCGAGATAGCGCTCCAGGTTCTCGGCGCCGTAGCTCGCCGAGAAGTCGAGCGAGCTCAGCCCCCAGATGACCACGTCGGGACGCAGCCGCGGCTGGACCACGTCGACCAACCACGGTTCCATGACTTCGGGGATGCCGCCCGCCATGCCGGCGTTGTAGGCGCGGCGGCCGGCGGTGTCGTGGGCGGTCCAGACTTCGGGGACAAATCCCTGCCACGCCATCGAGGTTCCGGCGAAGACAACGTCGACGTCGTCGAGCTCGGCCATCTGCTCCACGCGCAGCTGGGCGGCGGCGTCGTACCAGCGCAACGCGGGGCTCGACGAGGCCTCGACCGCCAGCGCCCCGATCTCGAGTGCGCCGAGCACGATGAGCAGCCCCACCAGGTAGGCGCCCAGACGGTGACGGCGCATGATGGCGCTCATGAGTCCGCCCCCGTTTCGTCGGCGGGAGCCAGCTCTGCGGCGGCGAGCAGGAAGTCGTCGATGAAGCCGATGGCCTCCCGCATCGCCTCCGCCCAGGCGTCTTGGTCGCGGTTGCACTCGGCGGCGCCCCGCTCCAGGGCGGCGACGGCTTCCAGCAACGGTTCGCGCAGCTCGGGTACCGCCTCGCTGATCCGGGTCCGCAGCTCGCTGTAGGTGGTGCGCACCCCGCAAGCCGGTTGATCGATGAGCGCAACTCGCATCAACTTGGCGACCTCGGCAGCCGACTCGCTGCCCAGCCAGTCTGGATTCTCCGGCTGGGCCTCCACCGGCTCACCGCAATCGACGACCTCGATCTCGAAGCCGTACTCGTCCAGCATGGTGGTCAGCCGGCATCCGGGCGGCACACTTATCGCCGGAGCCGGCGCTGTGGTCTCCGTCACTGTGGTCGTCGAGGGCGGCAACGTCTCCTCTGCCACGGCCAGGACCTCGCTGACCACCGGCGTCGAGTCGACCGCTTGGGGAACCGCGGCGGCACACCCGGCGGCGATCAGGGCCACCAGGGCCAACAATGCGAGGAGTCGGAAGTACATATTCATAATCAGAACTGGAAGTAGATAAACGGCTCGGGAGTGCCCCCACTGAAGACAACAACTGCCGCCAAGACGACGGCGCTGGCGGCGCCGGCGAGGGCAGGGCTGCGCCGCACGAACTTGACTGCGTTCCAACCGCGGCGGATGGTGAGGTCGACGAGGACTGTTGCCAGCCCGAGGATCGCCACCAGCATCAGATCCGACCCGGTGGTTACGCCGTCTTGGAGGGTGAATATCTGGCGCAGCACCTGCCACGACGTCTCGAAGGTCTCGGCACGGAAGAACACCCAGGCCAGGTTGACGAAGAAGAACGTGACCAGGATCGACGGGACGTGACGCCACCGCACCGGGCCGGGATCGACGCGGCCTCCGGTCGTCAGCTTGTGAACCACTAGGTACATGCCGTGGAGGCCACCCCAGAACACGAAGTTCCAGGAGGCGCCGTGCCACAAGCCGCCGAGCAGCATTGTGATCATCAGGTTGCGGTACGTGGCCAACGCCGAGCCGCGGTTGCCGCCGAGCGGGATGTAGAGGTAGTCGCGCAACCAATCGGACAGCGAGATGTGCCAGCGGCGCCAGAACTCGGTGATGTTGCGCGCCAGGTAGGGCTCGCTGAAGTTGAGCACCAGGTCGATGCCGAGCAGCTTCGACACGCCGCGAGCGATGTCGGTGTAGCCGGCGAAGTCGCCGTAGATCTGGATGGCGAACGCGACCACCCCGGCGGCGGTTGCCAGCCAGGAGAACTGGGTGGGGTCGGCGAAGACGGTGTTGACGACCCGGGCGACACCGTCGGCCAGCACGATCTTCTTGAAGAAGCCGGCGGCGATCAGCCCGACGGCGTCGAGCAGCCGATCACCGCGCGGGGTGGGCCGGTCGCGGTTCTCCACCTGGGGCAGCAGCCGCTGGGCGCGCTCGATGGGCCCGGCCACCAGCTGGGGGAAGTAGGCGACGTACGTCCCGAAGTCGATCAGCGAGCGGGTGGGTTCGATACGACGCCGGTAGATGTCGAAGGTGTACGACATCGTCTGGAAGGTGTAGAAGCTGATCCCCACCGGGAGCACCACCCGCAGTGCCGGGTTGAGCTCTCCCAAGCCGAGCGAGGCGGTGAGAGCAGACAGGCTGTCGACGAAGAACCCCGAGTACTTGAAGAAGCCGAGTATGCCGAGGTTCACCATGACGCTGGTGAGCAGCCAGGCGCGCCGGTGGCGCTCCACCTCGCTGCGATGTAGTCGTTTGCCGACGGTGAAGTCGACCACCGTGGAGATCAGGAGCAGCGACAGGAAGCGATAGTCCCACCATCCGTAGAAGACGTAGCTGCCGGCCAGCAGGATCAGGTTGCGAAACCGTGGTGGGGTCGCCCAGTAGACGACCAGGATCCCGGTCAGAAAGACTACGAATACGACTGAGTTGAAGACCATCTTGTGCTAGCTGGCTCGTCGGGCGGGCTGACGGGCGGGGTGACTGACTAGTCACTGCTTCCCCCTATGGAAGCGGCACGAATTGTAGGGAGCTGAAGTGATTCAATTCCTGGCCGCTACGCTTCCGATTCGATGGGCGATTACCACGTGCATCTCCACGACCACGGCCCCCACCGCGGGGTCGGCCCCGAGCCCGGCGTCTATCCGCCGGGCCACATCGAAGCATATGTGACAGCCGCCTCCGCCCGGGGCGAGGACGAGGTTGGATTCACAGAGCATCTCTACCGATGTGTGGAGGCGGCCGACGTAATGGGAGAGTTCTGGGTGGACCCCGCCAACCCCGATGTGGAGGCCCAGACCAGGGCATTTGTCGCCGAAGATCGCACGCTGTCGCTGGAGAGCTACGTGGACGCAGTCGTGGCGGCGAAGGACCGGGGGCTGCCGGTGCTGCTGGGGCTCGAGGTCGACTTCTTCCCGGAGACGATCGACGCCGTCATCGACTTCCTAGCGCCGTATCCGTGGGACTTCTTGATCGGGTCGACGCATTGGATCGGGGCGTGGTCGGTGGATCACGAGGACGCCGACTTCGAGTTCGACCGCCGCGGGGTACGCACTGCCTACGAGCAGTACTTTGCCCTGGAGGCTCAATTGGCCGCATCGGGGGTGGTGGATGCGTTGGCTCACGTCGACGTGGTGAAGAAGCACGGCCGCAAGCTGGCCGAGCCGCTCGACCATCTGTACAAGCCGGTCGTGGCCGCCGCCGCGGCCAGCGGGGTCGCCGTCGAGATCTCGTCCGCCGGGCTGCACACCGCAGCCGGCGAGCCGTATCCGGCGCCGGCTTTTCTGCGGATGTTCTACGAGGCGGGGGTGCCGATCACCACCGCCAGCGACGCCCATTACCCCGAACACTGCGCCCGCGACTTCGACGTGATCAAGGAGTACGCCAAGGCGGCCGGCTATTCGGAGCGGGTGCGGTTTCGGCAGCGACAGCGCGAGTTCGTGGCGTTGTGAGACGCGACACGTGAGATATGTGAGCACCCGCGGCGGCGCCGATCCCGTCGGTTTCGCCCAGGCCATGATCGACGGGCTCGCCCCGGACGGCGGCCTGTACGTGCCCGTTGTGTTGCCCGAGCTGTCCCCGCCTGAGCTGCGCGCCTGGGCCGGCGACTCATATGCGGAGGTGGCGACTGACCTCATCGCCCTTCTGGCGCCCGACATGGATCGGACGACCATCGAGACCGCCTGCGCCGAGGCCTACTCGGCCGAGGTGTTCCAGTCCGTTGAGGTGGCGCCGGTGACAAAATTGGTCGACGCCACTTCGCTGCTGCACCTGTCCAACGGGCCAACTCTGGCCTTCAAGGACATGGCGATGCAGCTGTTGGGCCGCCTCTTCGATGCCGAGCTGGCGAAGCGGGGGAGTCGGCTGTTGGTGGTGGGGGCCACCTCAGGCGACACCGGCTCGGCGGCCGAGCACGCCATGGTGGGGCGCAGCAACATCGCAGTTGTGATGCTGTCGCCGTGGGGGAGGGTGAGCCCGTTTCAAGCCGCGCAGATGTATTCGCTCGACGAGCCCAACATCGTGAACCTCGCCATCGAGGGGGTCTTCGACGAGGCGCAGGACATCGTGAAAGCGATCAATGCCGACCCCGACTTCAAAGCGCGGCATTCGATCGGGGCCGTCAACTCCATCAACTGGGCGCGGGTGGCGGCTCAGATCATCTACTACGTGTGGGGCTATCTGCGGCTGGCCCCCCAGGTCGATCGGGAGGTGCAGTTTGCGGTGCCGACGGGCAACTTCGGCAACATCTATGCCGGGATCCTGGCGCGCCGGATGGGGCTGCCGTTGCGCTTCGTGCTGGCGACGAATGAGAACGATGTCCTCGCCGAGTTCTTCCGCAGTGGGATCTATCGGATGAGGCCGCGCGACGAGGTGGTGGAAACCTCCAGTCCGTCGATGGATATTGCCAAGGCCTCCAACTTCGAGCGGTTCGTGTTCGATCTCGTCGACGGGGATGCCGAGATGGTGCGTCGGTTGTGGCAACAGCTCGACTCCACCGGAGAGTTCGACCTATCCGGCGTGGCCGGTTTCGGGGGGCTGGGCGGCTGGATCGCGGCCGGCTCGAGCAGTCATCGCGATCGGATCGACACGATCCGTCGGGTCGCCGTCGAGGACGGCGTTGTGATCGACCCGCACACGGCGGACGGGGTCGGAGTGGGCCGGCGACTGCGCGCTCCGGAGCTACCCCTGATGTGCCTGGAGACGGCGCTCCCCGCCAAGTTCGAGAGCACCATCGTGGAGGCGCTCGGCCAGCGTCCTCCGCGCCCGGAGCGGTTCGAGGATCTCGAGAAGCGGCCGCAACACGTCACGGTCGTGGGCGCCGACGTGGCAGAGGTGCGAGCGGCGATCGAAGAGCTGGCCGCTGCCCGGGCCTGAGCGTGCCGATCTCTGATTATCTCCGGGAGTTGCGCCGCCAAGTCGGCTCGGCACTGGTGCTCATGCCGGCAGCGACGGCCATCATTCACGATGCCGCCGGCCGGGTGCTCATGGTCTACAGCATCGACCAGTACTGGAGCACTCCGGGCGGGGCGCTCGATCCGGGCGAGACTGCCGCCGAAGGCGTGGTGCGCGAGATCCAGGAAGAGCTCGGCATCACCGTTGAACCGGAGCGGGTGCTCGCGGTGCACCGCACCGAGGTCTTCTATCCGAACGGCGACCACGTGGACTACACGTCGATCGCTTTCCGCTGCCGCATCGTCGCCGGCGAGCTGCACTCTCCGGACGGCGAGGTCGTGGAATGGGAGTGGGTGGAGCCCGCCGAGGCGGTCAGCCGGGGCGTCACGATCCCCGAACCCGCCCTCCACGCCGACTACGACGGCCCCGTCACGTTCTGATTCTCCCCCTTCGAGCCAGAGGCGCGGGGGTTCTCCCCCCGGCGAGCCGGAGGCATCCTCAAGCAAAAGTCGCTTTCCGTCGATCCTTGACCAAACCCCTGAGTGAGGTGATCGCTCGTGCAGGCAGCAAGGGAGCCCGCGGCCGCGGTACACACCGCAGTGAGCGCGCGCCACCGTACTGTGAGCGGGCAGCGCCACGCCGCGGTGGCTGAGCTGGGCCAGGCCGCGTTGCGCGGCCTTCGACTGGCCGAGGTGCTCGACCTCGCCGTGGGCCTGGTGAGCGAGGTGCTCGAGGTCGACTACGCCAAGGTGTTGCAGCAACCGGCGCCTGGTGAGCCGCTGGTCATGGTGGCAGGACGCGGCTGGGGACCGGAGGTGCGGGTGGGGGATACGACCGTTCCGTGCGAGCACGGCTCCCAGGCCGGATACACGCTGCTGGCTGACGAACCGATCCTGGTGGATGACCTGGCGGGGGACAGTCGTTTCACCGGGCCCGCGCTCCTTCTCGACCATCAGGTAGTGAGTGGTATGAGCGTGGTGGTCCCGGATCAGGATCGCCCATACGGCGTGCTCGGCGTGCACACCCGACGACCGCGTCGCTTCACGGCCGAAGAGGGGGACTTCCTGCGCTCAGTGGCCAACATCATCGGTAGTGCACTGCAGAACGGTCGGGCTCGCCAAGAGCTGGTTCACTATGCGACGCGACAGGAGCGCCGCGTCCAATACCAGGCGGCTCTGGCCGAGTGCGCCCAGGCTTTGCTGGCGAGCAGCGGTGATGACCGCCTCGTGCACGCCCTCGAAGCGTTGCTGGTCGCCACGCAGGCCACCTACGTCTTCGTAGAGCGCAACGTAGAGGATCCCGAGCTCGGCTTCTGCTCGTCGACGGTCGCCGAAGTGGAACGGCGGGGACCCGACCCCGCGAAGCGGAGCAACGAATACTGGGACATTGTCCCGTGGGAGCGTATGCCTACCTCCCGCGCCCACCTCGAGAAGGGGAAGCCAATCGTCATCATCCCGGAGGAGCTCGACGGGGTGGAGTACGAGCTGTATGCCGAGGATCCGTTCCCGATCAAATCCGAGCTGGACATCCCGATCTTCGTCGAGGGGGAGTGGGCCGGGCTGATCGGATTTGCCGATTCGGAGCAGCGGGTCGAATGGACCGCAGAAGAGCTGTCGTTGCTGGAGACGGCGGCCGCCATGGTCGGCGCCTTTTGGGAGAGGGAGGTGACCCGACAGCGCCTCGAGCAGATGGTGAGGTCCAAGGACGAGTTCCTGGCGACGGTGAGCCACGAGCTGCGCACCCCGCTCACCGCGGTGATCGGGTTCGGCCATATGCTGCGTGACGGCGCCGAGTATGGCCTGTCCGCAGATGAGCGCACCGAACTGCTCGAGTCCATGCTCAAGCATGGGATGGATGTCACCAACATCGTGAGCGACCTGTTGACCGCGGCCCGCGCCGACATCGGCACGCTCAACGTGTCCCAGGTACCGGTCGACCTGCGGGCCCAGACCGCGCAGGTGCTGGAGGCATTCGACGTCGACGGCGAGTCGGTAGTCGAGCTGTCGGGACGCGCCCCCAAGGTCGTGGCCGACCCGGATCGGGTGCGCCAGATCGTCCGCAATCTGGTGTCCAATGCCCTTCGCTATGGAGGAGACGTGGTCCAAACCGAGGTGGTTGATGGTGGCGGCACCAGCAGCGTGCTCGTGGTCGACGATGGCCCTCCGATCCCCGAGCCCGAACGGGAGCGCATCTTCGAGCGCTACCAACGCGCTGAAGGCACCCGAGCTGTCGCGGTCTCCCTGGGGCTCGGATTGGCCATCTCGCGTCACCTGGCCCGCCTCATGGGCGGCGACCTGAGCTATCGATACGAGGACGGGCGCAGCATCTTCGAGCTCGAGCTGCCGCAAGTCATTCGCCCGCCAGAGGTGTGGATCGCCGCTCGGTGATCATGACGTCAGTGGGCGCACAAGGCGCAGGGTGGCGTCCCCTGCGCCGCTTGGTGGGCCCGGGAGTTCCGTAGACTCTTGCCGATGGAATCCCCCTCGGTGTGGCTGGAGACGCTCGGCTGCTCCAAGAACCAGGTCGACTCGGACAAGGTCGTCGCCATGATCGGTGAGGCGGGCTACGTCGATGCCGTGTCGCCCGGCGAGGCGGACGTCGTGATGGTCAACACCTGTGCCTTCATCGAGGCGGCCCGCCGGGAATCGATCGACACCATCCTCGAGCTGGCCGCCGCCAAACGGCCCGACGCCAGATTGGTGGTCATGGGGTGCATGGCGCAACGCTACGAGACCGAACTGGTCGAAGCGCTGCCCGAGGCGGACGCCGTGATCGGCCTCGACCGGTATCCAGAGCTGGTGAACCGCCTCGACCAGCTGACCGACTGGCATCCACTGCGGATCACGGCGGCGCCCACCTCGTCCATGGACATCCTGCGCCGCACCGCCCGGCCCACTCCGGCCACCCCGTATGCGTACGTCAAGATCGCCGAAGGCTGCGACAAGGGCTGCACCTTCTGCGCCATCCCCCTGTTCCGCGGCAAGCAGCGCTCCCGGGCTCCGGGAAACATCCGCCGGGAGATTGCGGAGCTGGCCGCCGCCGGTGTCGGTGAGATCGTGCTCGTAGCGCAGGATCTGGCCGCCTACGGGCGCGACATCAACGCTCCCGGCGATGGCATCGTCGACCTGTTGCGATTCGTCTCCGACGTAGACGGGCTCCGCCGACTGCGGCTCTATTACCTGTATCCCCGGGAGATCCGCCCCAGCCTCATCGAGGAAATGGCGGCCAATCCCATCGTCGCCGACTACTTCGATCTGTCGCTACAGCATTCCGCCGCCCATCTGCTCAAAGCGATGAAGCGTCACTCCAGCGGCGATCAGCACATCGCACTGATCGACCGGATCCGACAGGCATCACCCCAAGCCGCGCTGCGCTCCAGCTTCATCGTCGGCTTTCCGGGCGAGACCGAAGCCGATGTCGAGGAACTCGCCGACTTCCTCCACGCCGCCCAGCTCGATTGGGCCGGCTTCTTCCCCTTCTCGGCCGAGGAGGGCACACCGGCCGCCGACTATCCCGAGCAGGTGTCCGAGGAGGAGAAGGCGGAGCGGTTGCGCTATCTGCACGCGATCCAAGAGGACATCACCGCGCGCCGCAATCTCGTCCAGGTCGGGAAGGATTTCGAGGTGCTGATCGACCAGGTGGAAGACGGCCAGCCGGTGGGCCGCTCCTACCGACAGGCCCCCGAGATCGACGGCGTCATGCTGCTCGACCGGGGGGCGCCGGGGGAGTGGGTGACCGCCACAGCCACCGGTGGGTATGGAACGGATCTCGTCGCCGCCGTGGTCGGTTGAGAAGTGAACCCCGACGGCACGTTCGGGCTGTCGGCGATCCCCGTGATCCTGGCGGGCCTGGCGCTGGTGGCCGTGGCAGTCGCGATATCGCTGCGGATGCGGATCGGCGTCGAGCGCTCAATCGTCTGGGCCGCAATTCGCGCCACCGTCCAGCTGATTGCAGTCGGCCTGCTGTTTCGGCTCATCTTCCGTTCGTCGCTCGCCCAGCTCTGGGCATGGCTGTGGGTGGCGGCCATGGTGGCCGTGTCCACCGCCGTGATCCTGCGACGGGCTCCCAAGGTGCCCGGCATTCTGCTGCCGGCGCTGGCTGCGGTCGCCGGGTCGGCAGCGCTGAGTGTGATCGTGGTGTTCGGCTTCGGCGTGCTCGAGCTGGACGCGGTGCGACTCATCGTGATCGTCGGCATCACGCTGGGCAACGCCATGCCTTCGGCCGTCGGTGGGGTGGCCCAAACCGTGGCCCTGGTGCGCGATCGGCCGGGCGAGGTCGAGGCACTGTTGGCGCTGGGCTGCCAGCGCCCCCACATCGTGCGCTACCTGTCCCCGCAGTCGGCCCGGTTGGCCCTGGTGCCTCACATCGAGCGCACCAAGGTGGTGGGGCTCATCTCACTGCCGGGTGCCATGACCGGGCTGCTGCTTGCCGGGGTGGCTCCGCTGGATGCGGTGATCCTGCAGCTGCTGGTGATGCTCATCGTGCTGGGCGCCGTCGCCGTCTCCGTCCTAGCCACGGTGTTGGCGGTGGCCGGCTCGGCAGTCGGCCAGCAGTTGACGCTGGCGGACTGGGCGTCGCCGGCCAACGCGAACGCTTAGGGTGATCGGGTGAGCTTCTCAGTCGAGTTCATCGCAGTCGGCACCGAGCTGCTGCTCGGCCAGATCGTCAACACCAACGCCAGTTGGGTCGCCTCGCGATTGGCCGAAGCCGGCATCGACCACTTCCAGCAGACGGTGGTCGGCGACAACCTCGACCGGCTGGTTGCCGCCATCAATGAGGCGGCGGCCCGCGCCGACGCCGTGATCCTCAGCGGAGGGCTCGGTCCCACCCAGGACGACCTCACCCGGGAGGCGATGGCGGCGGCTGCCGGCGTCGACCTGGCGCGTGACGAGGACTACGCGAACCGGCTGCGTGCCTATTGGGAAGCGCGCGGGCGCCAGATGCCGGAGTCCAATTTGAAACAAGCCGATCAGCCGGTCGGGGCCACGACGCTGCCCAACCCGAAGGGCACCGCGCCGGGGCTGCGGTTGGAGATGGGCGACACGGTGCTGTTCGCCGTGCCCGGCGTGCCGGCTGAGCTGCACCCGATGGTCGACGAGCACGTCATGCCGATGCTGCGCCAACTCGCCGGTGGCGAGGACTCCGTGATGGTCTCCCGGATCATCCGCACGTGGGGCGAGTCGGAGTCGCGGGTAGGCGAGATACTCGACGACCTCTTCCGGACGTCCACCAATCCCACCGTGGCGTTCCTGGCATCTTCCGGCGAGATAAAGGTGCGGCTCACCGCACGCGGCGATACTGCGACTGCGGCCGCTGCGTTGATAGCCCCGGTTGAGCAGGTGGTTCGGGAGCGGCTCGGCCAGCTGGTGTTCGGGGCCGATGACGACACGATCGAGCAGGTGATTTTCGCGGCGCTGCGCGCCCAATGCTGGACACTGGGCACGGCCGAGTCGGCCACCGGCGGGATGATCGCGGCGCGGCTGACATCGGTGCCCGGTTCGAGCGACCACTTCCGGGGTGCGATCATCGCCTATCAGGAGGATCTGAAAGTGGAGCTGCTCGGGGTCAGTCCGGCGACTATCGCTCACCACGGCGTGGTCAGCGAAGCGGTGGCCGCGGAGATGGCCGCCGGTGCCGCCAAGATGCTCGGCGTCGACGTGGTCGTTGCCGTGACCGGTAGCGCGGGGCCGGATCCTCAAGACAAACCGGTGGGAACGATGGTGACGGCAGTCCACACTCCCCAGGGCACGGTGGCGCGTACCCTCCGCCTGCCGGGCGACCGGGAGCGGGTGCGCACGTACACGACGACCGCCGCGCTGCATCATCTGCGGCTGGCCCTGCAGCGCACCGCGAGTGCCGCGGTCGCCCGGCAGGAGACTGACTGATGGGCACCGATCGGCGACTCTTCCTGGCGGTTGCTCTCAACGACGACACCCGCCATGCCCTGGCAACGTTCGTGTCGGCGCCGCACGTCCCCACCATTCCCGGGCGGCGGGTGGCCCCGCCGCAGTGGCACATCACCCTCCGTTTTCTCGGCCGGTCCTCTCAGCTGCAGCACGAGGTGGTGGTGGCGACGCTTGATCAGCTCCTCGACCACGAGAGCTTCACGGTCGGCTTCGGAGGCCTCGGCGCGTTTCCCTACCCAAAGAAGGCAACGGTGGTGTGGCTCGCCGTCGAGCACGGGGGCGAGGCCCTGGAGGATCTGGCGGTGGTGTGTGAGCGGGCCGCGGTCGCCGCCGGCTACGACCCCGAGGAGCGACCCTTCCATCCCCATCTCAGCCTGGCCCGGGTGCGCCCGGCCCAAGATCTGAGCCGGCTGGTCGCCGAGTTTCCCAAGTTTCCCAACAAGCTCCCGGTCGATTCCGTGGTTCTCTACGAGTCGATCACCGGCAGCGGCGGGGCGCGCTATACGGA
>JBFIXI010000087.1:0-12341 GCA_041605955.1 Acidimicrobiia bacterium
CGGCCGTCGGTGGTTCGCTGGCGGCGCTCGGCGAAGGCGGGGGACTGGCGCTGTCGCTCGTGGTCGGTGCCGTGTTGCTGTACGCCGGCTACCGCGTCGCCGTGGCGGCTCGCCGTGATGCGCCGGCCGGCGTCTGAGGCCGGTGGATCGGCTCAGCGCACCGGAACGGTCGGGGAGCGGCTCTCGGCCCTGTTGGTCAGCACCACCCCGGCGAGGATGAGCACGCCGCCGATGCCGATGCCCAGTTCGAGGCGCTCGTCGAGCAGCAGCATGCCCGAGAAGAGTGCGATCAGGGGCACGACGTAGCCGACCAGCGACGCCATCGTCGCGCTGACATGGCGGAGGAGCCAGTAGTAGAGAAGGAACGGCACGACGCTGCCGACGACGGTCAGGTAGGCGATGAGCGTCCATCCCCACGTCGAGATCCCGGTCGGGATCCCCTCGGTCGGGAGCATGACGGCAACGATCAGGACGGCACCCATGGTGAACTGCATCCATGTCAGTTCCATCGGCTCGTACGTGCCCGGGCGGCTCTTGGTGTACACGCTCGCCCCTGAGATCGACAGCACGGCCCCGATCGACAGGATCGCGGCGAGGAGGGGGCGTCCACCTTCTCCCAGACCGCTGTCACCCGAGAGCAGCAGCAGGGCAACCCCGGCAAACGCGACGAGCAGACCGATGACCTTGGCGCGGTGGAGGGGTTCGTCGGGGAGGAGGTAGTGGGCGACGATCGCCGTACCAAGCGGGATGAGGGCGACGATCAGTCCGACGAAACCGGCCGATGCGTATTGGTAGGCGACCGTGAAGAGGACGAACGGTGTGGCGAGCTGAAAGGCGGCGGCCACGACGCCGGTGTGCCAGCGTTCCCGGTCACGGCTCGGCGGCGTGCGACGAGCGAGCAGCAACCCGTACAAGAGGACGGATGCGAGCAGTGCCCGGATCGCCGCCATGCCGATCGGCGGCACACCGGCGGTCAGCGCCGCACGGGTTGCGACCCCGGTGGTTCCCCAGGCGACGGCGGCCCCGATGAGCGCCGCCCAGATGCGCAGCTGCATCAGCGCAGGCTAGGGCCGGCCCCGACAGGGTCGGCCGGTACGCTGCGGACATGTCCGGACCGAACACGCCTCCCCGCATCTTCTGCATTCCCGCCACCGAGGCGCCGGTTGTTGCGGTGCTGCGCCGCGGCCCGACCGACTGGGCCCACGTCGGGCGCTGGGATACGGCGTCGGACTCGTACGAGCCCGGCTCCTGGTTCCACGGCAGGCTCTTCCCGCAGAAATGCGACCTCTCGCCCAATGGTCGCTGGCTGGCGTATTCGGCCATGAAGTCCGGCGCGGACTGGCCGGGCGGTGAGATCTACGAGGCGATCTCGCGGTTGCCCTGGCTGACCGCCCTCGCCGCTTGGGAGGCGGGCACGACGTATACCCGAGGGATCCATTTCGACGATGAGGCCGGCACGTCGCAGATCGGCGAGCCGGACGTCGGCGACCCGTCGCCGGCGCTGCGCCTCTACGGCGTCAAGCTCTACGGACGCAACCAATTCGCCGTCGAGCGGCGGCGTGGCTGGGTCGAGTCGGAAGACACGCCGCCGCGGGAGGCCGGCGGCCACTGGGACGAGAAGCGACGGGTCGAGATGGTGAAGGCGCAGCCGGGAACGGGGAACCCGCTCGGCCTCCACGTGTCGGGGAGCTACGCGGGGTTCCGCGAGATGCCCGACTACCACGAACCTGCCGAGTACTTCCTCACGTCCGGGGGCGACATCCACGTTCTCGATGACGTGCAGTGGGCAGACTGGGACCGGGCGGGCCGCCTCCTCGTCGCCACGAAGGACGGCCGCCTCCAGGCGAGGGTCCTTGACGGATTCGACCACGAGGTCGTCTTCGCCCACGACCTGTCCGGCATGACCCCGGACCCGCAACCCCCACCCGCAAAGGCCACCAAGTGGTGAGGCATCCTCATGTGGCGGATACGAGGCTGAGAGGTCTCCGCGGCTCGATAGCCTGTTGGGTGCCCAAGAATGGGACTTGGAACACTGGAGCGGGGTCTTGGAAACAGAATCGGAGAGGGCCGAGCGCCACGAGCGGGAGCGCCAGGATGAGCGAGAACGCGCCGATCGGCAGCGTATTGAAGAGCGAGAACGGGCTGAGCGGGAACGCAAGCAAGAACGAATGCAGGATGATCAACGGCGCGAGCAAGAGCGACGGCAACACGGCCGAGAGCGAACCAGCCAAGACGGTTCCGACGATTAGCCGGTCGGGTGTGCGCACCGTCGCTCGCGAGGTTTCAGCGGTTCGATCGTGACCATGGTGTGAGTCGTGAGAACTGCGATGAGGCCGGGGTGACCGAGTCGAGGTGTCGATCTGGTATCGTCATGTCAGCTGCTTCGGCGGCGACTCACTCTCTTCTTGTTCTCGGACCGGATTGCGCCTGAGTTGGTACCGGAACAACTGACTCCAGAGAAGCACACGGCTTCTCGTGCAGAGAGGCGATCCGCCATGAACATCTATGTAGGCAATCTCCCGTTCGACGCGACCGAAGCGGACCTCCGCTCGTTGTTCGCCGACTTCGGGCCAATCACTTCGGTTGCGGTCATCGCTGACCGTGACACCGGCCGTTCCCGCGGGTTCGGGTTCGTCGAGCTCGGCGATGCTGCGCTTGGCGGGAAGGCCATCAGCCAGCTTGATGGCAATGACTGGAACGGGCGGCAGCTCACGGTCAACGAGGCCCGGCCTCGCGCCACCAGGTCCTGACCGCCGACACAGACGCCATCGCCACCGAGGACGCCTCTTGGCACGCGGGATCCTTCTCGTCGTGTCCACAGTGCTGTCTGGTGATGCGGCGTTGTCTGTGATGCGGCGATCGGAGATGGACATCCACTTGGCCCATGCGCACAACATCGGGCCCTTCAAGGACAAGAAGGATCGAGGTCGAAATGGCCGGAGTCGGCAGCGTCGATCATTCGACGGATGACGTTGCTCAACTCATTGGTCCTCGGGGAACCGTGTGCGGTGACGACTTGCGACTCGCAGGTGGTCATCGGCACGTTCCTCGGGATCGAGGACGCCCATGGCGACCGATCCACCTCGTCAGATCACCGGATCGCACATACTCGATCCCGATCGGATCGGTGCTTTCGACCTCGGGACCGAGTCGTCGTGCCGCGTGATCCCCGACTGATCCGACATCTCCGGCTCGTTGTGTCAGAGGAGGAACCGATGTCCTGCAACCTTCACGTCGGCAATCTCGGCCGCCATACGACCGCGGACGATCTATGGGTGATCTTCGCCAAGCACGGCGCGGTCGTCGACACCGAAGTCATCACCGATCGCTACAGCGGCAGATCGCGTGGGTTTGGCTACGTCGAGATGGCGTCTCCCCAGGACGCCGAGGCTGCCATCGAGTCGGTCAACGGTCATCTTGTCGATGGTCGAGGCATGACCGTGGCAGTCGCCATAGAACGTCACCCATGAGACCCACCGCAGCACGCCCAATCGACGGCGGACGCCAGCGATGTCTCAGCTGCGGTCACCAGCGCAGCAGGCATCACGGCCCAGCGCAGTGCACGGTCCCCAAATGGGATGGTGCCGTCGCCAGGAGCGCGCAGAATGCGGACTCCATCAGGACATCATCGCCGGAACCCCTTGACCAGCCACTGACCCGAGGTGGCGTCGGTGTCTACGGCTCCGGGTCGATGGCGTCCTCTTCGGCCAAACGCACGGCGATCTCGGACATGAGCTTCACGTGCGCCCGGTCTCCCTCCATCCCGACCCTACGCGTGCCCAGGTCGTCGAGAACATCGGCGAATCCGTACACCACCAAAGTGTCATGCTCGTGGACTGCGGTGTGGCCCCGCGGCGCACCCAGGAACGTGCCGTCCGCCCGGCGAATCCCCAACACCAGCACCCCCTCGTCCGGAAGGTGCAGCTCGGCCAACCGGTGTTCGGCCCACCAGCTGTCAGCCTCCACCCCGAGCTCAGCCACCGCGTGATTGGCTGCCAGGTCGAGCAGCTGCACCTAGTCCCGTAGCTCCAACCTGGTGGTATGTCCTTGGGAGAACCGGACACTCTCACCGCCGGCGCCGAGCAGCTGTCGACCTGCGACCGCATCGTGCCCGTGCCCGTCGTACCGAGTGGCGAGCGAGCGCTGTGGCTGGGCGAGACGATCCACAACCAGACCTTGGCGGCGTGACGTAGTCGAGCTACGGCGACGTCTCGACCGATCGCACGAGCAAACGGCGGGGAGGGGCCGTGCGCATCTTCGTTGTTGTCTCAGCTCAAAGCATCCGGCGCGAGTCGCTCGAGATAGCGTCGAGCACCCTCGACGGCGCGACGCGCTTGCGGCTGGAAGGCAGCGTTGAGGATCGGGGCGAGGGGCCGCAGCCACCCCGGCGGTTTGGATCGGTTGCGAAAAGTGATCGAGGTGCCTCCGCCCTGCGGCTCGAAGGTCAGCGAGTCGACCGACCACAGCCCCCAGATCGAACCCTCGTAAGTCACCATCTCGCCGGGTTCGACCGCAGTCAGCGTCGATCGCGCCGTCATCCGCAACGGCCCTCGTCGAATCGTGGACACGTACGTGGACCCGGGGGTCAACCGGTCCCCGCCCGTGCGCCCGCTGGCGGTGACATTGGGATTCCATCGGTAGAGCTCCGCCATGTCGGCGAGCTTGGCGAAGACCACGTCGGGGGGCAGGGCAACATCGAGGTGGCCGGTGAAGGCAATCACTCGGCCACCCAAAAGCCGTACGGCCACCCGTGCGCCATCGCAAGACCCTACCGGCTGGAGTCGACCTGGCCCGGCACGTATTGGAAACGAGACCTGCGTCGCTCCCGAGCCCGACGGTGGTGTTTCGTCTACCGGTAGCTGCGACCAGTGCCGCATCAGTTTCACGTTCTTGCCGTGGTGATCATCGCCGGCACTGGAGAAGACACCCCGCCGGTGGTGTCCATGAATCAAGTGAGCCGGCGTTCGGTCGGCGGCCCCCTGCTGGAGCGACAGCATCGTGGAGGTCGTGACAATGCCGTCCGGTCACTTGCCCAATCCGCCCGAGGAATCCACTGACTTCCAGTGCGCCGTGGTCGCCGTCGTTGCGTCGCTTCAAGCAGGTGACCTCGCCACGTATGCCGAGGTTGCCGCCAGGCCCGGATACCCCGGATCGGCGCAGACCGTAGCCAACGTGCTGCAACGGGTTCCGGATCTCCCCTGGTGGCGGGTAGTCCCATCATCTGGCCGGCTCTATCGCACTCATCGCCCCACCCAGGAGCCCTTGTTGCGCGCCGAGGGAGTCGCCATCGACGACGCCACCAGGATCGCTCCGAGATCGGCCGCCTCGAACTGACCGGCAGCCGATTGCCGGCCCTGGTCAGGACCTTCGCCGCCTGGCGAGCCGGCTCCCGGCAGGAGCAGCATGGGGTGAGACCACGCCCGGGCTTGCCCCAGCACGGTCGTTTGCCGGGGCGGAGGTGACGACTGATGCATTGCGTGGCGCAGATGGCTCTCTTGCGGATGCTGGCGCTCCACGCCCTCAGCGGGCTACACGATCAGAAGATTGCAGCTCGCCGACGACCCGAAAGGAGCCTGATGTGGGCATTGCCTGGGGCCTGATTGTCCTTGGCTTGTCACTGCTGGCCTGGGGCGGGCAGACCATCTCGTGGTTCGCTCCCGAAATGGCCGAGCGGCTGTCGCTGACCGAGGCAGAGGATGATGTAGAGCCGACCTTCTATGCCGACGTACGCGCCGAAGCGCTGTGGGACACCTTCACCCTGTGGGTCCCAGTCGTCGCCGGTGCGCTGCTGGTTGCAGGGAATGACGCCTGGTCGTACTTCGGACTGGCCGGAGGTCCGGTCTATGTGTACTTCGCCGGTCGGGGCGTGATGGCGCGGCGCGAGATGCGGCGACGCGGTCTCCGGATCGGAACTGCCGAGAGTCTGAAGTCTGCCTACCTCTTCTTGGCGCTCTGGGGGGTGATGGGACTCGTAACGCTCGTGGCTGCTGCCTCAGCATTGGCGTCGTGATGGGCATCGGTGGCAGTGTTCGGCGAGAAGAAGACCATCATGGATGTGACACCGGCCACCTGGGCTGCGTGAGTTTTGTCGCTTACGCCCCCAGCACAGATACCACGGCATTTCTCGCAGTGACCACCGACAGGTATTACCGGACCTCCGAGAACGTCGTCGAACTCTTCCTGGAAGAGCTGCTGTCACACGCCACGCCGTGACGGGCGCCAGATCTCGGCACATCGATCAGCCGGTACTTTGCCGGTCGCTCGGTCATGGTCCCGCAGACCGGTCTGCGTCGCAGGGCCCATGGCCTCCTCGGCTCCATTGCGGTGAGATGGCACTATCGCATTCGAATGCTCTCCGAGAGCACCCTGCGCCGTTTCGCCCCACTCGTTCCGTACGTCGCCGTCCTCGTTGGGTTTGTGTGGGCGGAGCGAGCATGGCTCACGATCCTGGTGTATCACGGCGCCGCAATGGCGGTGCTGGTCGCGGCCGGCGCATGGCGGCGGCTGCCCCTGACGCGACCCCGACTCCCCGGGACCATCACGGCGGTGGTGCTCGTTGCCAGCGCAGCGATCGGGCCGGTGCTTCTGGCAGCCTGGTCGCGGGTGCGTATCGACGCCTTGGATCTCGGCGAACACCTGGCCGTGCTTGGGCTCGACGGCGCGGCCTGGGCGCTCTTCGTTGTGTACTACTTCACGGTCAATCCGGTGATCGAGGAGTTGTTCTGGCGCGGCTACCTGGGGAGCGGGTCCCGCAGTCCCGCCCGCAGCGACGTGTGGTTCGCCGGCTACCACGTCTTCGTGCTGTGGGTGTTCGTCGACCCAGTGTGGGTCGTCGTCGGCTTCGTCGGCCTCGCGGGCGCAGCGTGGATGTGGCGCCAGCTCCTGAGAGCCGGTGGCAGCCTCGTCCTTCCGATCCTCTCTCACGCCGTCGCCGACGCCAGCCTGATCGCCGCAGCAGCCATCCTGGCGTCATGACGGTCGGCTTCAGCGCGTGTCGTACGACGCATGCGACGAGGCGGTCGGTAGATGCCCGAGCCGGACGGTCGACAGATGTTCCGGCGGCCGCTGAAGATCAGGCCAGGACCGCGGCTACGTCGAAGCCACTGTCGACCCGCAGCTCGGCGAGGATCTTCGCATCTCCTGCCTTGCTGAGCAGCTCCACGGTCGACAACCTGCCGTGAATCAGGCGTGAGAGACGATTGGTCCCCCAAGTAGGCGGCGGCCATGTCCCGAGCTGACGCCAGGAGGTCGAGCGGGGCTCCCGGCAGGTTGCCCTCCAGTTCGGAATACGCCCGATGCAGGTTGCCCACGAACCGCTCGAGGTCGGTGAGGTCGGCGCACTCGCTTTACGAGCCGCTTCCAAGGCGGTGAGTCCGTCGCGACGAGCGGCAAGGGCGCCGAGATGGCGATCCACGTCGTCGAGCACTACCGGGGTGGTCACCGGATGGTGGCCGGGGACCAGGACGGAGGCGCCGAGGGCGCGGACGTCCGGCAGCGTCTGTCGCCACCGGGGGATCGAACCTTGCAGGGCGAACGGGGTCCCGCCGCTGAAGACGTGGTCCCCGGTGAAGACCACGTCCCGGTCGGGGAGCCAGACCACGGTGTCGTTGGTGGTGTGGGCCGGCCGCTCGAAGTGGATCAGCCGCACTTCGAGGTCCCCCTGGCCTACCCCTGTCGTGTCCACCACCCAGCACCGCATTTTGACAACCCATCACCTTCAGTAGCCGCCAAGACGCCACTTGACACATAGGAGACTCAATCGGCGCAAGCAGGCAGACATATCGCACGGCGGTGTACGGATGGAATCGCAATCGCCGTGAGCGCCCGGTGCCGTCGTCGAATCGCAGGCGGCGGCGAGCAGTCGGGCGGCCGCACAGCCAAGGGTGCCGGCATCACCTTCTGCGATTGCGCCAGCGCCGGGAGGCGAACTGCCACCAGGTCTCGAGGACCGGTGGGAGCGGGCCTCGCTCCGGCGAGCCCAGCACCGAGACGGCCCATGTGGCCGTTGCCGAGGGCGGCTCGGGCTCCGACGCCGTCGTTGTGGCCTCACGCTCAGCACGCAGCTCGGCGAGCCGCTCGCGCAAGAACTGCGCCTCCGTCTCGGCCTTGGCGGCTCGCTCGCGTGCTTCGGCGAGCTGCTGGCCGGCCTCGTGGAGGTTGCCGAGCTGGAGCAGCATCTTCTCCCACGCATCGATGGGAACGATCATCGTTCCCGCAGGCGCGGGCGGTTCCGGGCCAGGCTCGGCGGCCTGGTGGGGAGGCGGCGCAGGGGCCGGAGACGGCCCTCCCGGGGGGTCGAGATCACGGCCCAGCTCGGCCGCCCGACTCAGAACGGCGTCGAGATCGACCATGCGCCGGTCGCCGTGGGCGGTCTCGTCGAGTCGATTGGGGATGTGACCGCGCCGGGCCCACTTGCGGAGGGTTCCGATGGGGATACCGGTCGCATCGTGAGCGTCTTGCAGCGTGACGAAACGATCGGGGGCGGCCGGCGAGGGCGCAGGGGCAGGACGAGGTGGTCCGCCCCGCAGCGCTTCGGTCTCCCACAAGAATGCCGGGTCGCGTTCGCTCATGGCCGCATCTTACGAAGCGCGGGGTCGGCCGTTCCTAGGATGAGCGCCGATGCCTCCCACCGACAGCCCCGGGCGCCTTCCCTCCGAGGCAGATGTCCGCGATCTCGTCTCCCGGATCATCGACGCCGTCCTGACCGACGGTGCCGGCTCCGCCTCGGCCCCGCCGCAGGAAACGCCGCAGGAAACGCCGCAGCAAACAGAGCCTCCCGCGCCTGAACCTGCGCCGAAGGCCGAGCCGGGAGCGATCGCCATCGGTGCCGACCACGGCGGGTACCCGATGAAGGAGCGGCTCGCCTACAAGCTCAAGGAAGCCGGGTACACCGTCGTCGACTGTGGCACCGACTCGCATGAGTCCGTCGACTACCCCGACTTCGCCCACGCCGTGGCGCAAAAGGTGGCGAGCGGTGAGTGTACGTACGGCATCGTGGTCGACGGCGCAGGCATCGGCTCCGCCATGGTCGCGAACAAGGTGCCCGGCGTGCGGGCGGCGCTCTGCTACGACCTGTCGAGCGCACGCAACAGCCGCGAGCACAACCACGCCAACGTGCTCACCTTGGGTGCAGGCCTCATCGGCGAAGGGCTAGCGTGGCAGGTCGTGCAGGAGTGGCTCGCCGTTCCCTGGGGCGGCGGCCGCCACGCCCGCCGCGTCGACAAGATCACCGCCATCGAGAAGCAGCACTCCAGGTGACCATGGACCGCCACCAGCTCATCGAGGCCGTCACCAAAGAGGTGCTGGCCGCCCTCGCCGCCGGCTACGACCTCTGCCGCACCCCCGAGCAGGTGCGCTCTGTCGTCGCCAACGGAGCCGACCGCGTCAGCTTCCACGGCGATGCGGCGGACGTACCGATCGACCTCGCCAAGTACATCGACCACACCCTGCTCAAAGCGGAGGCGACGGCCTCCCAGATCGACACGCTGTGCGACGAAGCCGCCGAGTACGGCTTCGCCAGCGTCTGCATCAATCCGACGTGGGTGAAGCGGGCGGCGGTGCGGCTGCGGGGCACGTCGGTCCCGGTGTGCACCGTGATCGGTTTTCCCCTCGGCGCCACCACGCCTGACATCAAAGCGATGGAGGCGAGGCGGGCATTGCGGGACGGAGCGCGCGAGGTCGACATGGTCATCAACATCGGCGCCCTCAAGTCGGGCGACTACGCGCTGGTGCGCACGGACATCGAAAAGGTGGTGGACGCCGCCCATGAGGTGGGAGCGATCTGCAAGGTCATCATCGAGGCCGGTCTTCTCAGCGACGAGGAGAAGGTCATCGCCAGCTCGCTCTCCAAACAAGCCAGAGCCGACTTCGTGAAGACATCCACCGGGTTCCTCGCCGGCGGCGCCACCGTCTACGACGTGGCGCTGATGCGAGAGACGGTGGGTCCGGAGATGGGTGTGAAGGCGTCGGGCGGTGTCCGCACCGCCGAGGAGGTAGAAGACATGATCGCCGCCGGGGCTACCCGGATCGGCGCATCGGCAGGCGTTCAGATCGTGAGCGGGGAAGGAGCATCGGGTGACGAGAGGTATTGAGCTGCGGTCGTTCGCCTTCCTCGACAGCCTTCAGCCGCAGTATGCGGCGTTCCTGGGGACGGTGGCGCAGGGCTTTCTGCCCCTGGCAGGTGACGCCTCCTTGTGGGTGGAGGTCGCCCCGGGGATCGAGATCAACCGGCTGAGCGACATCGCGCTCAAGGCCACCAAGGTGAAGCCGGGGCTGCAGATCATCGAGCGCTACTACGGTGTGCTCGAGGTCCACTCACCCGACCAGGCGGAGACCCGGGCGGCGGGAGCCGCCATCCTCGCCGAGATCGAGCACGAGGAGACGGACCGCATCAAGCCGCAGATCTTGTCGTCCCAGATCATCCGGCGGCTCGACGACCACCACGCCCAGCTCATCAACCGCACCCGTCACGGCCAGATGATCATCCCCGGGCAGACGCTCTACGTGCTCGAATGCGAACCGGCGGCCTATGCGTCGCTCGCCGCCAACGAGGCGGAGAAGGCTGCCGAGATCAACGTGCTCGAGGTGCGTAGCTTCGGGTCCATGGGCCGGGTGTACCTCGGAGGCGAGGAGCGCGACATCGACGTGGGTTGGAGGGCCGCCGTCGCCGCCCTCGAGGGGCTCGACGGGCGAGTGGCGGGCAAGTGACGGTCGAGGACACAGTGATGAAGAGAACGTCCTGCGGGACACGAGAGGAGCAACCGGATGGCTGAAGCGCTGGGCATGATCGAGGCGCGGAGCTTCCCCGCGATGGTGGAGGCGGCCGATGCCATGGTGAAGGCCGCCAAGGTCGAGCTGGTGAGCATGGAGAAGACCGGTGGCGGCTATGTCACCGCCGTCGTCCGTGGCGACGTGGCCGCCGTGAAGGCGGCGGTCGACGCCGGCATCCGCGGCGCAGAGAAGGTTGGCGAAGTCATCGCAACGCACGTCATCGCCCGCCCCCACGTCAACATCGACCTGGTGCTCCCGCTCGGCAGGCAGGAGCAGGCGGAGGCCGAGCTGGGCTAGCCGTCCGGCGACGAGAGAGGAGCCCGCATGCATCTCGGGCGAGTCGCCGGCACGCTGGTGGCCACGCGCAAGGAGCCGCTCATGGAGGGGCTCAAATTCCTCGTGCTGCGCCAGCTCGACGTTGACAACGAGGAGACCGGGGCGTACGTCGTCGCCGCCGACGCCGTCGGCGCGGGAGTGGGGGAGGTCGTGCTGTACGCCTCGGGCAGCTCGGCGCGACAGACCGAGCTGACTCGGGACCGACCCTGCGACGCCGTCGTCATGGCCATCGTCGACATGTGGGACGTCGGCGGCGAGGTGCGCTACCACAAGGGTGAGGAGGCGGCCGGATGAGGGGCGTCCTCGACGACGGCGAGATTCAGGCGATCATCGAGCGTGTCAAGAGCCGGGTCGCTGCGGCCGAGTTCGCCGGCCGCAGTGCACCGGCGCTCCAGGCGGCGGAGCGGCTCGAGGCGAGCGATGCTCAGCTCGGCGACGGCATCTTCCCCACCATCGATGCTGCCGTGGCCGCCGCCCAAGCCGGCTTCATGGCGTATCGCGAGATGGGGCTGGAGGCACGGAAGACCATCGTGGAGGCGATGCGCGCCGCGATGCTTCGCGAGGGCGAGCGGCTCGCCTACATGGCGCGAGAGGAGACCGGGCTCGGACGTGCCGAGGACAAGGTCGTGAAGAACCTGCTGGTCACGACCCGCACCCCCGGACCCGAGGATCTGGAGCCGCAAGTCGTCACCGGCGACGACGGGATGATGGTCATCGAGTATGCCCCGTACGGTGTCGTCGCTTCCATCACGCCGACCACGAACCCCACCTCGACCATCATCAACAACTCGATTGCGATCGTCTCGGCCGGCAACGCGGTCACCTTCAACGTCCACCCCAACGCCCGCCGGGTCTCCGTAGAGAACATCCAGCTCCTCAACCGGGCCATCGTGGGTGCGGGCGGGCCGTCAGACCTGATCACGGCGACGCCAAGCCCGACGCTCGATTCCGCCAAGGAGCTGATGAACCACCCAGACGTACGGGTGCTGCTCGTCACCGGCGGACCCGGCGTCGTGCGCGAGGCTCTGCGCACGTCGAAGAAAGCCATCACCGCCGGGCCGGGAAACCCCCCGGCGGTCGTCGACCAGACCGCGGACGTGGAGAGCGCCGGGCGATCCATCGTGCGCGGGGCGTCGTTCGACAACAACGTCATCTGCACCGATGAGAAGACGACGATCGTGGTGGACACCGTGGCGGATCGTTTGCTGTCGTCGATGGCCGCCAACGGTGCCTAC
>JBFIXI010000088.1:0-12173 GCA_041605955.1 Acidimicrobiia bacterium
ATAGACGACCCGCGCCCACGAGGCATCGTGGGCGCGGTTCGTCGCAGTCAATCGGCGACCGGAGTCAGTCGATCACGAGCAGACCGACACTGTACCTGAAGCCACGTTCTGGCAGAGGGTGGCCTCATCGATCCAGCCGGCGTCGAGCACGACATTCAGGTTGTCCTGGGTGATCGGGATCGGGGCCAACAGGAGCGACGTCATCGAGTTGCCACCCGGCGAGTCGAACTGGACCGCGCCCGCCACGTCGGCCAACGCATTGCCCTGGGCGAGTGCCACTGCGGCCTCGCCGGCCGCCTTGCCCAGCTCGCGGGCGTCCTTCCACACCGACACCGCCTGCTCGCCGAGGGCGACCCGGTTGAGTGCCGCGGCGTCACCGTCCTGGCCGGAGACCGGAACGATGCCGGCGAGGCCCTGGGCACGCAGCGCCTCGACCACGCCACCCGCCATGCCGTCGTTGGAGGCAACCACGGCGTCGACGTCGTTGTTGTTCTGGGTCAGGAACTGCTCCATGTTCGTCTGAGCGACCGCCGGGTCCCAGTTGTCTGTGTAGGACTCACCGACGTTGATGATGGCGCCGGAATCGATCGCCGCCTGGAGCACCTCTTGCTGGCCGCCGCGCAGGAAGTCGGCGTTGGCGTCGGCCTGGTTGCCCTTGATGAAGACGTAGTTGCCCGCCGGTACCAGATCGAAGATGACCCGCGCCTGCATCCGGCCAACTTCGACGTTGTCGAACGTGATGTAGAGCACACCCGGGTTCTCGATCAGGCGGTCGTACGCAATAACCGGCACGCCCTGGTCGAGGGCGCTCTGGACCGCCGGCAGGATGGCAGTGCCGTCCTGGGCGAGGATGATGAGCGCGTCGGCGCCCTGCGAGATGAGCTGCTCGACGTCGTTGAGCTGCTGCTCGGCCGACGAGCCGGCGTCGGTCGAGATGTAGCGGCCGCCGGCGGCCTCGATGGCTCCCTTGATGGCGGGCTCGTCCGACTTGGCCCAGCGCTCTTCGTTGTAGTTGTTCCAGGAGACGCCGATGACGAGATCGTCGGGGGCTGTGGTTCCTGGGGCTGCAGTAGTGTCGTCCCCTTCGTCATCGCCGCATGCGGCGAATACCATCGCCAGAGCGGCGATGAGGACGAGTAGCTTGCGAGTCAATGTTCCTCCTCCGTTGGACCGGGCGGACTGCGTCCACCCTGACGTCGCGGCCCGGCTCGGCCAGAGGGAAAAGCCCGTGTCGTGGGATAATTGCTCAGGTCGAACCGTAGATAGTTGATAGAGCTCGCGACTGTGCGTCTCAGACTACGCAACTGGTGGCTATAGGCGCAAAGCCTGGTGGCCGTCTGCAAGCGGCCTCGGGTGGCATCCCATGCCGATATAGTCTCCGGGCTTTCCACGACCTCGCAAGGGAGTCTGAGTCAATTCCATGTTGGATCAACGGGCGGCGTCCGGGCCGGTGGCGATCCCCGGGCCGCGGCGAGCTGCCAGATCACCGAGTGGTCACGTCGCATCCGGCTCGGCTAGTGCGATCCGCCTTGACTGAGGTGGTGCCATCGCGCCGGCGCAGAGTGGCGATCGGCGGGTCGATCGTGCTCGGGTCGATTGCTGCCGTTGGGGCCCTAGTCGCTTTGGCCGCTGCTCCCGATCCGCACCTGGCGGGCCCACCGAGCTTCACCGAGGAGGCGATCCAAGCCGGCGTGGAGCACGTCTACGACGGTGAATTCATCTACTTCGTGGGCGGCGGGGTCGCCGTGCTCGACTGCGATGACGACGGCTTTCCTGATTTATACCTGGCAGGTGGGGTGAACACGGCCTCGCTCTTTCGCAACGTCAGCCCCGTCGGCGGCCAGCTGGAATTCGTACCGGTGGCGGATTCCGCCAGCGCGCTGACCGGGGTCGTCGGCGCCTATCCCCTCGATGTCGACGCCGATGAGCGCAGCGACCTCGTGGTGCTACGCCACGGTGAGAACCGATTGCTGCGGGGGGTGGGCGACTGCCGGTTCGAGGACGCCGGAGCCGCGTTCGCCTTCGATGGCGGGGAGGCTTGGACCACGGCATTCAGTGCCAAATGGGAGGACGACTCCGCGTTGCCCACCTTGGCGTTCGGCAACTACCTGCTGCTCGACACCGACGGGCGCTGGACCGGAAGCTGCCCCGCCAACACGCTGCTGCGCCCGATGGGAGACCGTTACGGCTCCCCGATTCCACTGGAGCCGGGTTGGTGCACGCTCAGCGTCATGTTCACCGATTGGGACCGCTCCGGTCGGCGCGATCTGCGGGTGAGCAACGATCGTCACTACTACCGCGATGGCGAGGAGCAGCTGTGGCGTCTCGACGAGGGCGCCCCACCCCGACTCTATACGGCGGCTGACGGCTGGCGACCCCTGCAGATCTTCGGCATGGGCATCGCCAGCGCGGATCTCACCGGAGACGGCCTTCCCGAGATGTTCCTGACCAGCATGGGCGACAACAAGCTGCAGACTCTCGGTGAGGGCAGGCAGCTACCCATATACGAGGACATCGCCCTCGACCGAGGCGTGACGGCCCATCGGCCGACAACTGGAGACGAGACCCAACCGTCGACTGCCTGGCATCCCGAGTTCGCCGACGTCAACAACGACGGTTTCCTCGACCTCTTCATTTCGAAGGGCAACGTCGAGGCGATGGTCGAGGCGGCCGCCAATGATCCCAGCAACCTGCTGCTGGGCCGCCCGGACGGCAAGTTCGAAGAGCGGGCGGCCGACGCTGGGCTCATCAGTGAAGGCCGTGGCCGGGGCGCGGCCCTGGTGGATTTCAACCTGGACGGCTGGCTGGACGTAGTGGAGGTGAACCGCCGCGAGAACGTCAAGCTGTGGCGCTCGCTCGGTCGATCGGGCGCCGCCAATTGGATATCGCTCGACCTCGCTCAAGCCGGCGCCAATCGCGACGCCGTGGGTGCGTGGGTCCAGGTGCGGCTCGGCGACCGGACCTGGGAGCGCGAGCTGACCGTGGGCGGGGGCCACGCTGGTGGCCAGCTCGGCTGGATGCACTTCGGTCTCGGAGATGCCTCCGCTGCCGAAGTGCGCGTGCAGTGGCCCGACGGTGAGCTCGGCCCGTGGCTGCGCGTTGCGGCCAACACGTTTGCGATAATCGAACGCGGCGCCGACACAGCTCTCCTTTGGTCGCCGGAGGCGCCGCGCATGGGAGGTACCGGCTGATGGGTGCTCACCTCGCAGAGATCGATCTACCCGAGTTCGGCATGCCGACGACGATGCCGCGTATCCCGGCGTCGGTCTATGCGGCGCGGCTGGAGAGGTTACGCGAGCGCATGGAGGCGCGCGGCTGGGACCACTTGCTCATATATGCGGACCGCGAGCACAGCGCCAACTTGTCTTACCTGACCGGCTTCGACCCCCGCTTCGAGGAGGCGATGCTCGTCGTCGGCGCCGAAGGCGAACCGGCGATCCTCGTCGGCAACGAATGCTGGGGCACCGCCGGGGCGGCGCCGGTCGCGATGCAGCGCCACATGTTCCAGGACTTCAGCCTGCCGGGTCAACCGCGCGACCGCTCGCGGCCGCTGGGCGACATCCTGACGGACGAGGGGATCACACCGGGAAGCCGGGTAGGCACCATCGGATGGAAACGCTACGCCGATCCCTCGCTCCTCGAGATACCCGCCTTCATCGCCGACACTCTGCGCGACTTGACCGGCCCCACCGGAGAGGTCACCAATGCGGGTGAGCTCTTGATCGATGCCGCCGACGGCCTACGGGTGATCAACGAGATCGAACAGCTGGCGGCCTTCGAGTATGCCGCCTGCCACACCTCGCAAGGAGTGCGCCGGCTGCTCTTCGGCCTCGAACCCGGGATGACCGAGCAGGAAGCGGTGACATTGCTGGAGTGGAACGGGTCCCCGCTGTCGTGCCACCTCATGCTCACCGCTGGCGAGCGGGCCACCTTCGGCCTGCTCAGCCCCGAGGACCGTCCGATCCAGCGGGGCGATCGGTTCACGGTCGCCTTCGGGATCTGGGGGGCGCTCAACTGTCGCGCCGGATTCGTCGTGGGGGACGCCGCCGAGCTGCCGACGGGCGTCGGTGACTATGTCGACAAGCTGGTCCGCCCCTATTTCGAGGCGATCGTCGAGTGGTACGAGGCGCTCCACATCGGTCAAACCGGCGGCGTCCTCTCCGCGATCATCGAGCGGCACCTGGGTGATCCCTTCTTCGGGATCTTCCTCAACCCGGGCCATCAGATTCACCTCGACGAGTGGGTCAACTCCCCCGTCTATCCCGACTCTGGGATCAAGCTGGAGTCGGGCATGGCCTTCCAGGTCGACGTCATCCCGGCGACGGGCACCAAGTACTTCACGACCAACATCGAGGACGGCATAGCCCTCGCCGACGCTACGTTGCGCGCCGAGTTGGCAGCTCGCTATCCGGAAGCCTGGGGGCGGATCCAGGCCCGACGCGACTTCATGCGCACGACGTTGGGGATCGATCTCCACGAGGACGTGCTGCCGTTCTCAAACATCCCGGCCTACCTCGCCCCCTTCTTGCTCGCCCCCAACCGAGCGATGGTTTGCTGACCGAGGTGGGCTCCACCGTGGCGCACGGCGGAGCCCACCATATCTTCTCGGCTCACGGCTCGCAGCCGACCTCGTTCTCGCCGTGGCAGTTGTCCGTGCCGGGACCGCCGTAGAGCCAGTCGACGCCGAGGCCGCCCCGCAGCACGTCATTCCCCGCCTTGCCGTAGATGCGGTCGTTGCCGCCGCCGCCTTTGAGCACGTTGCTGAGGCCGTTTCCCGTCAACGTGTCGGCAAACCGGGACCCGATCACGTTGCGAATTGCCGTGAGGATGTCGTCTCCGGCCCCGCCGGTCACGATCCCGATCTTCAGATCGACCTGAACGGGCCCACCGGCGCTTGCGTAAACCACCGTGTCGACACCGCTATCGCCCCAGATGAAGTCGGCTCCGGCGCCGCCGACGAAGTTGTCGCGGCCTCCTCCCCCATACAGGGAGTCGTCGCCGGCCTTGCCGATCAGCTTGTCGTTACCCAGCTCCCCTTCGATGATGTCGTTGCCGGCATTCCCGACGAGAACGTCGTTGCCGGGACCGCCGTACAGGATGTCGTGTCCGCCGTTGCCGCTCACCGCATCGTCACCGCCGCCGCCAAGCACCTCGTCGGCGCCGCGGCCGGCGCGGATCACGTCATCACCCGCGCCGCCACAGATCAGGTCGCCACCGCCCAGACCCTCGATGAGGTCGTTGCCTCCCAGGCCGGCGATCACGTCGGGCCCGGCCGTGCCCTCAAGATGATCGTCTCCTGCGGTGCCGAAGATCGTGGCCGGAACGCCGTCACACTTGGGTCCCGGGGGCGGGGGCGGAGCCGCATCGTGCGAGTAGACGTAGATCGCGCCCGAGTCCTCCCCGCCGTCGTTGTCGTCGTACGGTGCTCCGACGATGATCCAGTCGCTCGAGATGGCGACGTCCCAGCCGTACAGATCCGAGTCTGCGGCGTCGTAGGCCGTCATAGTCTCTGCGAACGTCCAGCTGTCGCCGCTGCGCGTGTACCGATGAACGGCCCCGGCATAGGGCGCCTCACCGTGGTCACGCGGATCGCCCACCAGCAGCGTGTCGCCATGGATCGCCACGGACCAGCCGTACAGCTCGTGGTCGCCGGCAGGTGGTGTCAGCGTCTGTTTGTCCACGTATGTCGAGCCGTTCCACTTGTAAACGTGGACCGCCCCCGGCGGGCCGCCGCCTTCGTCATGGTTGCCGACTGCGAGCCAATCTCCGTGGAGTGCCACGTCGACCTTGCCGAATCCTCCATAGTCCAGCTCTTGTGACAGCGTGTAGTTCCCCGGCGAGCCGTGAAATACGTAGGCGGCCCCGGTGGCACCCAGGACCAGCGTGCTGCCTTGCATATCAATGTTCCATGCGAAGTTGGTGTCCTCACCGGGAGGCTCCAGTTGCTGCGCTTGCTCCCAGCTCCCGGTGTCCGGCGCTCCGCTGGGCTCGAAGAGCCGCACGTGGCTCGAGTCGGAGTTGATGTTGGCTAGAGGCACTCCGACCGCAAGCAGGTCGTCTTCGAGTGCCACCGCTTCGCCGAAGTAGCCGCCGAGGACTCCTCCGTACAGCAGCTCCCATTCGACCCATTGGGCGCCGTCATACTCGAGCACCCAGACCGCGCCGCGGTCATCGAGTAGGGGCGGCTCCGGCGCCGGGAAGGCGGGCCGCGGCCAATGGGGCATACCGACCGCTACCCGATTCTCGTGAGCCGCCATCGCCCGGCCACAGTTTCCATCGGGGAACCTCTGGGCCTCGTGCTCACAGGTCAAGAACTGCACGGAGTAGGAGTCGAACCCCGCAAAGTCATAGAGAATGTAGGCCCGCCCCTGATCGGCCACTGCCCGGGGCGCGCCGATGGCAATCAGGTCGCCGTCGACGGCAACGGCATACCCGAACGTATATCGCCAGCTAGACCCGCCGACGATCAGCTTCCCCACCAAGTCGTTGGGCCCTCGCTCTGCGAGGATCACGGCATCGGGCGGCTCCTCGAGCGCCTGAGCTTGGGTAGTGCTGGGCGCTACTACCCCGGCAACCAGGGCCGCGGCTGCCAGCAAGACCCCCCAACTGAGATTGGACAAGCGGCGATCGGCCCATCGCGCGGTGCCCGCCCGCGTGGAAACACGCATTCAACCCACCCCCTTGTGGGTAGCGCGCTGGTTTGTGTGACGCCACGACTGTGTTTCCACCCGATCGTTGCACCGCTGCTGCGGCTCGGCTAGAGGCGATTGACCGCTCGATTCCGACCGCTAGGCGGGGCTGCGACGCCGGATAGCACGGTCGCCGCCGAAAGCTCGGTGGCGGACCGAGCCGGATCAGTCGCGTTCAGAGTCTGCCCGTCGCTGATCGGCAACGACCTGCACTTCGGCCGCGATCTCGGGAAAGTCCTGCAACGCCTTGGCGAACGCCGCCCGGTCGAGCCCATACACGTTGCAGTAGTCGATAGCACGTACGGTGTTGGCCCGGGGGGCGCTGTCGAGCAGTGCCATCTCGCCGACAAAGTCGCCGTCACTCAACACCGCAATTGCCTCGTTGTCATCGGGCCCCAAGACCTCGACGTTGCCCTTGTTGATGAAGAAGAGCTCGCGTCCTGGTTCGCCCCGCCGCATCAGCGCTTGGCCGGGAACGAACACCATTGGCTCGAGCTGTAGCACGAGCTCGCGCAAGAACTCGTCGCTCGCCGTCTCGAAGAGTGGCACCTTGCGCAGAATGTTGCGGTTGAGGTGGAGCGCAATGTCCACCCGGAGCGGCTTCGGCAGGTCGGCGAGCATCTCCGACTGCTGGCCCAGCCGGCTCTCCCATCGATAGTTGTAGTAGTCCCGCACCCTGGCCTGGAGATCGCGCGGCACGCCTCTGTCCCGCATGAAGTTGTTGATCGTCTCGAGGCGACCCAGGTGACGGGCCCGGAGCACATCGACGTTGGCGAGCAAGCTGGCCACGTTGCCGATGATGTAGCCGTACATCGCGGCCCCGATGGCCATCGCCACCATCGTGTAGGCGGTCTGGCCCTGACCAACGGGTGTGATGTCGCCATAGCCCACCGTTGTGAGCGTCGTGATCGTCCAATACAGCGCCGATTGATAGGGCGGTAGGTCGCTAGGACCCGACTCGAATCCGTCGATGGCGATCCAGCCAACTGCGATCCAATGCGCCAGCAGCGCTATCCAGAAGGCGAAGAAGGCTAGGCGGAGCAGCGCCGGGTTGAGGGAGGTGCGCAGCCGCCACTCCCGCTGAAGAGCGAAGATCCTGGCGACCCGAAGCACCCGCAGCAGCGCCAAGTATCGAATCACAGGTGCGGCCGAGCTTTCCGCAATGCCGGGCACCTCGGCGAGCAGATCGAACGGGATGACCGCCAGCAGGTCGATGGTGAACCACCGGTTGATGTAATACGGTTCCGCCCGCATTCGACGACGGACGTCGGCGGCGAGAAGCACGGTAACGACCGCCGAAGCCACAATCAGCCAACCGGCGTCGAGCTCCTTGAACACGGCTTCGATGGGCATGACGACGGCGAGAAAGACCGTGGCGACGAGCACCGCCAGATCCCAGTTGGCCATGCCGAGCTCATCGCGCCGCGTGAGGACGGACGGCGGTCCGTTCGATGCCTTCCCCTGCTCGGTCACTGCTTCACCATGGGCTGCATGGTATCGAGGGGGCGAGAGCCACACCCGGCGCGCTCGGCGGACTCGACAGTGAGCGCGATCTCGTCGATGCAGAGGCAACCAAGACATCGAATCGCGTGTCCATTGGCTCGGATTGTCATTCGCAGCCAACAAGATGATCAGCTGATCGAGTTCTGGAGCAACGCTCTCGGCTGCGTCGAGGAGCACGCCGATCCGAACGGCCGTTCGACGTCCTCATTCAGTCGCCTCCGACCCTTGTCTCTGCGCTGTCGGCGGCTGCGTATACGCCGGTCGAGGCCCGGATGACCGAGCCCGAAGAAAGGCCGACGAGTGCCGCGTCTAACCTCGAGACGGGAGCCTTGCAGTGAACTTGTTCGAGGATTGGTTGGGTACGGGTGTGGCGGCCATATCGGCGGCCACCGCAGCAGTACTCGCCGCCGCCGTCCTCCTCTTCGTTGTCTTGCGCCGGGTGCTCCTCCCGCTGCTGGCCCGGCTCATCGGCCGCACCGCTTTCCGCTGGGACGACCTGCTGGCGGATCACAAGGTGCAGCGCTGGTTGGCGTTGTTGGCGGCGGCGCTGCTCGTCCACCAGTCGGCTCCGGTCGTTCCCGGTCTCAACACCTTCTGGACCGAAGTCTGGCTTCGGTTGAGCGCGGTTGCTGCCATCGGCGCCGGCACCGTCGCCGTCGCTTCGTTGCTGATGGCGTTCAACACGATCTACGAGACGCTCCCCATCTCCCGGGAGCACCCGATCAAGGGTTACCTCCAGGTGGTTCAGATCGTTGCCTTCGGGTTCGGCGATGTGTGGGCATTGGCAGTGCTCACCAACCAGTCTCCCTGGTATTTCATGAGCGGCTTGGGAGCGGCGGCGGCGGTGCTGCTCATCTTCTACCGGGAGACGATCATGTCGTTCATCGCTTCCATGCACATTGCTCAAAACGACATGCTGCGGGTCGGCGATTGGATCGAGATGCCGCAGTTCAACGCCGACGGGACGGTCATCGACATGGCCCTGGCCACGGTGAAAGTCCAAAACTGGGACAAGACCATCGCCACCATCCCGACCTACAAGCTCACTTCCGAATCGTTCAGGAATTGGAGAGGGATGGAGGAGGCGGGACGGAGGCGCATCAAGCGCTCGATCAATCTCGACATCTCGAGCATCCGGTTCCTGACCGACGAGGAAGTCGAGCGCTACGACCGTTCGCAGCCGCTGATGGGGGCGACTTCGAGCCCGGGGGCCCGATCTGCCGAAGCCACCGGTGACCGGACCGCGGTGAGTGACCCGAGCGGATTCCCCCGTCCAACCAACCTCGACGCGTATCGCAGGTATCTGCTCACTCAGCTGCGGCAGCACCCCGACGTGGCAACCGACATGCCGATGGTGGTGAGGCAACTGCCGCCCGAGCGTCATGGCCTACCCCTTGAGATCTACCTTTTCTCCCGGGAAACGAAATGGGAGAGGTTCGAGTCGATCCAGGACAGCCTCATCGGTTTTGCACTGGCCGTGCTTCCCGACTTCGACCTACGGCCGTTCCAGGATCCGACCGATTTCACCGTCCGATCCCTGGACCGCTGAGCGGCGAGTCCGCCGGCTCCGCTAGCGGGCTTCAACAACACCTGGCTCAGCGGGTTCCCCTACCAGACCCTTGACCGGAAGCCCGTCGCCGCGGCCGCGACGGGCGCGGTCAGCGGTGCGCGAGCGGCCCGACGGTCAAGGCGATCAGCGCCGCCGCGGTTATCGTCTCGGCCGTGTCGCACCTCGAACAGGCGCCGTCTCCCGACGACGCGCGGAGTCAACGGGAGCGGATGCTCGCCGGTGACCTGTACATCGCCAACGATCCAACCCTGGTGAACGAGCGGCGGCGGGCACTGACGCTCCTGCACCGGCTAAACGCCACGCCCGCCGCCGACCATGCAGCCCAGCGATCAATTTTCGAGGAGCTGCTCGGTTCGATAGGTGATGGCTCGGAGATTCGTCCCCCCTTCTACTGCGACTACGGCTCTCAGATACACGTTGGTGCGCGGACTTTTGCCAACCTCGGTCTCGTCGCACTGGATGTCGCGAGCATTGCCATCGGCGACAACGTGCAGCTGGGGCCGAACGTTCAGCTGCTCACCCCCACCCACCCGCTCGACCCCGACCTGCGGCGAGCGAAGTGGGAGGCGGCGGCGCCGACCACCATCGAGGACAACGTGTGGCTCGGCGGTGGGGTGATCGTCGGTCCCGGTGTCACGATTGGCGCCAACACCGTGGTCGGCGCCGGCGCCGTGGTCACCCGCGACCTGCCCGAGGGCGTCCTGGCCGCGGGCACACCGGCCCGTGTCATCCGCCCGCTCGGCGAGGAGTAGTCCCTTCGCCGACGACACCCCCAAACGTGAAGCGAGCAGGCAGTCTTCCAGGGCGTCACGACCGCAAGCGGTGTCCCAAACCGAGCACGAGCTCCCGGCAAGCGGAACTTCGCATGCCACGGCCGACCGTCAAACGCGCCAGAGTTCCGGCTTCGCCGGAACTCCAACGGACCGGCCAAAGGCCGGACCGTCAACACGAATTTCCGCTACGCGGAAACTCGAACGCCACGGCCGAGGGCCGTGGCGCAGTGTCGGAGAACCGTCCCGGTGGCGGACTAACGCCCGGCGCTGGTAGCGACGTTCTCAGTCGGCTGAGGTTCGAAGCGATTCGTCGCTGACATCCCAGATAGGGACAGCTCCGGACCCGGGGTGTGTGGCGGTCAACGACCAGGAAACCACTCTCACTCGAACGACATATGGGCGGCCTCTCAGCCGCCGAGGCAGGCCGGGTCGAGGCAGGTAGCGATCACGAGGTTGCCGGTTCGGTTGACGTCCCCCTCGACCCGTTCTGGTGGCAGGTCCAGTCGCTGCACTTCGGTCTGAAGACGACCATCGGCAGCCCGGCGGCGCTTGCGGACACGCTCCACAAAACGGCGTCGGTCTCCTCCCGGGCGATGTCGGGTTGAAGGGTTGTATGCCCGTCACCTGGACAATCCGATGCTCGTCGCAGGCGGCTGATTCGCAAGCCGCGAGCCACAGTGCGCCGTCGCCGACATAGGCGAGGATGGGACTGAGAGACAGTACGCCGGTTGCCGGTGCACGCGACGGCCCCGCCTACTGCTCCCTCAGGGGTTGGCGACGGAGTCTCACGCCACCGGGTGGACATAGAAGCCGGCGACCGCGCCCGCCAACAACCCAAACCCACCTGCGACGACATCAGCCGCCGCCGACCACACGCGTCCCACGCTCCCCAATCGACCAAAAACGCCCCTCGAGGTGCGCCGCCTCGAACGCCAGCTCAAGGCATTTGGAGCGCTTGACGGCCGCGACCCGGACCGTGCCGCGTAGCGAGCGCCGACGATCTGGCGGACGCGGCGCGATACGTGTTCTTGCACGGAAATGGCTGAACTTGGACACGATTGCAGTCCGTCGCGGCGCCGTGAACATTGGGCATCCGTCCTCGCTGTGAGGCCTCGCCAGGCGACCGAGGCGCGAGGGCTGTCGGATCAACTCGCCGAGCGGTGCGAACCTGAGCATCTGGGCTTGGCCGGCTTGGATGGCGTACTCGTCGATCATCTTCACGAGGGTGGCCCGCAGCGCGCGGCCATGCCCTGCTCAGGCGCTGGCAAGTTACGCCGTGTTGGCGATGGCCGCATCGGAGCGGGCGACCTCCTCGAAGAACAAGTAGAGGTCGTCTTCGATCCCAGCACGGACAACTCGACAGGAGGGACAGACCACGCCGCCACCTAGCCCGATGAGAGGCTCCTCAGCTTCCGGATGAACTCGTGGCGCAGGTTCCGCAGCCACGGCTCGAGCAGCTCCCGAGGCTCCAGGCTCGCGTCCGGTTGCTCCCACAACGAGAGTCCACACCAGCCAGCATCCGGATCGTCATGCGGCGGCCCTGTGCACTCACGGGCATCGCCGTGTCCGTCAAAGGCCCTGCCACCGGGGGTCGTCGCATCCGAGCCCGAGTCACGAACTCCGGCCGGCCGGCGACTG
>JBFIXI010000089.1:0-11760 GCA_041605955.1 Acidimicrobiia bacterium
CCGCTCGTCGAGGTCGAGACCGACAAAGCCGTCGTCGAGATCCCCTCGGTGAAAGCCGGGCTCGTGCTCCATCTCGGGGCACCTGCCGGCAGCACCATTCACGTCGGCGACGTGCTGGCGGTGATCGGCGAGGAAGGCGAAGCGTGGTCGGCGCCCACTGCCACACCTGAGACCCTGCCGGCGGCGGCTGCTCCCAGCAGCCCGCAGCCTGCAGCGGGCGGCGCATCCCGACTCAAGGCGGTGCCCCTGGTGCGCAAGCTGGCCAAGGACCTCGGGGTAGACCTAACGGCGGTGGCCGGCACCGGACCGGGCGGGGCGATCACTCGCGACGACGTTATGGCCGCCGGCGCCGCGCCCACAACGACAGCGACGCCAACATCATCGCCGGCTGCGCCGATGCTCGGAGAGACCCTCTCCAAGCTGCGGCGCACCATTGCCGACAACATGGCCCGGTCCTGGGAGGAGATCCCCCATGTCACGATATGGGGGCCGGCCGAGGCCACCCGGCTGCTCGAGGCGAAGCGGCACACCGGGGCTGGGCTGGATGCCCTCATCGTTCGGGCCGTACTCCCGGCGCTCCGGGCCATCCCCGTCATGAACGCCAACTTCGATGGAGAGCGGCTCGACGTCCGCCCGACGTTCGATATCGGGATCGCAGTCAACACCGAGGCGGGACTCATGGTCCCAGTGGTCGCCAATGCCGGCGCGATGGATCTGGAGACTCTGGACAAGGAGATCGCCCGCGTGGCCGCCGGAGCCCACAGCCGGAGCCTGGCGCCGGAGGAGCTTCGCGGACAGTCGTTCACGATCACCAACGTCGGTGCCGTCGGCGGCGGTTACGGCACCCCGATCATCCCGCCGGGAACGACAGCGATCCTATCGGTCGGCCGGATCCGCGATGAGGTCGTGGCCCGCTACGGTCAGCCGGTCGTCGCGCCGATGATCCCGCTCGCTCTGTCCTTCGATCATCGCGTCATCGACGGCGCCACTGCGACTGCATTCTTCAACCGGGTGAAGGAAGACATCGAGCTGTCTCGATAGATGCGATTCGAGTCGCTGCGTCGCTCGCGCTGCTCTCAACCGGCGACGGAGCGCAGACGTGACTTGCGATTCGAGCAATTCTTCATAGACAGATATTCATTAGTTTATTACTATTGAATTATGAAATTGGAGCTGCTGCCCCGCACCGACGTCGCAGTTCGCGCCCTGCGTTACCTCAATGAGGGCGGTCGCCGCACCAGTAGGGAAATCGCAGCCGCTATCGGCTCGACTCCACGCTTCATCCCCCATGTGATGGGCCCTCTGGTCGCCGCTGGATGGGTCAAATCGACGCGGGGACCCGGCGGGGGCTACAGCATCGACCCGACCGCCGGAAAGGCCTCGATGCTCCAGCTGATCGAGGCTGTGGAGGGACCCACAGACGATCAGCAGTGCGTGCTGCGCGGCACGCCGTGTCCGGCTCGCGAGCTCTGCTCGCTGCATGACGCGTGGACGGCGGCTCGGGGCGCTCTGACCCGAGAACTAGCTCTCATACCTGTTATCCAGGAGGCTCAAGCATGACTGCCACACTCAAACGACAAGAGGCCCCGCCTCGGGAGCAACCAGCTCAGGTCCCGCTCGCGGCACCGGCCGAGGTCCCACCTCATCCCCACTACACGCTCGGCAGCATTTCCATGCTCGGTGTGCTCCTGGGAATAGCTGGGATAGCCGTAGCCGTCGGCGCACTGTTCGTGATAGCGAATCGTGACGCAGTCGACGGAGAACTGGTAGATACGCTGGTGAATCAGCGACTCCAGTCCGTTGAGCTACCTACGACGACCGCCCCGCCAGATACGGACGGTCCCGCTGTCGTTGTTGGTGATCAACCGTTCAGCTCCGTCATTCCGGATCTGGTGCCCAAGGCGCAGCTACAGCCAGCACCTTCGTCGGAGATCCACACGTCCTACGCTCCGGACGTGCCGCCGGCCATCACTCGCTCAACCCAGGCCATCGTCGAAGTCAACTTCGAGATCGTCGAGAACGTGGTTGCGATAGACCCAGCGACCGGCGTCGAGTTCGAGACATGGGGATATCGCCTGGCGGGTCATTCCGCGAATCTCACCGGCACACCGGGACCGATGATCCGGGCCCGGGTGGGTGACTTGCTGCGCTTTACGTTGACCAATCCACCGACCAACCTGCAATCACACAACGTGGACTTCCACGCCGTCACCGGACAGGGCGGCGGAGCGGCCGACACCCTGGTAGCCCCGGGCGAGACTGCGACCATCGAGGCTCGCTTGCTATACCCGGGCATCTTCATGTATCACTGCGCCGCAGGGGACGTGCCTTCCCACATTGCCCACGGCATGTACGGAGGGATCCTCGTCGATCCGGCACAGCCGCTGCCGGCCGCGGATGCCGAGTTCTATATCGTCCAGTCCGAGTACTACACACGCGGTACCGAACCGGGGCTCGTAGAGCTGGACCGGGCTGCGCTCACCGATGAGAACCCGACCATGGTCGTGTTCAACGGTGCCAAAGGTGCCCTGACCGGTGACAACGCCCTGAGCATTGTCGTTGGCCAGCGGGCCCGTATCTACTTCGTGAATGCCGGCCTGAACCTCACTTCGAACTTCCACCCGATTGGTTCCCATTGGGATGCGGTGTGGCCGGAAGGTGCCACTCTGAACCCGCCACTGCGGGGATCGCAAACCACGCTGGTGCCCGCCGGAGGCGGTGTCGTGGTCGATCTGATCGGACAGGCGCCATCGGACATCATCCTCGTCGACCACGCCCTCACCAGAACGTTCGACAAGGGAGCCGTCGCCATCATCAGCGTCGGCGGATCTGAGAAGCCCGAGATCTTCGAGGCGATGACCGCCGGTGCTCCGGAGCCGACCGACACCACCCTCCCGGTCGAAGCCGACTTCGTGGTGGAGATGCCGGATGGTGCTTGGGAGCCCCAGGACATGAACCATCCGAGCGAGTTCGCCGAGACCGAAGACCCGATTGACTACTCAATCAACGTTCTGACGATCCCGGTCGGGAGCACCGTCGTGTGGACGAACCAAGACACGATGGCACACACCGTGACCGCAGTAGACGGGAGCTTCGATTCGGGCACGCTGACGCCCAACGGATCGTGGAGCTACACCTTCAACGCGCCGGGTGAGTACGAGTACTTCTGCGAACCGCATCCTTGGATGCGGGCCAAAGTGATCGTCACGGAATAGCCAGAAGCAGGGATCCGCGGAACGCGGACGACTGCAGCGAATGTCCTTCCCGGGCGGGGGTCAGCGCTGCTCGAACAGGGTGGAGATCCCGCCGAGCAGCGAACCCTCGTCGTCGGAGCCGCCCGGTCGCAGATTGCTGACGACCCGATCCGCCAGCCGGTTGAACGGCAAAGACTGCAGCCAGACTCGACCCGCGCCCTGCAGCGTCGCCAGGAAGAGGCCCTCTCCGCCGAAGACCATCGACTTCAAATTGCCGGCTCGCTGGATGTCGTACGAGATCGTGGGCTCGAAGGCGACCAGGCAGCCGGTGTCGACTCGCAGCCTTTCGCCGGTGAGGCGCTTTTCCACGATCGTGCCACCGGCATGGACGAACACCAGGCCGTCGCCTTGGATGTCCTGCAGGATGAATCCCTCGCCACCAAAGAGCCCGGCGCCGAGCTTCCGATTGAAGGCGATGCCGATCGAGGTGCCCATGGCGGCACACAAGAAGGACTCCTTCTGGGCGATGATCCGCCCGCCGAGCTCAGCGAGGTCGATCGGGACGATCTTGCCGGGGTATGGCGCAGCAAAGGCGGCCTTCTGCCTGCCCCCAGCCGCATTGGTGAAGTGGGTCAGGAAGATCGACTCCTGCGCCAACGCTCGTTTTCCCGCCTGTTTGAGCTTCCCCCACAGCCCCTCATCCGGTTGCGAACCGTCGCCCATCTTGGTCTCGAACGTGATGCCCTCTTCCAGGTACATCATCGTGCCCGCCTCCGCGATGACGGTCTCCGTTGGATCCAGCTCGATCTCGACGAACTGCAGATCATCTCCCTGAATGGTGTAGTCGACCTGATGGCTCCTCATGGCACCCCCGTCGTCGAATGCAGGACTCGTTGCGATCAACGCTACCCGCGCGTCTCGGCGCATCGCCGCCAGCCGGATTGGCGACGGACACGGCTCGGTTTGCGAACCAGACTGGAGCGCTCGGCGCTGCGATCTACTTGACGCCGGATCTATGCCCGTCGAGATCGAACTGGCAGTCGTACTCCGGCAGCAGGCAGCGGCAGTGCACCCACGGATCGAAGCCTTGGCCCTCGCTGCCGTCCTGGCGAGTCCGCCCGTCGGCCCAGTCGTATAGCCAGCGGGCCGTCTCGGTGGCTGCTCGCGGATGGAAGCGGTGCGAGTGCGTCCATCCGGTGAACTCGGTCGCCCATTCCCATGTGGAGGGGATGAACTGCCAGAGGCCCTTGGGCACCTTACCGTTGGGATTGACCGCGAAGGGGTCCCCGTTGGACTCGCAAGCGACGATCACGAGCGCATTGTCGGTCTCACCAATGTCGCCGAAGTACTCGTCTACGAGTTGACGCCACAGCTCCTCATCGCGCTCTCCGCGATAATCGACTTCGCACGAAGACTCGGTCTCGCCGATACACACATCGGCCCATAGCCCGCCGTGGATCGTGTCGTTTCCGTCTGATCCAAACGCCCGGTCGTGCCCGTCACCGGCCCAGATGACGTCATCACCCCTTCCGCCGAACAGCCGGTCGTGGCCCTGGTTTCCGTAGATGGTGTCGTGGCCGGCGCCGCCACAGATGATGTCGGCGCCACCAAGCCCGCGGATGACATCGTCCCCGCCGAGACCTTTGATGACATCTCGGTCGGGGGTGCCGACGATGGTGTCGGGGCCCGGGGTTCCCATGATCGTGACGTCCCAGCCGCGGCAAGTGGCGGCGGCCGCATAGGCGGGGGTCGGGGCAACGGCGGCCACACCTACAACGGTCGTGCAAACCATGGCCAGACTGACTAAGGCAAAACGAATTCGTGGGGTTACAGCGCTCATCCCCATGAGTATCGGCATCGCGAGGGTCATTTCTCAAACTGAGTTCGACAGAGCTTGCCACAATCTGCCTCGCCTCCCGTCGATTTCGAGCAGCCATCCTCGATTTCAGACAGGCGTCGAGCTGTGGCAGGATTATCGACATGCCCTTCGAGGCCGCGCCCTCGGGCCGGGTTCGCTGGCCCGGGTTTTCTCATGTCGTTTTCGACTGCGACTCCACACTCTCCTCAGTGGAGGGAATCGACGTGCTCGCAGCCAGCCTCGGCCTCGAGGAGGAAGTGGCTTCCATGACCGACGCCGCCATGGCGGGAGAGGTCGACCTCGAGGAGGTGTACGGGGCCCGGCTCGCCATGCTGCAGCCGAGCCGCCAATCGGTCGCCGAGCTACGCTCCGCCTACAAGCGGCACGTCGTGGACGATGCGCGGGAGGTCATAGCCGCGCTCCACGAGCTCGAGATCGCGGTCTACATCGTCAGCGGAGGACTCGCCGAGCCAGTGGAGGAGTTCGCCATACATCTCGGCGTCGCCCCGGACAATGTGCGCGCCGTGGCAGCCCGCCACGACGGCCTCAGCGGCCAGTGGTGGCTGAGCAGCCAGGGACCCGTCGATCAGGACTACGCCGGATACGACGGCGGTGCGCTCACTCGCAGCGACGGCAAGGCCGACGTGATTGCCGCCCTGTTGGACGGCAAGCCGGGAGCATCCATGCTCGTCGGCGACGGTGCCAGCGATCTCCACGCCGCGGCCGCCGTCGATCTCTTCGTGGGCTTTGGTGGGGTGGTGCGCCGCGAGCACGTGGCCGCCCACGCCGCGGTGTATGTCGACGCGGCGACACTGGCGCCCGTCCTGCCGATAGCCGCCGGCCCGGGCGGGGCCGAACGACTCGAAAGCCAGGCGGCGCGCCGGGTCTTCGCCAAGGGAGCTCATCTCATCGAGACTGGGGCGGTGACGGTGCGCGACGCCCGCCAGCGTGAACAACTGATCGCTACATTGAGCGGCCTGAACCGACAGGAGACACCACGTGGGTAAACGGCGCATCCTTGTTGCCGACCCGATCGGCGCAGCCGGCATCGACGTGCTCAGGAGTGCTGCCGACGTCGAGGTCGACGAGCACACCGGCCTCTCGAAGGAGGAGCTGCTCGCCGTCATCGGCAAGTACGACGCGGTGATCATCCGCAGTGCAACGAACCTCGACGCCGATCTGATCGATTCCGCCAAGAACCTGATGGTGATCGGGCGGGCTGGGGTCGGCGTGGACAACATCGACGTGCCAACGGCGACTCGCCGCGGGGTAATCGTGTTGAACACACCTCAGGCCAACTCAGTGGCCACGGCGGAACTGACCATGGGGCTGATGCTGGCGGCCAGCCGCCATACCGCCCGCGCCCATGCCGAGCTCTCCGCCGGCTTATGGGAGCGGAGCCGCCACGCCGGCATCGAGCTGGCCGGCAAGACCCTCGGCATCATCGGTCTGGGTCGCATTGGACGCGAGGTCGCCCGGCGGGCCCGCGCATTCCAGATGGAGGTGATCGCCTACGATCCATACGTCACCGAACGCGCGGCCCACGAACAGTCGGTGACGCTGGTCGAACTGGACCACCTGCTGGCGAGGTCCGACTTCGTGTCTCTTCACTGTGCGCTGTCCAAGGACACAGAGAATCTGATCGATGCTGTAGCCGTGAGCCAGATGAAGCCCACGGCTGTCTTGATCAATGCCGCCCGCGGGGGCTTGATCGACGAAGCCGCCGTGGCCGAAGCGTTGCAGAACGGTCGGTTGCGAGCCGCGGCGCTCGACGTCTTCAGCTCCGAGCCGCCGTCGGCAGATAATCCGCTGATCGGCCTGGCCAACGTGGTGCACACCCCTCATTTGGGTGCGAGCACCGAAGAAGCCCAACGCGACGTGGCCCAACAGATCGCCGAGCAGGTGCTCGACGCGCTTCGCGGCGAGGGCATCGTCAACAGTGTGAACTTCCCGTTCCGCCTGGACAAAGACACCGCGCCGTGGCTGCAACTCGCGGTGGCGATGGGCAAGCTCCATTTCGCAATGGCCCCGGGTCACATCGAGCGAGTTGAGATCGAGGCTCGCGGCGAGGGAGTCAGCGAGCAGATACGAGCGGTGGCGACCGGAGTGCTGGCCGGACTGCTCCACGGGTCCAACCCGGAAGGGGTCAACCTGGTCAACGCCCCCGCGTTGGCGGCAGATCACGGCATAGCCGTTTCGCAAACCGATGGGATCGGAGCGCTCGACTATCCGAATATGATCTCTGCCCGGGTCTTCTGGGACGGTGGAGACAGGGTCGTCTCGGGAGTGGTTTTCGGCGGCAAGGAACCGCGCGTCGTGCAGGTGAGCAACTATCACCTCGACGCCAAGCCCAGCGGCATCGTCTTGCTGATGCTCAACAACGACGTGCCCGGCGTGATCGGCGATGTCGGCACGCTCCTCGGCAGTCACCAAGTCAACATCGCCGAGTGGCGGCTGGGACGCGACAAGATAGGCGGCCATGCTCTCAGCTTCATCAATCTCGATACGTGGCCCGGTGACCCAGTGATGGCCGAGCTTCGGGCGTTGCCCGCCGTCGAGAAGGCAATGGTGCTGGAGCTGTAAGCGGCGACATCGCCGTCGAACCACCTGATAGCCGGCGTCGTGAGTTACCATGCCGCTCGGCCGATTGATAACTGCGGGCGCCGGCTAACGCACGCCGAATGCCCGGGCAGGTGACTCGGGTGCTGCGACCCGGCCGATGGAGCGGTCAACACGACACATGCGGCCGTCGCCCAGACCCTTGGAGATCACAATCACGTCTCTCGCGTCATCGACTCAAGCCTCTCCAAGCCATCGCGGGCTCGCCGCCTATTTGCGCGAGCTGTGGGATCGCCGCGAGTTTGCCTGGTACCTGGCGACAAGCAACCTGCGCGCCCGCAACGCCACCACCGCGCTGGGCATCGTGTGGTGGGTGCTCAACCCGATGCTGTTGACCGGGGTCTACTTCCTGGTCTTCGGAATCATCTTCTCGCAGGGCCGGAGAGGGAATCCGGAGTATCTGGCTTACCTCATGTCCGGGATGTTCGCCTATCGCTTCACCTCGAGCGTCATCACCCGCGCCTCTTCCACCATCGTCAACAACTCCAAGCTCATCGTGAATCTCCGCTTCCCCCGGCTCGTCCTCCCGCTGTCGAGCGTGATCGAGTCGGGAATCGGTTTCCTAGTGTCGATCTTGGCGTTCTTCGCCATCTCCCTACCCAGCACCGGCTTCTGGCCGGGGTGGAAGCTCTTCTACTTCGCTCCGGTCTTCCTGCTCCACATCATGTTCAGTCTGGGCCTGGGCTCGCTGGCCGCCAGATTGGCAGTGCCGTTTCGCGACGTGTCCAATCTCATCCCCTACCTGCTGCGGATATGGCTCTACCTGTCTCCGATCATCTGGACGGTCGACCTGCTCGACGACGTACCCGCCTGGGTGACACCGGCGATGAACCTCAACCCGATGTACCACATCCTCCTGGCATACCGGACCGCATTGCTCGGCTGGGAGCTGAACCTGGTCCATCTGGCGGGATCGGCCGTGTCCGGCGTGTTCTTCCTCATCGTCGGCACCCTCCTCTTTCGGAGGTTCGAGGGGAAGCTGGTCAATTACCTATGAGCGACCCGGTCCTCATCGCGGAGGACGTTCATGTTCGGTATCGCCCCTACGCCGATCGGGTGCCGACCGCGCAGCGCAGCCTGGGACGGCTGCGCCATCGCGAGCAGAGAGAGGTCGTTGCCCTCGACGGAGCCTCGTGCGTGATCGAACGGGGCGAGGCAGTCGCCGTGGTGGGACGCAACGGCGCCGGGAAGAGCACGTTGCTGCGGGTACTGGCGGGCACTCTGGAGCCGGACCGCGGATTCGTCGAGGTGCGCGGCGAGCCGCCGACGCTGCTCCAGCTCGGTGTCGGGTTCAACGGCAAGCTGAGTGGCAAGCACAACGTCTATCTGGGTGGTTTGGCTCTCGGCCACAGCAGATCACATATGGACGCGCTGCTGCCTGAGATCGCCGAGTTTGCCGAGATCGGAGAAGCGCTCGACCGGCCGGTCAACACCTACTCTTCGGGTATGCGGTCCCGGTTGGCCTTTGCCATTGCGATGACGCTGGAGCCGGAGACCTTGCTGCTCGACGAGATATTGGCGGTCGGTGATGCGGCATTTCGCGACAAGAGCATGGCAGCGCTGCAAGATCTCGTTGACCGGGCCGGGACGGTGGTGATGGTCACGCACAGCCTGGCCCAAGCCAAGCGGTTCTGCGATACCGCCATCTGGCTAGATGCCGGCAAGGTCAAGATGACCGGCCCGGCCGATGAGGTGATCAGTGAATACCACTCCGAGACGGCCGACGATCTGGACCTGTCGGAGACCCCCTCGGGAACGCTCAACGCCAAGCAGCGCACCAAGCTGGTGCGTAAAGTTCTCGCCGGCCAAAGTGCCGCCGAGGTGGCCGCGGAGACCGGAGTCGACGCAACCGACATCGTCAGTTGGCGCCGCCGTTTCGTCGAAGGTGGCCGCCGGGCGCTGCGCCCCCGCTTCGATGAGAATGATGACGAGTGAGCCGACGACACTGGGTTACATTGATGCGGCCGACCGGAGCGCATCCGACGTGAGCACGAGGGACTGACTTGATACCGATCGCCGACAACACGATCCTGCAGAATGTCGACCTGGCGGCCGATCCGGCCACCGAGTCGCTCTACTTCCGGTACGACTGGACGGAGCGACGCCGTCACGCCATCTTGGAGCCGGAAGGTCCACTCCGCATTCCCGGGGGGCTGCGGGTCACCTTCAACACATACTTCAACTCGTTCTTCGAGAACTACTGGTTCCGATACACATCGGTGCACAACGTGACTTTGCGAGTGGAGGTCGAAGGCCGCGGGGTCATCTCCGCCTATCGCCAAGCCTCAGAGGGCCCGGTCTATCTCGTGAAGCGGCTCGAGTTCGACACTTCCGAGCCGCAGACGTTCGACATCGGCATAACCCGCGACACCGGCTTCACCTATAGCCCGGGGCGAGTGTGGTTCGACATCGAAGCCGACGGCGACTCGCGGGTTCATGGGGGCTCCTGGGAGACCTCCGATGTGGGGCGCGACATCAAGACGAGCATCGTCATCTGCGCTTTCAACCGCGAGCCGTACCTGGCCAAGATCCTCGAAGCCATCCGCAGCGCCCCCGAAGTCAGCTATCAGATAGCCAAAGTATTCGTCGTCAATCAGGGCAACCCGTTTGCCATCGAAGACCTGCTCCCCAATGCCCCCAAACACCTACTCAACCGCATCGAGGTGATCGAGCAAGAGAACTTGGGAGGCTGTGGTGGCTTCACCCGGGGCATGTACGAAACGATGCGGGACCCCGAGCTGACCCACTTCATCCTGCTCGACGACGACATCAAGCTGCACCCCGAGTCGCTGTACCGCGCCATTCAGTTCTTGCGGTACGCCCACGACGACGTCGCCCTCGGGGGACACATGCTCGATCTCGTCCAGCCGAACAGCCTCTATGAAGCGGGCGCCATGCTCGACCCCGCCATCGCCGAGCCGATCCCCGTCAATCACGGACTGTCGCTGGTCAAGCCGCAAAACCTGGAGGAGTTCCTCACCATCCGACCGATCGACTACAACGGCTGGTGGATGTTCGGAGCATCCAAACGGGTACTCGAGGAGGCGGGATTGCCAATGCCCTCTTTCATCCGCGGCGACGACATCGAGTTCGGTGTACGCCTGGCCCGCCACGGCATTCGCACCGTACCGGTGCCGGGGATCGGGGTGTGGCACGAGCCCTTCTACTTCAAGCTCGGCAACTGGCACCTCTACTTCGAGGTGCGCAACCGGCTGACCATGCTGTCGCTCCACGGCAACGGGAGCCTCCATGCCGTGATCCGCAAGCTGCGCCGGGTGTTCACTCGGGATGCGATGTTCGCCCGCTACCACTCGTGTCAGTTCATGATTGCCGCGATCGAGGACTATCTGGCCGGCCCCGATCACTGTTTTTCGACTACCAATGAGGCTTTGATGGCCCGCTTGGAAGAGCTCAAGGAGCTCGGGCCCAAGCGGGTGGCCGACGCCGGCGAGTCGAACGTGCGTGCCTTCGACGGCATCGTGAAGCTGGCGACCAAGCCCGCGTTCCCGGCGCTGCGGCTGGCGCGACTGTTTGCCCCGCCCACCCAGAAGGCCAAGATCCCCACTCTCACCACCAAGCAACTGGCGCCGTGGCGGCTCGCCGTCTTCAACACGTATCGGCTCATCGAGCCGGCCGACGGCTCGGTATGGGAGTACACCCGCGACATCGAGCTGGAGCGCCGGCAGCTCGTCCGCTTCGAGGCATTGCTGCGCAAGATCAGCATCCGCTTCGGCGAGGAGGCGGTCGATCGCGCCAAGGGGATTCCCTGGCTGGCTACGTGGGAGAAGTTGTTCGGTGCCGCCGAAACGCTTCCCGACACGGCGCCCAACCCGGTGACGACCGCGAGCGACGGCGACCACCCTGCCGAGCCGCCGCGCGAAGAGGCCACATGAAGCTGACGATCCACATCGGGCACTACAAGACCGGGTCGACGGCTATCCAGACCCACTTCGATACTCACCGCGCCGCCTACCGGCGGCGGGGCCTGTTGTATCCCCGCAGCGGCAAGCCGCTGCGCAGCAAGTCCAACCACAGCGGACTTGCCTACCAGGAGCTCTACGAGGCCGGGCAGCCGATCGGTAAGTGGTA
>JBFIXI010000090.1:0-11390 GCA_041605955.1 Acidimicrobiia bacterium
AAGTACGGATGATCGCGCCCGAGGTTGCGGACGGCCGGTTGGTCGTGATGATGGCGGCGTGGAACGATCACGGCTTCTCGACGCGCAGCGTGCTGGCGGCGCAGCTGGCCCGGTGCGGGGTCACAACCGTGATGCTGGAGAACCCGTACTACGGCAGCCGCCGAGTCGGGCAGGACCCGCCGATTCGTACGGTCGCCGACTTCGCGGTGATGGGCCGCGCCGCGGTGGTCGAAGGCTGGGCACTGACGGCGCATTTCGCGGAGGACAACCAGGTCGGTGTAGCGGGCTACTCGATGGGAGGCAACATCGCAGCCTTGGTGGGAGCGCTCGCGAACCATCCCACGGCCATCGCCGCGCTGGCCGCCTCCCACTCCCCCGCTCCGGTATGCCTGGATGGAGTGATCCGCAATGTCATCGATTGGGATGCCCTCGGCGGGCCCGGTGCCGCCGCCCGACTGCGCCGCGAATTCAGCAAGGCAACGGTGCTCGCCATCGAACCGAGACCTCACACGGCGGCGGCAATCGTCGTCGGCGGGACTCGGGATGGTTACATCCCCCGCTACGCCGTAGAGGACCTCCATGCCCACTGGCCGGGCTCGCAACTGCGGTGGCTCGAGGCTGGTCACGCCACCATGTTGTGGCGCCACAAGCCCGCCCTGATGGACGCGATCCTCGCCTCATTCGAGCGGCTGGCCGCAGTCTGAATCGATCACGTCGAGTCCTAGCCTTGCTCTGTCGATAACCACGGATGATCGGCAACCGGGAGCCAATGCAGTCACAAGATGCGACTTTCGTCCTAGCTAGAAAGCCACTGGACCGGAGGAAACGCAGATTCGAATACAGCTACGAGCTGCGGGGCGACGCCGGTGTCGTACTGACCGGCACTTCCGCCGGCCGCTACCTGACCAAGGGCGCCCAGTTCAGCGAACCAGGGGGAACGTCGGCATTCACGATGGCACCCACTCGCCGACTAGCTCCCAGAAGATGGGTGGTTCACGATGCGGCTCGAGGCCCGCTCGCCACATTCACTCTCTCTGCTCGCACCCGAGGGGGCGCGGTGGTCGACGATCATCGCTCCTCCCGGCGTCTCCAGCTGCGACCCGCTGCCTCCATCGGGGCCGACCTGGCACGAGCGATGCTATTGGTCGACTCCGGCACGTTCACCCTCAGCGTCGGCGAGGACTCGCTGGCGACGGTGTCCGCCCCCGCCGCCAACCCCGTCCGCCAAGGCTGGCGACGCCTGGGGGCCCTGATGCGAGCGGTGCGAAGCGAACCTGAGGAGTACGTTGTCGCCGCCGTCATGACATGGCACCAGGCGAGACCAAAGGACGACCTCGAGATGGTTGCGGCGACCCTGCTGTTCAAGGACCAAGTGGTCGACCCGCAACGGGCGCCTGGATAGCGGCCACCTTCCGAGGAGCTGGCAGGCGGCCGTCCGGCACCGCGATGGGGACCACCGCCTCTGGTCGAACATCGCGCCTCCCCACACGATGGGCGCAAGGAGGATGTCACCATGCCGCACACGCATCTCGGCCGGATCTCCTGCCGGCTGGGGATCCTGTCTCTGACATTCTTCGCAGCATTCTTCGCCCTGGTCGCCGCCGGCCAACGGGGTGGCGACACCTTCTTCTCCAATCCTTGGCTGGCGTCGACGATGCTGGCGGCCGGTGCTTCTGCCATAGCCGCGGCGGCAGCCGGATTGGCTGCAGTCATCAGGCAATCGGAAAGGGCGCTGAGCGTGGTCGCCACAATTGCTTTCGGTGCGGTGGTGCTCGCGTTCGCCCTCGGCGAGATCCTGTTCCCCCACTGAGGCCTATCGAATCCGCCCCAGCCCGGCCGCGAGTCGCGTCCGATCGGTACGTTGGGAGACACGCCTAGGAAGGGGTCACACGATGGCTGGCGACAACAAGGCTGTAATGCGTCGCCTGTACGACGAAGTCATCAGCAAGCAGGATTTCGATGTGCTCGATGAGCTGGTGGCGGAGGACTTCGTCGAGCACGAGGTGTTCCCGTGGCTGCCCGCGGAGGGTCCGGCGGCGCCGCGCAAGGCGCTGCGGCTGTTCACGACGCTTTTCCGGACCTCCGCATGGAGGCCCACGACATCCTGGAGGACGGCAACAAGGTCATTGTCCGGGGCACGATGTCGGGAACCCACAAGAGCGACTTCATGGGTATGCCGGCTGCGGGGCAGAGCTTCTCGGTCCAGTTCATCGACATCGTCGAGTTCCGCGATGGCAGAGCGATCGCCCACTGGGGTTTGACCGATCAGGCCGCCATGATGCAGCAGCTGGGGATGATGCCCGAGATGTAGATACCCGCGCAGCCGCACTTCGATCGCTCAGCAGCAACCGGATGGGGCCGTCGGCGCCTCAGCTGTGCGGAAGCTGCGGCTTCGTGTCACCTTCGCGCTTGGCCTTCTTGGCGGCTCGTTTCTCCTTGAGAGTATGGGCCGCTTTCCTCTTAGCGGGCTTGCGCTCTCGGTCCTTGGTACCCATGCATCCTCCTTGGCCTTCGTCCGAGGCTACCAAGCTCGCCCATCGGAGAAGCGTCACGGGCAGCCAACCTCCCAAGACAACCCAGCTGGTCGACCTGGGTTAGAGGCCGACCGAGGTCATGCCCCGGCCGGCCTCTGGCGGCACGGACGCACCCGTACCGCCTCACCTCTAAGCCTGATGCCGCGTCGCCCGGGGCGATCCGGACGTCAGCTCACCTCTTCCAGCATGCAGCTGATCGTGCCGGCAACCAGGTTGGTATCGCAAGGCCCCTCGATGACATACGTCGGATTGGTCGGTGACGTCGCCGTGAGGTTCAAGAAGATCCAGTCGACCGAGCCTGGATCGAGGCCGACCACATTCCAGTTGCCGTTGGGACAGCCGGCCCTCTTGCTGTCGATGGAACCAATGACGTCGGCGATTGTCGGGTCGGGAATGGTCAAGTCGACATGCACCCGGCCGTTGTCCGGCACGGGCCCGAATGTCGCCGAGCTCGTCGTTTCGGCGATCAGCGGATTCTGGCCGGGAGCCTGATTACCGCCGCGGTTCTCGCACATCGCAACGACGTTGGCGGTGCCGGTGCCGGTGACCGTGACCAATGCGCCCTGGCCGCCACCCACTCCAACGAGATCCCCCTCGACGTTCAGGGAGTTTCCGAGACGGACTACCGGGTCCGAGTTGAAGTGCATCTTGCCGGCGAAAGCGACCGTGGTTGCAGTGACCAGGAAGATCGCCATGAATAGTGCAATGAGACTGGAACGTTTCAAGCCAACCCCCTCTAAGTTGGCGCTTTTGGTCAAGCGCGTCTGTTGCCCGGCCCCAAATCTACCGATTCGCTCGACGATATGCGTGACGTTTTGCCCGCCCGATACCAACGGTCGAGCTCCCCGTCCACGCCGAGGTTGGCAAACAGCTTTGCCGCTCGCTCGTAGCGCGTACTCTCCATACCGGGCTCGGACCAACCCGCCCACGCGGCCAGCGACCGGGCGAGCTCCGCTTCGTCTTCCTCCTTCTCGGCGATTGCGAGAGCGCGCTCGAAGCACTCGTCTGCATCCACCATCCCCGATTGACCACTTGGAGCGAGGTCGATGGCCCCCCCGAGGCAGCCGCTGACAATTCCCAGCAGGCGCCACGCTCCTGCCTCGTCGTCCGAAGCTTCCGCCACAACCGCGAGTCGCAGCGCCTCGAGCGCTGCGGTGCGGGCTTCGGCTATCTCAACCCGAGCCACCAGCGCTTCGGCAAGGCCGCGATAGGTCTCGCTGAGAGCATTGAGACCACTCGCCGCCATGTCGATCACGCGTCGGAACAGCCGCTCGGCCTCCTCGTAGCGTCCGAGGCCCAACATTGCCATACCGAGATTGCTCGAATAGACCATCTCGGCGTCCCGGCTTCCGGTCTCGCGGGCAATCTCGAGCGCATCGGTGTAACGGCGCACTGCGCTCTCGTAATCACCCTGCGTCTCGTCCAGCACGCCGAGGTTGTTGAGGATCGGCATAACGGATTCTTCGCTGGACATCCTGCGGAATGTGGCCGCAGATTGCTCGAAGGCTTCAGTCGCCGCCGCATAGTTGCCCTTGGTGTACTGCAGGACTCCGGCCAGATTCTGTGCCTTGGCCAGCTGAGCTTCGTTGCCCAGCGCCTCGCTGGCGGCAACCACGTCGGCGGCAATCTCTTCGGCCCGGGGCAACTCCCCGAGTCGCAACAGGCACCACGCTTGCATCCAGCGGCAACGTACCGCGAGCAGCTCGTCGCCCAGCTCAACGGCGGCGGCGGCCCCCTCTTCGGCCGCTTCGAGACCGGCTCGGAAATCACCCTTATAGGCGAGAGCAACGGCTAGTCCACGGCGGCTACGGGCAGCCAACGCCGCATCGTCTTCTCCAGCCATCGCAAAGAGGCGCTCGAAGGTTTCCGCCGCTTCCGTATACCTCCCTCGGGTATTGAGGCCGTCCCCCAGGCCCTCGAGGGCACTTGCATAGAGGCCGGGATCGACAGTCTCCTCGGCCATCGTGTCCCACAGGCTGATCGCCTTCTCATAATCCCGAATGGCCGATTCCGGCGCATACGACTTGCGGGCCTGATCGGCCGACACCACCAGCCAACGAGCCGCCTCCGACACCAGCCCGCCGCGCTCGTAGTGGTCCGCAATGCGGGAGGCGAACTCGGCAGTGCGCCCGACGGCCCGTTTCTCCAGCCAAGATGCGATTGCGGCGTGGTAGCGGGCACGCAGCTTGTGCGTCACCGACTCGTAAATGACATCGTGCAAGATGGCGTGTTTGAAGATGTACTCGCGGGTGTCGGCGAAGTCCGATTCCTGCTGCTGGTACACGAGCTCCCGGCGCTGGCCGGCGGCCATCCATGAGGCGACGTCTCCGGGGCCCGGAGGCGGCTGCATATCGATGGCCAACACCGAGACGAGCGCGTCCTGCCAGAACACGCGCCCGATCACCGAGGCGTCTTGAAGCGCTTTCCGCTCGTTGCGTGGCAGCGCATCGATCCTGGATTGGAGCACCCCGGTCAACGTCGATGGAATCCGCAGCTTCGCCAGCCGGGACTCGTCGACCGACCAAGTCTCCCTGGTGCTGATGACTCCATCGTCGATCAGCATCTTCACCAGCTCTTCGAGGTAGAACGGGTTCCCTGCGGAGCGCTCCACGATCGTTGCTCGTAACTGCGGAGGCACTTCGGGCATACGGCTGAATATCGAGTCGACCAGCGCGTCGGCACCGGCGCTGTCGAGCGGGTCGAGGTGGATGGTGCGCCGCCAGGGCTCGGTCCCCTCGACCCATTCTGCCCTCCGCTCCACCAACGCCGGCCGCGCGTTGGCAACGATGAGGAACGGAAACGCCGTCAATTCGGCGGCCAGCCGTTCGAGCAAGTCGAGAGACTCGTCATCCGCCCAGTGGACATCCTCGAGCAGCATCACGCAGTACCGCCCCGCAACCCCGCTGCTGATCGCTTGGCGCAGGTGCCGCTCCGCCCGCTCCAGAATCAACCGCGGCTCGTCGACCAGCTCAGCAATTGAAGGATTACTGGAGTAATCGAGCCCAATCAACTGCCCGATGAAAGGGGCCCACGAGCGAGCCGGGTCCCCCCCGACTGCCACCAACCCATTCTCGAGCTTCTCCTTGGCCGTCGCCGGCGAGTCGCTGTCGACGATCTGGTACCGGAAGAAGACCAGATCGCGCAGCAAGCCGTAAGCATCGACCTCATGGCCGGCAGTAGCGCGCCCCCGAAATAGGTAGGTCCCATGCTCCCTGGCGTCGAGCCAATTGAAGAACTCATAGAGCAAGCGGGATTTGCCGACCCCGGCCTCGCCGACGAGCGTCACCAGCCGGACGACCGATTCGCCGGTCGGCTGGGATGGCAACGCCGAGGTCATCATCTCGAGCTCGCGATCGCGACCGACGAGCGCCGTGACAATCCCGGCCACCTCACGGGCGCCGACGCGGAACTCCCGAGGCTTGCGTTCCCGCACTCGATACGCCCGTACCGATCCGGAGACACCCTTCACTTGGATCGGATCCTGGGCCACGACGTTGAACAGGCCGCCCACCAGGGCGTAGGTCTCATGGGAAATCAGGACGCCGCCGGGAGGAGCGGCACTCTCGAGCCGCGAGGCGAGATTCACGGTGTGGCCGATCGCCGTGTACTCGTCGGTAGAACCGACGGTGCCGAGCAGGACCGGGCCGGTGTTGATGCCGATTCGCACCATCAGGGGGTTCGCCGAACCGGCTGGACTGAAGTCGGCGAGCGCGTCCTGCATCGCAAGCGCGGCGCTGACCGCCCGCTCCGGATCGTCCTCGCGAGCTCGCGGGGCGCCCCACAGACCCATCACTGCGTCTCCGATGTGCTTGTCCACCCGTCCGCCGTGGGTGACGATGACGTTGTCGAGCGCTGCCCATATCGCGTTCATCTTCTCGGCGACATCTTCCGGGTCCATGGTCTCGGACATGTGAGTAAACCCGCTGACGTCGGCGAAGAGCACGGTCACCTGCTTGCGTTGCTGTTCGACATCCGCGGCCGCGGACTCGGCCTTCTCCAATTGCGGACGCAGGTTGGCGACCGCGGCGTCGACGACGTCGTCGCCTAGCAGGCTGCGCTGTTCCTCGAGTGCAGCCATCGCCTCTCGAAGGCGGACGACTTCCTCGCTCATCGCCGAATCTCCATCTACCGAACGCTAGCCAAGTGCCAAAGCAGTGCGGGGCGGCGCGGGCGCACGGCTTCGCGTCGGGCCCAAGCTGGCAACGGCACCACCGCCAGCCCGAACGCTGCGATCGAAATCCACCACATCGACGTGCGAGGCGGCCACCGCCCTCACTTCAATGGCGGCGAGCGGCCAGGCGGAAGGCGCGGCCGCGACGTGCCCTAAGTGAGCGGGGCGACGGCGACCAGGCGCGACCACGCACCGCTGGGGGTCGGCCTTGGCGACGAAACAGAGAGCTACGGAGCCGCCAGTGCGGCCTCGAGGGCTTGGAGCGACTGGTTGAGGAGTACCTTGGTGAACAGCGGATTGTGCACCCCGCGGCTTTGCTCTTCGAGGACGTACATGTAGTTCCACATGGCCGCCGCGATCTCTGCTGGGTAGGTCCCGGGAACCGAGCGGTTGATGAGCTCGGGGTCGCTGTCCATGATCCCCACCTGGACGAGGAGCGGCTGGATCTGGTCCATCAGCGCCTGTACCTCGGTCTGGGTGCCCTCGAGGTCGAAGTCCTCAGCACCCTCGTGGCAGTCGAGGCAGTAGGAAACACGGGGCTCCCACGTGTGGTTGTACGTCGGGTTGCCTGCGGCGTCCTGGGCGTAGGTGCCGCCCATGTGGCAGCCGACACACCCATCCTCGACCTCGTCGTAGTGTTCGGAGACGCCACCGGAAACGAGCAGGCCGCCCTCACCAAGGAGGCTCTGCGCCTCGACACCATGATGTGGGCCGAACCGCGTCGTATCGAAGGTGATGTTGCCGTCCGCATCGGCGACCGGGAGCTCGTTGCGAATCTGGTGACACTCGGCGCAGAGGTTCGACGAGCCGAGGTCGTAGGTGCCGGCCGTCATCTCCATCGACACGGCAGCACTACCGCCGGTGAGTGCCCAGTCCTCCTCGGGATCGTAGGACTCGTGCACGTCGTGACAGGTGCGGCAGCTGTACGGTGAGACGTTGATCGTCCCTGTGACGGACTCATCGTGGGGAGGGAGATTGGCGGCGATTCGAGCCTCGGCAGCTTCGCTGCCGTGGCAGCCGGCGCATGATGTGCTCTCACCACGCACGAAGGCCTCGCCACTGCCGTGGAGCGAATGATCGAACTGCGCCTGCTTGGAGACCAGGGCGGTCGACGCATCGTGACATCCTGTGCAACTCAAATCGGCGGCCATGAGCGCAGTGCCTGCGGGGCCAGCGGGGCCGGCTGGACCCTGCGGGCCTTCGGGGCCGGCTGGACCCTGCGGGCCTTCAGGACCGGCGTCTCCAGCACAGGCTGACGCGCTGAGCACCAACACGACGAAAAGAAGAAACAGCGGGTTCGCCTTGGCCAACCGCATTCGGTCCTCCTCCGCACGATCTAACAGGAATAGTGGGGCGAATCAGGGGACTTCGATAGGGTCCTTTGACCCTGTCACGAGCCCATTCGGACCGTACGGCGCCAGCATCCCGGTCCGCCGCTCAGGGACCGGCTAACAACCGGTCGAGGGTGCCCTCGAGGGACGAATCCGTGACCGGACCGGCGATCTTTGCTGCGATCACGCCGTCTCGATCGATGAAGAAGGTCTCGGGGACGCCGAACAGACCGAACTCGACCGCGGCGATCGACTCGGGATCCACCACGTAGAGGTAGTTCTCCCCCCACCCCAGCTCCTCCAGGAACGCCCGCGCTGCTGCCTTCGAGTCCTGATGCACTACGCCCACGAACCGCACGCCGCGGCTTCCGTAGGTCCGGTTCGCTGAGGTCAGATATCTGTGCTCCGCCCGGCACGGCAAGCACCAGGATGCCCAGAAGTTGACGACGACGATGTCGCCGCGCAGATCATCGAGGTGCATCGTCCCGTCGCCGGCGAGGTACTCGAGCTCGAGCGGGGCGACCTGGCTTCCGATGAGGGGGGAATCGATGATGCGCGGATCGGTCCCGAATCGAGTGGCGAAGACGGCGATCATCAGGGCGATCCCGGCTCCCACCGACACCCAGATGATGACCGCGCTGCGGTGCTTGCGCCCGGCCGGGTTCGATGCAGGCCGATCGTTGTCGCTCATCCTGACTCCGCTGCGGCACGTGCCGACGCCAGCGTGCCCTCGACTTCGGCTCGAAGGTCAGGATCGAGGTTGCGAGACGCCAGGACTTCCTCGAGAAGTGGGATCGCCGCTTCGGGGTCGTCGAAGCCCATGAAGCGCACGTAGCCGAGGAACATCTTGGCCTCAACGTTGTCAGGGTCGACCTGGAGGCTCCGCGACACGTAGTCATTGGCGGCATCTAACTGGCTCGTGATGAATGCCATCCAGCCCACTCGCCCGAGAGCGATGCTCTCCTGCACCGGGCTCGGGGCGGACTCGAGTACTGCGAGATAGTGGCTGAGTGCCTGCGAATACTGGGCGCGCCGGTAGTAGACGTCCGCAACCGCGAGCCTGAGTACCACGTTGTCCGGGTTCTCGGCGACCACCTGCTCCATCGTGTCAAGAGATCCGCCGATCTCGGGTGCCGCTCGCGGCGTGTTGTCCACACCCGCGGCGGCACCCTGCTGGGACGGAACGGTGTCCCCTCCGATGAACACGATTGCCACGGTGAGAGCGGAAGCGAGGGCGACCGTCCCGATGACGGCCCTGCGGGTCGAGAGTCCCTGACGCCGAACTCCGTCCACGCCGCCGTCGATATCAACGCTCGCGATCGCAGCCTCGACCTCGGCGAGCTCCAGTGCGTAGGCTTCCCGCAGCCGGTCCGCAGTGGCGATCTCGATCTCTCCGGCGGCGACCTGGCCCGCCAGTTCTTCGATGTCCTGGTTTATGTAACGGCGCCGCTGTTCGAGCGCGGTCAGCTCGCGATGGCCGTCGGTCACCGGGCGGCCTCCTCGGAAGAGTGTTTCCGGTTGCCGTCCCTGCGCCGCATGCGTCCAGCGATGAGCACGACACCGCCGGCGAGAGCCAGCAGCGGGAGGAGCCATAGGATCAGCGTCGCCCCCCGGAAAGGGGGATCGAGGACGATCCAGTCGCCGTAACGAGCCCGGAAGTACTCGATGATCTGGCTATCAGACTCGCCTGTTGCGACACGCTCGGAGACGATCCGCATCATCGCTCTGGCCGTCTCCGAGGGCGAGTCTGCGATGGGTTCGCCCTGGCAGACCGGACACCGGATGCGACTCCCGAGCGACGCGACGCGGTCCGTCTCGGAGGGTTCGCCGGCCACAAACCCGACGAGGACGATCACCGCAAGCGCCGTCGTGACGAAGCCGGCGATCCAGCGGCGGACAGCCTCAGACACGGTACACCGCAACCCGCTCGCGGATGGCGACATCACGCCGAGGCTTCCGCACGAGCCAGGCCCAGGCACCGCCGCCGACCATGAGACCGCCGCCCAACCAGATCAAGCCGATGTACGGGAACCAGAACACGTCGAGGGTCGCCCCCTCCTCGTTTATCGAGGTCAGCGACAGGTACAGGTCGCCGCGTAACTTGACGTCGACAGAGGGTGTGGCGATCGCCTGGCGACTCTGCACGTAGTTGTTGAGGCGCGGCTCCATCTCCCACCGGCTGTCGCCTTGCCGGATCTCCATTCGGGCACCGAACACTTCGCGATTCGGCTCGAGACGGCGGAAAGGCTCGCGGTAGGTGAGTTCGAATCCGGCGAAGTCCCCCGTCTGTCCTGGCTCGAAACGGATCTGGTCCTCGACCGACAGGTTCGACGACAGGGCGATGCCGAGCGCGACGACAGCCACGCCGATGTGCGCGATCTGCCCTCCCCAGTACCCGGGGTCGTTGCGCATGAGACGAAGGGCCCCGCCGGGGAGAGAGCGTAGGTCGTCCGAGGCGCGCCGGGCCAGCGTCCACAGATGTCGCACGGAGACCGAGACTACAAAGGCAGCGAGGAGCAGGACGACGAGGATCCAGCCGTTGCGTGTACCGACCAAGACGGCGGCCGCCGTGACTGCGAGCGCCACTCTCATCGGAGTCCGCACGCGTTCCCACACGACGACTGGACGGGCGAACCTATAGGGCATGATGCTCCCGATCGCCATAGTGAGTATGAGCAAGAGGGACAACGGGATGCCGAGGCGATCAAAGAAGGGGCGCCCGACCCCGACCTGGGTTCCCCGGATCAACTCAACGAACATCGGGTAGAGGGTGCCGGCGATCACCACGAAGGCGAACAGCGTCAGGAGCAGGTTGTTGGTGAGGAATGCGCCCTCCCGGCTGATGAGGGAGTCGAGTCTGGGTGACGAAGCCACGAGGTGGATGCGCACTGCAAACAGCCCGAGCGAGGCAACGAGGACGACCATGAGGAACCAGAGCAACGCCGGCCCGATCGCCGATTGCGTGAAGCTGTGGACCGACACAATGACGCCCGACCGCGTGAGGAACGTCCCGAGGATGGTGAGGGCGAACGCCCCGATGACGAGCACGAAGTTCCACGCCTGGAGCATGCCGCGCCGGACTTGGACAACGGCCGAGTGCAGGAAAGCGGTCGCGATCAGCCATGGCAGGAACGAGGCGTTCTCGACGGGGTCCCAGGCCCAGTAGCCCCCCCAGCCCAGGACCTCATAGGACCAGAGGCCGCCAAACAGGATCCCGGCGGTCAAGAAGACCCAGGCCACGAGAGTCCACCGGCGAGTCCGCTCGAGCCATTCAACGCCACTCTGACCCAACATCAGCGCCGACATCGCGAAGGCGAAGGGGGCCGTGAGACCGATGTAGCCCACATACAGCAG
>JBFIXI010000091.1:0-11282 GCA_041605955.1 Acidimicrobiia bacterium
GGTTCCGGAGCCGGCCAATGGTGGGTTTGCGGTCCAGTTGTCTTCGATGGCGGTGAGGGTGATGACCCGATCGGGTGAATCGTTGGTGACCTGCGCTTCGTAGATGAAGCTGCCGCCGGGTTCGGGCAGGGTCGGGGTTGATGTCGACTTGGTGACCCGAAGGGGCGGGGGCGGCGGGATGGCGGGCGGCGGGCAGGCCACCGCCTCGTAGTCGTCGAAGGTCTCGGGCCCTTCCCGTCCCAAATCCGCAACAAACGTCGCCTTGCCTGAGTCCTTGTCGATCGTGTGGAGCTCTCCTGGATGGCCGTTGGTGCCGATCAATGTACCGCTCGAGTCGATCGTCAAGCCCTCCATGTCCGTAGTTCCCATTTCCCCAACGTTTCCAACCGCAGTGACTTCTCCGGTGACCGTGTCGATCTTCACCAGCGTGTCCCCGCCGGGGTCTGGCGAGTCCGAGGCGTACATGAAGCCGGTGGAGGTCTCGATGGCGATGTCATCGATATGGGTGATGTCACCGGTCAACGGCAAATAGTCGTGACCGTCGAAGACGCCTTCTTTGTATCGCCCATTCTGGAGGTCGATCTGGATGAGGATGTTCTTCCCGGAACGAACCTGTGCCCCCCACAACGTCCCTGTCGCCGGGTCGAAGGCGAGGCCGTCGACGTCGTCGAAATCGATCCGGTCCCACGGCCCTTCGCCCGTGCCGAAGGGATTGGGATACTTGTGTCCATCGAAGGCACCGGTCGCGGTGTCGACGATTCCCAACCTGTCGGCGTTGGCGGCATACAGGTCGCCGCTGCCGGGATGCAACGCGATCGCCTCGACGAATTCGACGCCGAGACGTCGGAGTGCCGGCGTCTCGCTCCTGGTTGCCCGGTCGTATTTGGTCAACCTGTCGCCGGAGTCGGCGACCAACCAGCAGAACCCCTCGTGATCCGTGGGCGCCATCGGCCGGTCTACCGCCCTTCCGTTGCCGTCCAGCGGCCTTGCCGGGTCGAAGAGATCAGCGGTGGTCTCGGCACTGGCCAAGCCGAACGAGAGTGGCACAACTGCGGTCACTAATGCCGCAACAGCCGCAAGAGCGCGCCGAGTCCCCAACTCTCGGACCTGGGTCAAGCTTTCGCCTCCATCTTTTACCTATTGGCAAGCTTAAAGATGTGACCATCTCGGTGCCCTGGGCAACGGCGCAAACAGCATGTGCTTCTAGATCCGGGTATAGATGACCGCAATTAGCCGCATCTCACGTCGTCATGACTCCAGCATCGTCAGTGACCATTTCGGGTGGGCCTGCAGAGGCTCAGTTGACCCGGAATGTCCCGGCGAACTCAACGACGTTCGATACGACTCCGCTCCACCGGGCTTGGCGCCCGATCAGCGACTCATCGAAGGGTGCAGTCGCCGACGCCACCTCGCCGTTGGCGTGCGCCTTCCCATTTGGAGACACCACGCCGGAGTCGGAGCCGGTCAAGACGGCGTCGCCGTCGCACGTGGTCAGAACCCCGTCGGTGAACCCGAAGTCCCAGGTCTCATAGACCAGCCAGGTCTCCTCGAAGTGAAAGGCCTCGCCGGTTTGGGCTGCCCCCGTGGGAATGAAAGCCATCCCGTAGGTCTCACCAACGAGGTCGACGGTTCCTGCCCACGTGAACTGAGGGCAGGGGGTGTCGGGATTTCCGAATCCCAAGTTGAATTGTGACACCATCGGACCCTCCAGCGAGGCTCCGGCAGAAACAGGAGCGGCGATCACCACGGAAACGGTCGTGACGATTGCGGCAAATAGCGCGAATCTCTTTTTGATCATGATTACCTCAATGCGATGCTGAATCGCCTCACCCCGGCTGTTGGCTGCTGCGGTGACAAAGCTCACGCGTCCCAGCGAGTCCACACGCTTTGTTGGGGGATATCGACGATGGGCCTGAGAAGCGCGGTGATGGGCTCAAGAAAGCCAAGGGAGTTCACGAATCGACGGAAACTCGAGTGGCCCGGTCGAGGCGATGACGAATGACAAGTCGCCTCCTTCCTTCCCCTCTCTCACAAACGTAGGCCTCGATCGGTCGCCTGACAACCGCCAAATACCGGTAGCGCTGAGTCCACCCCAGTCGAGGGCGGTGCGCCCGCGCGCCTGCGGCTCGCTGTCGGGTCCGTCTTGCGGCGCTGAGGGCGACGGACAGTGAGCTCGATTGCGCTGACGGGCGCGGCCCTGACCGCAGTAGGACTGGTGGCCACGCTGCTTGCCGAACGGATGGAGAGCTCGGAGCTGCGGTTCATCGCCAAGCCGTCGGCGTCAGTGGGCTTTCTGATCGTCGCGGTGGGTTCAGGGGCGCTGGACAGTGCTTACGGGGCGTGGATCCTGGCCGGACTGGTGCTTTCGTTGGGCGGAGACGTGCTGCTGATGTTCCGGGACCTGGCGCGTTTCCGCGCCGGGTTGGTGGCGTTCTTGCTGGGCCACGTCGCCTATCTCGCGGCCTTCGCGGTACTTGGGGTGGCCGCGACGTGGGTGGCTGCCGCCGCAGTGGCCACCGCAATAGCGGCCGCGGCGGTGCTGCGGTGGCTGGGGCCGCACGTGGACGACCGCATGCGCAGGCCGGTGCTGGCATACGTGGTGGTGATCAGCGTGATGCTGGTGCTCGCGGTCGGAACTCGCGGCGCCGACCACACGCCACTGATCATGTGGGGAGCGACGCTGTTCTACGTGTCGGATCTGTTCGTTGCCCGAGAGCGGTTCATGACGCCATCGTTCTTCAACCGGCTGGTGGGTCTGCCTCTCTATTACTGCGGGCAGGTCTTGCTGGCGCTGTCGGTGGCGGCGTAGTCGCTCAGCGATCCCTGAGGAGGGTGGCCACGAGGTTGGCGACCAAAGTCAGGGCGACGCTGATCAGGATCATCGACGTGATCGGTAGGTAGACACGTGAACTGCCCGACTTGATCCTGATATCACCCGGCAGGTTCCCGAACCACGAGAACACACCCGGCGTGAACCGGACCAAGGCGCCGATCAGCAGCAGTAGGCCCCCAGCCAACATCAATAGGTTGCCGATGCGCACCTCACCAGGATACGAGCGGGCGCGGGACTCGTACCACGACTGCCGCAGGTGGAGAGCGGCGTCTTTGGCGAACTGTCCTCGAGATCCCATGCAGATCCTCTTCGGCCGACCGGCATGGTGTAGGGTCATCCATAGGCTGCGTGAAGCTGCCGATGGCGGCGATTGACGCTTCGGCCGGGGGGACCACGGAGCCCGGGCCATAGAGGAGACCCTGGGAGGTAGGAATGCGTACTCGTGTGTTTGTCGTGCTCGCCGCGCTGGCGATGCTGATGGTGATGGCGGCGCCGTCGAGCGCCGTCATGTTCGGCGAGAAAGACAGCGCCAATGAATGGGAAGGCGTCGGTCTGGTTATCTTCGATGTGGACGGGGAACCGAGCCATCGGTGCTCCGGCTCGTTGATCGCCGCCGATGTATTGCTGACGGCCGGCCACTGCACGGTCGGCACCAGCGGCGCTCGCGTCTTCTTCGACGTCGAGGTGACCAGCGGGCACTACCCATTTGCGGGGCCCGATGCGATTGAGGGTACGCCGGTGACGCACCCCGACTACGACGACTTCGCCACGTTCCCCAACACGTCGGATGTCGGAGTCGTGCTGCTCGACGCGGCGCCTGGTCTGGAAACCTATCCGTTGGCGGGCGATGCCACGCTCGACGATCTGGCGGGGCCGAATGGACTCACGCGGCTGGAGATCGTCGGGTACGGGCTCCAATCCGTGAAGCCCGCGCTGATGGCGGAGCGGAGTCGCTATGTGGCCGAGGTGAAGCTCAACAACCTGAACAACGCATCGACTGACGGCTTCAACGTGCAGTTGTCCGCCAACCCCGGCAAGGCCCACGCGGGCGGGCTGTGTTTCGGTGACTCGGGGGGCGCGGTATTCCTCGATGGTGAGATCGTCGCAGTCAACTCGTTCGTGGCGAACCTGCAATGCATGGGGAACGGGTTCTCGTATCGCACCGACCGGCAGCCGATCCTCGACTGGCTGGCCGGCTTCTAGCTGTCAGCCGGTCCGATTCGACGCATCCCGGCGACTCGTCGGGATGCGTCGCGTCGGCCGGCCCCCTGACGTGGCGGTTCTCGTGATCGATTCGAGCGCTTGTCACCGTGGTGGCGTTGCGAGGCAAACGCCCCGCGCCGTATGTAGCTCGTTGACCCCTAGTCCGCGGACGCCTGAACAACCGGGTCTTTGGCACTCGTGATGAGATAACGCCGCAGCAGGCCCTCCTTCACTGCCTTGATAGCTCGGCGTCGGTTGGCTTGGCGCTCGGCGAAGTCGTCCGCCCCGACCAGCCGCCGCAAGGCCGTTGACTCCGCATCCCACTCTCGAACCCACGCTCGCAACGTCATTAGGTAGTCCTCGGTCACGTCGACCATGTCGACGGCTGCGAAGCCGGCAGTTGTCATCAGGCGCGGGTATCCGGGTCCCGCTTCGACTTCGGGCGGTCCCGCCTCGATCGCCGCGGCGATCATGTTGCGGCTCAGGCCATCGGCGACGGCAATCACGACGAAGCAGATAGTGCCCCCTGGTTTGAGGACCCGATGCGAGGCTCTCAGCACGGAGAGCTTGTCGGGCAGTCAACACAGCACGTCGGAGCTGGTGACGGCGTCGAAGCTCCCGTCGCGAAACGGCAACGTCTCGCCGGACGCAGCCAAGACGTGGCCGGCGACTTGGTCGCGCTGCAGGCGGCGGGAGGCGACGCGCAGGCCGTCCCACGGAATGTCGGTGAGCACGACTCTGGCGCCCGTTGCGGCAGCGAAGTAGATGCCGGGCCAGCCTGCCCCGCTGCCGATGTCGAGGAGTAGCTTGCCCGGCTCGAGGTCGAGCAAGCCGGCCATCTGATCCGCTTGGGCTCGAGTGGTGTAGCTGGTTGCCCCGTAGTCACAGCCGATGACTCGTCGCTCGACACGGCGCATCGCCTCGTTCTCTACAAGGCGATAGCGCTCATTGCGGTCGGCAACGGTCTCGTCGAGATTGCCCATCTGGCACCCAGCCTATGGGCTGCGATCATCTGGAGGGGATGCGTACGCACGCACGGGCCAGCTCCTGCGCCGCCAAATCATTGCGGGCGGTGAGTCTCCTCCATCCGGCTCGCCACCACGAGGCCCGAGGCGACGGTGAGCCCGGCTACCAGCCAGATGGCGCTGCGGGCATCGGCCAAGTCGGCGACGATGCCGGTGAGGACGGCGCCGACAGCAAAGCCGGCATCGCGCCAGAGGCGATAGACGCCGACAGCCGACGCCCGCCAGGCGGGATGGGCGATGTCGCCGACGGCGGCGAGCAGCGTTGGATAGACCATGGCCGTGCCCGCCCCGAGGATCACGGCGGCGACCAGCCACGGCTCGAACGTGGAGACGACCGCTATCAGCGCGATAGCCGCGGCCTGGACCCACATACCGGCGGCGATCATCCACTTGCGTCCCACTCGGTCGGAAATGGCGCCGGTGGCGAGCTGGCCGAGCCCCCATACTGCGGGATAGGCGGCGGCGAGGATCCCGATGCGCGCGACCGACAGCCCGGCGTCGGCAAACACGAGCGGGAGCAGCCCCCATGCCATACCGTCATTCAGGTTGTTGACCAGTCCTGCCTGGCTCACCGCCGCCAAGGACCGGTTGCGCCAGCTGGTCTCGATGAGCACCCGGCCGGTGCGTAGTGTCGGCGCCGGATGGTCGGTAGCGTGGCTGGCGGCCTCGTGGCTGGCGTGATGGTGGGTCTCTCTCACGCCCAGTGCCGAGAGCCCTAGTCCCAGCCCGGCAAAAGCAAGACCCAGGTAGAAGGGCTCCGGCCGCAGCCCATAGCGGGCTGCTATGTAGCCGGTGGCAAGCGCGGTGGCCGACACCGCTAGATAGCCGGCGGCTTCGTTCAGACCCATTGCCAGCCCGCGCCGCTCCGGCCCGGCTAGGTCGATCTTCATGATCACGGTCGTCGACCACGTCAGCCCCTGATTGACACCCAGCAGCATGTTGGCGATCACCACCCACGTCCACGACGGCGCCCAGATCAAGAGCAGCGGTACCGGGACTCCGATCAGCCAACCGGCGACGAGCACGGGCTTACGTCCGAATCGGTCGGAGAGGGCGCCGGCGAAGAAGTTGGTGGCGGCCTTCACGAGCCCGAAGGCCACGATGAACGTCAGAGCGGCGGTGAAACCGGTGAGCCCGAACTCTTCTTCGGCCAGCAGCGGCAGCACCGTCCGTTCCTGGCCGAGCATGCCGCCGACGAGTGCATTGACTCCGACCAGCAGCGAGAACTGTGCCAGGTTGGCGCCGATCCCTAATCGGATGTTGGGCGTCATCGGGCGGAGAGCGCCACAGGGGCGTTCGCCGGTGGCGGCGTCCGCGCCGAGATGGCCTCGTGGCCCCGGCTGCGCATCAGCGGGGCCGCCGTGACCGCCGGCAACTTGTGTCTGCGCTGCATCACCACGTCATTCTTCCGCAGCGGCCAGATGAGAAGCGACTTCGCCGCAACAAAAGGCGCGGAGCAGCTGCCGCCCTGTCAGCCGGCGACCGCGTTGTCGTCGATACGGATGCTCTCCACCATGGCATCGCAGTGGGAAGCGGTGAAGACGCCGGCGCCACCGAGCACTCCGTGCCACTTGTCGAGGACGATGGCCTCGGCCGCATCGACGACCCGGCTCAGATAGACCTCGAACAGCTCCCACTGGTTGAGGAAGGAGGGATCGTTGGGATCGAGGAATCCGATGTCGCCGATGACACCGAAGAAGTCGGTCGTGGCCAGCGCTTCGAACGAGGCTGCTCGCACGTCGGCGATGTACTCCTTGGCTATCTCGACGTCCTCCCTAGTGCCGAGGCGGGTGAGGTGCCCGCCAACGAAGGTCTCGAAGGGCAGGGCGAGCGCGGCGTCGTGAACGGACACGTAGCCGGGTACGTCCTGGGCAAGGGCCAAGCTCTTGAACGGCACCCAGCCGGGGAAGATCACGTCGACCAGCATCAGCGTCTTCTGGTGCGGCGCCCAGATGAAGATGTTGCCGGGCTCGTGGTTGGGTCCGGGATAGAGCAGCTCGAGGCGCTGGCTCCCGAAATTCAGCACTAGGCGCTTCTTGAAGGTCTGTTTTGGTACCGGCCGCCGGTTGGGATCGTCGCGGCGTGCCAGCGTGGCGGCCGCATCGCGATGGGCGATGAAGCGGGCGTCGGGGAACAACACACCGGCCACCCCAACGTGATCACCGTGAGTGTGGCTGTAGATGAAGTGGGTCACTGGCTTGGAGGTGACCTCGGCGATAGCAGCGGGTAGTGCCGCCGCCAACGTCGGCGGCGCATCGACCACTACCACTCCGCGGTGGGTCTCCATGAACAACGCAATGTACGTTCCCTCTGTAACCCAGTACAGCCCGCCTGCGATCTCCTCGACGAGATAGCCCTTGTCCGGAATGGGCGGTCCAAACGCAGTGGGAGGGAGCGGCACGACATCGGGAGGGCAGTCGGCTGTGGAGGCCAATGCAGCCTGCGGCGCATGAAGCATCGCAGCGGCGATGGCCAGCCCACTCGATCCCAGTAGTTGACGGCGGGTGATCCCCCGGTCCGGTGTATCCACGGTCGGCTCCTTTCCGTGTCCAACTTCCCCCTCCACCGAAGTTACACCTCGATTTCGCCCGGTGGTGGGGGTTGCGGACCCGAATCCACCCCTGTCGGCAGCCGACGCCACAGATGTCCGCCCGGCCCGACCGAAACTCCAATCAGAGCTCGGCGACTCTCGGCACGACCTCGGTGGCCAGGCGCTCCGTGAGGCCGACCGGGTCGGGGCCGAGAGGCATGATGTACGTCCCCTCGATCCCGGCGCCGGCCAGGGCGGCGAGCTCGTCGGCGAGTGCGTCGAAGTCGCCGCTCATGTGACTCATTCCCGTATACAGGATCGTCTTGGTGATGCGGTCGTAGTCGGTGCCTTCGTTCTCACAGTGGCGGCGCAGCACTTCCAGCTTGTGGGTGGCCTCCTCGGGCGTGTTCACGAATAGGTTGCAGGCGTCGGCGTATTTGGCTACCAGCCGCAAGGTCTTCTTCTCGCCGCTGCCGCCGATCATGATCGGCGGGTGGGGTTGGCTGATGGGCGGCGGCGAGTTGAGTGTCTCGGACAGCTCGAAGTGGGAGCCCGTGTAGCCGCTCGTGTCGCTGTTCCACATCTGCAGGCAGATCTGTAGCGTCTCTTCGAGCTGCTCGAACCGGTCCGACGTCGACGGAAACGGCACCCCCAGCCCGTCGTGCTCCCGCTGATACCAAGCGGCGCCGATGCCAAGCATGCCCCTGCCACCCGACAGCACGTCGAGGGTGGTGACGGTCTTGGCCAGAATGCCCGGGTAGCGGTAGGTGACGCCGGTGACCAGCAGGCCGAGCTTCACTCGCTCGGTGACGCCGGCCAGAAAGCCGAGCGCGGTGTAGCCCTCCAGCATCGGCTCTGCGGCGTCGAAGTACTGGTCCATTTGGAAGAAGTGGTCCATCACCGAAAGCCAGGCGAAGCCGCCCTCGTCTGCGGCGGCGGCGACCTCTTTGAGCGTCTCGCCCGTGCGCTGGGGGGAGTCGGGCCAAGTGAAGCTGGCGACGTGAATGCCGAGATCCATGCAGCGGGTCCTTTCTGCCGGCGTCCGAGAGCACCTTGACGATCGCAGGCGGCGGCAGTCGGTCAAAATCGGCGCTCAGGCGAAAGCCACCAAAGCCGTCGAGCCCTCACCTGGAGCAGGAGGCAACCGCCGCGGGCGCCCCGTGCTGAGCTCGGGTAGCGTCACTCTTCTCCACGACCGCATCCAGGCATGCCGACACGGGAGCGAACCATGACGTCACCGCGCATCGTCCACACCGACCAGTACGACATCGTACGGATGAGCGAGAAGCGCAAGGAGCAATCGCCGTTCATCGAACGGTGGCGATCTCCTGACGTCGTGTTCGCGGTGTATGCAAATCGGCTCTATCCGGTGAGCCTGGGCACCGATCCGATTGCCGACTACTGGAAGCTGCGCACGGGCGTCGCGCTCTACGACGTTCCCGAACGGCCGGTATCGATCCAGGGCCCGGATGCTGTTCGATTGCTCGAGCGAGTCCTCACCCGGCCGGTGGCGTCGATTCGCCGGTGGCGAGGCGTCTACGGACTGGCGTGCCTACCCGGTGGTGGATTGCTGATGGACGGCGTGCTCTTCAGGCTGGCCGACGATCACTTCTGGTACGTGCAAGCCGATGGCGACATCGAGAACTGGCTGACGGCCCACGGCGTCGACATGGAGGTGACAGTATCGGATCCAGGCTCCCGCGTGCTCCAGATCCAAGGACCCAAGTCTCATGAGGTTCTGGCGGCCGCCTCGGGGGCAGATCTGCCGGAGGACTTCCGCTACTTCTCGGTGCAGATGTTCGACCTCGGTGGCCAGGAGCTATTGGTTTCGAACTCGGGTTGGACGGGCGAGCTTGGAATCGAGATCTACGGTCACGCCGGTGTGGATCACTTGGCGCTGTGGGACCACCTCATGGCGTGTGGCGAGCCGTTCGGTATGACCATGGCGGCTGGCGACTCGATGGGGCCGCGTCGATTGGAGGCCGGCATTCTCGACAACCGTACCGATTTCGACCGCACGATGACGCCCTTTGCGGCGGGGCTCGGAGGCTTCGTCAACTTCGACAACCCGAACTTCATCGGCCGCGCCGCGCTGTTCGATGCACCCCGCGACCAGCTGCTTTTCGGTATCCGTTGCCGCGGTGGTGTCCCCCTGGTCGGAGACGATCTCGTGGTCGACTCCGAGGTAGTCGGCCATGTAACGGTGGGGGACTGGTCGCCCACGCTAGAGGTCGGCATCGGGTACGCCCGCTTCAACGAGGCGGCGGGCGAGGGGTGGCTCGGCCAGACCGTGGTGGTGCGGGGCGCCGATGGTGAGTTCCCGGGCGAGGTGGTGGCCCTGCCGTTCTTCGATCGGGAGAAGCGGCTTCCCCGTGGCGGCCGGCCAGCCGAGGACGATCCTGTCCGGGTCAGGCCCGACACATCCTGATCGGAGCTCACTGGGGGCTGGGCTCGGCTCCGCCGCTAGCGCTGTGATCCGCCTCTGCCATGCCACGGTTCCAATCGCGGAAACGGGGAAGCGATCGTCCGATGATCAATGCCCCGCCCGCAGCCACCAGGCCGCCGGTCCAGGCGGCGACTCTGGGGCCGAACCCGGCCGCCACGACACCCGCCTCGGCGTCACCGAGGCGAGGTCCACCCGCAACCACCGCGATCTGAACCGCCGACAACCTCCCGCGCAGCCGGTCGGGCGTCGACAGCTGGAGGATCGTGTGCCGGAACACTGCAGATATGGCGTCGCCTCCACCGGCTACGCCGAGCAGCAGTAACGCCAACCAGAGGTGCGACGTGAGCCCAAACGCCATCACGCCGATTCCCCAGGTGAACACGGCCGCGATCGTTGCGCGGCCGGGCCGGTCGATGCGTCGCACCCATCCCGAGGTGAGGCTGGCGAGCATTGCTCCCGCTCCCGGAGCGGCGAACAGATAGCCTACGGTGGCTTCGTCGCCCCCGAAGACTTCGAGCCCCATCTCGGGAAAGAGCGCCCGGGGCATGCCGAAGATCATTGCATTGATGTCTATCAGGAAGACTCCTTGGACTTCCTGCTTGGACTTGATGAAACGCAGACCTTCGGTGATGGAGCGAAGGCCGGGCCGGGTCTTGTCGGGTGGCGGCGGGAGCGGGGCCATGGCCAGCACTGCCAGCAACCCCAGCCCAAACGTCGCCGTATCGACCCAGAAGGCCGCGGCCAGGCTCACCTGAGAGATCAGGATGCCGGCAATCGCAGGACCCACTGCGCCGGCCGTCTGGAACACGAGCACGTTGAGCGCAAAGGCACTGGGCAGCAGCCCTGCTGGTACCAGCCGGGGAATCGCGGCGGACCTGGCGGGTGAATCGATCCCGGCGACGAACGCGTTGAGTGCGGTGAGGACGAAGACCGTAGCCACCGACGGGCTCGCCATCGAGGCGTTGACGGCGAGCCCGGTGGTGGTGGCGGCGAAGGCGAGCTGGGCTGCGATCAGGATGCGGCGCCGATCCTGCGAGTCGGCCAACAACCCGCCGACGATCGAGCCGACAAAGAGCGCAGGGAACTGGACCAGACCTAGAAGGCCGACTGCCAGTGTGGATCCGGTGAGATCGAATACCTGGATCGGGGCCGCCACCATCGTCAGTTGGCTCCCGATGCGGGATATGCCATGGCCCCCGAACAACCAGCGAAAGTCGGGCGACGCCCGCAATGGTGAGATGTCGA
>JBFIXI010000092.1:0-11225 GCA_041605955.1 Acidimicrobiia bacterium
AATGGTCCGGCACGACGGATACCTCATTGCGTAGGTTCACGAGTAACTGCGGAATGGAGGTTGTTATGCGTCGCGTAGTCATTGACGTTCTCGATCGAGAAGCCAATGACTATGCGCAACTTTTCGCTGAGAGCCGCACAGAGAGGGAGACGACTGGTGGGGTGTTCGGGAGTGCACCCAACACGAACGCCGCCACTGGAGTCATCTCCCCCGACTCACAAACCATACATGTCCCGGTCCATGCTGTCGCGACCCGAAATAGCCCGCCTCGAGCAGGAGCTAGGACGCCAAGCCGAAGGCCCCTAATCGGCGAAACACCACCCTGTTCGGTAGCTTCGGGAACCGTGACGCTGAATGGAGGTTTGCTATGCGTCGGCTCGGGATGCTGTTGGCTGCCGTTGTGGTGTTTTTCGGCGGGGTGGTGTACGCCTACGCCCAAGGCGAGGTATTCACCGGGTGCCTAACCCCAGGCGGGGACTTGAAAAACGTCCAGCTCGGCACCGAGCCGACATCGCCCTGCAAGGGCAGCTCGGTGCAAGTGTCGTGGAACGTACAGGGACCTATCGGTCCTCAAGGACCCCAGGGCCCAGAGGGACCGGAGGGCCCAGACGGACCGGAAGGCCCACAAGGGCCGGCAGGACCTAACTCACCCGTGCTGTCGGTATTTCTGGTGTTGGCACCCGGTGAGACTGACACTCGTACCTTCGACAATGGGTTCTCGCTAGAGCTGCGTTGTGCCCAAGACCCAGGAGGCGGAATCGGCTACCTCGGAGAAGTATGGGTAAACCACCAGACACAGTGGTACGACAACACGGTCGCAGGATTGCTGACCGGACCGACTCGCCAATACGGCTCTCAGTCCGCACAAACCAGCCTCCAGATGAGAAGCGTCCAAGCGTACGCGACCGGTCTGGACGGCGCCGTCTTCCAGATTGACAGGCTTGACATCATCATGCCGCCCCGGACCGACGAGCCTAACCAGTGCATATTTGGCGGCTTCGTGGCTGCCGGCTGAAGCCCAATCCGACCATGAACCATGGGCTACGGGCGTACCGTCTCAACACGACACCGTACGTGCTGTCGGCCGACAGGTGTGGGGGACATTATCCCCCACACTAGAAACCTAGGGAGAGGCTTGTACCCCTACAAACGGGTCTCGTCTCGCGCCTGCGAAAACCCACTGGCGGGAGAGCGTGGGCGCCACGGTTGACCTCACGGATTGACGCGGACGTCAGAAACGCAGGTCGCCCACCAACTCGACCGGGGAAAGCGGCGCCCGATTGGCTCCCACGGTCGACCATCGAGCAACGTTACAGAGGCGTTGGTCAGCAGGATGGACCCGGGGCGTGAAGCGTACCGCGGATAAGGTAACCAAATACGCCCGATAACCGGTATCTGATTCTCAGATCCTTTCAATGCCGAACGTCTGGACGTAGTAGTCCCAGTTTGGAGCAAGTAGCTGACCCTCGCACCACGGCTTGTCTTCCGTGGGCGTCAACTGACCCATGGCCGACTCTTCGGGATAGGGCACATCCAACGGGCGCTCAATTCCGTCCTCATCGGTAATAGACGCGCGGAGGACCACCGCTGTGTGAGCGCCTAGATTCCGAAGTCGGAGGAGCCCTCCGGGCGCGGGCTCGAACGTCATTGGTGGCCTTTGACGGAGGCCGAGAGCCACCGAGACGGCGCCCAGCGTGAATCCAATCGCTAATTCCAGCACCTCACAATTCTACTGCTCGATGCCCATGATGGTCGCAACCCGAGGCTCGCGTAGTGGCGGGGCGACAACGACTCTGCCTCATCCACCAGGAGGCAGAGCTCGTCGACCGTGATTTAGCGGCCGCAAGAGGTGACCGTGACCCGGGGACGCACCAACAGGTGTTCGGACCGTTCGTCCAAGATCCCTTGATAGCGAGACCATTTGAGGAAGGGCCGCGCCGCTACGCTCACTCGTCGCATGATGGTGTCCGTCTGGTGTCCGCATAGTGTCCATATCGACCACTATTTCGGGCTACCCGGGATGAATGTCAACCTCGCGACCGGGACACCAAGAATGCGTCGACACGACTGAGGAAACCAACCAACACGTGGCATTCCAAAGTGGTGGGCGCTACTGGGTTCGAACCAGTGACCTCTGCCGTGTGAAGGCAGCGCTCTTCCGCTGAGCTAAGCGCCCGCTGTGCTCGCCTGAGAATAGTCCGCCGGCCGGAAGGTACTGCGAGGCGATCGGGGCCTCCCGTGGGCTTGCACCCGGTGCGAGCGGACCACCGCGACGCCTGCGCACGATGAGGCCTTTTGTATTGCGATGATCCTGCCGAAAACACGGCGTATGGATGAACTGCGCGATAAGCTCGCCGCCGCCCATCCCAGCAACTGGGAGATCTGGCCCGTGCTGCGGGGCTTGCGGCACTGGTTTGTCGCCCTCGGCGCGATCATCTTGATAGCTGTCCCGTGGGGCATCCGCGCCGAGGAACGTAGCCTCGAGAAGTCGAGCCGGGCGGCGTTGACCGAGGCCGGTCTCGCAATCGAAGACATCACGTTCAGCGGCCGGCAAGCGACGATCGTCGCCGACCTGAGCACCAATGACCAGATAGCGGCAGTCGCCGTGCTCCACGACATGGGGGGCGTGTCTCGCGTGACGTGGCAAGAGGGCAGCGGCCGCAGCCTCCCACCGTCGGCTGCGACTCCGCCGACGACTGCCGTGCCCGAGCCCAGCGCCCACCTCGCCGCCGTCGTTAAAAACGGCGCCATCACCCTGCGCGGCGCCGTTCCCGACGCCGGCACGATCAAAGAAGTGACCGACTCCGCCGCCCGCTTGTGGGGCTCGAATGTGGTCAACCAACAGTTCGTCGACAGCTCGCTGGTTGCACTCCCTTGGCTCGCCGGCGCGGCTGAGTCCGTGGCCGTGCTCCCCCTCTTGATCGATCCTCAACTGACCCTCGATGCCGATGGGGCCACCCTCACCGGCGAGGCGATCAGTCAGCCGGTGCTCGATCTGGCGGCCACCTGGCTCTCCCAGATCCTCGGGCCCGACGTGGCCATCGACAACAAAGTCACCCTCACTCGTCTCGACCTACCCAACCTCGAGATCATCTCTCCCGGGAACGGCACCGTCGTTCTGGAAGGCACCGTGCCCAACGCCGACATCCGTCGCGCACTGGTGATAGCGGCCGCCCAGGGCGATGAGGACGTCGAGATCGGCAATCGGATGCGGTGGAGCGAGACCACCGCCGACGTCTACTTGCTGGCACGACTCCCCCAGCTGATTGACGCTCTCGGCGGCGCCGCAGAGTGGACTCTCCGCTTCGACGGCGAGAGCCTCGGGGGCACCGCGTCCGGGGGGCGGGCGTTCCACGCCAACCGAGTCAGACCCACCGCAGCGCTGGCCGGGCTCGTCGAGCTGCTTGCCGAGCTCATGCAGGCCGATCCCCACCTGCGAATCGAGGTCGGGGTTCATGTGACGCTCCGCGAAGACAGCAATGTCGACGGGACCGCACTCGCGAGGGAGCGAGCTGACGCCATCGCCGACCACCTGGTGCGGCTCGGGATCCATCCAGGGCGGATAACCGCATCGCCCGCCGCCGGCGACGGAGAACTGCTCCGGTTTCAGTTGATTCCTGCCGATCAGTAGAGGGTCGATGATCTACGCAGCCTCAGAAATCATCTTCTGGATACTGCTCGCCGCAATCGTGGGCGGCGGCATCGGCTACGGGTTGTCCGAAGCCAAGTCGCTGCGCATCAGGCAACGGCTCAGCCAAAGCAAGGCCGACGCCCCGATGGAGCGCGAGCTGGCGATCGCCTGGGACACCATCGAGGATCTGAACCGCCGCCTGCAGGTGGCCCACGAAACGATCCGCGCCGAGACGGCAGCTACGACCGACGCTGAACCCCACGATGCTGATGACGACGAGGACGCCGACCCCGAAGCCGAAGCCCGGGATGCGGCCGGCGGCAATGGGAGCGAAGGCGCAGTCGGTACCCGACTCTCGCAGAGAGTCGCCTCGGCCTCGGTGAGGAACCGCAACGTCGAACCCGCCGACTGAGGCAGCTGCACCCATCCACCGGTTGCCCGGCCGTGTCCCGCCGCTAAGCCTCATGGCGCGCCTAACCTCGCGCCGTGCCGACCGATCCCGATCCCGATCTCGCCTTCCGCGGCGATCTCGAAGCATTCGAGCGGCTGGTCGACAGTGTCCTCGATGAGCTGCCCGAGTGGGTGTTGGAGCGCATCGACAACCTCCACGTGGTGGTCCAGGACCACCCCACTCCCGACCAGGCAAGCCACGGCGCTCACCTGCTGGGGCTCTACGAAGGCATCATGCTGAAAGACCGGGGCATGAACTACTTCGCCGCTTCTCCGGATCGCATCAGCATCTTCCGTCAGGAGCACCTTCGCATGGCGCGCAGCCCGCGCCACCTCGCAGCCCAGATCCGCAAGACGGTGCTGCACGAGATGGCGCATCACCTCGGGATCGACGACGAACGACTCCACGAGCTGGGTTGGGGATAGGGACTGACGACCCTGGTCGGCTCCGACCCTCCATGTTTCGCTGCAGCGAGAGGGATATATGGGATGGCAGCCGAAGACTCGGCGCGCAATCGGTGGGCTGGTGGGGTGGACACTGCTGGCTCGCGCCGTGGCGATGCGGGGCTGGGGACTGAAGCCGGGTGAGGCGAACCGACCTGTTCCCGGCGACGACGTGATCACACAGCCGGATCAGCAACTCACCCACGGAGTGACGATTGCGGCGCCGCCGTCGCAGGTCTGGCCGTGGATCGCCCAGACCGGCTACGGGCGAGGTGGGTGGTACACGCCAGCGTGGATCGATCGCTACTTGTGGCGGGTCGAAGCGACCAGCCTCGACCACATCGACCCCGACCTGCAAGACATCGCAGCGGGCGACGTGATCCCCGACGGCCCACCGGGCACGGCCACGTTCTCAGTCATGGAGGTGAGACCCCGTAAGGCCCTGGTGCTGCACTCCAAGCGCCATCCTGTAACCGGCGTGCCTCCCGACCTCCGCTCCCCCAACCCGGGACCCTATCTCGACTTCAGCTGGTCGTTCTTCCTCGAACCTATCGACACAGGCCGCACTCGCCTCTTGCTGCGAACGCGAGGCATCGCCCACGTGGAGCCCGTCGCTTACCTGCTCGGCTGGCTGGTGTGGCCGGCGGTCGACTACATGATGTCGCGCTGGATGCTGCGCGGCATCAAGCAACGCGCCGAGAGCTACGTTCCAGTCCCCGTCACGGGATGACCGTATCGCCTGGCAGGGGAAACGTCGGGATGTTCGGCCCCGGGTTGCCGGCGTTGTGGAACTGGCCGATCCAGGTCTGGCGGGCGAAGGTGATGTCGACCGGGCCGCAGTCGTTGCGGGCGTATTGCGGGTCGCCGGTTGCTTCGATGACGTTATCGCGAATCCGGATCTTGTCATTGCCGGACGAGCCCTGGCCGCCGGCCACCTCGCCGCACTGCAGCCGGAAGATGGCGAACGTGGTCGGCGTCTCGACGCGATTGTCGTAGATCTTGCCGCGCAGCACCCCACGGACCTCGAAAGCGGAGTCGTCGAAGTCGTAGAGATGGTTGTTGCGGGCGACTTGGTTGACGCCCTCCCACTGCGGCCACATCGGATCGAAGAAGTCGGGGCCGGTGTTGCCGCCGAGCTGCAGGGCGGCGTTGCCCCTGATGCCGTAGATCTCGTTGTCCTCGATCAAGATTCGCCACGATCCGCCCTTGAAGAAGATGCCGTGGCTGCCCACGGCGTTGTCGTGGATCTTGTTGCCCCGTACCACGATCTTGCGCACGCCAACTCCGTCGACAACGGCGTTCGAGATCGACTGCGACAGGTCGTTGTCTATCAGGTAGACCCGGCGCACGTGGAGCGGACCGTTGCGGTTGATCTTCACGGCCGCTCCGGGGCCCCAGTCGAGCGCCCGGATGTCGACTTTGGCTACGACGACATCCCGAATGTCGGCCGCCCCGGGAGCGATGTGGAGGTTGTTGCCGCCGCCGTGGCGGATCTTCACCCGCCGCAGCAGCACGTATGAGGCGGAGATGCGGAACTCGCCGGAGCCGTTGAGGTCGATGACGGCGCGGCGCTCCCCGGGTGCCGTCATGATCTTGATCCAGGCGTCTCTGGTCCCGGAGTTGCGTAACACCAGATTGCCGGTGACCTCGTGGCGCCCCGGCTCGAGGAGGATGGTGTCGCCCGGAGCGGCCCGGTCGAAAGCGGCTTGCAGAGAGTCGGTCGGAGCGACATGGATGATCCGCAGATCGCCGCTCACCTTGGGCCGCTGGTACCACCCGGGATCGGTGACCCCTGCGGCCGGAGCTCCGTCCGCGACGAGCACCGTCGCTGCCACCGCCAGGCATGTGAGAAGACCGCGCAGACGCGAGAAAGACGCGAACTCAGAGCGTCGCACGTCGCCGATAATAGACGCATACTCTCCGCATTGGCAAGCCCACTTTGGGTGGCCGCACGGATAACGTTGAGCCGCAACGCTTTTCCCCCTCTCAAAGCATGAAGAAACCGCTAACTAGTCCGCTCCGAGATGCCGATATCTATGGCATGGTCACGCAGAACCACGAAGTCGTAAGAGACCCGTATCGGCGGTGCGAAGAGCGCTGCCGGCACGATCTCGGACGCGGACTCAGCCTCGCCGAGCTCTTCGGCCCGGACGAGGCCCCGGCTCGCCCGAGCTGGGCTGCTGCCCTCCCACCGGCACCGCGCCGCATCCCGCTTTACGCCAACTCTCAATAGCGGACGCTTTCCCGCCGGGCGTCACGGGTTTCCCGAAGCGGTGAGCTTCGCCCCCAGTTCCTTCCTCTACACTGCGGTCCGGACGCCGAATCGAACACAGGAGGTATCGGTGGACGAACTGATCGCGCGCCTACGAGAGAAGACCGGTCTGGACGTAGACCAGATCAAGTCGGTGGTGGCTGGAGTGGGAGAATTCCTCGGCGACAAGCTGCCGGGGCCGATCGCCGGTCAGGTACAGAAGCTGCTCGGGGCCGATGAGGCCGCAGGTGACGTCGCAGATGAAGGCGGCGGCATGCTGGACCAGGCGAAGGACGCCCTCGGCGGCTTGATGGGGAACTAGCGAAGAGAATCGAGCCCCCGGCCCTCGGGCCGGGGGCTTTTTCTTGTCTCGGCCCCAGACAAACTTTCCGCAGACATGGCATTGCGATGCTTACACTCGCCTCGTGGAGACGCCGTACCAGGGCATTGCGCTGATCGACGAGCCCGCGTGGCCGATTGCCGAGGGGCCACTCGTGTTCCTTCTGGAGGAGAGCGGTGATCTCGAGCGCAAGGTCCTCGAAGGCTGGATCGAGCGTCACCGTCCGAGCTCAATGCCGGCAGGCCTCGTTCAGATCGCCCGGCTGCCCCAGACCCGGCGGCGGCGACGCCGCCGACGATTCGACGGCCGGCTCGATGCTTTCCTTGCCGCCGGCGGCGATCCTCTGCTGGTGCCGCTGCGCGTCGCCTGGCTGCCGCGCTCCACCCGACACGGCAAGCGCGCGGTCGGCTTGATCGATCTGCTGGAGCTGGGAGATCCCCGTGATCCCGACCCGGTGCGTCAACACGTCCTCTACCGGCTTCATCCCGAGCGGCTTCGCATCGTCATGGGGGCGCCGGCCCGCGCCAGCGAGCTCCGTGAGCTGTGGGAGAACGACCCGCGAGGTCGGGTAGTTGGCACCGGCCTGGCCGATTTCACCGCGCTGCGGGCCTGGCTCGCCCTGGAACGTGCCGAGCGTCAGCTGCGGGGCTCCCGTTACAAGGTCCCCAAGTTCCCCATTGAGTCGCTCATCGAGCGTCCCAGCTTCGCCCGCGGAGTGGCGACGTTGGCCCGCCAGACCGGATCGACCTACGAGCAGATGGCGGCCCGTACCCGCCGCTACGTGAAGGAGATCGCCGCCAGCCATTCCCCGTTCGTCATCGATCTCGTCACCGGTGGGTTCCATTGGTTGATCACCAAGGCGTACGTCGAAATCAACTACGACGACGAGGAGCTACGCGCTCTCTATACGATGAGCCAGCTGCACCCGCTCGTGTTTCTCCCCTCGCACAAGTCGAATTTCGATCACCTGCTGCTGCAGTACGTGCTGTACCAGAACGAGTTGCCGCCCAACCACACCGCCGGCGGGATAAACATGAACTTCTTCCCGATCGGCCCGCTACTCCGTCGCAGCGGTGTGTTCTTCATACGCCGCGAGTTCAAGGACAACGAGCCTTACAAGTTCGTGCTGCGCGAGTACGTCGACTACCTCCTCGAGAAGCGCTTCCCACTCGAGTGGTATCTGGAAGGGGGCCGGTCTCGCTCCGGCAAGCTGCGGGCGCCCCGCCTGGGCATGCTCTCATACGTAGTCGACTCCGCGCTGCGCGGCTCGGTGGACGACGTGATCTTCATACCGGTGTCGATCGCTTACGACCAGATTCAAGACGTCGGCGCTTACGCCACCGAGGCAGCCGGCGGCCGCAAACAAAGTGAGAGCTTCGGCTGGTTCGTACGGGTGGTACGCTCGCTGCGCCGCCGCTACGGCGCCACCCATCTCCGCTTCGGTGCTCCTGTGTCGCTGCGCACCTTCCTGGCGACTCAGCCCGATGAGCTCGATGACGACGCCGATGGCCGCTCCCCCACCGTGCCCAAGCTGGCATTCGAGATCTCGAACCGAATCAACGAGGTGACGCCGATCACCCCGATCACGCTGGTGACGCTCGCACTGCTCAGCGCCCGAGATCGATCCCTGACCCTCGACGAGGTGGTCGAGGTGCTCAGCCCGTATGTCGAGTACGTGCGCCAGCGCGACCTTCCCGTCACCGACAAGCTCGATCTCGAGGATCCGGCCCGGGTGCAGGCGGCGCTGGAGAGCCTGGAGAGCCACGACGTCGTGTCCCGTTTCGAGGGCGCAACAGCCACCGTGTATTCCATCGGCCGTGACCAACACTTGGCGGCGGCCTACTACCGCAACACCATCATCCACCACTTCCTCAACGTTGCCATCACGGAGCTGGCGTTGGTTGCCGTGCGCAGCGACGACGTACCCAACACCGAGGCGTCGATCCTGGAGAAGGCGCTGGCGCTGCGTGACCTGCTCAAGTTCGAGTTCTTCTTTGCCCCCACCGACGAGTTCCTCGACCAGATACGCGCCGAACTGGCGTTCCACGACCCGCAGTGGCGGCAGCATCTGGCGGACGAGGACGTCGCTGGTGTGCTGAACACGTTCCGGCCTTTCCAGTCGCACATCGTGCTGCGGCCCTTCCTCGAGGCGTACCGCGTCATCGGCGACCTCATCGAGGCTGAGGCCTACACCTCGCAGATCGATGTCGACGACTTGCGGCGGCGGGCAATGGCGTTGGGCAAGCAATACGCGCTCCAAGGACGCATCCACACGCAGGAGTCCGTCTCCCAGGTATTGTTCGACGCTGCCATCCAGCTCGCCGACAACCGGAAACTCTTCAAGCAGCGCCCGGATATGGTCGAACTTAGAACCACATTCGCCCGGGAGCTGCGGCAGGTCGTGGATCATCTTCGAGCGATCGACGCGATCACCACGATCCGCGACGCAGGCCTTCTCGAATGAGGGATTGACCACGGAGTGTGTCTGTTGATACACTCCCTGTGGGCATCACTCGCAGGGTAGGACCGGGCACCTGAGCCTTCACGTCAGAGAGTCAGATGCCACAAGAGACGCCACCCTCCCCAGAGTTCCCCGTCGTTCGACGCGGTTTCGACCCAGATGCCGTCGCCGCTCACCTCGCCCAGCTGCGACGCCACATCGAAGAGCGGGTCGCCTCCGCAGAATCTCGCTATTCCGGGCTCGAGACCGAGCTGGCGGAGGCCCGCAAGCGGGAGGAGGCAGTTCATCTCACCCTGGTGGCGGCTACCAAGACGAAGGAAGAGCTGCTCGTCAACGCCCAGCGCGACGCGGATGAGAAGGTGAGCCGGGCGAAGGAAGAGGCCGAAAGCCTGCTGGCTGAGGCTAAGAAGGAAGCCTTCCGGCTGATGGCCGACGCCCGGAAAGCGGCCGAAGAGACTACGGCGAAGACCCGCGCCGAGGTGGAAGCCCTCAAGGCGAAAGCGGAGGCAGCAGCCGACGCCACCCGGGACGCAGCCAGACGTGAGGCGATTGAGATCATCAACGCGGTGGAGAGCGATACCGCAAGCGTGATGGCGGCGCGAGATGCCGCCATCGAAAACATGCGGAGCAAATATGAGGAGGAGGAGGCGACGCACGCGGCCCACATCGACACGTTGCGGGCCACAGCCGCCGACCTCGAGGCTCGCCTGAAGGCGATAGCCGCCGGGACGCTGGGAGAGGCCACGACGCTGGTCGCGCAAATGCCGGAGCAGCCCGCACCGGCGGTTACGCCGCCGGCGCCGACCTCCTCAGCTCCCAGCGACGCCTCGCCGGCTCTCACCGGCGTCGTGCCGAAAGCGCGCTGGCCGGTGCGTCCGGACACGGCGGTGGCGTCCAATCAGCCGCAAGACGCGGCGGCCGCGCCGCCACCGCAAGCGCCGGCCGAAGTCATGGCGGCTGCCGATGCCGACGCCACCTCCGAGCTGCAGGAACCTGAGACGACCAACGACCACCCGGCCGAGTCACGCGACAGCGAGATCGACCAGGCCGTCGCCGAAGCCGTGGCCGAGCTTGCCAAGGGTGCCCCACAATCACAGCCGGCGCGGAAGGACGTGCCTCCGGAGCCACCAGCCGCGGAAGCCGCCAAGTTGAAGGCTGCTGCCAGGAAACCCGCCTCAACCGCGCGAGCTGAAGCGCCGCCTGCGTCAGAGACTACGCAAGCGCCGGATGAGCCCGCTCTCGTTCCTGCTGCCGTCGGAACGCCGAGCAAACCAAGCCAGCCGATGACTGATGAAGGCGGCACCCGCAAAGGTTCTTACTACTCGCGTCGCTCGGCCAAGCTGCCCCGGATCGGCACCGAAGCCGGCCGGAGCGCGCTGGCCGCCGCCAATGCCATCCGCGGCGCCACAAGGGGGGAAATGCCGGAAGACGACGACGACGTTACCGCCCAGACGGCATAGGTCGCGGCTCGGGTTGGTGCCCCTCGAATGGCCCGCACGCGCACGGCTGCACGACAGTGCCAACCCGACCACGAAAAGAGCGCCCTCCGGCCACAACCGGAGGGCGCTCGACGTTGGGACCGGGTGACGGCGCGCACCGTCAGTAGCCGTCGTTCGTAAGGGTAAGTGACCCTCACCTGGGGGCTTAC
>JBFIXI010000093.1:0-11183 GCA_041605955.1 Acidimicrobiia bacterium
CGCCTGGAGGGACCTTCCCCCCTCCGGGGGGACCCACGCCCCCCTACCTCGGCGCCTTGGGGGACGCCCCTTACCTCGGCGGCGGCCTGGGGGCGCCCTCCTACCTCGGCGGCGCCCTGGGGGCGCTTGGAGGAACCGTCCCCTTCCTCCGGGAGTCAGGCGCGGCCGGAGACGCAATCGCGATGGACTTAGGTCTCTCCTATCGACTGTGAGCTGAACGCTGCATGGCCGAAGCACGCAGCGTCCCCCACCGTCTAGGTCACATCGTTGACGGGCGTGATTCGCGGCGGACCGACCACGCCGGCTTGGGCCATCGCATCCCGCAGCGATGGCGATTGGGCGTACGCCTGGAGACCGGACAGGTCACCGTCGATGACCACTGTCAGCGAGTTGGGATTGGTGACGTCCTGGTATACGTGCTCGCCGCTCAGGCCGTGCTCCCGACGCAACTCACTCATGCTGTCGAACATCGCCCGCCACTTCTCGTAATCCTCTACTTCGATCGTGGATATGAACGATGCCATCGCATACTTCCCCGCAAGACCGTTCTCGCTTCGTACGCTGAGCGGCTCGTCGGCTGTCAGGCCCGCCGCCGAGCCGTATCCGGGCTCGGCATGCGCCGCCATCGAGACAGGACTTTGCCGGGCCGCCTGTCGCCGATCGATATCACGGAGCGATGACCCCCACCGCAGTTCGCGCCGGCGCGCCGTAGGCTGCCGCCATGAATCCCGAACGGGCTCCATTGAGTGCGATTCAGCTGGCGGTGACTTCCGCCGCTCTCGACGGCGATGGTGCCGCCATCTACCACATGCTGATTGACTTGCTCGGTCAGGGAATGCCCTTCGATGTGGTCCTGTTCGACGTGCTCGCACCGGTGCAGGTGGCGCTGGGGGAACGGTGGCATGGTGGCGACTATCTGATCTCGGTTGAACATGCCGCCACCAACGCCGTCGAAACCGTGGTGGGTCTCTTGGCCGGCTCGTTTGAGCGGCCCGCCAGCGGCCGCCGGGTGGTCGTGGCGTGTGTAGAGGGGGACAATCACTCGCTTCCCGGCCGGATGCTGACAGCGCTGCTGCTATACCGGGGATTGCCGACAACCCACCTCGGGATAACGCTCCCAGCAGACGACCTCGAACTGTATCTGGCCACCGAAGCCCCCGATGTGCTCGTGCTTACGTGTTCCATGACGAGCCATCTGGCGGGCGCGCTGGAGTCGATCGCCGCCGGGCATCGGGCCGGAGTGCCGGTCATGGTGGGCGGGAGGGCCTTTGGTCCCGAGGGAATCTGGGCAGAACGGTTGGGGGCCGATGTGTGGGCGCCGACGCTACGTGAGGCTGCCGACATGCTGGAATCTTGGGATCACGTGCCGGCTCCCACCGGCACCGCATCGGGCCAATCCTCTGAGCTGTCGAGCCTGAAGTCGGCACGGCCGGCCATCATCGGCAATGCCGCCTCAGCCGCCGCCGGATCACCGCTGCTGTCAGCGCGCTACGTCGAAGACCTCGAATTGCTCTACGACGGCCTATTGGCCACCCTCGCCGTGAGCGAGACCCAGATCATCCAAGAGATCGCCAAGTGGCTCGATGTCCGATCGGATGCGGGTCGCGACGCCGGCCGAGCGGCGGATCTGTTGGCCGCGCTCCAGACCGCGGCGGGCGAGGAGCACCCGGAGGCAGCCCGGCGACTGCGAGCAGCAACAGCCGGCCTCGGAGGGGAATAGTCGGCACGACCGTGGCAGGTGGCGGGCGATCCTGCCAGAGTCTGGCCCATGAAGTACCGAGACGTCTACGAGCGCTCGTTGCGCGATCCGGAGGGCTTCTGGTCAGAAGCGGCCGAGCTCATCGATTGGGTCCGGCCGCCGGAGATCACGCTGGATGATTCAGCGGCGCCGCTGTACCGCTGGTTCACGGGTGGTGTGCTCAACACGTGCTACAACGCTCTCGACCGCCATGCCGACAGCGGGCGCGGCGATCAGCTCGCGCTGGTGTATGACTCTCCTGTGACCGATGTGGTCCGCAAGTACACCTACGTCGAGCTGCGCGACGAGGTAGCCCGCCTGGCGGGCGCACTGCGGGCGCTGGGTGTGGGCAAGGGCGACCGGGTCGTCATCTACATGCCGATGATCCCCGAGGCGGCGATGGCCATGTTGGCCTGCGCTCGGCTCGGAGCAGTCCACTCGGTGGTCTTCGGCGGTTTCGCCGCCAACGAGCTGGCGGCCCGTATCGACGATGCCCAGCCGATAGCCGTGATGGCGGCGAGCTGCGGCATCGAGCCGGGCCGCATCGTCGAGTACAAGCCCTTGTTGGATCCCGCCATCGAGCTGGCGACACATCAACCGCAGACAGTGCTGATGTTGCAGCGACCCCAGGCCGCCGGATCGTTGCTTGCGGGACGGGATCACGACTGGCACGAGGTGGTGGCGGCTGCCGAGCCCACCGAGTGTGTACCGGTGGCATCCACCGACCCCCTCTACATCCTCTATACGTCGGGGACCACCGGCGTTCCCAAAGGCATCGTGCGGGACAACGGCGGGCATGCAGTCGCCCTTGCCTGGTCGATGAAGAACCTATACGACGTGGATCCCGGCGAGGTCTACTGGGCGGCCTCCGACGTCGGCTGGGTCGTGGGTCACAGCTATATCGTCTACGGGCCACTGATTCATGGCTGCACCACCGTGCTCTACGAAGGCAAGCCGGTAGGCACTCCCGATCCTGGTGCCTTCTGGCGCGTCATCTCGGAGCACGGCGTGGCGGTCCTCTTCACCGCCCCAACGGCATTTCGCGCCATCAAGCGCGACGACCCCGACGCGCAATACCTCCAGGGGCACGACATCAGCGGGTTCCGAACCCTCTTCCTGGCGGGGGAGCGCTGTGACCCCGACACGTTGCGGTGGGCCGAGGACAAGCTGGGGGTGCCGGTCATCGATCACTGGTGGCAAACGGAGAGCGGGTGGCCGATGATCTCCAACCCGATGGGAATTGAACCGTTGCCCGTCAAGCCCGGGTCACCGACCGTGCCGGTCCCCGGCTACGACGTGCAAGTTCTCGATGAAGCCGGCGAGCCGTGCGCCGTCGGCGACATTGGGGCCATCGTCGTCAAGCTGCCGCTTCCACCGGGCACGCTTCCCACCCTCTGGAATGCCGACGAACGGTACCGGCAGGCCTATCTGTCACGATTCCCCGGCTACTACCTCAGCGGCGATGCCGGGTTTCGAGACGAAGACGGATACTTCTCGATCATGGCCCGTATCGACGACATAATCAATGTTGCCGGCCACCGGCTCTCGACTGGAGCGATGGAAGAGGTCATCGCCGACCATCCCGATGTTGCCGAATGCGCGGTGATCGGGGTGGCGGACGAGCTGAAGGGTCAGCTGCCGGTCGGCTTCGTGGTCCTCAAGGCAGGGTCACAGCGAGCTCCCAAGGAGGTCGTCGACGATCTGGTGGCCATGGTGCGCGAACGCATTGGGCCGGTGGCTGCGTTCAAGCAAGCTGTGGTGGTCGAGCGGCTCCCCAAGACGCGTTCGGGCAAGATATTGCGCGGGACGATGCGGCTGATCGCCGACGGCGAGGAGTGGACGATGCCCGCCACTATCGACGACCCGGCGATTCTCGAGGAAATCGAGGCTGCCCTCGACACGATTGGATATGGCTGAGTCGGTCAGTGGCGGGGGGTGGTGAGGCCGCGCATCTGTGCCCAAGTTCCCAGGGCCGCGATGGCGGAGACCCCCACGGCGAACACCCACGCCAACCCGGAGGCGACGGCCTCCGGCAGGAAGCTGGCCACCACTCCGTCCAGCACGAGCCGGTAGATCACCAACATGAAGAATCCAATGAGGGCGATGTAGGCCACAGCCAAGATCCCGTACGCCAAGTCGAAGCCGTGACCGGCCAGTTTTGAACGATCGCGGAGGGCGCCGGGTAGATCGGTGCCGATCCACCGCAGGGCCTCATCGCGAAGGTTTGGCCTGTCGAGGAAGTCGCTCAGCATGTAATAGCCGTCGAATTCGAGCAACGGGTTGAGGTTGATCAGCGCGATGTAGTACGAGGCCAGCACAAACTGCCACAGGATGGCCACCAAGAAGGGAGAGCTCACCGTGGCGGCGCCGATGGCCGCCAGACCGGCGATTACCAGGTTGGCGAACGGGCCGGCCGCGGACACCATGGCGCGCTTCGCCCGATCCTCCAGCCACATGTCCGAAGTGTCGACGAACGCCACCGGTGCGATGAGATACCAGCCGACGCCGGCCCGACTCACCGTTCGGCCGAAGCGTTTCACCGCGAGCCCGTGGGCCGCCTCGTGGAGCACCGCCCCTACTGCATTGGCGGGAATCAAGCCCAGTAGGACGATGGTTCCGCCGGCATCCGCGATGAACTCGCCCGACCGGGGGCCGGCTGCAATCGTCAGCACGATGCCTGTGAGTGCGATGAGTGATAGCGCCGCCACGCCGACTTTCGTGAACAGGAAACCGGCAATGCGATATAGGCGGGTGAACCACTCGTCGACCCCGGAAATGCCTTTGGTCCATGCCATGGCCCCGAGGGCGCGTACCGCCAATGCGCCGGTCCCGGTGAGCGTGTCGTCTTCCCTGAGGCTGGGTGCCACTGCGGCCGCGGTCGCGAACCCCTCAGCTACCAGATCGTGCACTGCCTGCGCAATCCGATCCGGAGCGAACGAACCAAACTCCTGCAGGTATCCCATCGCGATGTCGCGCAGGGTGGTCTGACCGTCGAGACTGTTCCAGATGAAGGCGCCATCGGCCGCCATCCGGTAGTAGCGGTTGCGAGCCGGGTCTTTGAGTATCACGATCGTGGTGCCCTCTGCCGTCACTCGTTCGGTTAGCTCGATGTCGGGTCGGCGTTGCGGGCGCCACCGCATCCGCAGCAGCGACACCAGCTCAGCCGATACCTTGCCGTCGTTACCGGCCGCCGCGAGCAGATCCGCCCGGGAGAGCGCAAGCACACGGCCATCCGTGGTCATGATGACCGAGGCGTCACGCGGCGCCTCGGTCAGCAGCGATGCCTCCCCAACCAGGCTTCCCGGCTCTAGTGAGGCAAGTACGCGAAGGTTGCCGTCGGGGTGCTCCAAGACCACATCGGCGGTACCTTCCGCGATCACGTAACAACCCTTGCCGTCCTCGCCTTGGCGCACCAGAACCGTGCCCGCCGCAACGTCAATGGCTCGGATCGAGTTAGCCAGCGCCCGCCGGCCCTCCGGGTCCAGGGTGTGGAAGACATGCGCCAGCAGATTGGCCCGATGGCGGAATGTGCTTCTTTCTGCAATCGCCTCCGCCAGGTTGGGGTGGTCGGCCAGAGTCTCCGCGAAGTCGCGCGGATCGAGGACCGCGTAGGAAACCTCGTCGTCGGCGATGATGCTGGCTCCGGCAGTCCCACCGCCACCGACGAATGCCATCTCGCCGAATATGGCCCCCGGGCCCAACAGGTTGAGCTCGGATACCCCCGATGCTGACTTCTGCATGACTCGCACATGGCCGTCGAGCAGGATGAAGAGGCCGGCCCGTGGTTCACCCTGCCGTATGAGAGATTCACCGGCCGAACCCCGCCGACGCTCGAAACGCTCGCTCAGCCGACGTTTGGTGTCGAGGTCCAGCGAGTCGAATCCGGGAAGGGCGCTCAGGAGCCCGATGGTGTCGACGGCGATCCGATTCTCAACCCCCTGACCCCTCATGACCCTTCGCCTTGCTTCTCGATAGACAGACTAGAAGAAGGAGAAACTGCAGATCCGTGTATCACCTCGGCGCGACCGGTATCTAGTCAGATACTGTTGAGATGGTTCTGCCCCGAGCGGACCCTGATGGCCCACTGAGAGGGGATACAACATGTCCATGGATGGCCTCGAGAGAGTCTTCACGCGCTGGAGTCAAGATGAAGACTTCCGGAATCGCTTCAAGGCTTCACCCGCGGCGGTGATTCGTGAGGAGGGCATCGATCTCTCTGATGACGAGTGGACAATGCTCCACGGGATGGAGCTGGAGGGCCTGGAAGACCATCACCTGAAGCAGCGAGTATCCAAGACCGCATTTGCCCTGGGCAAACTGCTCGGCATGGGCGCCGGCGTAGAGGCAACAGTCGAAGGCTCTCTTGATGCCGGCACTGTCGATGCGGGTACCGTTGATGCCGGCACGGTGCAGGGTGGCACCGTTCAGGGTGGCACGGTGCAGGGTGGCACGGTCGATGCCGGCACCGTCCAGGGAACCGTTCAAGGCACGGTGCAGGGAACTGTCCAGGGAACGGTTCAGGCTGGCACGGTGCAGGGTGGCACGGTGCAGGGTGGCACGGTCGATGCCGGGTCTGTGCAGGGCTCGGTCGATGCGGGTGCGGTTGATGCCGGCACCGTTCAGGGAGCCGTTCAAGGCACGGTGCAGGGAGCTGTCCAGGGCACGGTGCAGGGTGGCACGGTGCAGGGTGGCACGGTTGATGCCGGCACGGTTCAGGGTGGCACAGTTCAGGGTGGCACCGTCGAGGGCCAGCTCGACGACACAGAGCCCCGGTGATGGACTGAGCGCCAATTCACCGACGAGGGGAGGCGGAGGGGGGCCTCCCCTTTGTCGCGGAGCAGCTCAAATGATGCGACCGCTGTGTTCCCCGAGCGGACGACCGGCCGCGATCCGTGCGGGCCCGAGGCGACTCAGGTCGAGCTCCGGATCGGTGCCGGTGATCAGCTCGGCGATATACCTGCCCACGGCCGGAGAATGTTGGAACCCGTGACCGGAGAACCCGTTGGCGACGTAGAAGCCCGCAAGCTCAGGCCATTCGCCGAGGATCGCGTTGCCGTCCAAGGTATTCACCGCGTAGATCCCGGTCCAACCGCCGGTCACTTGGAGGCGATCGAATTCAGGCAAGGTACCGAATATCTCGGGCCAAACGGTCTCCTCGAATCCCTCGCGGGAGAACTTGAAATCGAATCCAACCGGATCTTCGGGAAGCGACCACGCCATCGAAAACGACCTTCCGCTTTCCGGAATGGCGTACGCCCCCCGCGGAGTGAAAACGCTCGGCAATCCTGCCGTGTCGAGCTCCGTGGCAACGGTGAACACGGTGCGCATGACCGGCTCGACCGGCAGCTCCACGCCGGCTGTACGCGCCAGAGCGTTGGCCCATCCGCCGGCACAATTGACGACGGTGGCGGCGGCAATCGTCTCGCCGGAGGTCAGCCGTAATCCGGCAACGCTTCCTCCGTGGATTGCGACGGCCGCCACCTCGCCTTTGCGGAAGACGGCGCCGAGCTCGGCGGCTTTACGGCGGTATCCATGCATGACGGCGTGAGGATCGATCGAGCCATCGTCAGGACCGAAAGTGCCGCCGACGACTCCGGGAGCGCGATAGGCCGGCCAGCGCCGTTCGATCTCCGCCGCATCGAGCCATTCGACACGGCAACCCACTGATTGCTGCAGGGCCAGGCCTTCTCGGGCTGCGTTCAGATCGGCCTCATCGGTCAAGAAGAGGTTGCCCTGATGGCGGGGAGCCGGGTCGGGGCGCCAGCCGCCTACCTCCATGTCGGTAGCGAAGTCCTCCAGCAAGCCCATGGTGTACCGGGACATGAGGATGTTCTCTTCCAAGTTGAACTGAATCCGCAAGTTGCCGTCGGAACGCAACGTCGAGCAGAACTCGTAGGTCGGATCACGCTCGTAGACGACGACTGACAGCTGCGGGCTCAGGCGTCGCAAGTAGTAGGCGGTGGCAGACCCCATCGCGGCGCCGCCCACGATCGCCACGTCGAACTTTGTCATACGCCCCTCTCGCGGTTCGGCCGAATGATCCTATCTACACCCGGCATGAGGCGGCAGCCAGCCGAGCCTGCCAGGGGGCCAGAAACGCTTGCGGGGCATGGCTTTATCGGTCAACTAGTCACTTTGTCGGGCCGATAAGCCTGAGAATGACCAAAATCCGGGATAACGGCTTCGCTGTAGCCTTGGCCGCGGGTCTGGTGCTGGCGCTCGTCGTCGGTGCCACTTATGCGATCACGAGCAGTAGCCGGCGGCTTGCCCGCCATGCAGAAGCCCTCCACGCCGCTCATGAGACGCTGCAAGCCACCGTCGTGGCGCGCAGTCAGCTCGAGCTCGCGGTCTATCAGGTGTCCGGGCCCCCTGCGCTCGCATCTGACGCCGTACTGGCTGAAGCCGCATTGGACACAACGCTGCGCCGGGCCGAAGCAGGCCTCGCCGCTGCTCAGGGCGCCCACCAAGTTCTTGCCGCCATGGGGGAGAGCCATCGGGCCGCTGGAGAAGCTCTGCAACATTTCACCGACGCCGGCACCGACGTGATTTCCGACATCGAAGCGTCTGCGGGCCCGTCCACAGACCAGGTCGAACTGCGCTACAGAGCGGTCCTGGGCGAGCTCACCGCAATCCGCGACAGGCTGGCAGGCGCAGTGGCCGGCTCCGAGCGCACCAACGCATGGATCGCCGCCGTCGGTGGCTTCTTGGCAGTCTTCGCCATACCGGCGGCCGTCATCACGGTCTACTACGTTCTCGACAGGCGGCGACGGCGCCAGCACGAGCTGGAGGTGACGCTGCAAGCCGAACGCGCGGCCCAAGCCACCCGCGAACGGTTCCTCACGGCCGTCACCCACCAGCTCCGGGAGCCCCTATGGGCGGTGCGAGGCATCTTCCGGATGCTGGGCAACGACGAGGTGCTGATGGCCCAGCCGCAAGTGGCCGATCTGCATCTGTTGCTCTCGGGTGAGCTCGATGACATGAACGGGCTCATGGACAATCTGCTCACCGCGTCGCGCATCGAGGCTGGTGAGCTGGAGTACACGATCGAGCCGGTCGACCCCCGCGAGGTAGTGCATACCCTCGTCGATTCTCTCAACCATCGGGGCGCCTCGATATACGTCGCCATGGACGATGGTGTCGTCGAGGCCGATCGTCGGCATCTCCGCCAGATGATCCGCAACCTCCTCGTCAATGCGCTCAAATACGGAGGTCCGAACATCGAGGTGAAGGGGCATGCCGACGACGACAGCTACACCATCATCGTCGTCGACGACGGTCAAGGCGTCTCCCGCAGTATGGAGCCGCAGCTCTTCACTCGCTTCGTTCATGACCAACAGAACAATCAAAGTGTCGGTTTGGGACTGTCGATCGTCATGGCGCTCGCTGTTGCCATGGGGGGCACTGCGTTCCACCAGCGGGTAGACGGCCTGACCCGCTTTGGCGTTCGCCTGCCGCACACGATTGCTGGCGCCGGCGCCGGTTTCGCTGGGGCGGCCGACGCCCCCCATTTGGCGCCGGTAACCCGGGCTGCCAGCTGATCATGCGACCGTTATCGCGCATCGTCGCCGGGCTGACACTCGTGGTGATCAGCGCAGGCGGCGTCCTTGCCCAGACGGGGCCGCAGACCCAACCGGATGTTGCCGCCCTCGACGAGGACGGCCTCGTGGTGGTCTATCCGTTGCTCAACGACACCGATCCGGAGGGGGGCGCGCTCGAGTTGATTGCAGTGACTTCGACACCGGCCGGAGAGAGTCGGGTCGATGGTGCCGCGGTGGTGTTCACGCCTCAACCCAACTGGCACGGCAGTGTGCAGCTGACGTACACGGTACGCTCCCCGACCGGCGAAGCCAGCGAGCAGATCCTCCTGACCGTCAACCCGGTCAATGACAGCCCGGTTGCCGCTCCTGACGCCGCAAGCGTGGTGGCGGGGGAGACGGTGGCCGTCAGCGTGCTGGACAACGACTCCGATGTGGATGGCGATCAGCTGTCGATCGCATCGGTGACATCCCCGGCCAACGGATCGGCCACAGTCGTAGGGAACCAGGTTAGGTACCGGGCGGTCGACGACTTCGCCGGAACCGATCTGTTCAGCTACACCATCACGGATCCCAGCGGAGGCTCTGCCAGCGCCGAAGTCACGATTACGGTCAACCCGGCCACGACAACCACCACCTCGGTGTCGGCCACCACCGTCACCCCTCCACCAACCGTGTCTTCGATCGCCCCTACGACGGCTGTCGTAACCACCGCACCGCAGTCGGTGCCGTCCACCACGTCCACCGCAACGACCGCTCCGGCGACGACGGTCGGGACAGCAGAGGTCGTGGCAAGTGGCGGATGGGCGTCACCGCCCAATGGGCTGGTGCCGCCCGGCGGGGTGGGCGACGCTGAGGGCCTCTTGGCGGTCGTCACCCGCAATCTCAGATCCTTGTACCTGCCGATGTTGACTCTCCTCGTGGTCGGCGGAACCGCGTGGCTGCTGTCACAGCGCGATGGCGCAAACCGTGCGAAGCGGGCCATAGTCCTCATCGGCCTGTCCGCGACCCTTTCAGTCCGGGAACGTCCCAATCGCGAGGCCAAGGTCATTGACGAGTACGACGGCAGCGCTCGACAGATCGATGTGGTCGGGCGCCGTCGCATCGTTGACGGGGTCGAGTGGCTACCGGTGTCGTCGGCGGGTGGACGGGGATGGGTGGAAGCCACATATCTGACCGAAGACGTTGCCCGGGTCTCGTTCGAGCGCGACGTTTCCGACACGGATTTGGTACGCGAGCTACGGCATCGCCTCAAGGAAGGAGCCACGATCGCCACCTCGAGTCGCGGCCTGATCGATCCCGAGACCTTCGAACGCGATCACAGTCGTCGTCGGCTTGGAAGCAGGGCAACCCTCAAACTGACGGCCCTGCTGCAGGACTGGCGGGCGACGTTTCACATCGACAAGACCGCGTCGCTGGCGGCACTGCGGCCCCCGGAGTTGCGGAACCTTCACTGGATCTCGTTCGAGGCGCCGGGGCTGGACCCGTGGCAGCTGTTCTTCGAGTATCACGATGGGCGGCCCTATCCGGTCGCCGCCCTACCTGAGAGAGTCCCGGTGGAGATCGACACGATGCTGTGATTGGGTTCCTGGGCCGTGGCCGTCTAGCTTCTCCTCCGGGCCGGGCATCGATCTGTGGATTGGGAGGGCGAACTTGGCGGCAAGAGTTGCGATTGTCACCGCCGCAGGACGCGGTATCGGGGCTGGCATCGCCCGAGAACTGGCCGCCAACGGCTACCTCTTGAGCCTCATGTCCCCGTCCGGGGCGGCTACCCAGCTGGCGGAAGAGCTCGGGGCTCACGGCGTCACCGGATCCGTGACCGTGCCCGATGACATTTCCCGGCTGGTGGCGGGCACGATGGAGCGCCACGGCCGCATCGATGCCGTGGTCAATCACACCGGCCACCCGCC
>JBFIXI010000094.1:0-11015 GCA_041605955.1 Acidimicrobiia bacterium
GGCGCATGGCAGAGGAGGCGCATGGCTGAGGGTTGGCTCAACTAGCGGTGTCTGGGGCAGCAGTCCCCGGACTGTTCTGCAACAGCGCGATGAGGTCGGCATACATTCGGCACTTGATCGTGCCCATCGTCGGGCCGGCTTTGGCGGACAGCGACTCTGCAAGGGCAATTGCCTGCGGCAGCACCTCGTCCTCCGCGGCGGCGGCGGTGACGATGCCCATCGTGGCGGCGGCGCTACCCCCGTAACGTCGCCCGGTGACCATCACCTCGTGGGCCGCCATCCGGGGCAGCCGCTGCTTGATCAGGGCGTCCATCCCCGGCGAGAACGGTATCCCTAGATCCACCTCGGGGAGGCAGAAGTAGCCGCGGTCTTGGCGCATCACTCGAAAGTCATGACAGAGCGCCAGCATGGCGCCGGCGGCAAATGTGTGTCCGTTGCAGGCGGCGACGGTGATGTACGGGGCCGCGATCAATCGGGCGAAGAGCCGCTCGTCATCGGCGACGAAGGCCTCCATCGCCTGGCGGCCTGCGGCCATCAGGGCCTCGAGGTCGAGGCCATTCGAGTAGAACTTCCCCTCGCCGGTCGTCACCAACGCCTTCGGGGAAGATGCCGCCTCCACTGTGTCCACGGCCCGGTTCATGGCATCGAGCCAGCGACGATTCATCCGATTCTCACCGTCGGCCATGGTGAGGACATAGACGGAGCCCTGCCGTTCGAGATCGACTGGTCCGCTCACGCCGCACACTCCTCTGGATCGAGGTCGCCACTCGGCCCAGAGGGTAGAGGGCGAGCCACCGGGGAGCGGCTACGCAGACGGCTGGTGGCACCACAGGTGAGGAGCCCGGTGCTACAGTCGAACGTATGTTCGCTTCAGATCTGATAGGGGGACGGCGCTGGGCGGAGGGGCTCAACCAGGAACAAAGCGTCGCAGTGCATCATGACGGCAGCCCGCTGCTGATTGTCGCCGGCGCGGGCACCGGCAAGACCCGCACGTTGGTCGCGCGGGTTGCTCGGCTCATCGATGCGGGAGTTCCGGCCGAGCGCATCCTGCTCCTGACCTTCACCCGGCGGGCGGCGACCGAGATGCTGCGCCGGGCGGACCGCCTGGTCGACCGCGCCGCCTCCGGCCGGGTTTGGGGCGGCACCTTTCACGGTATCTCCCATCGCCTACTGCGCCGGTTCGGCCCGGCGGTGGGCCTCGCCGAGGGGTTCACGATCCTGGATCAGGCCGACTCCGAGGACATCTTCGGCCTGTTACGCGCCGAGCGCGGCCTGGGGGAGAAGGGGATACGGTTCCCCAAGAAGGAGACCATTGCCGCCGTCTACAGCCGGACCGTCAACCAGCAAGCCAAGCTCGACGAGGTCGTCGGGCGCCACTTCCCATGGTGTGGTGACCATGTCGACTCGATACGGCGCCTCTTCCGCAACTACACCGCCCGCAAACGCGAGCACAACGTGATCGACTACGACGACTTGTTGCTGTATTGGCGCGCCCTGCTGGAATCGGCGGCGGCGGACGCCATCCGGGGCATGTTCGACCACGTGCTCGTCGATGAGTACCAGGACACCAACCGCATCCAGGCCGACATTCTCGCCGGGCTGTGCGTGACCGCGGTTCCCACGGTGGTGGGCGATGATGCTCAAGCCATCTACGGGTTCCGGGCTGCCGAGGTCGAGAACATGTGGGAGTTCGAGTCGCGCTTTGCAGGGACCCGTCGCATCACCCTGGATCAGAACTACCGCTCGACTCCGCAGGTGGTGGCGGTTGCCAACGCCGTGATGTCCGACGCCGCTACCGGATTCCCGAAGAACCTGTGGTCGGTGCGCCGCGACGGGCCGCGGCCGACGTTGGTGACCTGTCATGACGAACCAACTCAGGCCGAGCACGTGTGCGAGCAGGTGCTGGCGCGGCGCGAGCTAGGCATACCGTTGCGTGAGCAAGCCGTGTTGTTCCGCACTTCTCACCATTCGGCCGGTCTCGAGGTGGAATTGGGACGGCGCGACATCCCGTTCGTCAAATACGGTGGACTGAAGTTCCTCGAGGCGGCTCACATCAAGGACTTGACTGCGATGCTGCGCATCGCCTCCAACCCCGACGACGAGCTGGCCTGGAGCCGAGTGCTTCAGCTGATTCCCGGTGTCGGGCCGGCCACTGCGCAGCGCTTGCTGCAGCGGGCCGCCGCCCGGGCCCAGCTCGAGGCGATCTCGGTTGTCAGCGCCTTCTGTGAGCTCGATATCGCAGGCCCGGTCGAGGCCCGGCCTATCATCGCCGAGCTGCAAGCTGCGCTACGGGCCGTGACCGCAGAGCCGGAAATCCCACCCGCCGTCCAGGTGGATCGCTTCGGCGAGTTCTGCGCGCAGGTCTTCGACCGGCGCTACGAGGACGCTGGAGTGCGCCTGGGCGACATAGCGCAGCTCGGCAAGATGGCGTCCCCGCACGTGTCGCGCGACACCTTCCTGGCCGACCTGGCGTTGGATCCGCCCACCAGCACCAGCGACCTGGCGGGACCACCCCATCTCGATGAGGACTACTTGATCCTGAGCACGATTCACTCGGCGAAGGGCGGCGAGTGGCGGGCCGTCTACGTCATCCACGCCAGCGACGGCAACATCCCCTCGGACATGTCGCTCGGCGAGCCCGGCGGCCTCGAGGAGGAGCGACGATTGTTCTACGTCGCCCTCACCCGCGCCAAGGATCACCTCACCGTCTCCGTGCCCCAGCGGTACTACCACCGTCGCTTCGGCGGCAACGCGGCGCACTCGTATGCTCCGCCCAGCCGTTTCCTAGAGCCCGCTCGCGAGCACTTCGATGAGCAGACCGCCACCCTGTCTGTGGAGACCGCCGTCACCGCGGCCATGACCACCGACCAGGACGTCGTCGGTCAGTTTCTGGAGAGCTTGTGGGGGAACGACCCCTAGGAACCGCCCAGCTGGCGGTTCCTAGGGGCCGCTAGCGAACGACCGCCGGGTCGATCGTCGCCACCCACTCCTCGAGGATCTGCGCGGCGCGCTCTGGAAGCTCGATGTGCGGTACGTGTCCGGCGTCGGCCAACGGGGAGAACTGCCAGTCGGGGCGCTCGGCTGCCAACCATTGCGCTGTGTCATACGGCACGGTCACGTCCTCCATGCCGTGAATGATCAGCGTGGGGGCGGCAATCCGATGAATCATTCGGCGAAAGCGGCCCCGGTTGAGCAGCAGCGCAGTGGTGGACCGCAATGCCTGGCAGTAGGCGATGTCGGCCCATTCCATGTCGTCGCGGAGTCGCCGCATCTCGATGAAGGCGGCGCGGGTGGCCTCATCGATACGCTCCGGGCGCGCCGTCATCGTCTCCCATAGGTAAGCGGTGCGCTCTTCGGCAGTGTTCGTCTCCCGATAGCGTCGCAGCGCCGCCTCCCCCAACCCCGGGAGCAGCGGGAAGCCGAGGAAGCGGAGATTGTCGGTGTTGATGCCCTTCGTCGATTGGGGGGGAAGGCCCGGGGCGAAGAGGACCAGCCCTTCGACCAGGCGCGGATGCTGCTCCGCGACCATCATTGCGATGGTCCCCCCCATCGAATTGCCGACCACGATCGCGGGCTCGCCGACTACCTGCTCGATGAAGTCGGCGACCAGGGCCACTTGCGTCGCCAGATCGGCGCGATGGCCCGCCAACGGTGTCAGCCCGAAGCCGCGCAGATCCAGCGCATACGCACCCCGCCCGCCGCTGAGGCGAGCCGCCATTCGGTCCCAGTTGAGATGGGAGGCCCCGAGCCCGTGGAGCATCACCAGCGGCGGGCCGCCTCCTGGGTGCTGCACGTAGTGGACCGGGCCGGCCAGATCGGTGAAGTGGGAGTTACGTTCCATGTCTTCGGCAGCGTAATCTCGGGGAACCCGGCCCGATCCGGTCGCGGGCCCCGACACATACTTCCCGGAGTCGGCCGAAGGAGACCCAGTGGAGATTGGCGGAATCACAGCAATGGTCACCGGAGGAGCGTCCGGATTGGGGGCGGCAACCGCCCGCCGGTTGGCGGCGGACGGGGCCCGGGTGGTCGTGGTCGATGTTCAAGATGGTGCCGGGCTCGCGGCGGAGATCGGAGGGGCCTACGTGGCCGCCGATGTCACCGACGAGTCCCAGGTGGCTGCGGCGGTGGCCCAAGCGGCCGAGATGGGCCCACTGCGCGCCCTCGTCAACTGCGCCGGCATCGGGCCTCCGCAACGCACCATCAATCGCGACGGATCACCCCACGATCTACGCATGTTCGAGAAGGTGGTCGCGGTGAACCTGGTGGGAACGTTCAACTGCGTCCGCCTGGCTGCGGTGGCCATGAGCCACACCGAGCCGACTGACGATGGCCGCGGCGCCATCGTCAACACCGCGTCGGTGGCCGCCTTCGAGGGCCAGGTGGGACAGGTCGCATATGCTGCGTCCAAGGGCGGGATCGTCGGCATGACCGTGCCGATTGCCCGCGACCTGGCGTCGCTCGGAATTCGCGTCAACACGATCGCCCCCGGGATAATGGACACGCCGATGCTGGCCGGTGTCACCGAGGAGTTTCGCGAGTCGCTGGGGCAGCAGGTCCTCAACCCGAAGCGGCTGGGTACCCCAGAGGAGTTCGCCGCGCTGGCCCAGTTCCTCATCACACACGACTACATGAACGGTGCCACCATCAGGATGGACGGTGGAATCCGCATGGCACCTAAATGACCCAACCCGTTGGTGTGATCCTGGCCGCGGGCTTTGCGGCCCGAATGGGGCGGCCCAAACAGCTGCTCCCGTATCGGGACACCACGCTGCTCGGGGCGGTGATTGCCGCCGCCCGCGCCTCTGCGCTGGACCGGGTCATCCTCGTGCTCGGTGCTCATCGGGCGGAGATCGTCGCCGCCCACGACTTGGAGGGGATCGACGTCGTGGAGAACCCGCATCCGCAGCGGGGCAATCTCAGCTCCCTGCGCCTGGCCGCCGCCCGCGCTCCCGACGCGCCGCTGCTGTTGCTGATGGGAGACATGCCCGGAGTGGATCCTCTAGTGATCGACGCCCAGCTCGAGCGATGGCGCCAACAACCTGGCTGGCTGCGGGTCACCGAATACACCGACGGTCGGGGGCACCCTTTTGTCCTGTCGCCTGAGCTGATCGGCGAGCTGGATCAGCTTGAAGGGCCCAAACCGTTGTGGGCCCTGAGCCAGCACGACCGTGCCGACACCCTGGTGGTGCCGGGGCCGATGCCTGTAGACGTCGATACACCGGACGATTACCGCAAGGCCGTGGCCCGCCGGCGCCCGCAACGATGAAGCAGTCCCGCGCATCGTCCGATAACCACGTCGACATGAACTCTGCTGCGACCCGCTGATGTTGCGCGACCTGATGCCCTCCTGGGTTGGATGGCTGGGCCCGGCCATCGTGCTGGCGCTGGCGATTGTCTTTCTCCTTCTCATACCGGGGGTGTCGCTGTGGCTGGTGCGCCGCCGGCTGGTGCCGGGGCTGCACTGGACGAAGCAGGCCGACTTGGCGACCGAAGCGAGGGCGGCGCTCGTCGTCGGTGTCGTGATGGGCCCGATGATGTCATTGGCCTGGACGGCGTGGTTCAACGGGCCCTTCAGCGTGATTCCCGACTGGGCAGTCACCGCACTGGCGGCGCTGCTGGCGGTGTTGGTCGTGACTGCGATCAGCTGGTGGTTCACGAGTGGCCCGCTACGCCAGCCCCTTCCCGGCTTGGGACGCTACTACTGGCTGGTGGCGCGCAAGTCGTGGCCGGCGGTCTGGCTCATCTTGCTGATCGTCTTCGCTCCTCCCCGGCTCACTTCGTGGTGGATGCTCCCGTGGACGGCGCTCGTGGTGGCATCGCTCCATGGGCTGCGCTACCTGGCCGAGCTCTACATGGCAACCGGGGTGGCTCAACCCGCTCCGCCGAGGGTGACGGCGGCGGTTGCTCGTGCAGCCGGGCAGATGGGTGCGGATGCGCCGCGGATCGTCGTCTTCGAGAGCAGTGCCGCCAACGCGTTTGCTCTGCCGGTGCGCAACTTGATTCTGATGACGACCCGGCTGATCGACGAGCTCGACGACGCCGAGCTCGAGGCGGTGGCTTTGCACGAGATCGCCCACCTGGGAGAGCATCGCTCGGTTACCCGGCGGCGTCAGATCGGAACGCTGGCGCTCGTACCGTTCTTTGCGATCAAGCCGCTGTTGGCCGCCGGCATCTGGGTGCTGGTGGCCGTGCTCGCCGCCACCCTGGCATTTCGGTTGTTGCTGAGTCGGATGGAAGCCGACGAGGAAACCAGAGCCGACCACACCGCAGTTGAGCTGTCGCACGAATCGAGCGCCCTGGGCACGGCACTGCTCAAGATGCACCAGGCGGCATTGATCCCGGCGTTTGTGAAGCGGGATCCCCACGGGCCGTTGCACGAGCGCCTCACCCGTGCCGGGGTCACCCCCGACTTCGCCCCCATCGAGAAAGCGCCGAAACACCGCTCATTGACGGCGGCGCTCACCCTCAGCCTGGTGCTGGTTGTGGCCGTTGCCGCGGTTCCCTGGTACCTCATCGACATCTGGGACTCCGGCAACGGCAGCCACGCGGCCATCGCCTTCGGATGGCGGACCAACGACGTGCTGCGCTGGACCGGCTACAACGCGGCGGAGCGCGGTGACTTCGAGCGCTCGATTCCTTACCTCGAAGAGAGTGCCACCCGTGGCGACTACGGGGCGCTGGTCGACCTGCCGTGGGTGTATTCGGCCCTGGGAAGGTGTGACGAGGCCCGCGCCGCCCTATCGGACCTGCAAGCTAGCCCGGATGCAGCCGTTTCCGATCTGCAGCTGGCCGCGGCCTGGGTGGCCTACTGTGAGCGCGGCTAGCGGCTGCGGTTTACCGTTCGCAGCCGATATGACGCGCAAGGTGTTCTGGGACGATCCCTACCTGACGCAGCTGACTACGACGGTGACCGCAGTCGAGGCAGCAGAGGTGCGCCTGGCGGCGTCGATCTTCTTCGCGTTCTCCGGCGGCCAAGAGCGCGACGACGGCACGATCGGAGGCAATGCGGTCGTCGATGCCCGTTGGGAGGGGAGCGACCTCGTCTATGTGCTGGAGCCGGCCCATGGGCTGGCAGTCGGGGATGTGGTGGCCTTGATCATCGACCCCGACCGGCGGGATCGGCTGCGCCGGCTGCACATGGCGACCGAGCTCGTACTGGAAGTCGCCACGCAAGACGATCCGCAGCTTGTCAAGATCGGGGCTCACATCGGTGCCGACAAGGCTCGGATCGACTTCGTCGCTGACCGACCGCTCACGGATCGTGTGGAGCACCTCGCCGAAGCTGTCAACCGCCTGATCGCCGCGGACCGAGCCATCGAGTCGAGCTTCGTGGACGAGTCCGCCGAGCGCCGCTACTGGGAGATCGCCGGTTTCGCCCGCGTGCCGTGCAGCGGCACCCATCCTCGCCGCACCGGTGAGATCGGGACCGTCCGGCTGCGCCGCCGCAATCCGGGCAGGGGCAAGGAGCGGATCGAGGTAACGCTGGCTTAGCTACGGGCCACGAATGTGCCGCGGCCGGGTGCCATGTTGTCGGTGGAGCCATCGACGATCACGTCACCGCGGGCGATCACGACAGCGGCCCGACCCGCCACCTCGGCGCCCTCGTATGGCGTGTACCCGACGTTGTCGTGCAAGTCGCTCCACCGCACCGTCCACGGCGAGTCATCCCATATCACCAGGTCGGCGTCGGCGCCGGGTTGCAGGGAGCCTTTCTGCGGGAAGATCCCACACGTCTTCGCCGGGTTGGTGGCCACCAGCCGGACGAAATCCGGCATCTGCAGCCGACCGATGGCGACCGTCACGGAATAGAGGAGCGGCAAGCGCAGCTCGACGCCGGGCAGGCCGTTGGCGGCGGCGGTGAACCTGGTGGCGGCCCCATCGGGGAGCTTCTGGTCCATGGTGTATGGCGAGTGGTCGGAGGCGACGAGAGCGATGTCGCCGGATTCCAGCTTGGCCAGCAGTCCGGCTCGCTCGGCTGCGCCCCGCAGCGGCGGGCTGCACAAGAAGGGAGCGGCGGCCGCCATTGGGGCGCCGTAAGCGGCCTCGTCGAGGAGCAGGTAGTGGGGACAGGTCTCGGCCACCGCCGTGACGCCCCGCGCCCTGGCGGCGGCCACCAGCTCGATGGCTTCGGGTGTCGAGATGTGCGCCAGGTAGAGGGTGGCGCCGACGGATTCCGCCAACGCGAGCGCTTGAGCGACACCGGCCCACTCCGCCGCCCGGCTGTGAGCGACTGCGTGGGACTGGGCACCGAACTCGCCTGCGGCGATCTGGCGGTCGCGGCCCCAGCTGACGATGGCGTCGTCCTCGGCGTGCACCATCACCGGCAGGCCTTGACGGTGAGCCAGCGCCATGAGATCGAGCAACTGGGGGCCGGCCAGCCTCAGCCGGTCGTAGGTCATGTAGATCTTCACCGCACTGAGCCCGGCGGCGGCAACATCGGCCAGCTCCTGCGAAGCCGGTTCGGTGAGGTCGGTGCAGATGAGGTGCATGCCGTAGTCGATCGTCATCTGCCGGGCGGCCCGGTCCAAGGCGTCACCGACGACATCCCCAATCGACATGCCGCGGTGTTGGGCGGCGAACGGGACGACCGTCGTGGTGCCCCCGAATCCGGCGGCGCGCGAGCCGGTCCAGAAGTCGTCGGCCGTCATCTCCCCCTGCGACGAGAGCTGGCCGAGGTGGACGTGGCTGTCGACCCCGCCCGGCATTACGTATCGTCCGCCCGCATCGAGCTCGACAGCGGCTCCGCCCAGATTCTCGCCGGTGGCAGCGATCGTCCCGTGGCGCACCGCGATGTCGGCGACCCGCTCGGTGGTGTCGTCGACCAGTCGCCCGTTGCGGACGATCAAGTCGAAGCTCACGTCTCCAGCTCGCTGATCGGCCGGCCGGTGCGGCTCTCGAGACGGGCCAGCAGGCGATCCAGCTCCGCGTGGTCGACGGTTCCGAGCGGCGCCACCGGGAACCGTGCCCGGGCGGTGGCCAACGCGCCACGTCGGTGCAGGATCTCCTTGCGCACGGCGATCCCAATCCGCAGCTCGTGACGGTTGACGGGGAGGTAGCGGTCGAAGAGGTCCTCGGCCTCGTCGCGCCGGCCGGCGGTGTGGAGCTCGATCACCTTGACCAGCGCGTCGGGGAACGCGAACCCGGTCATGGCGCCGTCGACGCCCCGATCGAGCTCTTGAACCAGGTGGATGCCGTTGTTGCCGGCAAAGATCGGCACCCGCCGCAGTCCGGCGGCTTCGGCGTCACGGATGGCCGTCAGCTTGTGGAGCCCCGGCTCGTCCTCGTGTTTGAGCATGACGACCGACGGGCAGGCGTCCACCAGGCGCCGCCATGCCTCCACTGAGAGGTGGACTCCGTTCGCTTTGGGGAAGTCCTGCACGCAGATCGGGACCTCGGGCCCGAGGGTGGCGGCAACATGCTCGAAGTAGGAGACCACGGCGGCGTCGCCCTGTAATCCCGACGCCGGCCGCAGCATCACCCCGGCTGCCCCGTGAGCCATTGCATGAGCCGCCAGCCCGGCGGCCCGCTGCAAGGAGGGGTCGGATATGCCGACGATGACGGGCACCCGGCCGCCGACCGCGGCCAGCGCGGCGTCGACGACGGCAGTCGCGTCGGCGTCCGTCATGCGGTGCGCCTCGCCCATCACCCCCAACACGGTGATCCCGTCGGCGCCGCAATCGACATAGAAGTCCATCAGGCGCGACATGCCGGCATAGTCGATGTCTCCGTTGGCAGTCAGCGGGGTCACTGCAATCGCCACGAAGCCTCGCGGCGGTAGCCCGGCCGTCATCGCACCTCCTCCAGGGTCCGGCCGGCGGCGACGACAGCGGCTCGGCACGGCTCGACGACAGGCACCCCCAGCTCCGTCTGCAGGTCCTCGACCATGTGCGCCATGCCGGTGCATCCCAGGACGACCACGTCACATCCGGCGGCGACTAGCCGGTTTCCGGTCGCCAGTGCGGCCGCATGAGCCGACGGGGTGTCGAGCTCCAACACCCCGATGCCCAAGGGGATGTCCGCCACTATCCGGTCGGTGACCCCGAGTCGAGCCCAGTACCGTTCGTGACGGGGCACCGAGTCGGCAACGCTCGAGATGACTCCGACACCCCGGCCGCGTTCGAGGGCCGCCATGATCGCCGACTCGGCGATCCCGAACGCAGGCGAGCTCACGGTGCGGCGAAGCTCTTGGAGGCCAGGATCGGAGAAGCATGCCACCACATAAGCCCCGGCCGGGTGGGCGGCGGCAACCTGCAGCATCGGGGCGACTGCGGCCGCGACGTCGGCATCGGACTCGATGGCGGCCGGCCCGTTCGGCGACGTGACCACCTCAACGGGGCGATCCACGTTGCCGACGGCGCGCCGGATCTGCTCGGTGATGCGCTCCGTGCTGTTCGGATTGATCACCAGGATGGTCGATGCGATGAGGCCTCCTCGAAGATCACACCCGGCGGACTCTACGCCCCGGGGTGGAGCGATGTCGGGGCGAATCGTGTCCGGGGCGATTGATAGCCTGGCCGTGTCGAATCGGGCGCAGTTCGACCGTCGTGCCGGCATGGGGAACTCCCCGTGAGCACGAGTACCCGGTACCGCGAGGACCCGACGAAGGAGTAGCGATGGCTGACTTCACCGGCTTTCCGCCACAGACCCAGAGGTTTCTGCGGGCGCTCGCCCGCAACAACAACAAGGAGTGGTTCGACGCCCACCGCAGCGACTACGAGGACTATTGGGTGGCCCCGGCCAAAGAGTTCGTCGCAGCCGCCGGCGAGGCGCTGCAGGAGATCGCGCCGGTGGAGGCCCAGCCCAAGGTCAACGGTTCGATCTTCCGAGTGAATCGCGACGTCCGCTTCTCCGCTGACAAGCGGCCGTACAAGGACCACCTCGACTTCTGGTTCTGGGAGGGCGTTCGCAAGCAAGCCGTGTCCGGGTTCTATCTGCGGATCACTCCCGACCAGGTCGGCATCGGGGTGGGCGCCCATAGCTTCGACAAGGACAGGCTGGCCACCTTTCGGCACGCA
>JBFIXI010000095.1:0-11008 GCA_041605955.1 Acidimicrobiia bacterium
CGATCAGCTGAACGGCTACAAGTCGGCGCTGCAGGTACGACTCAATGCGTTCGCCTCTGTCGACTGGTTCCAGGACGTGCCCAGTGAGCAATTGATCCTCGGCGACCCGGTCGTCCACGATCCGCCACGGGCCACCCCGATGCACGAGGACTATCGCCGGGTGTATTCGCTGCTGGGCGACCGCAGCTTCTATCCCAAGCTGGGCCGCAAGGTCCTGGCGGAACGGCCTGCGGTGATCGCCGAACGACTCTCCGACTTCGTCTACTGCCCCGAGCGCTTCGAGACCTTCGTGACGCTGGTCGGCGAGCTCACCGCCGCCGGCTACGAGACGATCGTGGTGGCCATGCCGCTGTCGTCGTATCGGGTCGATCCACTACCGGGCGGCCAGGCCTGGGTCGACGAGATCATGGCGGAGACCGAGACCGCGGTCTTGGCGGCCGGCGCCACCCAGTACATCGACCTCAAGGACATCCTCGATGACGATCGCTTCTACGACCTCACGCATGCCGACTTCGAGGGCTCCCAGCTCATAACCGACGCCCTGGTGGCGGAGCTGGCAACCGCAGACGAAGGCTGACCGGCGGCCCTCCCCCTTCGCCGCAGCTCTATTGGGTAGTGTCAGATAGCGGGCGGTGACGTTAGGTCCGCAGTCTCAACTGAGGGGAGGAGCATGGCCGACGACTACTTCGCCGGTCGCGGTTTCCCCTGGGAGTACGACCCCGGACCGCCCCGCAATCGCAAGTGGCCGCGCCTGTTCAGCGAGACCCCCAACTACCGCGCCCTCGGCAAGGCGGTGATGAGCTCGGGGAAGGAGAAGTACCGCTGGCACTTTGGGCCGCTCTACTACCGGGGCCGGCTCGGCGACGACCAGGTCAAGGTGCTGGTGATCGGTCAGGAGGGCGGCCAAGACGAAGCGCTGTCGCGCCGGGCCTTCACGGGGAGCAGCGGCTCGAGGATGCAGCACTTCCTCGACCATATCGGCATCAACTACTCGTATCTATTCCTGAACACTTTCGTGTATTCGATCTTCAACCAGTACTCGGGAACCCGGATCCGCTGGCTCGCCCAAGACCCGGCCTCGCCCATCCAGCAGCAGCGGCAGCGCATATTCGAGTACGTCCTCGAACGCAATGACGTCCATCTGGTGATCGCGGTGGGCACCGCGGCCAAGGAATCAGTCGTCACTTGGGTGGCCTCTCGGGGCGGCAGCTGCCCCGACGGCTCCCAGACCATCGAAACTTGCGACGCCGCCGTTCTCGGACCGCGGACCAAGACGCTCGGCGTGCTGCATCCGGGAGGCGCCAGCTCGGGCAACCTCCCCGCCATCAAAGCCGACTACCAACGGGCCGCCGCCCAAGTCGACCAATGGGCGAACGCCGACCCGGCCTGGCTGCCGCCGGATCCAGGGATGACCCGAGCCTCGGCCGCCGCCTACGAGTACGACAAGCTGCCGATTCCGTTCCGCGACCTGCCCTACGGCATCGTATGGCGCCTCGGCCATCAGAGCACGACCAGCAACCGCACTGACGATCAGCGCGGCATTCAGATCTTCTCGCAGTCTGCTAACCGCACCGATCCGCTCACGTACGCCGACGAGGCGCCGGGCAGCAAGACCGGCTATGCGGACGAGCCGGGCGACCTGCCGTACGAGCCCCCCGTGGCCAGCTACGGCGACTTCGACCGCGGACCGAGCACCGCCACCGCCCGCCTGTTGAGCGGAGGCCGCACCGGCTTCGAGTGGCCGGACTGGAGCGCCCTCGGCGTCACCACGCACCCCTCATTCGGGCACGGCCCGATCTACCGGGGACGCCCCGACGAGGCGACGGTCATCGTGCTGGCCGACCAGCAGTCCCAGGACGACCTGTTCACCTGCCGGGCCCTCACCGGCGAGGCCGGCCAGCGTTTTCACGGCTTCCTCGAAGCGATCGGCGTCGACCACAGCTACGTCATCTACCGCGTGTTGCCGGTCGACACCCTCGACCTGTCGACATCAGCCCGCAACGCAATCGTCGACGACGCCCAGGTGCGCAAGGTGTACGCCGAGATGGTGCGCCGGGCAGCCACGGCGAGCCGGCGCCGCAAGGTACTGCTGGCGATGGGCCCGATGGCGCAGCGGCTGGCCGCGCACGTCAATCCCACCGGGCTCGACGTGGTGGAGCTGAAAGCCTGGCGCCAGTCGAGTGCCGCCGCCAGCTGGCATGCGGCCATCGCCACGTTGGACACGATGACGTTCGGCAAGGACCGCTCGCACCCCTCATTCAGCTGGGACGGCGCCCGACGCCAGATCCCGCGTTACGACTTGCCCTACGGCCTGCCGCGGTGGCAAGGCTCGTCCGGAGACCGGGGGCGCCAACCCGAGCAGAACTCGCAGCCGTCTCCCCACTTCCGCATGATCTTCATGCCCGAGTGGGCGTTCAGCCTCGAACCGGAGCCGCTGACGCAGGCCGAGCAGCAAGCCGCGGCCGCCGCGCCATGAAAGGGGCTCAGCGTTGCTCGAGTTGAGAGGCAGGATCGTGCCGCTGGAGGCGACCGACCCGGACTCCCACTTCTGGGGAAGGCTGCGCATCGACGGCAACCGGATCGACAGCGTGCGACGGGGACGGTACCCCCCACCGAGCGGGGTGACCCAGGTCGACACCGCGGATTCGTACGTCTACCCGGGTCTGGTCGATCTGCACTCCCACGTTGGCTATGCCGCCCTGCCCATGTGGTTCGAGCCGTCGCGCCCGCTCGATCGACCCTGGCTCAACCGCAACAACTGGCCCAACGCCGACAGCTATAAGGAGAACGTGTCCTGGCCGGGATATGCCTACATGAAGGGAGCCCCCCAGGCGCTGCTCGCCTATGCACAGGTGCGGGCACTGGCCGGCGGCACCACCGTCATCCAAGGATGGCCGTCGTCCTACGGCAGCCTGGTCAACAAGCTGGTGCGCAACGTCGACGACGACATCGACCCCGATCGGATCCGCACCTCAGTCCTCAACCTCAACTCGGTGCAGCTGGCCGACCGCAGCCGGCATTTCGACGAAGCGGGGGCGCTGATCTACCACCTCTCAGAAGGTCAGCTCGACAGCACCGTGAGGAAAGAGTTCGGCGATGCGGCCCGCGCCAGCTGCCTCCGCCACCGCCTGTTTGCGATCCACTGCAACGCCGTGGGCCCCGAGGAGTTCGCCCAATGGAAGAGCCGGGCCCAAGCCGACGACGGGGCGGCCCCGGGAGGGGTGGTGTGGTCGCCGCTGTCGAATCTGTGGCTGTACGGCCAGACGACCGATGTCGTCGCCGCCCGCGCCAACGACGTCACGGTGACTCTCGGCTCCGACTGGGGGCCGTCCGGGTCGAAGAACCTGTTGGGAGAGATGAAGGTGGCGCTGCTCCACGCCCAACGCGCCGGGTTGGCGCTCACCGAATTCGACTTGGTGGAGATGGCAACGGCGGGACCGTGCGATCTGCTCGACCGGGTGGAGGTGTGGCGCGGTTTCGCGCCGGGCCGGCTCGAGCCGGGCCGAGCTGCCGACGCCGTCGTGGTGGCGCGACGCGACAACGATCCCTGGACCAACCTGGTGATGGCCCGGGAGCGGGATGTGCGCCTGGTCGTGGTCGACGGCGAGCCGCGGTATGGAGAGCGTGAGCTGATGCGAGCGGCCGGGGTGCGCTCGACGACGTCGGTGCCGGTGGATGGCGAGCGCCGCCACGTGCCGCTCCGCACCCCCAGCGATCTCGACCGCACCTGGACCTGGACGAAGGTGGTTGCCGAGCTGGCGACCGTGCGGGCCGATCCGATGAAGGCGATCGCCAACGGCATGGCCCAGGCATACGCCGCCTACGACCGCTACGAGCGCGGGGTGGCGCCACCTCGGGGGGAAGAACCCCTGCTCGTCCTCGAGCCCGACATGCCCGGAGGAACCGGCCACGTCGCCGGCCCGCCGCCGGCGGACGCCGTCTTCGAAGTACCGCCGCTGCCGTCGGTGGCTCACGACCGGACCTGGCTGCGCTCGGTGCGCCAGGGCGGTTACGACCACGGCCTGCTGGCTCAGCTCGAGGGGCTTTACCGCACATGAGAACCGCCAGGCAATCGCAGCGGGCGCGCATCGGTAAGCCGTTGCGCGATTTCACGTTCCCCGAATCGGCGCTCGACCGCGACCAGCAGACCCAGATCGTGGACACCTTCATCGATGTCATCGACGGGCTCTACGCCCACCTCCCACTGAAGCGAGCCATGCACGGCATCGACCCCGTTCAACAGCTCCGCCGCCTGCGGGACCGGGTTCGCACCCAGCTGAGCGCAGGTCTCGACGATGCCACCTTCCATGCGGAGATGACCCGGATCGTCACCAGTCTGCGCGATGCGCACACCACGTACATCGGGCCGAGCAACCTGAGCGGGGTCGTCGCCCGGCTGCCCTTCCTGGTGGAGGAGTACGTCACCCGCGACCGGGCCGGCAAGCCCCACCGTCGCTACGTGGCCTCCAAGGTGGTCCGCTCCGAGGTGGCGGACGGCAACTTCGTGGTGGGCGTCGAGCTGCTGTCTTGGAACGGTGTGCCGATGGCGGCGGCCATCGAGCGCCATGCCGAACGGCAACGCGGCGGGCGGCCGGACAGTGCCCGGGCCCGGGCCGTGGAATCGCTCACCTTCCGCCCCCTCCGCTATGGGCCGCGACCCGACGAGGATGCCGTGAAGCTGGAGTACCTCGGAGCCGACGGTGTCACCCGTACCACCGATATCGTCTGGAGCGTGGTCGAGCCGCTGGCGGCGGTCTCGGGCGCCCACCCCACTTCCCCGGAGGCGCTGGCGCTGGCCGTCCATCCCGATCGGGCCGAGATGCGCCGGGCGAAGAAGGCCCAGTTCAAGCATGCCCTGTGGAAGAAGGAGCCAGTGGATGCCGCCCGCCCCGTGGGCGCGCTGCTCGGCGATCCGCGGCGGGGCTGGCTGCGGGGCCGCTTCCAAGACGCCGTCAGCGCCCGGATCGTGGAGCGACGGGGCGTCGAATACGGATACCTGCGGCTGTGGAGCTTCGACCTCCTCGACGACGATGCCTACATCGACGAAGTGACCGCGCTGTTGTCCCGGCTGCCCGACAACGGCCTCATCATCGACTTGCGGGGCAATCCGGGCGGTTTGATTTGGGCGGCCGAGCGGCTTCTACAGCTATTCACCCCGCGCCGGGTGGAGCCGACTCGGTTCTCGCTGGTGGCCAGCGACCTCACCCGAGCCATCTCCGGGGTGCGCCGCCACGAAGCCTCCCTGGGCCCGTGGCAGAAGAGCCTGAACGATGCGGTCAGCACCGGCGAGCTGTATTCGCAGGCGCATCCAATCACCCCCATCGAGCGCTGCAACGACATCGGCCAGGTCTACGGTGGACCGGCGGTGGCGGTGGTCGACCCCACGAGCTACAGCGCAGCCGACCTGTTCGCCGCCGGTTTCGCCGACAACGACATCGGCACGATCGTCAGCGTCGGCGAGGCCACCGGCGCCGGCGGCGCCAACGTCTGGGACGCCGACACCATCAATGTCGTGCTCGCCGGCACCGGCACCCGCCTGCTCCTTCCCCAGGGGGTCAGTTTCACGATCGCGGTGCGCCGGGCGACCAGGACCGGATCGTTCACCGGGATGCCCATCGAGGACGTCGGAGTTTCCGGGCACCGCCGCTACGAGATGACCCGCAACGACCTGCTCCACGACAACGTGGACCTCATCGACATGTGCACCAGCCTGCTCGCCTCGGAGCCGAGGACCGATCTGCGCCTGGAATGGAAGCGGCCCACGTTGTCGATCACCACGCAGCGGCTCAACCGGATCGACATCTACGCCGACGACCGGCCGTACACCACGCTCGACGTGCTCCGGGACGGCACCGTCCAGATCCAGCTGCCCGACGTCGAGCTGATTCGGGTCGAGGGCTACAAGGGGCAGAACCTCAGCCAGGCACGCTTGTACGACAACTCGGCGGACCCCGACCGGCCCCGCTAGCCGAATCGCCGGTGACACCCGGCGATCACGAAGTGCGCAGCTCGTCGATCAGCCCGCTGAGCGGGCCGGCCCCCAGAACGGCGACCAAGCTGTCCCACCCGGCGTCGTCGATGGCCTCGCCCGTCTCCAGCCGATCCGCCAGCGGTGCTACCGCAGCGGTGAAGCCTGCGTACAGGCCGATCTGATCGAGGTCGGCGGCTTTGGCAGCGGTCTGGCGAGCCTTGGCCCCGTCGCCGGCGCCGAGTGCCCGCAACGCTTGTTCGGCAGCGGTCAGGGCCCGCCGTTGCTTGTGACCATCGAAGCCTTCCATGGTCACAGCGTATCGGTGCGATCGCTTAGTCTGTCGCGATGAGCGACCTCACTCTGGTGGGCCCGATCCGCCATCTACAGATACAGCGGGAACGTCTGATCCGCGGCGCCCGCCCCGAGCGCGTCTACGACCCCGGGCCGCTGGTCGCCGTGGAGTCGATGGTGCTATCACCGAACGGGCCGCTGGCCAAGATCGACGGCGGTTGGGTCGTCGCCGTGCACCACGCCGCCCACCCGGCAAACCCGATGCCCGACCCCGACCGCATGCTGTCCGTCGGCTTCACCAGCCATTACGACGTGATGCACGAGCGCTTCGGTGACGTTGCCCTCGGAGCCGCCGGTGAGAACATCATCGTCGCCGCCGACCGGGTGATAACTCAGGGCGACGTCTCCTCGGGGATCGTCATCGAGCGCCCCGATGGCAACCTCATCGAGCTCAAGGGCGCCCAGGTGGCCGAGCCGTGCGTGCCCTTCACTCGATTCCTCCTCGCCGATCCGGGCGCCGATCTGGACATCGTCAAGCCGCATCGGGAGTTCCTCCGCAAGGGGATCCGCGGCTTCGTGATGGGCACACAGGGGCTGGTCGACTCGGTGGAGATCGGCCTGGGCGATCGCGTCTACCTCCGGGTCTGACCCCGTAGCGCGCTGACGGCCGCCGCAGGACGGACCGCCCCAGCGCGACTCGCATATGGCCTGCGGGCTGCCAAGGCGTCGATCTCGACACCACGGGTCGTGACGAGGCCACCTCGGCCCAGCCAAATTCGGCCGCGGCCGACTCACGCATGCGGTAGACCTAAGACACAGGTCGCGGGAGGTGCCGAATGAGGTCGACAAGTGAACTGAGGAAGATCTGGTCACCTGCGTGTAAACGGCAGTTGACGGTCCTCACCCTGCATTCCGGCGCTCGAATCTCCGTCGCCGCCGAGGCTGCGGAAGGATTCCGGGCGCTGGACGCGGTGATGCAAGCCTTCGGATATGCGCCGCGGCGGGGCGACACCGGGGCGTACAACTGCCGGGCGATAACCGGGGGCACCCAATTCAGCCTTCACGCGTACGGTATCGCCGCCGACATCAACTGGAACTCCAACCCGTATCGCGCCGACAACAAGTTGGTGACGGATATGCCGCCCGCCATGGTGGCTGCGATCAAGGCAATCCGCACGAGCGGCGGGGCCGTGGTGTTTCGCTGGGGCGGGGACTACAAGAGCGTCAAGGATGCGATGCATTTCGAAGTGGTTGCTTCTCGCACGGAGATGGGCTCCGGGATCGACTGGGACTCGGTCAGGAGCATCCCGCCCGATCCCAACGATCCGCGGACGTGGCCGGTGGTGCAGCTTGGTGACCGGGGCCCGAGCGTCGAGGAGCTGCAGCGGCGCCTCACTGCATCGGGCTTCCCGTTGGAGGTCGACGGCAGCCTTGGGCCGCTGAGCGTTGCGGCGCTCGAGGCCTATCAGTCGTCCCGGGGCCTCGACGTCGACGGTGTCGCGGGGTTACAGACGTGGACGGCGATCCTGACGGATCAGCCGACTGTGGATCCCGGCGACTCCCCTGTCAAGCAGGCCGTCCGGTCACCGGATTCTCACGCCTCGACGCGACCCAAGCTCAACCGCGGCTCCAAAGGCCTCGACGTTGTGGACTTGCAGCGGAGGTTGATCGCAATCGGCCACAAGCCGGGCGAAGACGATGGCCTCTTCGGCCCACTCACGGACACGGCAGTCAGGGACTATCAGGGCTCGCGCAGTCTCGAGGTGGACGGGATCGTCGGGCTGCACACCTGGTCTGCCTTGATGTCGGCCACATGAGGTGCCGGGGTACCGGCATCGCCTGAGGGAGGCCGACACGGGCGCGGCGTCACGTTCCGGCTGTGATGTCGTCAGGTCGTGAACAGCCGCACCGCCGCAACGATCGCCGCCGCCACCAGGACCCAGCGGATCCAGGCGGCCCCCTTCTTGACCGCCAAGCGGGCGGCGATCCAAGCACCGGTCATCTGCCCGGCCGCCAACACCGCCCCAACCCCCCAGTCGACTTGGGCTGCCCGGGCGAAGAGCAGCAACGCCACCGGGGTGTAGGCGAGGATCAACACCACCTTGGCGCCGTTCCCGGTGACCAGCGTCAAGCCCCCACCCAGAACGAGCCCGGCCAGCAGGAGAAAGCCGACGCCAGCCTGGACGAAGCCTCCGTAGAAGCCGATGGCCAGGAATGCCACGCTGCGCCACGGCTCCCGGAGAGAGGCATCGCGCTCTTCCACCCAGCGGTTGGGCCGCCCCACCACCGACAGCGCCACCAGCAGCAGCACGGCGGCGAACACCCGCCGTAGCACGTCGGGGTCCGTTTCCGACGCCGCCCATGCCCCCAATGCGGCGCCGATCACGGTGGGGGGCACCAGGGGAAACACCTGGCGCCACGGGATCGCCTTGCCGCTCTGGAACCCGGCAACGGCGGTGACGTTGGCGGCCAGGATGGCGATGCGATTGGTTCCGTTGGCGGTGCTGATGCCCACCATCTCGTTGAGGATCGGGATAGTGATGACCGAGCCGCCGCCCGCCAGGGCGTTGATGAAGCCGGCGGCGCCTCCGCCCAGGACGAGGACGAAGGCTTCGAGAACCGACAACGCCGGCTACTCGGCGGAGCCCAGCGCAGCCACCACGGCCGTCAGGAAGGACCTCCCGGCGGCGCCGTCGATGATGCGGTGGTCGTAGCTGAGGCTGAGGGGGAACTCGCGGCCGGCGACGACTTCGCCGCCGCGTACCACCGGCCGCAGGTCGGCCCGGCCCACCGACAGGATCGCCGCAGTGCCCAGCGGAACGATCGGCGTCCCGAAACCGCCGCCGACTGCGCCGATGTTGGAGATTGTGAAGGTCTGGCCGCGCATCTCGCCGGGAGCCAGTTGCCGATTGCGGGCCGCCGCAGCCAAGCGGCGCACCTCGGCATCGAGCTCGCCGACCGACTTGCCGGCCGCGTCTCTGACCACGCCCACGACGAGCCCGGCCGGGGTGTCGATGGCGATGCCGATGTCGTAGAGCTTGCGATAGACGATCTCGTCCCCCGCCAGGGCAGCGTTGAACTCGGGATGCTCCTGCAGCACCGGAACCAGGGCGGCGATCAACAGCGCTTCCAGCGCTGGTTTGCCGAGTTGCGGGTCGCTGAGCTCGTCTCGCCTTGCCAGCAGCGGCTCGGCGGCGACGGTGCCATAGGTGGTGACGTGCGGAATCTGGTGCCAGGCCCGGCTCAGGTTGTCGGCGATGGCTCGACGGGTCGGGCTGAGTCGGACTCGCTCCACCGGACCCGCCCCGGGAGCGGCGACTGCGGCCCGGACGTCGTCCTCGGTGACTCGACCGCCGGCGCCGCTGCCGACGACGGTCGACAGGTCCACACCGAGCTCGGCCGCCAGCTTGCGCACCTTGGGCAGCGCGGCCACTTGCCCCGGTGACGGCGTGCTGACGGACGCGGCTTCCTCCAGCGTGCCCACGATGGGCGCCGCTGCGGCTGAGTCTGCCGGTTCCGGCGCCGGCTGCCAGCTCTCCCCCGCCTCGCCGACGACGGCGAGCAATGCGTCGACCGCAATGACTTCACCGGGCTCGCCTCCGTGGTGAAGCACCACACCGGCGTGGGGCGAGGGGATGTCGACGACTGCTTTGTCGGTCTCGACCTCGACCAGCGGCTCGTCCAGCCCGATCTCGTCGCCGACGGCGACGTACCACGAGACGATGGTCGCCTCGGTGAGCCCTTCCCCGATGTCTGGCAGCCGGAATTCGTGCGCCACCGTTACCCCGCCAGGGTCCGATGAGCCGCCGCCACTACCCGCTCCACCGACGGCACGAAGTGCTTCTCTGCGCGCCGCAGCGGCACCACGACGTCGTAGCCGGTGACCCGCTCGACCGGGGCGTTCAGCGAGTACAGCGCCTTCTCTTGGATCTGGGCGGCCACCTCGGCGGCGAACCCCCCGCTGCGGGGAGCCTCCTGGACGATCACCACCCGCCCGGTGCGCTGTGCCGAATCGATGACCAGCTCGGCATCGAAGGGAACCAGCGAGCGCAGGTCGATGACGTCGACCGAGATCCCCTCGGCGGCCAGCTTCTCGGCCGCCGCATTCACCTCCCGCATCATCGAGCCGTAGCCGACGAGCGACACGTCGTTTCCTTCCCGGAGGTGGTCGGCTGCTCCCAGCGGCACCTCGTACGCCTTGTCCGGCACATCCTGCTTGACCGACCGATACAGCCGGATCGGCTCGAGAAAGATCACCGGGTCCGGGTCGGCGACCGCCGCCAGCAGCATGCCTTTGGCGTCGTACGGCGTCGACGGCACCACGACCTTGACGCCGGGCGCCTGCACATAGATCGCCTCGGCCGACTCGGAGTGGTGCTCGGCGGCGCCGATGCCGGCGCCGTACGGGATCCGAATCACCAGCGGGGCGGTGAATCGGCCCCGGGAGCGGTTCCGAATCCGGGCCACGTGGTTGATCACCTGGTCATATGCCGGATACGAGAAGCCCATGAACTGGATTTCGGCGATCGGCCGCATCCCGCCGACCGCCATCCCGAAGGCGGCGCCGACTATGCCCGACTCGGCCACGGGGGTGTCGATCACCCGGTCGGCGCCGAACTTGCCCTGGAGGCCGTCGGAGACTCGGAACACGCCGCCGGTGGCCCCGACGTCCTCGCCGAGCAACACCACTCGCTCGTCCTCGAGCGCAATGGTCAACGCGGCGTTGAGCGCCTGGGCCATGTTGAG
>JBFIXI010000096.1:0-11001 GCA_041605955.1 Acidimicrobiia bacterium
GCCGGGCGCGACCGTCACGCTCGAGGCAGCTCCCGACACGTTCGTCTCCTTCGATCCAGCGATCTTCCTCGACTGACCCAATCTGCGCACTGAGTCCGACCCGATAGTGAGAAGCGCCGCACTGTGCGGTCGCCGTCAGCTGCCCGGAGCAGGCCGCAATGCCACTGTTTGGATCAGTCCCGTGGTAATCCCGCCGCTGACGATCCTCGGGTTCTTGAAGTACGAATCAGATCCATCAGGCGTCGCTGGCGCCCGATCTCCTCACACGACCCCATCTTCGAGTGGATAGACGTCGGACTGGGCGACGAAATCGTCTACGTACTCGAGCGCAATCTTCATGTGCTCCGGATTGCGGCTGGCGAAACCCGGGGGCCACACTCTGTGGAAGACGTTGCCACTCCATGGGCCGATGTCGTCGTATACCTCGGGATGGGCCTGCTCCAGCCAGCGGTAGAACGCTATATGGAAGGCTTCCCATCGTGGGCAGCACAGGCCATTGTCCTCCTGATATGCGGTGGAGGATCGGTCAACGATCTGTCCTGACCGATTCACCACGAACGTCATCGTGCCGTCCGAGGCGAGGCCGCCCGCCCCGTGGAAGTCGTCCTCCACGTAGACCGGGCATTCGACGGAAACCGAGTCGGCGTCTTCGCCAACGATCGCACACGGCGCGGTCACCTCGATCTGCTCGTTGGCGTTCATGAGGCTTCGGGGAAAGAGCTGTTCGTCCTCCGAGATCGGCGCGAGGAACTCAAGCCAGCTGTCGAAGTCGCCCGCATTCCATGCCTCTATGGATTGCAGAACGAGATCGATCTCCTCCGGCAGCGGGGCCGCAGTCGTGGACGTGGTTGTGGTGGTGGTCGTCGCCGTCGTCGGCGGAGGTGTTGTTACCGGGGCCGGCTCGTCGCCGCCCGGCAGCAGGGCGATCGCCAGCCCGATGCCGATCACGACGGCGAATGCTGCGGCCGCCGCCCACCAGGGCTTCCACCGCGGCCTCCGGGGCACCGGCGTCACGGGCTGAGTGTCCAACTGGGATTGCATGGTCTTCGTCCTCTCGTCGAGCTGGCGGAGGACGACGTGTGCCGGCAACATTCCCCCCGGGAGGTCGGCTTCCCCTGGAGCGGGGTCCAGAGCCTTGACCCGGGTCAGCAGATCGGCCATTACGCGTCACCTCCCTCTCTCACTCGCACGGGGACGGACTTGCCCTTGGCTACTGCGGCCGCCAGACGGTTCATGGCACGCACCATTCGCTTCTCGGCGGCGGCCACGGAGATGTCGAGCACGACGGCGATTTGCGGAGCGGTGAGCTCCTCCCAGGCTCGTAGCCGAATGACCTCGCGATCGTCGGCGCTGAGGGACCGCAGCGCAGCGTCGACTTCGTCGTACTCGCTGTGGCGCACCACGTGCACCTCGGGGCCCGAGTCGACGAACTCCGCGGCAACTCGGGCCCTCTCGGCCAACCGCAAGGTCCGCCGGCCCGACCGCTCGATGTTGCGCACCACGTTGCGGGCGACACCGAGCAGCCACGGCACGGTCTCCTCGCCGCCCGGTATGTCGTCGAGCCGCCGCCACGCCACGAGGAACACTTCGGAAACCGCATCGTTGGCATCGGCCGGCTTGAGACGCCGCACGCAGTAGCGCTGCACCACCGGGAGGTGGGCGTCGAAGATCCGGCGGAACTTCGCATCGCTGCTTGGGGACTGAGCCAAAATCGACTCCCGGTCGGGTGCTGCTGCATCGCGATGTCCAGCACCTTCGCCATCCGGACAGGTCAATTCAATTGTCCACACAAATCGACTGTCCGGAGTGGCAGCCCCGCGGACATGACACGGTGGAACCGGTTCCGCACGGGGACTGGCAGGGGGAGGGGACCATCCCTCCCCCTGCAGCCTTCGATGTCGGGTCACGTGGTCGAGAACGTCGATGGCGCCCGCAGATATCCTTCCGGGCACGTCGGAAAAGGATGGGCCGTGAAGATCAACCACCAGATCGTCGTGTTCGACGCCGCCGATATCGGGGCGGAGAGCAGTTTCTGGGCGGGGCTCCTCGGAGGCATCGTCGAGGCCGAAGACGACTGGCACACGGTGATGGTGGAAGGCAGGCCGCAGGTGGCGGTGCAGCTCGCCCCCGACCACGTGCCGCCCGACTGGCCCCACGGGAGTCCGCAGCAGATCCATCTCGACCTCTGGGTGGACGACATCGACGAAGCGCACGAGAAGGCGATGTCCTTGGGGGCGCGCCTGCTCCAGGAAGCAAAGGACACCGACGAGCCTGACGACTTCCAGGTCTACGCCGACCCGGCGGGACATCCCTTCTGTCTCTGCTGGGTCAAGAAGGCGTAGGTCGGCCCCAACACATCCGACCACTCCCCCGTAAGCTCCAACCACGTCTTAGCGAAAGGGCTCCCAGTTGCTCGAATGCACCATCGCCGGAAGCTTGCCGAAGCCGCCGTGGCTGGCCTACCCGGAGCAATTGTGGGCACGATGGCGCCTCGACGGCGAAGAGCTCGCAATCGCCAAGCGAGATGCCGTGCGGCTGGCGGTTGCCGATCAGGTCGCAGCCGGTATCGACATAGTCACGGACGGTGAGCAGACCCGCCGCCACTTCGTGACGTCGTTCATCGACGGGCTCGACGGCGTCGACTTCGAGCACCGCACCACCGTCAAGATCCGGCAGCGTTACGACGCCTCCGTGCCTCGGGTCGTGGGGGCGGTGGCGCGCACCCACCCCATCTACGTCGATGACGCCCGCTACCTGCGCACGCTGACCGATCGGCCGCTGAAATTCCAGCTGCCGGGCCCGATGACGATGGTCGACACGCTCGCCGACGAGCACTACGGGAACCGGGAGACGCTCGCCATGGCATTCGCCGAGATCCTCAACGAAGAGGCTCGCGAGCTGGTGGCGGCGGGCATCGACATCATCCAATTCGACGAGCCCGCCTTCAATGTCTACATGGACGACGTGGCCTCATGGGGCATCACGGCGCTGGAGCGGGCCGGCGCCGGCCTCGACGCCAAGACCGCAGTGCATATCTGTTACGGGTACGGCATCACCGCCAACATCGAGTGGAAGCATGGGCTCGGCGAGCAATGGCGTCAATACGAGTCGACGTTTCCGCTGCTTGCCGCCTCGAGCATCGATCAAGTGTCGCTCGAACTCGCCAACTCGCACGTACCCATCGAGCTCATCGGCCTCCTCGGCGGCAAGGACGTGATGGTCGGCGTCATCGACGTCGCCACCGATGACGTCGAGACGCCGGATGAGGTTGCCGCCACCATCCGCCGCGCCATGGAGTACGTTCCCCCCGAGCGTCTGTATCCCTGCACCAACTGCGGAATGGTGCCGCTGTCTGCAGAGGTTGCCCGCGCCAAGCTCGCCGCCCTCGGCGCCGGCGCCGCCATCGTGCGCCAAGAACAGACGACGTGAATCGAATGCGTTCGACCTGTTCCTCAATTGGATGCACAAGGCCGTGCGGCCGACGGTACGGCCACGGCCTGATGATTGAAGGCTTCCGCCAGAACCTGGGATACGACTACGCCGCAGCGGCGCCGACGATGGCCAACGCGGCGGTGCAATTTGCCGACAGCGGCGACGTCAACTGCGGGGCTGGCAGCACCAGCAGCGCCGCCTAGGTCCAAGTTGAGATCGACGCCGCTCCCATACTCGCCGGGGTCACCGACTCGCTGCCGAACCTGCCAGTGCGGCAGGTAAACGAGGCACGCACCCTCGACTTGGCCGCCCCAGTGCTGCAACAGGCCGAACCGCCGGAGCGGGCGGCGGACCGACTCGCTATGACACCCTGCGGCCCCCCTTCGCTCCTCCACTCGTCCAAGCGTCGATCTACGGCCGCTGCCGGCTCTGGTCTCGAGCCGACCAGGCGAATCCGGGTAATGGGCTCCGAGGCTTGCCGTGATCGGCGGATTGTCGTCGCCAGGAAGCGCCGGCCAGACTGAAACCATGACGTCCCGGCCCAGGCATATCGTGATCACGGGGCACATGGCGGTGGGCAAGAGCACTGCGGCAGAGGCCGTCGCTGCGAGCCTGGGCCGAAACCATCGCGATTCCGACTCGGATATCGAAGATCTCACCGGACATACGGGACGAGAGATCGCGTGCCGGGTTGGAGTGCCGGCGCTGCACCGACTCGAGGCCCAGGTGCTGTTGGCGGCTCTCACCACTGAAGAGCCGCTCGTGATCTCTGCGGCGGCATCGACCATTGAGCATCCCGAATGCCGCCGCCGCATGGCCGAACGGGCATGGGTCGTCGTCCTGACCGCCCCAGCGGAGACCCTTCAGGAGCGAGCGGGTCGCGGCAGCCACCGCCGCAACATCCCGGTCGATCGGTTGACGGCTCTGGTGGCCGAGCGCGCCGACCTCTTTGCGGAGGTCGCCGACGCCACCATATCTGCCGAACAGCCTCCGCAGCAGGTGGTCGATGCCATCATCACGGCTTGGGATCGATGCCGGCACGGCGCCGGCTGACACCCCGCTACCGTTCGTCGCTGTCCGAGTGTGCCATCCTCCCCGACACCGCCGAGCGGTAGGAAGGCTTGCTCGAGCTGTCAGCGACAACGGCGCCGACCCGAACTGCTGCTGCACCTGGTGGCTGCTCACGGGCCGCAGCTGCGACGCCGAGCCCAACTCGACGCGCGCTCGCGTCCCGGGGCGCGAATCGACGACGCCGCCACCCTGGGGCGTCACCTGCTTCTATACGCCGGAAGAATCGCAGCACCGGGCCCGCACCGCATTCCTAGACGCGGCCGGGTCACGCGGCCGGGGCACACGCCCGGCGCTTCGGCGCGTCGATCGTTGCGGGCGACCAGGCGATCAAGCCGGCCCGGGCCGCCTAGCGGCGCAACCCGTATTCGGGGCCCTGGGGCCAGTAGAGTGCCGAGAGCGGCTTGACGGACGCCACCGTACGATGTGACGCCAACATCTCAGCGAGCATGCCCGCCTCGCTCTCTTGGCATCCGACGATGAGCACTCCGCCCCCTTCCGGCTTGCGCTTGAAGTCGACCTCCTCCGATTCGGGGTCGACCCGCTTGGTGAACTTCAGCAGCGACTCGAGCTTGGAGACGTCGGCGACATGCACCTCGAGATACCGTCGCGCCTTGTCTTTGCGGCGCGCCACGGCGAGGTCCACGGCCCGCAGGCTGTACAGCGTCCCCAGCGTCACTGCACCGCCGATGATCGCCAGCCAGTACGACCCGGCGCCGGCCGCCATGCCCAGAGAGGCCACTACCCACAGACCGGCCGCGGTGGTGAGGCCGTGCACGAAGGCACCTTCCCGGAAAATGGCCCCGGCGCCGAGGAACCCGATGCCGGTGACGATCTGGGCGGCGATCCGCGACTGGTCGGGGCCTTCGAAACCGATGATCGACGCGATCGAAAACACCGCGGCGCCGACACCCACGAGTGTATGGGTCCGCAGGCCGGCCGACTTGCGGGCGGTTTCCCTCTCGTAGCCGATCAGGCCGCTGCAAACACCGGCCAGGACCAAGCGCCCCAATATGGTCCACGGCGACATTCAACGCCTCCCGTCGCAGCCCCTACGGTATCGGATCGGCGATTCCGCCGCGCAACACGCCGCTGATATCGCAGCCACCGAAAGCTGGCCCCAATTGGGGTCCTCCCCGGTGCCCGCCACGAAGCCGCCGCCGGAAATCTCTAGTCACCGCGAGGAGTGCCCGTAGCTCCCCTCGACCCAAATGCACGACCCCGGCATCCATCACCATCGGAAATCGCGACGAGCCGGACCATGTCTTCGAGCTGCGCCTAGCCGGAGCTCACATCGTCGAGAGGCACGGGGGTACCAACGTTTCGGACCCGCTAGCTTCACGTCACAAAGTCACCGGATGCGGGAGCCGAAGCATGACCGACGCCAACGCCGAAGCAGAGCGACTGGCAGAGCGAGCCCGAGCGGAGGCTGAACGCAAAGCAAGTCGGCAAGCCGAAGAAGCCGAACGCAAAGAAGCCCGTGCGAAGGCGGAAGCCGAGCGCAAGGGGGCCAGGGCCAAAGCAGAAGCCGAACGCCGTGCTGCCCGTGACGCTCTGCGCAACGGCTGACCCGACGTCGCACCTTCGTCGCGCAGTAGTGGCGGGACACTGCAGCAGTGTTCGGCCGGAGGTGACCGCAAAAGTGGGGATCACCGTCGACTGTGCGGGAGTCACTCTGTCGGACCGCTTCGAGTTCGACGCCTCCTGGAATCGCAACGACACGTTCACCTTCAGGCTCGGGGACCGGTCGGGTGATCGCCGGCTGAGATGAGGGTGTTCATGGCATGCGGGTCGGGGGCCGCCGTCGCATCATGAATCTGACTCACCTCGGATACGGCAGCCGAGGCGCCGGAGCCGCCATCGTGCGGGATGAGCTGACCTGAGTCGAGCGAAGCCCTAGACGGCTACGGCACGGGCCTAGCGCGCCCGGGACAGACCGAAGCTCGCTAACCCGCCTCGGGAAGAGACAGATCCCCGCAATCCAGCGGTAGGAGTGCCTGAGCTTCTTCGAGCGGCAATGTGGGCCGATCCGTCGCAACCACGACCAGCTCGTTGCCGACCAGCTCAGCCTCGTTGAAGTCGACCCGAGCCATGCCTTCCATGCTCGGGCTGGGGTCGATGAAGAAGAAGTGGGTGCGGATCTTGCCGTCCAGGCAGGCCACCCCGGCGCTGACTTCATCGGTCTCGAGCGAAGCAATCAGCAGCGCCTCGCCGCCGCCGGGGATTGCGGCGCCCAGCGGAGCGCCTGTGCTGTCCGCAACGTTCAGCTCACAGTCCGCATCGATGACAATCCACAGCCGAAGCTGGGCCGATCGGTTGAGCAGGAAGAGCTCATCGGAACCGTCTTGATTGACGTCGAAGAACCCGAGCACATGCAGTTGGACCTGATCTCTCGTCAGGTCGGCGGCACCGCCGTCGGCGTACGTCACCCGGACGAGCGTCTCCGTGAGGGACGGATTTGCCTCCAGCGGAGACTCCACAACGTCGACCGTCCGGCCATCGCCTGCGTCGAAGGTGCTGGCGACGACTGCGTCCGGTGGCAGCTCCGGTGGCGACGGACAGACGCTCGCAGGCGTCGTCGTGGTGGTCGTGGTCGTGGTGGTGCTGGTGGGCGCCGCCGTTGTCGTCGTTGCGGCCTGAGCCTCTGTCGTGCTGGGCTGGGTAGTCGGCGCGCCGGCCGCGTCGGTAGTACCCGGATCCGCATCGCCACCACCGCCGCAAGCCCCTAGAACCATGAAGAGGGCGGCTAGCAACGCCGCCATGTTCCGATATTGCACCTGGCCTCCTTTGTGAGTCCCACAATCTACGCGACGACTGCTCACTCGCCCCAATTCATCGGCGTGACGCCGGTTCACCCCTCGAACGTATCCGAGAAGCCGGGACTGGAGACATCGCGTCTGGTCATGGAAAGTCGATTGTCCGGCATGGCAGCCGGGACGGACGTGTCGCGGCTGAACCGGTTACGTACGGGGGCTGGCGCAGTTCCTGTCACACCGCAATGGCATCGTCGAGACGGCGCGAGCTTCCCTATTCGACGGTTACATTCGAATCAGCGGCGCTACTCGGCTAGCTCCAGCATCGATGAGCCGTTCATCGTGCCTGATCGTCGGCAGTCTCACGGCCGTCGTGCGCCCCGTGCCGACTCTGTGGGCAACCAGCTACCAGCCTGCTGGCGGCTCGCCGGCCAGGTTGGCCAGGCCCAACGGCTCGAGGATCCCCAGAGCTCGCTCCCAGAGCTGCCGAGCTGTCGCCGGGTCACCCGCGGATTTCGACCTTGCCCAGTCGGCGAGGGCGACCGCCCGGTCGATCTCGGACCCTGCGAGTTCGGAGACGCTCCGCTCGAAGCATCCGTCCGCCGTGACCGGCTCCCCATCTACCACCACGGACCCGTGTGTTGCCGCCGCCCGGCCCAACGTCCGCCACGCGTGGCCGATCTGCAGCCGGCTGCCGGCCTCCGTTCCCTCGTGCAGCGCTTCGATGGCGAAGCGCACGGCACTGTCGACGTCGCCAAGGCCCAGATTCGCCTCGGCGAGGAACTGCTTCGCCTCGCCCAGGTATTCCCGGCGCCCAGCAGCTGAGAACGCCTCAATCGACTCGGTCAACGAAGCAACCGCCTCACCGAAGCGGCCCAGCCCGACGAAGGCGCCGCCCAGGTTGCTCAGGGCCAGCGCCCCACTGTCGGCATCGCCGACCTCGCGAGCAACGCCGAGCGCCTGCTCGTAGTGGTGCGCAGCCTGCTCGTACGCCCCCCGCAGGCGGGCCGACTCGCCGAGGTTGAGGAGCGATGTGCCCTCTTCGTGGCGATTGCCGAGCTCGCGATCGATGGCAACTGCCTCTTTCAAGTGGTTGTCGGCGGCGCGGTGGTCGCCGAGTGCCGATTCGGTCAGGCCGAGGAGGTTGAGGCTCAAGGACAGTCCCCGCCGATCTCCTCCAGCACGGGCGGCTGCCGCCGCTTCGTCGGCGTATCGCAGCGCGGCGGGCAGATCGCCGGCCCGCATCGCCACCCATCCGGCCCCTCGCAGCGCCTCGCACAGGAGCCGATGATCCGGGGTCGGCATGGAACGCACGGTGGCCACGGTCTCGGCGGCGAGGGAGGACAGCTCGGCGAGGCCACCAATGCGCGACGCGGCGAACAGCACGCCGGTCATCCCTCGCCCTTGCGCCGCAATCTCCCCGACAGCCTTGGCGGCCTCGACCATCGCCCGGTGTTTGCCAACCGCCTCCTCGTAGCGGGCCAGCAGCAGCAACACGTCGCCGGCCCCGTCATAGGCCTCGAACAGGTCGGCGTTCTCCAGACCACCGAGCTCGAGCGCCCGTTCGTACGCCGCCAGGGCCTGTTCGTTGGCATACAGCCGGCGGGCGTGAGACCCGGCCCGCACAAACCACCGGGCGGCCTGCGGCGCGTGGGCCGAGTCGTAGTGGTAAGCAATGACGGCTGCCCAGGAGGACTCGTCGGTCCTCTCCTCGATCCACCTTGCAGCCGCGATGTGGAACCGATCCCGATCGGAACGCAGCACACTTCCATAGGTCACGTCACGGAGCAGCGCATGCTTGAAGACGTACTCGGCCGTGCCGGTGAAGGACGAAGTGGGCATCGACGTGATCAAGTCGCGAGCGAGCAGATTCGGCAGGCCGTCGCTGCCTCGCGATGGGCCGAGAAGCGAGGCCAATGCGTCGTCCCAGAACGTCTGCCCGACGACTGCCGCCGCCTGGAGCAGAGCCCGCCCGGCGGGATCGAGCCGGTCGAGGCGCGCTTGGAGGAGGGCGGCCAAAGTAGGCGGGGTCGTCGCCAGCTCGGCGGCCGCAGCCGGATCCACCACCCACCGATCTTCATCCACCTCGATCGCGCCCGACTCGATCAGCGAGTTGACGAACTCCTCCACGTAGAACGGATTGCCGGCAGCCGCAGCAACGATGGCTTCGACCAACCCTGCGGGAACCTCGTCGGCGGCGCGGAGTAGGTCCTCGACCTGGCTCCGGCTGGCCTCCATCGTCAGCGGCTCGAGATCGAGTCGGTGGGAACCACTCCCCCACTCGGGAAGCGCTTCGAAGAGGGCGGGACGCGCCGAGGCGGCTACGAGCACAGGGCCATCGGTCGAAGTGGCAATGCTCTCCAAGAGGGCCAGCGAGAGCTGGTCGGCCCAGTGCAGGTCCTCCACGATTACCACTACGGGATCGCGCTGCGCAGTTGACGAGACCAGCCTGCGAACCGCGGCTTCGCCCAATTTACGAAGCTGCTCCGGATCGCTCGGCATTTGCTCCCGACCTGAAACGTCGATTCCCACCAGATGCGCGGCGGCCAGTGCGTCCGCAGGCTCCAGACCGGCCAGATCCGCAAACCCGGCTACCAAGCCATCTCTCACGGATGAACCCGACTCATCCAGAGGAATCTCGAAACGCGACAGCAGCAAGTCCCTGAACAGCCCATACGGCACCGACTCGCGGTGAGCCTCGGCGCGAGCTCGGAAGAGGAACACGTCGGTTGGCTGGAGTTGCAGCCAGTCGAGGAATTCGTAGAGCAGACGCGACTTCCCGACGCCTGCTTCACCTGCGACCGTCACCAGGGCGCCGGTGCGGGACGAGATCACGTCCGTCAGCTGCTCGCGCAGCGTCTCGAGCTCCGACTGTCTCCCGACCGTTCGAGTCTCGAGGCCTTGAATGCCACGCGTCTCCATGCGGAACGCCCGCGGACGTAGCGCAGAGACGACATAGCTGCGCAACGGCTCCTGCTTTCCCTTCACCTTCAGCCGCGGCTGCTCGGTGACGGTGAACACGCCGCGAACGTGGCGATAAGTGTCATGGCTGATCAGCACCTCACCGGTCGGCGCGGCCTGCTCCAAACGAGAGGCGACATTCACCGCGTCGCCCAGCGCCGTGTACTCGCCGGTGCTGCCGACGCTGCGAAGAATCGCCGGCCCGGTGTTCACCCCGATCCGGATGCGCACATCCGAGCCCGACTGCTCCGGCCACACCTCACCGAATGCCGCCCGCATCTCCAGGGCAGCCCGCACCGCCCGCTCCGGGTCGGCGTCCGACGCTTGGTCGACCCCCCACACCGCCATCAGGGCGTCTCCGATGTGCTTGTCGATGCGGCCGCCGTAGCTCACGACCGTCGCGTCGAGTCGTTGCCATAGGGAGTGGAGCGTCTCGCCGAGGTCTTCGATGTCGGCGGACTCTCCCCATTCCGTGAAGCCGGCGAGGTCGGCAAAGAGCACCGTCACCAGTTTCCGCTGCGGCGGCGGCGTGGATTCATCGTCGAGCTGACTGCGTAGTGCGGTAATGGCCGCCTCGACGACGTCGTCGCCGACTACGGAACGAAGTTGCTCCTGGGCAGCGATTGCGGCCTCGATCTTGGCGCGCCGGTCCATTCCTGAATTCTGGTGCACCTCGCCGCAATCGCATACGGCCGGCTTCGCAGTTCCCCAATGTCGCCCGACGGATCCGGCCCCGAGCGGCGTCGACGGGACACCGTTCTCGTCACTGCCGGGTGCATTGTGACGA
>JBFIXI010000097.1:0-10823 GCA_041605955.1 Acidimicrobiia bacterium
AGATCTGCGATCGCCAATAGATCATCCAGCGTCCCGACCCCGCCCGATGCGATGACGTCGATGCCGGACGCGATGACCTCCCGTAGCAGGTCGAGGTCGGGGCCATCCATCGTGCCATCGCGGCTGATACCGGTTGCCAACAGCCGAACGATGCCTCCGCTGGCCAAGTTGTCGAGCACCTCGGCCACGGGCCGTCCCGAGTCGCGCCAGCCGGCGCCGCGGGCACGGCCCGCCGCCACATCGAGCGCCGCCACTAGGTGTGAGGCGCCGACGGCTTCGATCATCGCAACCAGAACCTCCGGGCGCCACACCGCCGCCGTGCCCACTACGGCCCGGGCGGCACCGTCGGCAATCGCTGCGGTGACATCATCCACGGTCCGTAGCCCACCTCCGATTTGGAAAACGATGCCGGCAGACGCCAGTGACCTCCGTAATGACGGGTCGGCCTCGCCAGAGCGCGCCCCTTCCAGATCCACCACGTGAACCAGCGGGGCCCCGGCCGCCATGAACTCGGCGGCCACGACTGCCGGCTGGCTTCCGTAGACCGTGACCGCGCGGTAGTCACCCTCCCTGAGTCGGACCACCTTGCCGTCCAGAACGTCGACCGCCGGAATCAGCTCGAACATGTCGGCCTTCCCGGCTTGCCGAAGTGGTCGCCATGGGATAGGGTGCTTCGTTGTTTTAGCATGTTAAAACACTAAAGGGGAAGATGCCGCTATGGACCTGGACGACGAGCGTAACCGATGACGACTGCCGCCGATCCGAATGACTGGCGCACCGACGAGACTGCCCAGCTCTTCGATGCGATCCTGACGCTCCAGGACCGCGAGGAGGCGGCCGCCTTCTTCCGCGATCTGTGCACCCGCCGGGAGCTGGAAGAGATGAGCCAACGATGGCGGGTCGCCCGCATGCTGGCGACCGGTATCCCATATCGCCAGATCGCGGCCACGTCTGGAGTGTCGACCGCCACCATCACTCGAATCAACCAATGGCTGCGTCATGGACGCGGCGGCTACCTGGCAGTGCTCGATCGACTCGGGTTGCTCAGCGACACGGCGCGCCGGGAGGGGTCATGAAGGCCATGCGGTTGGCGGTCCCCAACAAAGGCCGCCTCGAGGCCCCGACCACGGCTCTTCTGCAGCAGGCCGGCTTCGCCTATGAGCGCACCGACCGGACGCTGGCGGTCCCCGTACGGGACCGCAACGTCGAGTTGTTGTTCGTGCGGGCTGAGGACATCTGCGAGCTGGTCACCGATGGCGTCGCCGATCTGGGAATCACGGGCTTCAATCTCGTCGCGGAGAGTGGCGCACCGATCGAGGTGCTCACCGAGCTGGGATTCGGTCATTGCCGGCTCACCGCCGCGGTACCCAACGGAAGCCCCGTAGAGTCGATCGACGACTTCGCCGGGTTGCGGGTGGCGACATCGCATCCCGGCGTGACCAGCCGCTTCTTCGCCGAGAAAGGCGTCAACATATCCACCGTGCCGCTGCGCGGCTCGATCGAGGTGGCCCCCAAGCTGGACGTGGCCGATGCCGTGATCGATCTCGTCTCATCGGGGTCGACGATGATGCTCAACGGGCTGCGCCCGGTTGTCGAAGTCCTGGCATCCCAGGCCGTGCTGGTACGCGATCGACAAGCGGCTCCCCTGCCGGAGGTGGATCAGGCCGTCACGATGATCACCTCCGTGGTGGCGGCCCGCCGCAAGAAATACGTCCTGATGAACGCCCCCCGGGCCGCGGTCAGCCAGATCCGCGAGCTCATCCCGGGATTCGACGCCCCTTCGGTGGTCCCCCTGGCGGATCACGACATGGTCGCCATCCACTCGGTAGTCGACGCCGATGCGGTATGGGATGTCATGCCGCAGCTCCAGGCTGCCGGCGCCACCGGGATCCTCGTCTTGCCCATCGAGCAACTGTTGCTGTGAGGTCGCGATGATCCGCACCATCGACCTCACCGAGCTGGACACCGCCGGCCGGCGACAGCTCACACGGCGCAACCCAGTGGCCAACCCGGCGCTGCGCACGGCAGCGCGCACCATCGTTGAATCGGTGCGGGCAGGGGGCGATGCGGCGCTGCGCGCCGCCGGAGCCGAGTTCGGCGGAGGACTCACCGACGGCAGCGTCACAGTCGATCCGGCTGAGTTTGCCAGAGCCGCCGACCGCGTTGACCCCGCTCTGCTGGCAGCCCTCCAGGCGGCCGCAGACGCGATCGCCGCCGTACATCAGCCGCAGCGCCCCAGGGCGACGACCACCTCCCCGCTGCCCGGGGTCACGGTGGAGCGAGTCTGGAGCCCGCTGCGTCGAGTGGGGATATATGCGCCCGGCGGCTTGGCCCCGTACCCGTCTTCCGTGCTGATGGCGGCGGTTCCGGCCCGTATCGCCGGCGTCGATGACATCGTGGTGGCCTCTCCAGCTTCGGCCGCCGGCAGCGTGAGTGATGCCGTGCTGGCGGCGTGCGCCGTCGGAGGCGCCACCGAATTCCACGCAATGGGCGGCGCCCAGGCAATCGCAGCATTGGCCCACGGCACCGAAACGATCGCCCCCGTCGACAAGATCGTGGGGCCCGGCAACGCTTGGGTCACCGCAGCCAAGCTGGAGGTCTTCGGCGTGTGCGGCATCGACCTGCCCGCCGGGCCGAGCGAGGCTCTGGAGATCGCCGATGCGTCGGCCTCACCGCGGTGGGTCGCCGCCGACCTGATCAGCCAGGCCGAACACGGGCCCGACTCGGTGACCGTCCTGGTGACAACCAGTCGGGAGCTGCTGGCCGCAGTTGAAGAGGAGATCGCAGCCCTGCTGGCACGGCTGGAGCGCGCCGACATCATTCGGACGTCCCTCGAGAAGCAGGCGTGGGTGATAGTTGCCCCCGACATGGAGGCCGCCTGTCGATTTGCCAACGACTTCGCCCCGGAGCACCTCGGGATCCATTCCGTCGATCCGGAGCCGATCATCGCAGCCGTGCCGGCCGCCGGTTCGGTGTTTGCCGGAGGCTTTGCCCCCCACGCTGCCGGTGACTATGCCACCGGCGCCAACCACGTGCTACCCACCGGGGGCCTGGCTCGCGCCTACGGTCCGCTCGGCGTGGAGGACTTCGGCTCCTACCGGCAGGTGCAACGGATCACTGCCGATGGACTGCATCGGCTGCAGGCCACGGTGGCTGCGATCGCCGACGGCGAAGGGCTGAGCGCGCATCGGCTGGCCGTCGACATCCGCTTCGAGGACGATCTGCCATGACGGTTCCCCGCTACAAGTGGCAGCCGACGACGCTCGAGATCGCCGCGGCGGCCGGAATCGCCCCTCACGAAGTGATTCGGTTCGACCACAACACCACGCCGTGGGCGGCGGACTGGACCCTGGATCTGGCAACAGCAGCGGCGGCATCGCTCAATGAGTATCCCGGAGCCAGCTACATGGGAATCCGCCGAGCGGCTGCCAAGCGACACGGCCTCGAGCCCGAGCAGATCGTGCCCGGGGCGGGAGCCGATGAGCTGATATTGCTGGCGGCCCGGGCTTTTCTCGGCGCCGGGGCAACGGCAGTCGCCATGGTCCCCACATATCCGCTGTATCGAATCGCCTGCGCGCAGGTGGGGGCCCAGCTAGAGGAGCTGGTGGCCACTCCCCCCGACTTCGCCGCCCCTCTTGACCGGCTCATGGCCACCGTCGGCGACGCCGAGTTGTTGTGGCTGTGTGTCCCCAACAACCCGACGGCAGTCGACATGAGCCGCCAGGATGTCGCCAAGCTGATCGCCGCCACCAGCGGGGTCGTCGTCGTCGACGCAGCCTACGCCGAGTTCACCGGAGCCGACTGGGCTGCGGAGGTACAGCGCCACTCCAATCTGATCGTGCTGCACACCCTGTCGAAGGCATACGCCTTGGCGGGGGCTCGGGTCGGTTACGCCATCGGCCACCCCGAGCTGATCGATCGCTTCGACGCCTTACGCCCGCCGGGCAGCATTGCCTCGATATCGGTGGAGTTGGCACAGGAAGCCCTAAGCCGACCCGAGCTGGCCGAGCGAACGGTGGCTCGGCTCGCCGACGCCCGCGGTCCGCTGGCCGCCGGGCTGCGCGCTCTGGGGATGCGGGTACTCCCGTCTGCGGTCAACTTCCTGCTGTGCGAGGTGGGCGCGCACGCCCACGCCACCGCGGCGGCGCTGCGCGCCCGCGGTCTCGTTGTCCGTGCCTTTCCGGACGACTCCAGCCTGAGGAACTATCTACGCTTCACCGTTCGGTCCCCGCAGGAGAACGAGCGACTCATCACGACTCTCGAGGAGGTGCTGGCGTGAGCCGCCGCGCATCGCTGACCCGTGAAACCAGGGAGACATCGGTCACGCTACGCGTCGACCTAGACGGCACCGGCCAAGCCAACGTGTCCACTGGAGTGGGCTTCTTCGACCACCTGCTCGAGTCTCTGGCTCATCACAGCCTGATCGACATCGAGATCGAGACGAAGGGCGACCTCCATGTCGACGAGCATCACACCGTCGAAGACACGGCAATGGTCCTCGGTGCGGGGCTGGCCGAGGCACTCGGCGATCGGGCAGGCATCCAGCGTTTCGGGGACGCCACGGTGCCCATGGACGAAGCTCTGGCTAGCGCCGTCATCGACGTCGGGGGGAGAGCGTTCAGCGTCCTCGACATCGAGTTCGCCTCGGAGCGCCTCGGGCAGCTGGGTACGCAGATGATCCCCCATGCACTGGATGCATTTGCCCGCGCCGGGGGCTTCACGCTCCACATCACGGCCCGCGGCGCCAACGATCATCATGTCGCCGAGGCGGCGTTCAAGGCACTGGCGCGCGCGCTTCGAGTTGCCGTCGCCGGCGACGAGCGTCGCCGCGGTATCCCGTCCACGAAGAGCGCGCCGTGACCCGAGTTGCTCTCATCGATCACGGCGCCGGCAACCTCGTGTCGGCCGCCCGTGGCCTGGAGCGCAGCGGAGCCGAGGTGGTGTTGGTCAGCGCGCCGGGCCAACTCGCCGGATGCAGCGGGATCGTCCTGCCGGGGGTGGGCACCACCGGAGCCGCGATGGAGCGACTGCAGCGGCAGAAGCTGGTGGGTCCACTCAGCGAATGGGACCAGCCGCTGCTCGGCATCTGCGTTGGGATGCAGCTCTTCTTCGCGACCTCCGCCGAGGACGGGACCGACTGCCTGGGTTTGATGACGGGCACGGTGGAGCGACTGCGAGCCGCGCCGTTGCTCCCCCACATCGGCTGGAACGACGTTGCCTTGGCTGCAGATCCGCTGTTCGCCGGCCTGGGCGAGAGCGCGTTGTTCTACTTCGTGCACAGCTACGCCCCCGTTCCGGCCGACCGGGCCGATGTCATCGGCTGGACCGACTACGGCACTCGCTTCGCGGCAGCCGTAAGGCGGGGCAACCTCGTTGGGGTGCAGTTCCATCCCGAGCGCTCCGGTGGCGCCGGACTAACCGTCCTCGCAAACTTCGTGACGGCGTGCGAGGAGGGGCGGCGTGCTGCGTAAGCGTGTCATTCCCTGCCTCGACGTGACGGCCGGCCGCGTCGTCAAGGGGGTTCAATTCGTGGATCTCGTCGACGAGGGCGATCCCATCGAGCTGGCGGCCAAGTATGCCGAAACCGGCGCCGACGAAGTCTGCTTCCTCGACATCACCGCGTCGAGCGACGGCCGGGAGACCATGCTCGACGTTGTCCACCGGGCTGCCGAGAACGTATTCGTTCCCCTCACTGTCGGCGGCGGCGTTCGCTCGGTTGCCGACATGCGAGCCACCCTGCGGGCGGGGGCCGACAAGGTGTCGATCAACTCGGCGGCGCTGGCGAGGCCCGAGCTGATCGACGAGTGCGCCGCAGAGTTCGGTCGCCAATGTGTGGTCCTGGCGATCGACGCCAAGCGCCGCGATGGCGGCTGGGAGGTCTACTCACACGGGGGCCGCCACCCCACCGGGCTAGACGCCGTGGCCTGGGCGGTCGAGGGGGCGGCACGCGGCGCCGGTGAGCTGCTGGTGACCTCAATGGATCGCGATGGCACTTACGACGGCTACGACCTCGAGCTGCTGCGCGCCATCAGAGCGGCAGTCGGCATCCCCATCATCGCATCGGGTGGAGCCGGATCGGTTGCCGACTGCGTAGCCGCTCTCGACGACGAGTGTGCCGATGCCGTGCTGGCCGCCTCCATCTTCCATCGTGACGAGATAACTGTGGCCACCCTCAAGAAGGGCCTGGCCGCCGCCGGCCTGGCGGTTCGCCTGTGACCCCGGCGATCGATCCGGAGGCCGTGCGGTTCGACCCGCAGGGACTGGTGCCGGCGGTCATCCAGGACCGGGCCAGCGGCGATGTCCTGATGGTGGGTTACATGAACCGGGAGAGCCTCCAGGCGACCGTCCGCAGCGGTTTGGTCACTTTCTGGAGCCGCAGCCGCCAGGAGTTGTGGGAGAAGGGCGCCGCCAGCGGCAACCAGCTGCGACTCGTCGACATCGTCGCCGATTGCGACCAGGACGCGCTGCTCGTCAGGGTGGTCCCGACGGGGCCCGCCTGCCACCTCGGCATACAGAGCTGTTTCGGCAATCGATCCCCGCAAGGGTTTCGTCGGCTCGAACAGCTGTGGTCTGTGATCGTCGACCGCCTCGCTTCCCGTCCGGCCGATTCCTACACCGTCGAGCTCGCCTCTCGAGGAGTCAACGCAACGACCCGCAAGCTCACCGAGGAGGCCACCGAGGTGCTCCTCGCCGCCAAAGACCCCGCCGCCGGCGTCGACGACGGCCAGCTCGCCCGGGAAAGCGCCGACCTGCTCTATCACCTCCTGGTGGTCCTCGCCGAGCGGGGCGAAGCTCCGGCCGCCGTTCTCGACGCCCTCGATGAGCGGAGGTCATGAGGCGGCAAACGGCACTCATGGCGGCGACGCTGGCATTGCTGAGCGGATGCGGAGCCCCGGTCGACATCAGCGCGGTTGCGGAGCTGCCGGAGGCTTCGACAACCGAGCTGATCGACGACATCAAGGCCGCGGGTCAGCCAGCCGTGGTCAACGTGTGGGCCTCCTGGTGCGGTCCGTGCCGCTCTGAGGCTCCGTTGCTGGCGGCCGCCGCCTCGGAATTCGCCGGACAGGTACGGTTCATCGGGCTCAACGTTCGCGACAACCAGCCCGGAGCCCGCGGCTTCATCGCCGAGTTCCTGCCCGCAGCCCCGATAGCCCACATCTTCGATGGCGACGGGTCCACCGTCGCCGATCTGGGAGGCACCTCCGGCGTACCGCAGACGTTGTTCGTCAACCCCGACGGCACCGTCGCCCGCATTCACTTCGGCGTCATCGACGAGCGCACCCTGGCCATCGAGATCGACGAGCTACGGCGAAGCGCCGGGGCCGATCGGTGAGTGCCCCTCTCCCCGGCCCGATGCCCTCTCGAAGTGCGGTCCCCTGCCAATCGGCGGCGGGGCTCGCCATCGTCGGGCGGCGCCGGCGCCGGCCGGGTCGCTGAATGGAGTTCACCTTGCTCTTCGCCGCCGCCTTCGGCGTCGGGGCCGGCGCAGCGGCCTTGCGGTGGGAAGCTGCCCGCGGCAATGCCGCTGAGTGCGCCGCCGACCTGTGGCAAGTCTTCCTGACCGCCATCATCGTGGGGCTGAGTGTGGGTCGACTGGCCGCCATGGTGGGTGCCGGAATCAACCCGCTCACCAACTTGGCAGACATCCTCGTCGTGCGCGGGGGCGTCGCCACCGGACCGGCCGCGGTGGCTGCCCTCGCCAGCATTGCACTGAGCGCCCGCGGAGAAGTCATCGCCGTCTTCGATGCCCTAGCAGTGGCTGGGCTTGCCGGGTTGGGCGGCTGGCATCTCGGCTGTTTGGCGCGCCAGGCTTGCCTGGGCACCACGACCGAGCTGCCGTGGGCCATGTACCAGCCGGGCAGCTCGATCGGTCGACACCCGGTCGAGCTCTATGCGGCCGGGCTCTACTTGCTGGCGGCGGTGGCCTTGGCGCAATATCGGCGGCGGCCACTACAGCCGGGTCGCGCCGCGGCAGTTGCCCTCGTCACGGCCGGCGTGGTGCGGTTGGTCACGGAACCGTTCCGGGTGAGCCTGAGTGGCGGACCGGTGTGGTGGTACGTCGCGGCGGCGGCGGTCGGCATCGGTGGGCTCTTCGTAGTGGGACGTCGGGCGCGATCCGACCGGTGACCGTTGACTACTGCCTGCGTTTGCGTCGCAACAGCTGGGCGAGCGTTTCCTCCTCGGGCAGCGCCTCGCGGCGGGGCGTTGCTGCGGGCTCGGTCGGGACCGCATCCGGCGCCGACTCGAGATTCGCCGGCTCGCTCGTGTCCAGCGCCTGCACGACCGGTTTGGGCTGCGGCCGTGCCGCTTCCCGCCAAATCTCGAAATCGCCCCGCGCTACCACCAGCCGACGCAGCGCCACATCGATCATGAACAGCGCCAACGCCATGGCCGCCAGCCACGGCCACAGCGGGGTGGCCGCATCCCCCCGGGCCGGGGCTGGATCGAACGCCGCCGCCGCGGTCGGATCAACCCGTCCCGACGTGGCATCGGCGATATCCGCCGCTAGGTCTGGGTCGGGATCACGGAACGCAAACTCGTCTGCATAGCCGGCGACGACGCCGCCGCTGCCCGAGGCAATGGTGCCGGTCGCGTCTTCCACTTGCACTGCCACCCAGTACGCACCGGCCGCCGCCACCGGCACTCGCGCCGTGAACGTCGACTCGTCGGCGCGCTGCATGGGCTGCATCGTCACCTCCCCCTCCGAGTCACGGATGGTGGCAATGGCGATGGCATCGAGCGGCACTGTGGCCTGGTACTCGATCTCGAGGGTCCCGCCGTCGAGGCGCACCGATGGTGGAGTGTCTCGACCGGGCGGCAGGACATCTGAGACCATCCTGCCCCAGAAGTCCACGAAGCCCTCCCACTCGACCCAATCGGCCGACCAACGGACGGTGGCATCGGAAGTCCATACCGCGGCGCGGCCGAGGCCTCGTTGCCAGGTGGCGAAGAGCGGATCGCCCGGCCCGATCTCCAGCGGCACTGCGGCGGTGGGCTTGGACTTGGTGAGGACGTACCCCCGCAGCGGCGGGGTGGCCGTCAGCCCGATCGTCACCTGAGACGCCGCCCCCAGCGACGGGAGGAAGGCTCCCTCGGCGACGAGCGGGCGTGACACCCGCAGCGTCTCTTCGATGAAGATCTCGGGGATCGCCTCGAGATCGCGTCCGGGATAGAACTGGCCGCCGCCCAAGGCAGCCGCCCGGCGCAGCGTCTCGCCGCTTCCCTCCCCCGTGCCGAGAACCGACAGGGTGATTCCGGCGTCGGCGATCTCTTGGCTCACCGACAACAGGTTCGTATCGTTGCCCCAGCCATCGGTGAAGAGCACGATGTGCCGGATCTCCTCCGGCGCATCGCGCAACGCCTCCAAGGCTTCGCGCAACGCGTTGGTGATCTCGGTATCCCCTTGCGGAGTCAGCGTGTTGAGGGCCGCCGCCACGGTGGCATCGTCTGGCTTGGTGCCCAGAGGCAGCGCCCACCGGGTGCCCGAGGTGAACGCCAGCACCCCGACTCGATCGTTCTCCTGCAATGCCGAGATCGCCAAGCCGGCGCCGGCGCGTGAGATGTCGGTCTTGCTGACACCTCCCTGCTGGGACGGATCATGCTCGCCGCCACCGCCACAGTGACAGTCGGCCATGCTCCCCGAAGTGTCGATCACCAGGACCTCGGCCACCGGCTGGCGGCGCACCAAATCGTCCGGATTGCTGGTCACCGGCAGGATCCGCTCGAGGGCGGAGGCGGCGTAGTCGCCCAGCCCGAAGGCCTTGTTGCCACCGATCACGATTAGGCCGCGGCCCAAATCCTCGACGAACGCCGCCAGGTCGGCAGCCTGCCTCTCACCCGGCGCCGGGACGTTGACCAGCGCCACCGCGTCGTAGTTGAGCAGCTCGGCTGCCGAGGGGATCGCCGCCCAGGTGTCGACCGTCATGTCGGCTGCGACCAGTGCCCGCCCCAGCTCGGCACCGTCTCCCAAGGTCCCCTCGACAACCGCGACGCTCGCCGGTCCCAGCACGTCGATGATCACCTCACCGGCGTTGTTCTCGGCAACGGCGTCGAAGTCGGCCAGCACCTCTGCCTTGATCGGCAGAGTTCCGGTGGCTTCGGCCGGAATCTCGAACGTGACGGAGTTGGCTCCCAAGCTCAGCTCGGTCGCCACCTCATAGGTCTCTCCACCGGCGGTCACGATCACTGTCGCCGGCCCTGCGGCGGTCGCTTGGACGGCGACGGTCACCGGCACTGTCTCTCCGGCGCGAACCACCACGGGGGCGTCGATCCGCGTGACCAAGGCATCGGAAGCGCGTCCCGTGTCCAGCTGTACCACGTCGACTGCGATTCCTTGGTCGGCCAGCTCGGCCGCCGCCGCTCTGGCGTTGCCGGTCGTCTCCACACCGTCGGTGAGCACGACGATTCGGCGCGAGCCCTCGGTGGGCAGAACTGCGGCCGCGCCGCGCAAGGCCGCTGCCAGATCGGTAGACGTCGAATCGACGATCGTGCGCACCTGGTCGAAGCTCGGATTGGTGGAGAGCGCAGTATCGAGGCGTAGCTCTTTGCCAAACACCGCGACTGCCGCCGAGTCCTCCGTGGTGGCGGCGGCGAGCGCCGCCACCACGTAGGCCTCCTGATCGGCCCGCGCTTGAGCCGTCACCGAGGACGATCGGTCGAGCAGGAACAGCACGGTGCGCTGCGATGAGCTGCGTATGAAGAGCGGTTGGGTCAGCGCCAGCACGAGCAGCGTGACCCCGATCAGCCGCAGCCACACTGCCACCCGCTGCTGGGCTGCCGGCACCACTCGGCGCCCGTGGCGGGCCACCAGGGCCACCACCAGC
>JBFIXI010000098.1:0-10131 GCA_041605955.1 Acidimicrobiia bacterium
CGTTCCGCCAAGTGCACCAGAGGCTCGTACGCGCTCGCGCTGGTGCGTGCCGGTCAGTGGTTGAGCAGCGTCTTGATGACAGTGCTGACCTGGTTGCTGATCCCTGGTCCTATGGCGCCGAGGCGATGAACGAGCCGGTTGCGGTTGATCAACCGGATCAGCTCGCACTGGATGTAGCTGGTGGAGTCGAGACCGGTGTCGGCGCTGGCCTCGACCTCGACGTGGAGCGAGAGGCCGCGCCGGGCAGTGGTCAGTGGGACTGCAATCACGAACGGAAACCCAGGACCGAACGTGTCGGGCGGACCAAGGATCAATGCCGGGCGGTGCGCGGCCGGCTCACCGGGATACGGCACGCCGAAGTCGACGAGCCAGAGATCATCAACCGATGCCATCGCTCACCGACGTGTCATCCGCCTCGGCGAGGTAGGCATGCCATGCCTCAGGGTCCTCGCGGAGATCGGCAAGCTCGGCGGCCACCTGATGGGCGAAGCGTTGGCGTCGGAGAGCTTCGGCGGCGTCGCGAACCGTCTCGATGAGCGATGCCCCAGTCGCTTTGCTCAGAGCGAGGAGGCGGGCGTGGGTGTCGGTATCCACTCGAATTGTCGTAGTACCCATAGATGTAGTCTACATAATGTATATGGCCTGTCTACATCTTCGACCGCACACCCAATGCTCACGCCGATCACCACGTATGCGCCTGACCTTCAGCGCCACGGACGCTTCCAGTGCATTGGGCATGGCTCTGGCCTTGGAGGACGTCGCTGCGGCCGCTGCCGGCCTGGAGGGGATAGTGACCGCCGTGGTAGTTGCGGACGCCAACACTCCCGATGGTGAGGCCACCTGGGTCCGGACCCCGTTGCTCAACCTGACGACGATCGGTGAGCGCCTCGGCGTCAGCCGTCAGCGAGCTGCCCAGCTTGCCAACGAGCACGCCTAATTTCCGCCGCCGGTCGCGGCCGATCGGCCGCTCTATGAGGAAGCCGCCATCGAAGCCTTCGCCGACATGTGGGAACGCAAGACCGGCCGGCCGGCTGCGACCGGATGCACGTTCGCCCTAATCGCAACATGCAACGACCGGCCGAGCGGTCGGCTCAGGCAACCATTTGCGGCCGCCGGATTTGTCATCGGCCAAGAGGGCGTACGCCTCTATCGCATTTCGGAGTCGCAAGGCACGCTCGCGTGAGAATCGCAAACCCGAGTGAGGAGGTGACCGTGGCCGACCTAACTGATCGCCGTGAAGCGGCCCTGAGACGGGTGAAAGCAAAGCGGGACTTCAGAAACCATGCGGCGGTCTACGTCGTCGTGAATACGATGCTGGTCGTCATCTGGGCGATATCCGGCGCGGGGTATTTCTGGCCGATTTGGCCAATCGCGGGCTGGGGTGTCGGGCTTGCCTTCAATGCGTGGGCGGCCTATTTCGAGCGTCCCATCACCGAGGTGGACGTCCAGAAAGAGATGGAAAGGAGCGCCTAGTCGCGCGTTGCTGGACCGCCGGAGGGCTGTGAACAGTCGGCGCCGGGGCTTCTAATACATCGACCCGGACGACATGGGTCGTCTTCACGAAGTTCATGGAAGCGGCGACCGTTGGCGATCTCGCCGCCGACTTCGTCGTGCATTAACGACGTTTCGCTGTGCGACCAACAGGGACGGATCGCTCCAGCCTTTCGGTGACAGAACAGCTCCTGAACCAACCCGGCGATCAATAGAGCAGTCTGCGAAGCAAACCGCCAACGGACCCCCCCGGCGGGTCCGCGTGGGCGAGGAGGGACTTGAACCCTCACGAGTGTTACCTCACAGGAACCTGAATCCTGCGCGTCTGCCAATTCCGCCACTCGCCCGGGCGGGTGAAGATGGTACCAGCCCCAGCCGACCGATCATTCGCGCCCGCCGCGGCCATTGCTCCTGCTATTCCGCTGGCTCCTTACAATCCCAGCCATGCGGCTGGCACGTGAGTTGGAAAAGCGTCTCGAACGCCTCGTCGACGGGGTGTCGGGGGCGATCTTCCGGGGGCGGGTGCATCCCGTCGACTTGGGCACCCGGATCGTGCGGGACGCAGACCTCAACATGATCGAGGGCCCGGCCGGCCCGGTGGTCCCCAACGACTATCAGATCGCCCTCAACCCACAGGATCTCGCCGCGGTCGGAGCCGGCTCGTTGGCCACGGAGCTGACCCACACTCTGGCGGCCACCGCTGTCGAGCGCGGCTGGCGGCTCGAAGGGCCGCCTCACATCGAGGTGGTCCCCGAGCCCTCCGTGAAGCCCAACCACATGAAGATGCTGAGCCGCATAGCGCCCGGCGAGTTGGACCCGTGGGGACAGCTGATAGGCACCGGGCGCCATGCCGAGCTTCGCGCCAATCGGGTGTTGATCGGTCGCGCCGCGGACTGCGATGTCCGTCTCCCCGACGCCGAGGTCTCGCGGCGTCACGCCATCATCTACCGCGCCCAGCACCGGACCTGGATAACGGATCTCGACTCATCCAATGGAACCACCGTCGACGGGATCGGCGTTACGAACTCGACACCGCTGCGGCCCGGCGCTCAGTTGACCATCGGCCCAGTGAGCTTCATGTTTCGTTTGGTGGAACCATGAGTCGAACAACCGGGGGTCAGTAGCCCATGCCGGCGCTCTTCCTGAATCTGCTCAAGCTGATCTTCCTTGCGTTGATCTATCTCTTCCTGTGGCAGGTGGCCCGCTCGATCGGGTCCCACGTCGGGGCTCCCCAGGCCGGTCGCTCCACGAGGCGCGCCGCCGAGATGGTGGTGGTTCGCTCTGATTCGAATCCGGGGCAGCGGTTCCCCATTGGCGCACCGGCGGTCATAGGCCGCAGCGCCGACGCCGACATCGTCATCGATGATCCGTACGCTTCCGATTTCCACGTCCGGGTGGGCATCCAGGACGGCACCGTCCTGGCCAGCGACCTCGGCAGTACCAACGGCACTTACGTGAACGGCCGCCGAGTAACGGTGCCGACGCCGCTGATCAAGGGTGACTCCATCCAGATCGGCAAGACCATCCTCGAGGTGCGATGAACTACACGATTGCGACCGCCACCCACGTAGGGCGAGTACGCGACGGCAACGAGGACGCCGTGCACCCGGTCGGAGACGAGACGACCAGCGGCCCCGTCATCGTGGCCGTTGCCGACGGCATGGGCGGGCACGCCGCCGGTGAGGTGGCCAGCGCCCTCGCCATCGAGCAAGCCACCGCGCTCGCCGAGGGCAGCGCGCTCGATCGGGTACAGGCCGCCAATGCCGCGGTCGTGGCAACCGCGGCCGACGACGTTGCCCTTGCCGGCATGGGCACCACGCTGACGTTGGCCATCTTCTCTGCCGACGGCCGCCTCGAGATCGGCCACGTTGGTGACAGCCGAGCCTATCTGTGGCGCAATGAGCGCCTGACCCAGCTGACCATCGATCACACACTCGTACACGAGTTGATCGCCCAGGGGCGGCTGGCGCCCGAGGAAGCGGAAACCCACCCCCGCCGCCACATGCTCACACGCACCGTGGGGATGGGGGACGTGCTGGTCGACACGCTGGAGATCCATTTGATGCCGGGCGATCGAGTCTTGCTGTGTTCCGACGGGTTGACCGGGATGGTCTCCGATGAGCGCATCGCTCGCATCCTCGAGCACACCGCGGCAGCCGCCGACGCCGTCTGGTCGCTCGTAGAAGCCGCCAACGCGGCAGGGGGCCTCGACAACACGACCGTAGCCGTCGTCGACGTCACCGAATGAGCCGGTCGGCCGAAGCGGCGCTGTTGCTGACGGCAAGCGTTGTCGCCGCTTTCGGCACCGCGCTCATCGGATTCACCCGCGGCGTCGGGCTCGACGCTCAAGTGGCGGTGACCTTCATGGTCTTCGTCGCATCCTTCGGCACCGTTCACCTCGCGCTGCGCCGATGGGCTCCCGCGGCCAACCCCCTGCTGTTTCCGCTAGCGGCGTTTCTCACCGCCATCGGGCTCACCGAGGTCTACCGGCTCGACCCTGAGCTGGGCAGCCTGCAGCGCTGGTCCCTACTGATCTCGGGGGTGGCTGTCGCCGGAGTGCTGGCCTTGCTGCGCGGCGAAGGGGTGGTGGTGCTGCGCCGCTACCGCTATCTGTTCCTGATGGCCGGCGCCGGGCTGTTGCTGCTTCCGCTGCTACCCGACTCGTTCTGGATCCACGGGATCGAGGCCAACGGCTCCCGACTGTGGGTCGGGTTCGATCTCCCCGTCGAGCGATCGGTCAGCTTCCAGCCGGGCGAGCTCGCCAAGCTGGCGCTGGCCATATTCCTAGCTTCCTATCTCGCCGACCATCACCTGGCGATGGCGACCACGCGCCGCATGATCGGGCGGCTGTCCGTCCCGCCGTTTCGTCAGTTCGGCCCGATCGTGCTGGCAGCGCTCGCCGCTTTCGCAGTGTTGGTGTATCAGCGCGATCTGGGGGCATCGCTGCTGGTCTTCGCATTGTTCGTCGGGGCGATCTACCTCGCCACCGGCAAGCTCGCTTACGTCGTCGCCGGCGGCGCGCTGGTTGCCGCTGGTGGCCTGGTGGCGTATCAGCTCTTCGGCCACGTGCAACGTCGGGTGAGCGCGTGGCTCGATCCCTTTGCCGATTTCTCGGATGCCGGATATCAGGTGGCCCAGGGGCTGTTCGCTCTCGGATCGGGCAGCCTCACCGGCAGCGGCATCGGGTTGGGTCGCCCGGATCTCATTCCTGCGGCAGCCACTGACTTCATCTTTGCCGCCGTCGCCGAGGAGATGGGAGTTGCCGGCGCCATTGCTGTCATCACGGGCTACGCGCTGGTGGTCGCTATCGGCTTTGGGATAGCGCTGCGGACCCGGGACCTCTTCCACAAGTTTCTCGCCGCCAGCCTCACGCTGGTCTTCGCGGTCCAGACGCTGCTCATCATGGCGGGGGTGCTACGCCTCCTGCCGATCACCGGCATCACCCTGCCGTTCATGTCCTACGGGGGCACGTCGCTGCTAGCCAACATGATCCTGCTGGCGCTCCTGGCGCGCATCTCTCATGGAGCCCGGACATGAACGGCCCGATCCGTCACCTGGCGGCTGTGATGTTCGCCGGTTTCGCCTTGATGGTCGGCGCCGTCACCTATCTCCAGGTCATCAAGGGGCCCGACTTTCGTGACGACTCCCGCAACCTGCGGGTGGTGACCGGCAGGGCGGGAAAGGAACGGGGCACCATCATCACGGCCGATGGCGTGATCCTGGCCCGCTCCCAAGCAGATCCCGCCGACCCCCAGCAGTTCACACGCGAGTATCCAGAAGGGCCCAACTACGCCCATGCCGTCGGGTACGCCACGCTGATCTTCGGAGCCGCCGGCTTGGAAGACAGTCAGTCCGCCGCGTTGGTCTCGGATCGGGACGCCACGATCTCGGGCGTGCTCAACGCCATTCTCGGCGGCGACATCCGACCGCGCGGGCTCCGGCTGACGTTGGTCGATTCTCTGCAGCGAGCCGCTATCGACGCTCTCGGAGGCCAACGCGGTGCGGTTGTGGCGCTCGACCCTGACACGGGCGCCATCCTCGCCATGGTCTCTAGCCCCAGCTTCTCCCCTGCCTCCCTGCAGGGACGCAACGCCGGGCCGGCCGGCAATGACCTCGCCTCCGACCCCACCGAGCCACTGCGCAACCGCGCCATCGATGCGACTTATCCACCCGGTAGTACATTCAAGATCGTCACGGCAGCCGCCGCCCTGGAAGCAGGCATGGCCGGCGGAGGCACGACCTTTCCCGACCCAATCGCCCTCGAGCTGCCGGGCTCGACGGCGACGATCAGGAACTACGACGGTCGGGTCTGCAGCAACGGTGAGTCGGTGACGTTGACCCAGGCGTTCGTGAGCTCGTGCAACACCACGTTCGCGGCACTCGGAATGCAGGTGGGGGCCGCCAACCTGGTCGCTACGGCCGAAGCCTTCGGATTCAACCAGCCGATACCATTCGACATGGAGACGCTGACCGCCGTGATCCCGCCGGCCGCCTCTTTCGCCAACGACCTCCCCGGGGTGGCCCAGAGCGCGATTGGACAGCGCGACGTGCGGGCGACCCTGCTCCAGATGGCTTTGGTGGCCGCCGCCGTGGCCAACGACGGCGAGATCATGGAGCCCTACCTGGTGCAGGAGGTATTCAACAGCGAAGGCGTGATCGAGGCCGAAATGGAGCCGGCGGTCTGGAGACGAGCGATATCCCCGGCGACGGCGGCGGCACTGACGGACCTCATGGAGAAGGCAGTGGATGCCGGCACGGGTTTCCGGGCCCAGATCGAGGGAGTGGGGATCGCCGGTAAGACGGGCACGGCCGAAGTCCCCGACGAGGCGCCCGACCTGTGGTTCGTCGGCTTCGGGCCGGTCACTGCCGACGAGGAGGCTCCCCGGATCGTGGTCGCAGTGGTCGTAGAGGACGGCGGTGCTGGGGGCGAGGACGGGACGGGCGGCGCGGTGGCTGCCCCGATCGCCCGAGCCGTCCTGGAGGCTTTCCTCGGACGCTGAGATACGGACCGACCCCGCAGCTAGGCCGCTTGCCGCAGATCTCGCCGATCGAAGAGCGCCACTGCGGCGAACGTCAGCAACCCGAACAGGATCAACAGCACCCCGGCGTGCGTCCAATTCATGCCGTTGTTCAGCGGATCACTGCTGAGGTAGTAGTGGACCGGGGTCCACTTCGCCAGGCCCGCCAGGCTGTCGCTGAAAGGGAGAAACCCATTGGCGACGAACAGCACGAGGGCCACCGCGATGGTTCCATAGACGGCGATCCGGACTCGGCCGGTGGCGGCACTGATGGCGAACGAGAGAGCGCCGAAGACCAGCCCCAGCAGCGTTGCCAACGCGGTGGTCGCCGCGATGTTCGTGATGCTCATCCCGAGGCCGCCGAATATCGAGCCCAAAGCCACACCGGCAAAGAGCGCCACTCCGACCACGAGCGCGTAGACCACCATGGCCAGGGTCTTTTCGAGCACGACTGTCGATCGCTTGATCGGGTTGGCCAGCAACAGGCCCATCGTGCGTTTGGCTTCCTCCCCGGCGAGTGCTCGCGACCCGATCATCACGGTGACGACCATGAAGGCGATCGGTGCCATGAGACCGAAGGTCTCGATCTGGTACCACCCCTCAGGAGTGGAGATGTCACCGCCGCCGAACAGCGAGAGCACTTCCGGAGGAAACGCGTCGGCCAGCGAGATCAGGGCGTCGTCGATGAAGTTGTACATCGGGCCGATGGCCACCCCCATGAGCAAGAACATCACGTAAGAGACCACGATGAGCACTCCCTGGTGTTCCGAAGCGGTCTTGACCCAGATCCGCGATACCCGAGTGGAGCCGGCGAGCCGCTCGACCACCTTCTGGGTGAGCGGGTGGCTCCGCAACCGATCGACGAGCCCGGCACCGAGTTCTCGATCGCGCAGATCGCGGCGGTTGACGCCGACGACGGCCGCACCGGCAAACCCAACGATCCCCGCAAGCAACACCGCCGCATGGCCCCACGACACACCATTGAGATGCGGCTGGCTTCCGCTGAAGTAGTACCAGGGGAATGCCTTGACGCCGGCTTCGAGCCCCGAGATCAACGGCAGGATCCCTACCGCAAAGAACGAGATCACCATCACTGCGATGGTGACGCCGGAGGCTATCGAAGTCTTGCCGGTCCAGGCGCTGATAACCAGCGCCAGGAAGCCGTGAAAGACGGCGATCAGAAACATGTGAAGCACGAGCGCCCCGACGTGGATACCGGTCACGTCGACGTCGAGCAGCGCCGGCACGGCCACCCCACCGGCCCACAGCAGCAACGACCCCAACCCGGTGAGCAGAATCACGTTGGCACCCTTGGAGACGAGGATGTGCGTCCGGCTCTTGGGATTGCCGAGCAAGATGCCCATCGTGCCGTCCTTCTCCTCACCGGCGATCGAGGCTGAGCCCATCGACAATGCCAATGAGGTGAGAGTCAGCGCCCCATAGGAGGTGTAGATCGCGCCGTAGGCGAGAGCCCCGACGTCGGCGTCGGCCGGGATGTTCATCAGCGAGCGGAACACTTCGGGAAGGTCGGTGTAGACGGCGAGATCGATATCGCGATAGACGGCCATGCCCATCAGAAAGAGCAGGATCAGCGTCATGGCGCCGATCGCCTCACCCTTCCAGCGATCTAGAAAGGTCTTGGTGAGGACGGTGGACAGCATCAGGCGGAGGCCTCCTCGTAGTAGGTGAGGAAGATCTCCTCGAGGTCGGCTTCCTGGGTGGTTATGTCGAGCAGGTTGTACCTCTGGGCCACGACTTTGAGAAGCGACTCCATCCGCCCATCGAACGACAGCGAGACATGCTGGTTCTCGACCCGCACGTCTCGCACGCCGGGAACCGGCTCGAACACCTTCCCGTCGACGGGCTCCGCGAAATAGAGGTTCACCGTGCGAATGGCCTTGGAACGCAGGCTGGCCACCTCTTCGACGGCGATCAGGAATCCGCGACGGATGATGCCGACGCGGTCGGCGACTCGCTCCACTTCCGACAGGGTGTGGCTGGAGAGAAACACCGTGCGCCCGTCGGCGGCGACCTCGCGCATCATCTTCTGAAACTCGCGCTGCATGAGCGGGTCGAGGCCGGAGCTGGGCTCGTCCATGATCAGCACCTCCGGCTTGTTCATGAAGGCCTGGATCAGGCCCACCTTCTGCCGGTTGCCCGATGACAGATCGCCCACCTTCTTGGTGAGATCGGCCTCCAGGCGCTCCGCCAGCTCGTTGACGAAGCTCCAGTCGACGCCGCCGCGCAGATTGGCGAAGTAGGTGAGGGTGTCCCGACCGGTGAGATTCGGGTACAGCGCGAGATCCCCCGGGACGTACCCAATGTGGTCGCGGATCTCGACGGACTGGGCGTGGGAGTCCATGCCCAGGATCGAGGCGCTACCCGAAGTGGGCCGAATCTCGTCGAGAATGGTCCGGATCATCGTCGTCTTGCCCGCCCCGTTCGGTCCGAGGAAGCCGAATACCTCGCCGCGGTGGACGGTGAGATCGAGATCGACGAGCGCCTTGACGTCGCCGTAGTGCTTGGTGAGCTTCTCGGTCAGGATGGCTGGATTGCTCGTCACTGCGTCTCTTTCTCCCGGAGGATCTGGGTATTGAAGTCGTCGAGGGCACGGCCTGCTGCGGCAATCATGTCGGGGTTGATGAGCTCGCCGGAGAAGATCCGCAGCGCGTGGGGTGCATATGCCAACATCCCGGCGGCGCCGAGGGTGTCGACGCCCAGGGTGCGGGTGAGGTGCTCGTGCAACACCAGCCCTCCCAGCTGCATCACGAGAAGGACGGCAGCTTGGGTGCGGACGTCTTCGACCTCGGCCATCAGGCCGGCGGAGCGGTACTCCTCCATCTGGGCGATCACGTCATCGAGCAGGTCGTCGAAGATGCGCTCGGAGGCGTCACCGCCGCTTCGCAAGGCCCACGCCAGGTAACGGGCAATCGGTTCCATCAACCGGTAGGTCGCCGCGATGGCGCCCCCGTGGCGATCGGTGCCATCTTGGATTGCTCGGCGCTTCGTCTCGCCGAGGAGTCGGATCACGTACTCGTCACATTCCCGGCGCAGGTCCTCCTTGGATCCGAAGTGATGGATCACCAGCGCCGGCGAGACCCCGGCGTCGGCGGCGATGTCCCGTACGGTGGTTCCGGCGAAGCCGTCGCGAGGAAAACGGGCTACCGCCGCGTCGCGGATCCGTGCCCTAGTGGTGAGCTCGGTATCGATGACTGAACTCATGTTCAGTATGCTAAACACGCGTTCAGGGTTGAGGCAAGGGGGAGTGGGCCCGAGAGGGCGCCGCCCCGTGAGTCCCCCCGAAGGGGGAAAGGTCCCTGCCGGCCCGCAGGGCCGAGCAGTTAGGGGGGCCACCCCACCAGTACGCGCCCCGTGAGTCCCCCCGAAGGGGGGAAGGTCCCTGGCGGCCCGCAGGGCCAAACAGGTTGGGGGGCCACCCCACCAGTACGCGCCCCCCTTCCCACCGCCTCCGGCGGCGGTACCCCTCCCCCTCCGGGGGGAGCCACGGACGGCACGCGCCCCCCTTCCCACCGCCTCCGGCGGCGGTACCCCTCCCCCCTCCGGGGGGAGCCACGGACAGTACGCGCCCCCCTTCCCACCGCCTCCGGCGGCGGTACCCCTC
>JBFIXI010000099.1:0-10055 GCA_041605955.1 Acidimicrobiia bacterium
GACCACGTCGATGCCAGTGCTCACGGCTACCCGAACTCGATTGGCGCCACGCTGTATCACATCGCAGCCATCGAGGCCGATTGGCTATATGCGGACATCCTCGAAGAGGAATACCCGGACTGGATGGGCGAGTGGTTCCCGTACGACGTGCGGGAGGAGGGCGGCACCCTGTCTCCGGCGCCGGGATTCAGCCCGGAAAATCATCTCGCGCGTCTCGCAGAGGTGCGTCGCCATTTCATCAACGACATTGCCCGTCTGGATCCGAGCGCATTCAACGCCGCCAACGGTGTTGACGACAACCCGAGCACACCGCAATGGGCGATCCACCACCTCAGCCAGCACGAGGCCGAGCACCGCGGGCAGATCCAAGTCGTCCGGACATTCCTGGAGGGCTGACGGTCCCGACTGGAGGTGCGGTGCCCTCCAGCGGATATAGCGGATATTCGGAGACAGACTTGCGGTTGGCGAATGATGAATCCGCCACCGGTCCGCAGCCTCCGAATGGCCCGGCACGAGCCTCCTGCCCCGGAGGACGGCCGGACTCCTTTGGTGGACTACTCTGGTACAGACGTGTCGGGAGACTCGATGTCTGATACGAGCGTACCAACCGGAGCCACGGCACTCCTCGGGCGGCTGGCAGCGGCGATCGACGAAATGAGCCCGCAGTTGCGGAAAGCCGCCGCATATGTGCTCGACCACCCCTCCGACGTCGGTTTGGCGTCCGTTCGCGAGCTGGCCGACGCCGCCGGCGTCAAGCCAAACACGCTGGTGCGTATGGCGCGCGACATCGGCCTCAACGGCTTCGAGGACTTTCGCCGGCCATTCCGTGACCAGCTGCGGGCCGGGCATACCTTCACCAACAGGGCGTCATGGCTTCAGGACCTCGCCGCCGGCGGTGAGCTCGGCGGCGTGTACGCGGCCATCGCCGGCACCGCACTGGAGAACATCGAGAAGATGTTCGCCGGCGTGGCAGCCGAGGAGCTGAAGCGGGTCGCGGACCGGATCGTGGCAGCCCGCCGCACTTACGTCGTCGGCGTCGGTGCCAACTATCCCCTCGCCCAGCAGTTCGCCTACCTGGTCGGCATGGCGCTCGACGATATCGCCGCAGTACCGCGGGAAGGCAATGTGCCGGTCGACGCCGTCGTGAGGGCGGGGCAGGAAGATGTCCTCGTCGCTATCACGTTTGCTCCGTACCGAGCCGAAGTGGTCGAAGCGACCGCAGTCGCCCGCGGGCAAGGAGCCGCCATCGTGGCCATCACCGACAGCCATGGCTCCCCCATCGCATCGGGAGCCGACCACGTCTTCCTCACCCCCAGCGCAGGCCCTCAGTTCTTCCCCTCGACCCTGGCAGCGGCGGCGCTGCTGGAGACGTTGGCCTCGTTCATCGTGGCCGACGCCCCGCCCGAGGTGGTCAGGGCGATAGACCGCTTCCACCAGCGCCGATACGATTTCGGCGTCTACTGGAAGGAAGGCTCGTGACCCGGATGGCGCCTTGGACCCGATATGTCTCGGCCCAGCGCGCTATGGAGCCTTCGGTATACGTCGATGCCGACACGTTTCAAACGGAGCTGCAGACCGTGCTTGCCGCTACCTGGCAATTCGCGTGCCACCGCTCTGCCCTGAGCAGCCCCGGGGACTACGTGTCCTTCGAGATCGCCGGCGAGTCGCTGTTCACGGTCCACGGCAGCGACGGCGCCATCCGCACCTTCTACAACGTCTGCATGCACCGCGGCCACCAGCTCGTGGACGGCGCCGGCTCGAGACGGCAGATCACGTGCCCGTACCACGCTTGGAGCTATCGCCTCGACGGCACGTTGCGCACGGCACCCCACGCCGCGGGACGCCCCGGATTCGACCCGGCGGAGATCTGCCTCACCCCAGTGCGCACCGAGGACTTCCTCGGCTTCGTCTTCGTGAACCTCGACGACGCGGCCGCTCCGATGGACGAGCTGTATCCCGGGATCCGCGACGCCCTCTGCGAGTTTCTCCCGACCATCGAGCGCTTCCAGCCGATCGAACGGCGCGACTTCGTCGCCGAATCGAACTGGAAGGTGGCCGTCGAGAACTACAACGAGTGTTACCACTGCCGCACGGCCCATCCCTCCTTCTCCAAGGGCGTCGTCCTCCCGGACAGCTACACCATCAAGCCGGTCGGGCAGTGCCTGCATCATTACGCGGACGGCTCGCCGAGCCAGTACTACGAGATCGACCTCGACGCCTCGCCCCATGCTGCCGAGTACAGCTCGTTTTATCTGTGGCCGCTGTTCTCGTTCCAGGTGTATCCCGGCCCGGTCCTCAACACATTCTGCTGGCGGCCTGAGTCGGTCGATCGCACCCCATTCTTCCGAGAATGGTTCAGCCTCGACGGCGTCGACAGTGAGACGGTCAGGGCAGTAGCCGAGGAGGACGCAATGACCACAGTGGCCGAAGATCTCGACCTGGTGCGCTCGGTGCAGCGCGGCCTCGCCAGCCGGGGATACCGGCCGGGCCCGTTGATCCTCGACGAGGAGATGGGCCTCAACAGCGAGCACACGGTCGCCGCCATCAAGGCCTGGTATCGAGAAGCGATGCTCGGTGAAGGTTGAGATGTCGCCCCCGGCGAACTCGGCGAGGGCGCCATGAGCGCGCGGTTGGTACGTCTCGAGATCGACAACCGCATCGCGAGCCTCACGCTCGACGACCCCGATCGGCTCAACCCGCTGGGGCGGCCCATGCTGGAGGCGATCATCGCAGCCGCGGCAGAGCTGAACCGCCAAACCGACCTCCATGTGGTCGTCATCGCGGGCGCCGGCAGGGTCTTCACCGCCGGCGCCGATGTCGCCGCGTTTGCCGATGAGGCCGAACTGACCCGCGAAGACGCCGATGCCGGGCGCCGCATGGCGGAAGCCGTAGAGGCGATCAATGCCGTGACGATCGCCAAGATCCACGGCCATTGCATCGGAGGCGGCGTGGTGCTGGCGGCGGCGTGCGACTTGCGGGTCGCGGCCCGGGGGACCCAGTTCTCGATACCCGAGGTGGCCATCGGTATCCCACTGGCGTGGAGCGGCATACCTCGCCTGGTGCGCGAGATCGGCCCGGCTCTGGCCAAAGAGCTGGTGATGACCTGCCGCCCGTTCCATGCCGAGGAGGCCCACCAGATCGGCTTTGTCAATCGGGTTGTGCCACTCGACCAGCTCAACGATGCCGTGCGGCAACTCGCCACTGATCTCCTCGACAAGCCGCGCGGACCGCTGCTGGCCACCAAGCGCCACGTGAATGCAGTCACTCGGCAAATGGCGGGTACCGACCGCAGCTGGGCCGACGCCGACTCTCTCGTGGCTGCCCGTCTCGATCCGGAGAACCGTGCCGCCGCCCGGGAGTACTTGTCCCGGGTGAAGAAGCAGCATTGAAGATCGACTTGTCGAAGCAGCGGAAGCGCATCGTCCACGTCGGCTCTGTGAAGACGCCGCGGTACTGCGACCGTGGTGACCTCGCCTAGTCGGGTTTGACTGCGCGGATGATGGCCGAGTGCATCCCGTCGTTCACCAGGTGGGTCGATTCGACCTCGACGGCGTCAAAACCAACGGCGGCCAGACCTTGGCGGAATTCGCTGAATGACAGGGCGCCGGCAATGCAGCCGACATAGCTGCCCCGCTCCGCCCGCTCCTCGGGAGACAGCCCGTCTTCGGCGACGACGTCGGTGATGCCGATGCGCCCTCCGGGCCGCACCAGGCGATACATCTCAGCGAAGACGCCCGGCTTGTCGGTAGACAGGTTGATCACGCAGTTGGAGATGATCACATCGACCGAGTGGTCGGGCAGCGGGACATTCTCGATGTAACCCTCGAGGAACTCGACGTTGTCGATCCCCGCCTCCGCCTGGTTCTTGCGGGCCAGGTCCAGCATCTCGTCGGTCATATCGACGCCATATGCCTTGCCGGTTGGGCCGACCCGCTGGGCGGACAGCAACACGTCGATGCCGCCACCGGACCCCAGGTCGAGCACGATCTCGCCGGGCACGAGATTTGCCACCATCATCGGGTTGCCACAACCCAGGCTGGCCAGCTTGGCTTCGGTGGGAAGCTGAGTCAGCTCGTCTGCCGAATAGAGCTTGGAGCCGAAGCCCTCCTCCCCGCAGCAGCTGTCCGCACAGCAACTGTCGGTGACGCTCTGCGCCGCCGCGGCGTAGCGCTGCCGTACCTCTTCGCGCAGCTCGCTGGTCTCGGTGGACTGGGTCACGGCGCCTCCTCAGTCGTGATGTATCATATCGAGCACTTTCGATATGACCTTACCTCGTCACATCGACAGTTGTCAATATGTTGTCTCCGGCCGGGTATCCTGATCGCCCATGGAAGTGCGCACGATCGAAACCTGCTGCGCTCCGGTGCTCGACGAAGTGCTCGATGCAGCCGACGCTGAGGAACTGGCTGCCGCCTTCAAGGTGGTTGCTCACCCGGTCCGCCTACGACTCCTCAGCCTCATCGCCGCCGCAGGCGGCGAGATGTGCGCCTGCGACCTGGTCGAGCCCGTAGGGCGTAGCCAGCCGACCGTGAGCCATCACCTGTCGATACTCACCGAGGCGGGCCTGCTCGAGCGAGAGCAGCGCGGCAAGTGGGCTTGGTTCCGCGTCGTGCCCGCACGGCTGGCGATCTTGCGTGACGCCCTCGGCGCTGGCTGAGCTGAAGTTGGTTGGCCGCCGCCGCCCGAAGTGACAGAATGCCGGCCGATCGCGGAATCGCGCTGCCGGGAGGGATCGTGGCAGGCCTCACGACTGATCAGATCGACAGCTTCGAGCGTGACGGCTATTTGGTAGTCGACGATGTGCTGACCGAAGCCGATCTCGATGACATCCAGGGCGAGTACGAAGAGATCCTGGAGCGGGAGGCCGCCAAGCTGGCCGCCGCCGGCCGGCTGCCGCCCCTGCGAGGCGCGACCTTCTCCGAGCGTTACATCGAAGCGCTGCAGCAGCTCGACGACATGTACGTCCTGTACCAGCACCTCGATATCTCCCTACCGATGCTCGCAGAGCTCGAACCCACCGCGACGATGAACAACGGGCCTGCGGTGTTCCGCCTGCTCACCAACCCGCGGCTGCTCGACATCGCGGAGTCAATCGTCGGACCGGAGATCTATTCCAATCCAGTGCAGCACACCCGCATCAAGCCGCCGCGTCGGCATCTGCCGGCCGCCGCCACCGACGCCAACGTGGCGGCGACCCTGTGGCACCAGGACGCCGCGGTCATCGAGCCGTCGGCGGACGACACGGACATGCTCACGGTGTGGCTGGCGATCACTGATGCCACCGCCGACAACGGGTGCCTCATCGCGGTGCCCGGAAGCCACCGGGGCGAGGCGACGCTGCATTGCCCCGGCAAGATCTTTCAGGCCGAGATCTACATCCCGGACGCGATCATCCAGCGCCGTCACGTGGTGCCGCTCGAGGTGAAGGCGGGTGGAATGGTGCTGCTGCACAAGCTCACGGAGCACGGCTCGCTCGAGAACAACACCGACGACATCAGGTGGAGCTTCGACCTGCGCTACCAGCCGGTCGGGCAACCCACCGGGCGCGAGGTGTTTCCCGGCTTCATCGCCCGCAGCGCCGCCAACCCGGAGGCGGCGCTGACCGACCCGAAGGAATGGGCCGAGCTGTGGTGGGATGCCCGGGATCGCATCGCCGCCGGCCAGGTCGAGATGAAGTTCGGCCAACGCTGGGTACACAACGCCACCCAGCCCGTGTGTGCGTAGCTCAGCGTCTGAGGTGAGGCCGGGCGCTGGGATTCACACAGCCTCCACCCGAGCCGGGACGTGCTTGTGCCAGGGCGTCCCCACGAATGGGTCCTCGTGGCCGACGCGGGTCAGCTCGTTGGTAGCGGCTCCGACAACCGCCGCCTCACCGCCTTCTTCGGGATAGTCGACTCCGAGACCGTTGGGCAGGGTCACGTGGCCGGGTTGCACCGTGTCGGTGATCTCCGCAACCGTCGTGACCGTCCCGCCTGCGGTGATGACCTTCACCGTGCTTCCGTCCGTGATGCCGAGGCCGTCGGCATCGGCGGGACTGATCCGCAAGGCACCAGCAGCGTCTCGTTTGCGCCAGCTCGGGTCACGGAAGATGGTGTTGGCGGTGAACGAGCGGCGCTCGCCGGCGGCCAAGACCAGTGGGAACTCGTCGGAGATGTGCGCGTAGGGCTCGTCGGGCACGTCGGCTAACGCGGCGAGCATCGCGGGTACGTCGACGTTGAGCTTGCCGTCTGCGGTGCGCACTTGACGCCAGGAGTCGGCCCCGGTCACCCGAGAGAACACGACGCCGGTGCGGTCGGCGAGGACAGCGTCGAAGAGCGCCTCGCCGAGCATCGGCCCGTCGCCGTGGAAGCCGGCAGACTCGAGGACGGTCGGGGCGCGCATGGCCATGCGATGGCAGATGCCCCACAATGCCGCCGCTTGAGCGGCGTCACCGGGCAGCGTCGGGCCGAGTGTCGCGTACAGGATCACCGGAGCGAGCCGGGCGAGCTGCTCGTCGGCAGCGACCGCCACATGGAACTCGCCGGCGAACTCGAGGCGGCTTCGTTCGGCCGCGGCGCGCAGCCGGTCGATGAGCTCGTCGTCGAGAGCACCGAGCGCCTTGCACAACCGGTAGTGGATCTCGGGTTCCGGCAGTGTCCCGGGCAGCGGATCGAGGATGGGCGCCCGCAGCGTGAAAACGTTGTCGGGAAACTCGAAGTTGAAGAACGTAGCTTCCCACTTCTCGTACTGCGAGGCTGCCGGCAGGACGATGTCGGCGTGGCGGGCGGTTTCGGTCATGGCCACATCGATGACAACCGAAAACTCCAAGGCTGCCATCGCCTCCCGCCATTTCGGACTATCGGCAAGAGAATGCACAGGGTTCGAGGACTCGATGATCATCGCCTTGTAGGCGGCGGGATGGTCGGAGAGGATCTCTGCGGGGATCGTGTTGCACGGGACGAGCCCGGTGATGATCGGCGCTCCGGCCACCGGCGATACGGCCTTTGACCCGGCTTTGGCCACCCCGAGCGGCACCATCATCACCGGCGAGACCATGGCCCCCTCCTTGGCGAAGTTGCCGGTCAGCACCCACAGGAGCTTCTCGACGTAGGAGTTGAGCGTGGAGTGCGGAGCCATCTGAATGCCGAGATCCTCGAAGATGGCGACCGACGAGGCGGTCCCGATGCGGCGGGCGGCTCGGCGAATCAAATCTGGGTCGACGCCGCAGTTGGCGGCGTACCGGTCGACGTCGATGCCGGCGAAAGCGGTCTGGACGGCGTCGAATCCTCTGACGTGGTCGGCGATGAAGCCGCGGTCGACGAGGTCCTCGTCGAGGATCACCTTGACCATGGCGGCCAGGCAGTAGACGTCCGTGCCCGGTTTGACCTGGAGGTGGATGTCGGCCAGGTCGGCGGTGGTGGTGCGGCGGGGGTCGATGACGATCATCGATCGCTCGGGGTCGTTGGCGATTGCCTTGAGGGTGCGGCGAGCCTCGGGGATGCCGTGCGACTGCCACGGGTTCTTGCCGATGAATACTGCAACCTCGGTGTTGGTGAAGTCACCGCGGCTGACCACGCCGATCTCGCCGTTGACCCAGAACTCACCGGTCTTTTCCTGGGCGAGGGCCGAGGAGCGATAGCGGGACCCGACGGCGGCGCGGGTTGCGATGGCGTAGACGCCGCACAGGTGGTTGCCTTGTCCGCCGCCGCCGTAATAGAAGATGGTCTCGCCGCCGTGCGTATCCCGCACCTCGGCCAGGCGGGCTGCGGTCTCGGCGATCGCAGTGTCCCAGTCGATCGGCTCGTAGGTGCCGTCGGGACGACGCCGCATGGGTGAGGTGAGCCGGTGCCGGCCGTTCTGGTAGTGGTTGAGGCGCAGCGCCTTCTCGCAGGTGTAGCCGTGGGAGGCCTTGTGCTCCTTATCGCCCCGCACCCGCTCGATCTCCCGACCATCGAGGCGCACCTCGACGCCGCAGTTGCACTCACACAGGATGCATACGGTCTTGCGCCAGTCGGTCACGGGATCCCGATTCGAAGGTGGGAGCGACAGTAGTCGGTCAGCCGCTACGGCCACCGGCTGTGAGCTCCGCCACGGTGTCGCCCCGCCGCCGGATCATCCTGCGGCAGCCCGCCAGTCCACGGTCGCTACCACTCACACAGGCCGTGATAGTGCACCTGGAGCACCGGATGGCCGGAGCTCTCGATGAAAGTGGGAATCAGGCACGCCTCGATCGTCCCGTCGGGTTCGACGATGAACTGAGCCACCGCCGTCGTCGCTCCAGCCTGTGACAGCTTGGGCCAGACGAAGTTTCCCAGGCTCCATGCGATCGGCTTGCCGTCGTAGAACTCGAGCGGCTGCAGCCGGTGGGGATGATGACCGAATATCCCGTCGGCCCCGGCATCGATCATCGCCTGCGCCCGTTCGATGTCTTCGCGACGCGGCTTGGTGTCGAGCTCTACGCCCCAGTGGATGGAGACGAAAACCAGATCGGCCACCTCATCGGCGGCCTCGACTGCGGCCACCATCGTCGCAATCGTGTCGCCGTCGGCCATGCCGGGATCGTCCTCCGTGGCAATCCAGTCCTGCCAAGGCACTACCCCGCCGAAGCCGAGCACTGCGATGGTCCAGCCGTTGATGTCGAAAATCGCCGGCTCGTGGGCCTCTGCAGCGTTGGCCCCGGTTCCGACAGCGGCGATGCCGGCCGCCTCGACGTTGGCTCGCGTCTCGACGAGAGCTTCCTCCCCCCAGTCGCCGCTGTGATTGTTGCCCAGGTTGGCGACCTCTACTCCGGCAGCGCGCATCACGGGCAGCGCGTCGAGATCACAGTTGAACGTGAAAGCCTTGTCGAGTGGCCGCCCCACAGTCGCCGCCGCGCACTCGAGATTCACGATCGTCAGATCGTCTTCGAGAAAGATGTCCTGCAGCCCACTGAAGGCGTACTCATATCCCTTACTGCGAAACGCTGAGATGTAGTTGGGGTCGAGATTGGTATCACCCACACCACTGATGACCAGTCTTCCCTTGGGCGCTTCGGTTGTTGTAGTAGTCGTCGTAGTCGACGTGGTCGAGGTCGTCGCGGTCGAGGAGGACGACGGGGTGGACTGCTGGGCCGCGGCGTCTCCCACCGGGTCGGCGGCGGTCGTGTCCACCGCAGGGGCCGCTTCGGCGACTGCAGCCGGCTCGGGTGGTGAGCAAGCTGCGGCAGCCAGCGCGGCTGCACAAATACCTATCGCAAATTGGCGCATGACGTCCGCAATGATGGCACGCGGACCGAACTGTGCACATCGCCGACGCGAACTCGGCTGAACGCAGCGCCGCGCCCCGGTAGGGTGAAAAGCACAACTGCCGAGGAGACAGCCCCATGTCTATGACCGAAGCCATCAAGAATGCGGCCGAAGCGGCCAAGAAGATCGTCGCCGGCGTCAGGCCCGACCAGCTCGGCGATCCGACGCCGTGCTCGGAGTGGGACGTGCGCGGCTTGGGCAACCACATGACGGGTTTCTTGGGCTATGGCGCCAATGCCGCCCGGCGGGGGCCTGAAATGGAGGGTGAAGCCCCCGACTTCACTAAAACCGGTTGGGCGGACACCTACGCCGCGATGGTGGACGACCTCGTTGCGGCGTGGAGTGAAGCAGGTGCCATGGAAGGCAAAGTCAGATTCGGCTCCGGGATGATGGACGCCTCCGACGCCGCCGGAATCACTCTCATGGAGCTGACGGTCCACGCCTGGGATCTGGCACGGGCCACTGGTCAGGATTACGAGCTCGACCCCATGACCTCTCGAATGGCCGCTGCGATCACGACGGCGGCCGGCCCCAACGCTCGCGAGGGCGGGTTCTTCGGTCCCGAGATGTCAGCTCCCCCGGGGGCCGACGAGTTCACCAGAGCCATCGCCGCCAGCGGCCGCGACCCGGGATGGACCGGCTGAGCCGGCTCGGGTGTTCCGTGGTATCCGGCCACAGGCGGCCCCCGAGGTATCGCCCGATGATCGACGCCCGATGATCGACGCCCGATGATCGACGCCCGATGATCGACGCCCGATGATCGACGCCCGATGATCGACGCCCGATGATCGA
>JBFIXI010000100.1:0-9983 GCA_041605955.1 Acidimicrobiia bacterium
CCCCCCCCCCCCCCCCCGCCACGCTTCGTCTAACTGGCTAGCCGGCGGCTATCAGCCCTTGTCCATCAGGGCGAACTTCAGGCTGGGTCGCGGCCACAGTGGGTTCGAGATGAATCCGGTCACCCAGTCACGGCGGGCCGAAACCACACCCTCTTGAGCTGCGATCAGCCACATCGGATCCTCGAACAGCACCTGCTGCAGCTCAGAGTACAGAGCAGCGCGGGCTGCAGGATCCAGCTCCACTTTGGCCCGGTCGATCAGATCGGCAATCCGATCCGGGTCCTGGTAGCCGGCGCGGAAGTCGTGGATCTCGCCCCACTCCCCATCGGGGTGGGTGTAGGAGTCGACGTAGGCGTGCGGGTCGGCGAACGGATCGGCGTTCTTCACCCACATCGCATACGGCACCGGATCCGAGGCGTGGGCCTCGTCGAACACGGCTTCGGCCACCGAAGCAACCGTGATGTTGAAGTTCGGGTTGCCGAGCTGGTCGATCGAGTCCTTGAAGACCAGGGCCGCCACCTCGAAGAGGTTGGCTTCTTCGGTGACCACCGAGATCGAGAATCCCTCGTCCCAGACGCCGGCAGCGCGGAACAGTTCCTCGGCCTTGGCCAGGTCCTGAGTGTCATAGCGAGGCGCCGCTGGGTCGTATCCGAAGATCCCTTGCGGGATGTAGTGCGGGTTGTAGTCGCCGAATCCGCCGAGAGCGGAGTCAACGAATGCGCTGTAGTTGAACACGTAGTTGAACGCTTGGCGTACCCGCGGGTCCTCCAACATCCCTTCCGGAATCCTGTCCGAATCCGGCAGATCATCCGGGTTGTACTTCAGGTTGAAGCCGATGTGGATCGGCTCCACCGTCAGCCCCTCGGCGAAGATCGTGACTCCTTCGGCGCCCACGATGTCGTCGATGAACGAGGGGTCGGTCTCGATCGTGTCGTAGTCGCCGGCCCGCAGCCCAAGCACGCGCACGTCCGGGTTGGCGCCGATCACGATGCGCAGATCGAGGTTGGCAGGCGTGCCCCAGTAGCCGTCGAACACCTCGAACTGGAGGTTCTCGCTGCGGTTCCAGGCCACAAAGCTATACGGCCCGGTGCCGTTCGGGTTGCCGGCCATGACCTCGTTCCCCTCACCTGCGACGACGCCGCCGTTGGCCTCGACATACGCTCGGCTCACGATGGAGGACACCATCGCCGGCACGACCGCGTTGAGGAAAGCCGCGTTCGGCTCCTGCAGAGTTACTTCGAACGTGAAGTCGTCCACCATGCGCATGCTGTCGACCGTGTCAGACAGCACGCCGGCAGCACCCTCGGGAAGATCCATCGTCATGACCCGCTCCCACGAGAACAGGACGTCGTCCGCGGTCAGCGGTGAGCCATCGTGGAACGTAACGCCCTGGCGGATCGGGAACGTGTACGTCAGTCCGTCGGCGCTGATGAGGCCGTTAGTAACACTTGGAACCTCGGTGGCCAGGCTGGGTACCGGGTCGGGACCAACCGTGCCGATCTCGAGAAGACGCTCGTAGACCTGGAGGATCACCGTCTCGCCGCCCTCGCCCGGTTCCACTTGGGCGGGATCAAGCGTCGTCGGCTCGTCGTCTGCCGCGTGCACGAAGACCCCGGGGTTATTCACTTCACCGCCGGTATCGGGTGGGGAGGTTGTCGTGGCCGCCGCCGTGGTCCCCGTAGTGTCCCCTGTCGTCGTTGCGGTCGTACCGGCAGTGGTGGCCGCCGTCGTGCCGGGACCGTCGCCCTCGTCGTCCGAGCAGGCCGCCGCGATTAATGCGAGCGCGAGCAGGGCGCTGAGCAACGCACCCCAACGACTGGACCGTCTACTTCGATTCATGCCAACCTTCCTCATGCTTCGTCGAAGTTGCACCGGTGCAAGCCTACCGAGGCAGCTCTGCAAACGATTGCAGCTTCACTCCTGGCAGGAAAATACGACCTCGGCAGGGGGCATGTCAATTGAGCCGCAAACGGTTGCGGCACTGCACCGCGCCTCCGGTACGGCAGCTACGGCGGCGCCGGTCTGGTCTTCGTCGGGCCTCGATCGCTCCCGCCCCGATGGGTGCCATGGGTGCAGGATCGGGTTGCGATCGCCGCTACTCCCCCATCTATGCTCCCGACACTGACCGGGCGCATAACGAGCCGCGATACCTGATCGCATGGTGGCTCGGGAGAGGTTGGCTAGGTATGACCGTGGCGATAATCGGTGCCCGCTGGCCGGATGTCGCCATCGAACGGGACGTCCTCGGCGTGGCCGAAGATGCCATCGTCCGCGATCCTGGAGAGACCCAGGAGGCCATCGTTGCGGCCGCGGCCGGCGCCGACGTGATCCTCGCCGGTCCTCGTCCACGGTTCGACGCCGCTACCCTCGATCGGCTGAGCTGTCGCGGCATCGTTCGCTACGGAGTCGGCTACGACAACATCGACGTTGCCGCCGCCACTCAGAAGGGCATCGCCGTCGCGTTCGTCCCGGACTACGGGACGGAAGCCGTAGCCCTCCATGCGACCGCACTCGCGCTGGCGGGAATGCGGCGGATCCCAGCCCTCGATCGAATGGTCAAAGCTCGAGTATGGGACTTCACAGCCGTCCGTCCGCTGCACCTCCCCGCTGCCCTGACCGCTGGAGTCATCGGGTTCGGTCGCATCGGGCGGCTGACGGCTCGTCATTTCCGCGATCTCGGCTTCGGGCGGACGGTCGCCTACGACGCTCACGTTGCGATCCACGAGCCCGGCATCGAAGCAACATCGCTGCGGGAAACGCTGGCCGAATCCGATGTGCTGAGCCTCCACGCCCCCGGCTCCCAGGAAGGAGCACCTTTGATCGGGCGTGACGAGATTGCGCTCATGCGATCGGGCAGCGTCCTGGTCAACACTGCCCGCGGCACGTTGATCGACGCGGCGGCGCTGGTGGAGGGACTCCGAAAGGGCAGGCCAGGAGTAGCTGCTCTGGATGTGTTCGATCCGGAGCCGGCCGATCCGGCCAGCTTCGCCGCAGTCATCGATCAAGTCATCATGACGCCCCACGTCGCCTGGTATACCGAAGAGTCGGAGCAGACGCTGCGGATCAAGACGGCCGAGGAAGGAAGGCGGCTACTCCACGGGCAACCTCCGCTCCACCCGGTGCTGCTACCCAAGGAGGCTTCGTGAGCAACTCCCTGTACGACTTGACGAGCTCGGAGGTGGCTGCATTTCTGGAGCGGTCGCCGGTTGCGGTGATCCCCTTCGGCAGCGTGGAGCAGCACGGGCCGCATCTGCCCACCGGGACGGACACGATGGCAGCCGAGCTGGTGGCCGCCGCAGTCGCCGCCGATCTCGACGCCCTGCTCGTGCCGTTCGGACCGTACGGCATCACCCCGATTCACGCTGGCCACCCAGGCACGGTCAGCTTGCGGCGGGCGACTTTCGAGGCGTTGCTTACCGATGTGTGCAACGAGATGGTCGCCATGGGGGCCGAGCGTTTCGTATTCGTCAACTGGCATGAGGGCAATATTGCCGCCATGGACGCGGTGGCCACCGACATCCAGCAGCGCCATGCCCACGTCCATGTCGTGTCGGCCCACGCCTGCTACGTGGCGCAGCGGCTCTACGCCGCCCATGGCGGCGAATTGACCCACGGTGGTGGCATCGAGACGCTGGCTGTGATGGCGCACGATCCCGATCTCGCGCACACGGATCGGGCCGGAGACAGCGCCCGCCCTCCCCGGGCGGCAGCCATGGACGCCATGCGGCGCGGGCGCGAGGTGTACGGCTACATCACCGATGTCACCGAGATCGACGCCGATGGCTGGTACGGGGAACCAGGCTGGGCGACGGCCGACGTGGCCGCCGAATTCACCGCAACCGTGGCGAGCGACATCGTCAAGCAGGTCACGGCGATCTTCGAGCTGCGGCAATGACGGTGACACCTGCCACCGCAGTCGAGTTCGTCGATCTCCCCGGGCGGACATCCGGAGATCCGTTGCGATCGGTAGGGGCGGAGTCGAGCCTGCGGATCGCCCGGCCGCAGCGGACTGCGGTGCGCAAGGCGCATCGGCATCCCCACAGCGAGGAAGTGATCTACGTTCGGGGCGGCACCGGTGCCGTCTACATCGAGGGGACTTTCCACCGTATCGGGCCGGGCGACACTATTCACATCCCCCGCGGCGCGGCCCACGCCACCGTGCCGGACAAAGCGCAAGAGATGGAGCTGATCTGCTTCTTTCCCCACCCCCTGCTCCCCGAGAACATCGAAGAAACCGAGATCGACGTGATGGAGGAGATGACCGATGACTGACAAGGTGCGCTTGGCCCCTATAGGGCTGGGACGATGGGCTCGAGTCCTGGCGCGCGGCGCCCAGCGCGGCGACGTCATCGAACTGGCGTCGTGCTTCAGCCGGTCCACAGAGAAGCGGGCGGCCTTCCAAGATGAGTTCGCAGTACCAAAAGCGGCGGCGACCCTCGACGAGTTGCTCGCCGACGCCGATATCGAAGGGGTGATCATCACCACCCCCAACGACACCCACCGCGACCTCATCGTGGCGGCGCTGGAGGCGGGGAAAGCGGTCTACACGGACAAGCCGATCGCCCACACGCTCGAGCACGCGCTCGACGTCCGCAACGCCGTAGAGCGGACCGGCGGCGTCTTCGCGGTCGGACACAGCGCTCGCCGCTTGTCGGGCTGCCGAGTCATGAAGCAGTGGATCGACGACGGCAGCCTGGGCGGAGTCTCTCTCGCCGAAGCCAACTTCTCCAACGAGCGCGGGCTCGAGCTAACCACTGAGACGTGGCGGTGGTATGCCGACAAGAGCCCCGGGGGCACGTTCATCCAGCTCGGCGTCCACCACGCCGACAACCTGCAGTACCTGCTCGGCCCGGTCGGCCAAGTCAGCGCCCACGCCCGCAAGCTATACACCAAGTCGGAGGTGCCCGACGCGGTGATGGCGATCCTCGAGTTCGAATCTGGAGCCCTGGGATACATCGGGTGCGGCTGGGCGTCTCCGGGGATCTACCAACTGCGCCTGCAGGGAACCAAAGCCAACTTGATGTACGACCTCGACTTCACCCACTGGGACGAGTCCCATCAAGCCGACGAGTGGAGCAGTCTGGTGTCGCAGGGTTACGGAGATATGACCCGCAAGGACGTTCAGCTGCCGGCCACCGACATGTTCCGCGAGCAGCTCGACGAGTTCGCGCTCGCCATCCGTGGCAAGGCGACGGTGGAGGTCGGTATCGACGAAGCCATTCGGGCGCTGGCAGTCGTGCGCGCCGCCCTCGAGTCTTCAGCTCAGAACGGCAAGGCGGTGGAGCTCAAGCCGCTCCTGGAGGGTGTCGGCGTCTCGCCGTGAAGGACGGCGCTACGCGATGAAAGACGGTCGGCCGAAGTTCTCCTTCAAGACTGCGCCGATCGACGTCTCGTGGGTGCAGCTCTCTCAGATGTGGCGTGCCGCCGACGAGGATGGTTTCTTTGCGGCCGGTTGGCTGCTCGACCACTTCTACCCGTCGCGGGGGCCGATCAGGCCGACATGGGAGGCATGGACCCTGCTGGCGTCGCTGGCGGCTGTGACCTCTCGGCTGCGGCTCGGCGTCATGGTCAGTTCGAACACGTTCCGTCACCCAGCGCTGCTGGCGCACATGGCGGCATCCGTTGACGAGATCTCGAATGGGCGTCTCGAGATCGGGCTCGGCGCCGGATGGAACCAGGCTGAGCACGATGCGTTCGGGATCGACCTTGGCGACGCGCCCACCCGGTGGGGGCGATTCGCCGAGGCCCTCGAGATCATCGATGGGCTGCTCACGCAAGAGTCATATAGCTTCTCGGGCGATCACTTCGAGCTCAGCGATGCTCGGCTCCTGCACCAGACCGTTCAGCAGCCCCGGCCGCCCTTTGTGATTGGGGGGATCGGGCCTCAGCGCACCCTTCCCCTCGTGGCGAGATGGGCAGACCATTGGAACTACTTCAATCCGGGCGAACCGCCTGAGGTGCTGGCGGAGTACAGGACGCGCCTCGAGGACCTGTGCACTGCGGCAGGTCGGGACCCGAACGAAATCGAGGTCTCGGCGCAGATGCGGATGCCGGACAGTCGTGAAGAGCTCACCAACCTGGCAGGCGGGTTTCTGGCGGCAGGCGCCGACCACATCGTGGTGACGGCGTTTGCGCCGTTCGACGACGAGACGGTTCCGCGCATTGCCGAGGCACTCGCGCCGCTGGCGTGATCGGAGGCGCTTTCAGGGCGGTCACTCGGTGCTGCGCAAGGTGGGCTTGTGGTGAGGTGGGTCGGTTTGCAGCGAAGGCGATGGTGGTGCCGGGTCCGGTTGCGTGTCTAGTGGCGGCGTCTGTTGGTACCCCCGGTTGGGGGCGTGGTTGCTGGGGCAATCCCGTACGAGTTTGCCCCACAAACGTCGGTAACAGACCGCCGCAGGCGGTTGGCGAGGGGGTGCCAGCAGGGGCGGGGGACTGTGGCGTGCTTGCGACGGTATCCCTCCTCCAGCGAATGGAGTGAGCGTTGGGGCGAGTTTGTGGAACAAACTCGAAGCAGTTTGCTCTGCAAACTGCCGGAGGCTGGGCCGCTGCGGAGCAGCGGGTCGGAGGGGGAAGCTGAGGCGCGGGTGTGGCCTTTCGTTCGCACCGAAATCCCGCAACATTTCTTTGCTCAAGTGTATCTAACCAATCTTTCTTGTCACATTTGTCCGTTACTATGTTTTCATGTTGTCCACTACGACAATCGATGTGGATCGGGTCACTGAGTCGTTCCAAACGGTCGACCAGATGGAAACCGAGTTGCAGCGTCTCGAAGGTCTCGTCTCTCGTACCCGGGCCCGCCAGGTCGAGATCCTTGCCGCAATTGATCATCTACAAGTTCCCGCCTGGGACGGCTGCCGTTCCTTGCAGGAGTGGATCGCGGGCCGCCTCGACATCCAACCGCGCAACGCCTCCGATCTGGCTGTTCTGGCCAAGTCGGGTTCGGTGGAGGTTCACGATTCCCTCCGTGCCGGCGTGGCGTCGACGGACCGAGCTGCGGGTATGGCACGGCTAGAGAACGCGGGTGCTTCGGACGTCGTGCTGGAGCGCGCCGCTGGGTTGTCGCTAGGGCAGCTGGGTCAGTTGATGGCCCGGCACCGCCGCACGACGCCTGTCGACGAGACGACGGCATTCAAGGCGCGCCGGTTGTGGTTCCAACCCAACCTCGGGAGCACGCTGGCTACTGGATCGTTCGTGATGACCGGAGCCGACATGGAGGCAGTCCTGACTGCTCTCGATAGGCGTGTCGACGAGATCGTCGATCCCGGCGATGAGCACCGCCCCCGCCTCGAACAACGCAGGGTCGATGCGCTGGTTTCTCTGGCGTTGGATGACGTGGCGCCAGTCGTATCAGATGGGTCGGCACCGCGGCGGCTTCCCGCTCACATCTTCGTCGACGCCACAGAGTGTCAACGCACCCGTGGCGAGGCGGGGGCCACCACACGCTCCGGAATCAAGGTCGGTCCAAACACGCTCGAAGAGATCCTCTGCGTCGGGGACACCCGAACCACCCTCGTCGACGTGAACGGCTTGAAGGCTGTCCCTACTGATGGCGACCGTCTCCCGCACCGCATCCGGGATTACGTGTTCTTCCGAGACGGAGGTTGCCAAGCCGACGGATGCACTTCCCGTTACCGGCTAGAACCGCACCACATCGTCCACCAAGCCAACGGCGGCGACCACGACCCAGACGGCCTCGTGCTCATGTGTTGGTTCCACCACCATGTCGTCGTCCACCAATACGGATTCCGGATCGACCCCCATTCGCCACCCGGCCGAAGACGCTTCCTCGCCCCCGGCGCCACCCGAGCCCCACCCGACGGGTAGAGCCCGCAGGTCGGCGGCCAAGCCAACCACCACCCTCTCCCAAACCAACCGAGTATCCGGCAGCAGTGCCGGCACAGAGGCGCGCCCGCAACGATCCGGGGAGCATTGCGCTAGTGCGGCTAGCGCAGATTGAAGCTCGTATGTTTGTCAAGGGGTTTCTTGCTGGGCGCGGTTTGGGCGCGTTGAGTTGGCCGGCGGGTGCCGGGTGGTTGTCCGGAGTGGCTTCAGTGGACACGACAGGGAAGAGCCACCCACGCGTTGGTGGGGGGCACGCTCGTTGGAGGTCACACTGGGGCCGGTCCGGCTGTGTCAGGGTGGTCGGGGCCGGCAGGTCATTCGTTGCACAACCCGCAGGTGTGAGCCGGTTCTATCGGGCCAGAACCCCGACCGGGGGAGCTCAGGTGGGTCGGGGGAGGTGTTTGAAGACCTCACGGGCGACGTAGCGTTTCAGGATGCGGGCGATCTCGCCCATGGTTTTGCCCTCGGCGAGTCGCCTGGCGACGTAGTCGCGGGTTTCTTGGTGGTGTTTCATGCGGGTGAGCACGATGTGGAACAGCGCCGAGTTGGCTTGCCGGTTACCGCCCCGGTTCAGTCGATGCCGGACGGTCTTCCCCGATGATGCCGGGATAGGGGCGACCCCGCACAGGTGAGCGAAGGCGGCTTCGGATCGGATCCGTTGCGGGTTGTCGCCAACTGCGACCAATAGCTTGGCCGCAGTGGTGTGTCCGACGCCGTAGACCTCGAGGAGGCCGGGTGCGGTGTGCCGGAGTAAGGGACACAGCTGGCGGTCGATGCCTTTGGTCTCTTGGCGCAGGTACTGCACTCGTTTCCCCAGAGGGCGGATTGTGGCCAGGGTGATGTAGCGGACCTGGTCGTCACCGTCGCGGGGTTTGAGGGCGGCGGCTTTGTTCGCCACTGCAATAGCGGTGAGTCCAGTGAACTTGGCTCGGATCTGTGGTGAAGCGGTGAAGATCACGTGGCGGAGCTGGTTGAGTGTCTCGATACGGGTATCGATGGCAGACCGGCGGGTAATCATCAACACCCGGATCGCTTCAACGTTGCCGTCGCGGGTCTTCGGCAACCCCGACGCGGTTCCCGATAGCGCCGCTCGGGCCGCGGCTACTGCATCGACCGGGTCCGACCTTGCCCTTACGATGGCGTGTCTGGCGGTTCGGTCGATCGACTTCAACGACTGAGATACCGGCTCGGGTTAGGTAGCGGGCCAGTCCAACCCCGTAGGAGCCGGTGCCCTCAACGCCGACCAGCGCCAGCTCGCCATGAGAGCCGAGCCATGACACCAACCGGCGATACCCCGCCTGGGTCGTTGCGAACGATTCAATACCAACCACACCTCCAACATGGTTGATCACAGCAGCCACATGGACATCGGCATGGGTATCGACACCGCCGATCACTGCCTCCGGGTTGGTTCCTACGATGGTCATTGCCATCCCTCCTCACTAGCGGATAGGGGTGGCACGCACTTGCCGGGAGGGTGGACCAGAGACCACCGGGCCTGGCGTTAACAGGACCGGTGACAGTCTCCCGCCCGACCGGTGAGTGCCGTTCCCGGGGCCCGCCGGCGAGTCATTCGAAAGACAACCCCAACCATCGAGGCGTCAGCCGGTTCGTGAGCCAAGCCAACCCCAGGAACAAACCAACCGTAGATCCCAGCCGAGGGTGACAGCCACTCACCACGATCAGCGCACCCCAACACCCTCCCTGCCGGATCGGCTCGGCAGATGGTGCGCGAGATTGCTCGTCGTGGTGGGTGATCTGGGCGTGTGGCCAGCGGGCCGCAGATCGGGCCCCAGGCCAATGGCAGCACGGCCTAACGTACCGGGGTAGCGAACCAGGAGCCGGATGACGGACTATGCAGATCTCTTCAGGCAGAGTTACAGCACATCACTCTTGGCAGACTCGGCGTTTCGGACGGGAATCGCCCTCGGTCTTCCCGCACCGGGCCTCCATCCGCTGGATCGAGCCAGCAAGCTGGCTGGTCCGGCGGTCACCGTAAACGCCCAAACCGACTTGGTCTCGATCTTGGACGCGGTGCACCAGGCCGAGCCCGGTGACGTTGTCGTGATCTCCAACCAGAGTGTTCCAGCAGCTTTGATGGGCGATCTGATCGGAACTGAAGCGGTTCGCAAAGGGCTCGC
>JBFIXI010000101.1:0-9945 GCA_041605955.1 Acidimicrobiia bacterium
AAGAGGCCCAGCGCGGCCGCCGCCGTTGCGGCATAGCGCCATTGCACGCTCTTGACCCCGCCGGCGGCGGCCGCTACCACCGCGGGAACCATGAGGGCGACGGCGGCGCCGAGGTAGGCGGCCGAGCCGTAGGGACCACCCGGTCTGCCCGATGCGGTGGCCAAGTCGACCGGCGCCAATCCGATCACCTCCAGCAGGGTGTAGGCCCCGATGCCGAGCACGGCCACCGTCATCGCATGGAGGATCACCTGGTGGTCCTGTTGCGCCGCCAAGGCCTGTCCGGCGAAGAAGTCCAGCGCCATCAGAGCGACCGTCACGAATCCCAGGCGGCGATCCGGGGTGCCGATCCAGGTGTGGATCTGGTCGAGGGCGACAGTGCTGGCCACGATTCCCCAGCCAAGGAAGCCTCCCCACCCCAGCAGGGTGGCGCGCTCGAGGCGGATCGGCGTTTGCTGCCGCAGAGACGCCGCTACCAACAACAGTGATGCCACCGAGATCACGGTCCAGCGCAGCGGTCCGAAGGGGAACCAGCCCCACGGGTCCACCGCCATTGCGGCGCCGATGATCAGCAAGGCGGCTGCCCACCGCGGCAGAGGTACGGCCCGGTGCGATTGTTCGGCGACGCTGCTCACGGCGAGGTGATGCTGGGCTCCGGTCAAGGCTCGCGGGCCAACAGCTCCGCTTGGACGCCGTCCGGACGCCGCAACTCACGAAGGGAGCCGGCCGCTCTTCCTACCGGGCACAAAGCTTCTTCGTCCGCGAACTTCGGGCCCGCGCAACGTGCCCGTCGCAGCGGCGGCGTCAGCACCTCTCGACATCGCGCCACCCTCTGCTGCATGTCGGAAACGGGTCGCGACCCGGGCTGACGCCCTCGGGAGGTGCTGGGTTCCACAACTCGAGGCTAGTTGGTTGCCGACCTCCGTTGACTGCCCTGCGCGGCACAGCGATCGTTGAGAGTTACGCTTTCATAGACCGCGAGGTAGAGGATTCTCTCCAGGTGAACTGGTTACGCCATCTTGCATGGTTGGCCCTCACGTTTTTGCTGGCCGTGACGGTTTGCGGCGACGATGCCGCTCCGGACGTCGGGGGCGACGAGCAGACCCCTGAGGTGCTGGCCGCCGGAGAAGCTGTGTATCAAGCCAACTGCGCCTCATGCCACGGAGCAGACTTGCGGGGCAGCGATGAAGGGCCCTCGCTCCTTTCGATCGTTTACGAGCCGAATCACCACAGCGATGCCGCTTTCGTGCTTGCCGTGCGCAATGGCAGCCAACAGCATCACTGGCGCTTCGGCGACATGGAGCCGGTGGAAGGTCTAACGGACGAGGACATCGCGTCTCTCACCGCGTTCGTTCGCGACATCCAACGGGTTGAAGGTTTCGAGCCGTATCCCCCATGAGCTGGGCTCCCCACCGCCGGCACGGGCCCACCGCCTGGCGCGTCGAGGATTGCGCCGAGGAGCCGCTATGAGGAGGCTCCGCATTTCGGCGTTGCGAGCGGACTGGCAGGAGATCGGGGGCCTTGGCCGCCTCGCCCTGGTTGGAATCGGGCTGGCTCTCCTGCTGACGATCGTCCTCGGCTTTTCGATCACGACTTCGGCGGAGCGTCACTTGCTGGAAGCCCGGGCCGCGCAGATGCACAGCGTCGTGTCGCAAATGCCCGTCTTGCCGACCGATCGGTCGCCAACGGCGAGCGAGTTGACTGCGTACGACGCCGCGGTCCGCAACCGAGTGCTCGGTGGCGAGACGGCGCGCGTCAAAGTGTGGCTCGCCGACGGCACGATTCTCTACTCCGACGCCCGCGAGCTGATGGGCCAGCGGTTCGAACTGTCCCCGCCGGCGCAGGAGGCTTTCGCCGGCACGACCGGCTCGGGGATAACGGATGTCGCCGATCCGGCCCATGAGCTCAATCGTGCCGCCGGGGAGCTCATCGAGATCTACATCCCGGTGACGGCGGAGACCGGCGCGATTCTCTACGTCGTCGAGGTGGAACAAGATGTTTCCGCGTTGAATGCCGCCTTGGGGCGCATTGCCCGGAACGTGTGGGTATCGATCGGCGTCGGTCTGGGGGCGCTCGGTCTGTTCATGGGCGTGCTGGCCGTAGCCCGGGCCAGGTCTCTCAACGAGCGGCGCCGCCAGGCCGAGAAGCTGTTGCGCTCAGCTTTTGCCGCTCAAGAGGAGGAGCGGCGTCGTGTGGTCGGCGCGCTGCATGACGACGTGGGCCAACCGTTGTATCGGCTGCTCTATGGGCTGGAGGGCTCGCGAGCCAAGCTGGAGGCGGACGATCCGGTAGCCGACGAGCTGCTGCGTCTCGAGGACATAACCCGCGGCATGGACAAGACACTCCGAAAAGAGCTGCGGTTGCTGCACCATGGGCTGGCGGCCGACGTAGGCCTCGAAACGGCCTTGCTCGATCTGGTCGAACTCACCAGACGGGAGACCGATCTGGAGCTGGCGGCACTCGTCAACCTCGCCTGGGAGCCGAGCGCGGTGCAGAGCACGGCGCTTTACCGCGCCGCGCAGGAGGCCGTCACCAACGTGCGCAAGCACGCAGGCGCGAACCGCATCGACATCGAGCTCCGCACCGATCGGGATCGGGTCGTGCTCGACGTTCGCGACGACGGCAGTGGCGGGCGCCACCGGCCCGGCCTCGGCTTGACCACGACTCGAGAGCGGTTCGAGGCCCTCGGTGGATCGGTGACGGCCTCGTCCCGCCCCGAGGGCGGGACTCATTTCCAGGCCTGGCTGCCGCGCCCGATCAATCAGGCCGGATCATGAAGCTCGTCATCGCCGACGACCACCGGGTAGTGCGGGAAGGCATCACGTACATGCTGTCCGGCGAGCCGGATATCGACATCGTCGGTGAGGCGGCGGGTGGTGAGGAGCTGCTGGTGCTCTTGGAGAGCGAAGCCGTGGACGTGGTGCTGCTCGATGTGAGGATGGCCGATATGAGCGGCCTCGACGTGCTGGAGACCATCGGAGCCAGCCTGCCTCAGGTCCGGGTTTTGATGCTCTCCATGCACGACGAGCCGGCCTACGTCCGGCGCGCCATAGAGCTCGGCGCAGCCGGCTATCTGCTGAAGAGCGCCGGGCGCGAAGAGCTGCTGGGAGCGATCCGGGCGGTTGCCGACGGGGGCGTCTACATCCAAGGCGAGCTGGTCGAGCCGCTGGTGGCCGGGGTCGCAGGAGACCATACGGTGCCGGGGCGATTGAGCCCCCGGGAAAGGGAAGTGCTGCAGCTCGTTGCCAACGGTTATGAGAACAAGCAGGTCGCAAGGGAGTTGGGGCTGTCGGAGGCAACCGTGAAGACGTACATGCGCGGTATCTTCGAGCGTCTCGAGGTGACGAGCAGGGCGGAGGCGGTTGCCGTGGGTCTGCGCCTCGGCGTGATTCAATAGGGCCGAAAGTCCCCCCGGGTCCTCCACCGGATGGAGGGGGGCTTTTTGGCCGGATGACGGAATAGCGGTCGTCGCCGACTACCCGCATAGTGAGCCCATGATCACTGCCAGGAGGATCTCGATGTTCAAATCCCAGAGACGCTTTGCCCACTGGGCCGCCGCCTTCGCTTTTGCCCTGATCGCAGCAGCTTGTGGTGGCGGCACTGCAGACGATGCCGCCGAGGCCGGCGGCGACACGGTGGCCGCGGAAGTCACGACAACAGAAGCCGCCATGACCGATGACACGTCCGAGTCGATGGACGACCACATGGAGGGCGAAGAGTCGGAGCATATGGAGGGCGACGACCACGAAGAGTCGGAACACATGGAGGGTGACGACCACGAGGAGTCCGAGCATGGCGAGGGCGGTGGTGAAGAGCCTGTCGACGTGCCGGAGGACGCTCGGGTCGTGTTCGTGACCATGAACGAGTGGGGCTATGACCCGCCATCATTCACGGCCAAAGCGGGCGAGACTGTGGTCTACCGGATCACCAACGCCGGGATCTTCGAGCACGAGTTCCGCTTGTCGAATGGCCATCGCATCGAGGAGCACATCGCTTCCGGCCACGAAGGTCACGGTGACGAGGGCGGCCATCACGGCGACGAGGCCGACATCCTGATCGAGCTCCAGCCGGGCGCGGTCGGCGAGTTGATCGTCACGTACCCCGAGGACACTTCGATCTTCACCAACATCGTGTGCCTGATCCCCGACCACTACGAGAACGGCATGGTGACCGACCTGACCTACGAGAACTAGCCCCCTGGCAACCACATCGAGCACCGGGCGCCGACGCACCCGGTGCTCGGCGCGTTCGCAGCCGAGCCGTTGACGGGCAGGACCGAGGATGCTCGGAGGAACGACATTACGCAGCCTGCAGCCTGCAGCCTGGGCTTGCGGCGCCCGCGCCTCAGCGAGCAGCCGGCTCGACGGCGGCGAGCGACATTGGCGGAGAGGGAGGGATTCGAACCCTCGAGGAGGCTATAAACCCCCTACTCGCTTAGCAGGCGAGCGCCTTCGACCACTCGGCCACCTCTCCGGAGCCACACCTGGTGGGTCCGGATGCCAGGTTATCAGTCGGCAGGCAGCCGCCACCGCGGCCGGCCCGCAAAGCAATGCCCCCGGCAGTAGCCGGGGGCATTAGTGAGGGGGAGGGGTGGGACGTAAGGTCCCTCCTCACTTGGTATGAATAGGACACACCACCGCCGGGAAAGTTCTCACTACGTCTGGACAGCCAGCCGGCGCCTAGGTTACCGACGTGGTCCAGTCGGCGACCAGCTCAGCCAGCAGCGGGAGAGGAACCGCTCCGGAGCCGAGCACCACATCGTGGAATGCCTTGATGTCGAAGCCCGTCCCCAGCTCTTGCTGCGCCATGGATCGGAGGCGCATGAACTCGCGGCGACCAATCATGTAGGCCAGCGCCTGGCCCGGCCAGCCGATGTAACGATCGACCTCGCTCTCGATGTTGTTGGGCGCCTGTGGGGAGTTGGCCGTCATGTAGGCGATGGCTTCTTGACGTGACCAGCCGAGTGCATGCATCCCGGTGTCGACGACAAGCCGGCAGGCGCGCCAGGAGTCGAAGGACAGCATGCCCATTCGCTCCAAGTCGCCGCTGTAGAGGGCCATCTCATCGGACAGCCGCTCTGTATACAGGCCCCAGCCCTCGACGTAGGCGGTGATCAGGGCGTGCTTCTGGAAGTCGGGGACACCCTCCAGTTCGGTGGCGATGGCCAGCTGGAGGTGGTGGCCCGGAATCGCCTCGTGGAACGCCAGCGCTTCGGATTCGAAGCGGGTACGAGTCATCGGCGATGTCGTGTTGATGAAGTAGCTGCCGGGCCGAGAACCGTCGGTGGCCGGTGGCAGGTAGAAGGCCAAGGGCGCTTCGGCGGCACCCAGCTCGGGAATCTCCACCATCACGCAGTCCGCCTGGGGCAGCACCCCGAACCACGCAGGGAGGGCGGCTCTGGCGCGATCCATGGCGCTCGCAGCGGCTGTGACGATCTGCTCCGCGGAGTCGAAGCGCAGCTCCATGTCGTGGCGCAGCGCGTGGAACATCTGATCGAGATCCGTCAGCCCCAGCGCCTTGGCGCCGAGGAATCGATACTCGTCGGCCAGCTGATCAATCACCTCGAGGCCGATCTCGTGCACTTCGAGGGCCGTCATCGACATCGTCGTGTGGCGCCGGATCGCCTCGTCGTAGACCTTCTCCCCGTCGGGGAGCCACCGCAAGCCGCTCTTCTCGGGCGGTCGCGCTTTGGGCAGGATCTCCTCCACCAAAGCGGTGCGGTACAGCTCGTAGCCGGGCCGGATCGAGGCCACGACTTGGTCGCGCAACTGGTCCGTCCACTGCACTGTTTCTTCAGCCGTGAAGGCGGCCGGCGGTGGCACCTCGAGGAACGGGTCTTTGTCGAGCGGGGTTGCCAGGTACGTCTCGATTTGGGCGATCGCCTTCTCGACGGCCACCTGCGGCGGGGTCCGCTCCAGCGCCACCCCTTGGCGGAGCCGGTGGACGGCCTGCTGGAAGGTGTCCTGGATGCGCGACCACTTGCGCACGATGGCGGCCGCCTCCTCGGCACCCGGAAGCCGTATCTGGGCGACGGTCTGCGGGAGCTCCACGTGCATCCCCATCGACGGGTTCACGTCGAACTCTGCAAAGCGGGCTTGCAGCTCGCTGGCCTTGCTGCGGGCTTCCCACAGCAGAACCCCTCGGGTGACGCGGTCCGCCTTGCTGAGACTTGCCGGGTCGATGGCGGCGGCGCGTTCAGCGATGCTCTCGTAGGTCGCGATGGCGTCGTCCTCGGCGCCGCGGGAGAGGTTTTCCATCTGGTCGTCGTACTGGTGCTCACCGAGGAGGAGAGCCGTGGTGGGGTTGAGTCGCAGCTGGTGCTGCCAGTACTCATCCGCCAGGGCGCCGATATCACTGGTCATGAGCCGATGCTAGGCACTAGTGGCGGCGGATCGCCGCAGCCCTGTGAGGGTCGCGGCCACCGGGAGAGCGAGTCTGCGTCGGTTCGAGGCTGTATCCCGGTTGCAGGCTTTCGCCGATGGTTGCCGCACCGACGATCGTCGGTCATTGCGCCAGCCCGATGACGGCTGCATGCGGTCCCAACTCGATGATCTCCCCGTGGGTGCGCACTTGCCCCACCGACCAGAGGATCGCTCCCGGATGCTGTCCGGGAGCCACTCCCAGATCCACCGTGGTGGCGCCGTTGTTGATGGCGACGAAGATCTGCTCGTTCTCGGTGCGGCGCATGAAGCTGACGCACTGGTCGACGGTCGGCAGCATTTCGATATTCCCGCGGCGTAGCGCAGCGTGGTGGCGGCGCAGCCGGCTGACCGCGCGGACAGCCTGATGATGGTCGCTCCCGGTGCGTTCCCAATCGAAAGCGCGACGGCAATCCGGGTCGTGGCCTCCGGTGAGGGGGAGCTCGTCGCCGTAGTACAAGCCCGGCGCCCCCGGGGAGGTGAGCTGGAAGACCGTAGCCAGCAACAGGCGGCGCTCGTCTTCGCCGGCGAGGCGGAGGAACCGACTGGTGTCGTGGCTACCGATGAGGTTCTGGTTGACCTCGGTGACGGCCGGCGAATACATCGCCAGCATACGCAAGTAGTCGGCAACGAACTCTTCGGCGGTGATCGTCTTGAGGCCGAAGAAGCCGAGACAGATCTCTCGGAACGTGTAGTTCATCGTGGCGTCGAACTCGTCGCCCTGGAGCCAGCGGCGGGCATCGCCCATCACCTCGGCCAGTAGGTATATGCCGGGCCGTTCCGCCTCGATGGCGGCCCGCAGGTCCGCCCAGAAGTCGTGGTCGATGTAGCGCACCACATCCATGCGCCACCCGTCGATGGCGTATTCCCGGACCCAGTGGGTCGCCACGTCGATCATGTACTGGCGGGCATCCGGATGCTGTAGATCGACCCGGGGCATCTGGGGGACGCTGTACCAGGTGTCGTAGCTCGGCTGGACGATCGGCCCGCTGTCCACCGTCTCGAGGCGGACACCCGTGTCCTCCTCGAACTGCGGAAGCCGCACCGACCAGTAGGGATGGTCGGCTACCAGATCGGGGCGGTACCGGACCATCAACGGGTGCTCATATACGTCGAACCACCCGGCGTAGTCAGAGTCGGCGCCATTGCGCAGCACGTCCTGGAAGAACGGGAAGGTGGGATGCAGGTGGTTCAGTGAGACGTCGAGGATGATGCGCATGTCCCGTTGGTGGGCCGCAGTTACCAGCCGCCCCAAGGCCTCGTTGCCGCCGAGCATCGGGTCCACCGTGTAGTAGTCGCGCGTGTCGTAGCGGTGGTTCGATGGCGATGAGAAGATCGGGTTGAGATAGATCACATCGATCCCGAGGTCCACCAAATGGTCGAGGTGAGCGGCGATGCCGTCGAGATCGCCACCCATGAACCCGCGATAAGTTGGCGGGCTGCCCCAGGGAAGGGCATCGACGGGAGTCAAGCCGGGATCCGCGGAGGCGAACCGATCGGGGAAGATCTGATAGATCACTGCGCCCCGAGCCCACTCCGGCACCTGGTGATGGACGACTGCGCCGACCTCGATCTCGAACCGGTCGATCCGTTCGATGGCCGCAGTCACTCCAGTCACGCCAACGTATATCGGTGTGCCGTCCTCCAGCCGGAGGGCCAGCGAACACTGCAAGCGCTCCGCCGGCGGGGCGAGGGTGATCTCCCAGAACGAGACTTCACCGGCGGCGCCGACGCTCCGCATCTCGTGCCCCATTACTCGGGTGCCGTCCCGGATGACGACGAGGGCTTCGGCCGTGTCGACCGGGGCGAGGAAGCGGAAGGTCAGGTGTCCCCTGCTGGTGCGGTGCAGGCAAGCGGAGTCGGCCGGGTCGAAGGTCACCTGGTGGGGGCGCAGGTTGCCGACAATGCCGTACGCCAGATGGTCATTGTCGAGTATGCGCATCGCAGCCATCAGCGGTTCCTCCTGCGACAGCTTCGTTCCGCCGCCTGACCCTACGGCGCGACGCGCCCGCCGTCCATATGTGCCGCGACCGGCCGTTTTGCCCGTGGCGAATTCGTATTAGCCGGCTGCGGCTGGTTGACTTGGGGGCTGCGCGGGCAGGGATGATGCCGTGCCTGCGGCTTTGACGGAGGATTAGGAGGGAGCTCCCGAATGAGGAGTCGAAACCAGCTATTGGTGGGCGTCCTGCTTGCCTTCGCGTTGATAGCTGCCGCGTGCGGCGACGACGCAGGTGATGACACCACGGCCGCCCCGGCTACCACCCAGACAACCACCACCCAGGCCACTACAACAGCGGCACCGGCGACCACTACCCAGGCCCCGACCACAACTGCGGCAGTCACGCCGCTGGTGATATGGGCGGATGACACCCGCGCCGAAGTGCTCGGCCCGCTCACCGAATCGTTCACCGCCGACACCGGCATCCCGGTCGATGTCCAGCTGGTGGGCTTCGGCGACATCCGCAATAACATCCAGACCGCCGGCCCCGCCGGTGAAGGTGCCGACATCTTCGTGGGCGCCCATGACTGGATCGGTGAGCTGCAGGCCAACGGCGTTCTCGCCGAGATCGATCTCGCCGGGCGCGAGAGCGAGTTCTACGACGTCGCCATCGGTGCCTTCTCGCTGGACGGCAAGCTGTACGGCGTCCCGTATGCGATCGAGAACATGGGCCTGTTCCGCAACACCGACTTGGTGCCCGATGCCCCGGCCACGTGGGAGGAGCTGGCGTCAGCTTGTGACGGGCTCACCGATATCACAGTGTGTGTCGCCGCGCCGGCACGGGACGCGTTCGCCAACCAGGCCTTCATTCAGGGCTTTGGTGGCTACATCTTCGATTACACCGCCACCGGCTTCGATCCGTCCGACGTCGGGCTCGACAATGAGGGAGCCGTTGATGGGGCTTCCTGGCTGGATGGCATCGTCAAGGACGGCTACGTCTCGGCGGACATCGAGTGGGGCAACATGAACGACATCTTCGGCAACGGCGAAGCGGCATTCCTGTGGAATGGTCCGTGGCATCTGCAGAACGTTCGTGATTCGGGTGTCAGCTACGCCGTGTCGACATTCCCGCCGGTAGGAGACAACACTCCGATCCCATTCGTGGGTGTCCAGGGGTTCATGATCAACGCGTTCAGTGAGCAACAGGTGGCCGCGCAGCTGTTCCTCACCGACTACGTCGCCACCGAGGACTTCATGCTGCAGCTCTTCGACGTCGGGCTGCGCGGCCCGGCGCACAAAGCGAGCTACGAGCAGGCGCTGGCGACGGACCCGGAGGTGGCCGCCTTCACACAGACGGACGCCGACCCTGGCCTCCTCATGCCGAACGTTCCCGAGATGTCGTCGGTGTGGGGCGCCATGGGTGACGCGTTCACCATCATCTACAACCAGGCTTACACCGACGAGCTGGCTGACCCGGCGGCAGTGATGGCGCGGGCTGCGGAGACCGTGCGTAACGCCATCGCCGGCTGACGGACTCCTATAGGGAGATTCACTCCACTAGTGCGGGGAGGGCAGCGCTGCCCTCCCCGC
>JBFIXI010000102.1:0-9875 GCA_041605955.1 Acidimicrobiia bacterium
ACCACATCGCACTCTGACGATGGGTTGGCGTACTTCGAGCGCGTGCCGGTCGCGGTGGTCATCACAACACCCCTTCATGAGTCCGTGAAGGACGCGCTGGGGTCAGATCGCGCACCCCGCGAGCCCCTCCCAGCCGAGGCTACACATCGCGACCGACGTGGAACGAGCGCCTGAGCTTGGGCTAGATGACGGCGGTTACCCGCAGCGTGGCGATGGCGCCGCCGATCATCTCCTGCATCGTCGAGCACGGGAGGCGAGGCACCTCATGGCGACGGTAGGGCCTCCGCCGAGCCGGTGGCCTGGACGGCGATCCGGCCGCCGCCGAGGAAGATTCGCAGCAGCGTGAACTCGACCTCGCCTTGGAGGGTGACGGTCAGGACCGGCCCGGTGGCGCTGATGTCGCGGCCGGTAATCCTGGCACTGTCTTGCTGGGTATCGAGCTGGGCGTCGGCGGCGACTTCGGCGGCGGCCTCATTGAGAAGGATGGACCCCGTGTCCCGGTAGGCATCGGCGTCGATCTGGGCAGCCCCGACTGTTGCGGCCGAATCGGCCATTGCCGCCAGATCTTGGCGAACCTCGAAGGCTCGCCACAGGTCGAGTGATATCCCACCCAGGAACAACACCATCACCGTGAGCCCGAGGGTCCAGAGCGTGATCGAGCCCCGGTCGTTCATGGCAGGCTCCGCAGTAGGTCAACCTCTTCCTGATGATTGGCGTGATAGTGGCCGAGCTCAAGCTCGAGCACACCGGGCAGGATCACTATCGGCATGGCAACGTCGATGGTGGCGGTCACGACGGCACCGCGTTCGAGCTCCCCCTCGAGGCTCAGCGAGAGCGTGAAAGGATGACCTACATTGATCTGATCGATGATTGATTGAGCTGCAGCTCGGCCGGTGGCCTCGCCGTCAGCCACGACGAAGGCGCGGGCCGCCTCGGCCGCGGCCCGGCCTGCCACGGTTCGCCGCTCGACAACCGGCGCGACCGTCATCACGAGCACGAAGACCGGGAGTAGCAACATCCCGACCGCAGCGGCGAACTCGACCGGAATCGCACCTTCCTCCCAATGGCTCTGGGCCCGCAGGCCGCGCTGGAGACCGCGCCTGCAGAGCGGGCGATTCATGGCAACTCTTCCTTGACCGCAATGGAGGTCTGGCTTCCCGTCCACGGCGGGATCAGCGGTAGCCATGGCGTGAAGCTGTATTCCACCGTGGCTGCCACCCTCCCGGCCCCCACCTCACACGTGACTCCGACGCCGCTGCCCATGGACCCTCCCAACAGGGTGCGCAGCACTTCGTCGGCTCGTTCAGCGCAGTCGGTTGCTGTTGCGGAGAGGTGGGATCCAGCTTGGGCACCCTCCTCGGCGGCCGATCTCACCACTCCGCGAGCGTATTGGACGACGATGACATTGGCGACCAGAACGAGGAGAAGTAGCGACAGGGCAACTGCGGCCACAAATTGGGCTGTGATGAACCCGTCGTCGCGATGACCTACCAGCGAAACAGGCTGGACCCGCATCCCGAAGCTTCGCCCGGCGAGCAGGCGATTAGTTGCCGGTGACCTGGTCTTCGATCCACCCGACGATATTCACGCCGGCGACCTCGAGCGCACCCCAGATGACCACGAGTGCACCGATAGCCAGCGCGGCGTTGCCGAGGAGCTCGGCAGTACTCAGTCCGTCGTCTTCATCCCACAGGCGTTGTTTGGTGGACGCGACGATATCCAACAAGGCCACTACTACCAGCATGGTTTCCCCTCTCCGTATCGGCAGCCATAGTAATCATTTCCAGTACCACTGTCAGCGGGTGATTCCAAACACGAGATCGGTCATGGGCGCAATGATGAATAGGAGCATTACGGGAGCCATCAAGGCGATGATCGGGATGAGCATCGCCGCCCTTCGGGTTGTGGCCTGGCGCCGCAGCGTGTCGCGTCGAGCCTCCCTTACATCGTTGCTGAGCGCCAGGAGCGCCCGGCCGAGGTCCGAGCCGCGTTCCTCGGCGGTGCCAAGCAGCCGATAGGTTCGAGCCGCAAAGGGCTCGGGCGTTATCGCTGCCATCCGGAGAAACGCTTCGGATACGCTCAGGCCGCCTCGGTGCAGGCGCAAGGCGTCCCGCAGGTCGGTGGCGACGATGCCAACCCCCCGATCCGCCACCATCTGCACCGCCTGGATCACTCCGCCGCCTGCTCGTGTCCTCATGGCGAGCAACTGGTTAACGGTGTAGAGCTCGATGCGAGCCTGCTGGCGCCGTTGGTCGATAGCAGCGTCGACCCGGGCGCGCCAACGTGTGACCCCAAAGATGAACCCGGCAAAGGCGAGGCCGAGGGCCGCCCCGGTTCGTTGGAACACGGCGAGCCCGAGCACCGCTCCGAGAGCCACCCCTGAAGAGGCTGCAGCCAGCTGTCTCGCTCGATACTCCTGGGTGCGGGAGGCCTCGGGAACATTGCGAAGCATGTCCGCCTGCCGCAGCCGGAGAAGAAGTGCATCCTCCCCGCCGGTTTCGATGATCTGATTCAGTCTCTGCGCAAGGGCCTGGATTGGTGGCCCAAACAGGCGCCGCAGCGTGGTTCCGCTCAGGGTGCCGACCGCCGGTTCAATCTCCGCCACCGGGCGACCCAGGCTCGTTCGGCCGGGTACCGAATAGCGGGTCAGACGGGACGCGAGGCTGTGTCTGGGCGGCACCAGCAAGCGCGCCAACAGTGCGGCGGCGAGTCCGCTGAACAATGCCGGGAGCAATGCGGTCATCCGGCAATCCCGTCGCGAGCGGCGAGGATTCTAGGTTCGGCCGGATCTCGGCTCAGACGGGAAACAATCAGCAGCCCGGCCAGGCTCAATACAGCTCCGATGATCACAGTCACCACCCCGGCCGAGCTCTGGTAGAACTCCCGAAATGGTCCACCTCGGATCGTGATGAGGAGCAGTACCAGCCACGGGAGCGCAAATACGGCGCGAGCGTTGATTCTTTGCTCGAGCTCGGCGGTTCTGATTTCTTCGAGTGTCCGGAGGTCGGCAGTGACGGCGTCCGCCAGGTCGGTGAGTATCCCGACCACGCTCGACCCGCCGCGCTCATAGGCGATGGAGAGTATTTCGATGACCCGATCGGAAGTAGGGTCGGCGAGGTCATGCTTGATGGCGGCGAGCGCGGCGCGCGTGCCAAACATCTGGTTGAGCGTCGGGAACCGTTCGAATGCACGCCGCAGAGCCGGAGGACCTGTCTCCGCCAAGGTTTCTATCGACTGCGTCACCGATTTGCCGGACTGGATGCTGGCCGTGAGGTCGCGCAGGCCATCGGGCCACGCTTCGACGGTTTCTGCCAGGCGCCGCGATCGCTGGCGACTGAAAAACGCACGAGGCAACAGTGCCATTGTTACGGCCGGCGCGGCCGCGACCACCCAAGCTCCGGACAGAGCCCACGCGACCCCGAACCCGACCATTCCCACGAAGAGTGACCCGATCCAGAACTGCCGGAAGGACAGGGTGACGCCGGCCTGTGTGAGCCAGAGCTCTCGCCGGTCCGTCGCAGTTCGGCCACTGCGGGCCGGCCGGAAGCTGAGAGCATTCCCGGTCAGGAGTGCTACGAGTAGATAGACGAAGACACCGGTGGCGAGGGCGGCGAACAGCCTCATAGCGGAGGGAGGCGGCGCCCCTCGAGAACCTCGTGGAGCTGCAGGTTGCCGGGGAGTGAGCGCTCGACCATGTCGACGATCGAAGCCTGGGGGAGGGCACCCGTCCAGTGCAACGGCTCTCCCAGACTGTCACGGACGAACAACGGCTCGGTGGTGAACTCGTCACCCATTGCAGGCATGACGGCCAGAATCTCGACAATCTGTCGGCGAAGCCCGGTGTTGTTTTCCCTCGGGACGGCGTCACGGTCGAGGTGGATCACGACATCGATGGTGGTCGAGAAGACTCTTCTAACCACCGGCTCCGCAACATTCTCCCCAGCCATCATGGCTGCATTCACAAGAGCGTTGAGTGCGTCCTTGGCCGAATTCGCGTGCACGGTGCAGGCGAATCCACAGCCTGCATTCGCAGCTCGGGTGAGCTCGAAAGCCTCCGAGCCGCGAACCTCGCCGACCACGATCCGATCCGGGCGCATTCCCAGTACGACTTTGACCAGATCGCGCAGGGCGATTTCACCGGACCGGTCGAGTGACGGGGGCCGGGACTCGTAATAGGAGCCATGCAAGATGGGAACGAATAGCTCACGCACTTCCTCGACCGCTCGAATGCAGTGAGTCGTGGGGGATGCGGCAACGAGTGCAGCCAGGAGGGAAGTCTTTCCGGCGCCCGGTGGCCCAGAGACGAGGACACTGGCTCGGGTTTGCATCAGGCCCCACAGGAATCCGGCGGCGCTCGGCGTCAGTGCTCCCAGGTCGACCAAGCCTGAGAGGTTCTGACGTCGCAGCGCATAGCGGCGGATAGTGGCAGAGAGCGCGTCGGCGATTGGGGGAATGACTGCGGTCAGCCGAGCCGAGCCGTCGAGAACGCGAGCCTGCACGATGGGGTTAGTCGTGTCGAGATGGCGGTCGGTCTCGCCAAGCAGCCGGTCGATGACATGCCGGTTCTCGTCCTCACTAGTTGGCTCGGTCACACCCGTGAGTCGCCCGTTTCCGTCTATGAAGGACACGCGGGATCCTTCGATGAAGATCTCTTCGATGTCTCCACGGGCGAAGAGCTCGGAGAACGGGCCGAAGTCGGCGACCGCACTGAGAATTCGCTCGATCATCCGGGGAGTGTCTGCAAGGGCGCGACCGTGACCGAGGTGGGCTCGTCGCTGATAATCCTCGACGGCGCCCGACACCACCCTGCGGACTTCGGCCAGGTCCCGGGATGGGTCGAGACGCAGGTCCTCTACCGTCGAAACCACGGCCTGGCGTATCTGTTCGTAGGCGGTGGTGGTCATGAGCCCATCCGAAGTCGTCTCACGGAGCGACCGTTCGTCGCGGTGAGCTCATCAACCGCTCGAGCGAGCGCTCGTATGAGCGAAGCTGTCGGCAGGGTGCCCTCCCACGCGGCCTTTGCCAGCTTGGGGTCGTGAGGAAGGAAGGTCACCGACCCCGGCTTGACCACTCGGCGAATCTCCTGCTCTATCTCGCCTTTGGCAAACAGCCCATCCTCGAACCGATTGACTGCAATATGCAACGGAAGATCTCCAACCAAGCCTTGCGTGTCGGCAAGCCATTCGATGAGCCGGCCGATCGCCATTGGGGAGGGACCAGCCACCAGCACCACATCAGTCGCGATGCCGAGCACCAGCCGGGCGACTCCGAACCGCCCTTCATCGCGTGCTCCGGTGGCCGGTTGTTCGACCATGGAAGAGATGTTGACGAGAACGACGTCGGAAAGCGTGGCCAGCTCAGCAATGACGTCGATGGCTCCACCCGACAGCACGTCGGCCCAGTCACGCACGTTCGGTAGGCCGGGCAGCACGGCGAAGCCGTCGCGATGACGATGGAGCGTGTCCGCTATCGAGCCTGTGTCGTGCAGGAGATAATCCATCGCAGTGCGAAGGTTTGGATGCAAGGGCAGGTTGAGGCGCTGGGCAACGGCGGGAGCAACGTCGTCGGCGTCGACCAGACAGACTCGTACCCCGCGATTTGCCAGCTCAACTGCCGCGCCAACGGCCACTTCAGTAGCGCCGATCCCGCCTCCGGCTGCCCCGACCGCCACGACACGGGCGGTTGGCACCTCGTCGGGCGAGCCCGCTTCTCCGTGCAAGTCTGCGATGAGTTCGGCGAACTCCTCGTCGACGGTGCGTTCCGCAGACAAGCCGACTATCGACGACACAAAGGTTGCCGGGTCGGCGTCGGCCGGCAACACTGCGTTCACGCCGAGCTTCTGGAGGCGAAGCTCACCGGCCGGCTCCTCGAACACGCCGAGCACTTTTCGGTTCCGTCGTTGGACTTGTTTGACCAGCCGAGCGCTCAGAAACGAGGTGATGTCGTCGATGACGAGCACGTCATAGCTTTCTTCCAGAGCTTGTTCGGGGTGCATGATTCGAACCCTGACCCGCGCACCACCGTGATCGGCCACAAACCGGTGCAGCCCGAGCGCCCAGTCCCGGCCAGAAGCAGCGATGGCAATCGAGGCGTCGCTCACGGCGCACCCAGATCGACCGCGCTGTTGACCGGTGGCGCCGCTCCGGTTGACCGCACGAGGATGATTGAACCGGCTGCCTGCGCCGAGGCGAGCTCCAAAGCGGTTCGGTCGTCGACGCTGAGGACGATGATGAGTTTGTCTCCCACCTCGCGCCCGGTGCCCTCCCGGGACACGCTCACGACATCGAGACCGGCTGCAACGTAGAAACTGCTGCCGTCGATCGTGGCGATCACGTCGACTACGTCAGCGGGTTGGATCAGGCCGCCGGCGGCGGCGGAGTTGTCGAGCAGCACGGAAGACTCGCGAAGAGAGGAGTGCGTGCTCGCAGGCCTCAGGTCGGATTTGCGGAGCGGGTCGCCCGCGTTAACGCGTCTGGCAAGGATGGAGCCGAACAGACCTTCCACGACGTCGTCGGTCAGAAGGGCGAGATCGCCGGCGTCACCAACTTCGACCGTGGCGATGCTCGTACCGTCTAGGACGGTGCCCTGTTCGAGCGTGGTTCGCGCGATGACAACGGAGACGGCGGTCGAGCTCGATCGTAGGTAGGCGAGATTCAAGAGAATCGCTACCAGCCCCGCAACGATCATCACCACGTGCCCGAGGGAGAGGCGGCTCACGATGGACCGACGCGACGAACTGCCTTGAGCCGGTGTCCGCTGTTGTCTCGTTGTGGACTCCGTCAACGCCACGGTGTCTCCCGCCAAACCCGGGCGCAACGGCGCCCGCCCGAGTCTCCCCTCTGGTCCCTTTACCAGCCTCAGCTCCTAAGACCTGGAACTGGAATCAATTGCCTGCGCAATAGTACATTGCTATGCAGGGTCTTGTCATATAGGATCGCGCCAGATGAGGCAATGACTACGCCGACCGAATTCCCGCCGATTCTCGACACCGCCATGGCAGCCGAGCTGCTGAGCATGAATGTCGACGTGGTGCGGCGGATGGCCCGTGACGGCGAGCTGCCCGCCTACCGGCTTCCCGGCGCCCGGGCATTCCGGTTCTTCCGTGACGAGCTGATGGATTACGTGCGCAGCTTCCCGGTCCACGAGAAGCCGGCGGCCGACGAGGACCTCACCCCCACCTCCTAGGCACTAGACCCTGCGCACCCAGGCGATCTGCGCCAGCTGCAGCACCCACTCGGTGTCGGTGCGTTCGCGGACGATGACGTGGTCTTTGCCGACGGCGGCGATCGATCCGCTCACCCCGATGCCGTGGTCGGGAGCCCACACTTCGATGTCGGAACCGGCCATCTCGTGCTCGAGCAGCCGGGCGCGGAGGGTGTCTGACCCCGCACGAGAGCCGGACCCGCCGGACGTGCTTCGCTCGTCGATGCGCAGCGCCACCCCCGCTGTGAGGTGAACGTCGACCCCGCCGGCCGCAGTCTCGAGCGAGGCGATGTGACCGCGGGCATAGCTCAGGCGCCCTCGCAGGGACCGCTCACCGGCGATGACGGTGACGATGTCGCCCCGGCTGAGCAGCTCGGTGGCCAGGTCGGCCATCGTCCGGCGCCTGTCCTCGACGGCGGCGGCGAACTGCTCGACCATCTCGGCCTCCTGCCGCATCTCGTGGCCCACCCGTTCCCGCAGCTCCCGTCCCAGCTCGTCGAGTGGATCGCCGCCGTCCATCTGCACACCATATCGGCCGTTGCTGGGCGCTGCCTAGAGAGTCGGATTACCGCCGCCGGCCGTCCCGGTAGTGCGCCGACGCGGGAAGCCGCCCCCAGGAGGGGCAGCTTCCACGAGACGGCGAAGGAGCGCGAATCCGGTCAGGTTGACTTGGTGGCGTACGACCAGGCCTTGCGATACTTGTAGATCGCCCTCTGCGGGTTGTCGCCGGCCCACTCCGCGGCTGCCTCGGCCATTGCTTCGGCGGCTTTCGCGAGGTACCTCGGATTCCCACCGGCCGCCGTGGCATCGTCGATCGCCTTCTGGGCGAGCAGCTCGTCGGCGAACACCAACGCTGCGACCACGTCCTGGGCCTCCGGGATCGCGATGGTCACCTTCTTGGTCAGCTCCGTGACGGCGTGGCGCTCCTCATCGAAGACCTGCTTGCCGTGCTTCGGATCTAGGGTGCTGTCGTCGACCCAGTACTCGGGCGTCAGGCTGTCCTCGATCGAACCGATCGCCTTCTCGATCTTCTGATCGGCCTGCGGGTCGCCGGTCGGCAGGAGCGCCTGCAGCTTGGCGACTGAGTCCTCCTTGATGCTGCGCGGTGTCTCGGTCGACGCCGGCGGCGCGAAACCTTCGACGCGAACTACCTGATCGGCGCCGGTCCCAAAGGTCGAGAAGAGCAAGTCGCCAGTGACCGGATCGATCGCCGCGCCCTCGGCTCCACTCAGGCCTCCGATGAAGACTGTTCGCGTTGCGGGGATCGGGTCTCCATTGGCATCGATCTCATACGCGGCCACGTTGCCGGCGGCAAACTCGGCCACCAGAAGCTGCAAACCCAAGCCATCGAAGACGGGGGAGCCGGGTGGCACATACGCGACACCCTCCAATCCGGCGAAGCCGGCGCCGGCCGGGATATTGGTGTGCTTGGTGGCACCGGTGACATCGAAGAACCCGGTTCCGTCCGGCTGAATGTCCACCGTGTACCACGAGTCATCTCCGTAGCCCGCCAGCTTGAGCTGTCCGGCACCCGGAAACCCGTCCGGCACGAACATCAGGCCGCCCGGCCCCCGCCCGGATGCTCCCGTTCCGATTCCGAAGGGAACCAGATCGATGACCTTCTCGGTGGCGGAAACGCCTGGCTTTATCTGTCCGATCTCGTCCACCGGCCACCGGGCGAGGAACAGGACCCCGTCGGGCCCGTACACCACACCGCCGTCGTTGAAAGCACCGGCGCCGGGTACGAGGACTTCTGCGGTCCCGACGAATCCGGTGATGTGATCCTCGGAATCCCGTGTGACCTCGATCTGGTAGATCAGGCCGCTCGAGGAGTTGGCGGCGCCTCCGATCAGGATGACATTGGGATTGTCATGGAGGAAGGTCAACCCTCCGTAAGGGTTCGGCAATCCGGGGACGGGACCCAGACCCGCGAGAGTGTACGAGGCGTCGAACGGCGGCTGGATTGTGCCGATGCTTTGCGCAGAGGCCGGAGCAAGCGCCGGGCCACTCACCAACATCGCCACCAGCAACACGGCGACTTGCGCCGCCCGGGCGCGGGATACCAAAGCACTGACCATCAAACACCAGCCTTTCCATCACTAGACGTGGTTGAACGTGTGCGAAACGTAGCCACCACCGCGACCGCCGTCTATGAGTATTCTTTCGCGTTCTCAGGCGCCAGCCCGTGTGCCTACCGGAGACTCACCACCCCGCCGCGTCAGTCCGGGAGGGATGGCCGCGTGAACGAACGACGGTACAACCTCTGCGGCAGTTGGCAGCAGCTTCCACGAGACTACGGGTGAGGTTGAAAACGTATGGGCGAAGATCGCAACCCGGCCCAGCATCGTGGGGGCACCCATTGACGGCCCGTCGCCGCTCTCGAGTTCGGTTTCCGATGTTGGGGGACATGGCGCTCGCCGGCATCACCGGCCTACTGCTGGGGTCCGCGATCAGCTTTGTTGTTGTGCGTGGCTTCTGGCCTCCGGCGGGCGTGCTCGGAAGTCTCCTACTTGGGATCCACCTTGTGGCGATCGGCCTCGGACAGACCGTACGGGTGACTCGGAAGAGGCGAACCGATCTTGCACGGATCGCGGCGATCTACGGCGCGGCGGTCCTGGTCGGCCTCCTGGCAGCCCTCGTTGTGCTGGCGTAGCGGCGCCTCACCGCCGGCT
>JBFIXI010000103.1:0-9869 GCA_041605955.1 Acidimicrobiia bacterium
ATTGCGACACTTGCTATCACCGGAGGGGGTGCCGAGGGGGTATTGCTCGGCATGGAGGCGCATCAGAACTACGACTGGGAAGACGACAAGCTCTGTCGGCGCCTGAGCTACACGGGCATTCTTGACCTCGGTCTCGAACTCGACCCCGACGAGTGGGGAATCGTCCTCTTTGTACAAACGGTGGACAACTCGCCCTTGGACACGGATGCGATTGTTGCAGCGCAGAATGTCGGAGGCATCGTCGCCTCCGCGAACGTCGCAATCCTCGGCTGTGCCGGCGTAATGCTCCTCGACCACGCGTTCGACGTCATCTGACGGCCCTGAGTCCGGCTCACTGATCGGTCAATCAGAGCTTGGCGCCTGCTTAGTTCTCGTCTCTCAAAGGCACTTCGAGGTTCGAGTAAGCCTCGATTAGGCCCACCACCGAAAAACCCGTAACCAGAGGGGCATGAAGGCTCCTGACTCATGGTGTCGCGGGCCGATCATCCATCGTGCCCTTCGTGCTTCTCGGCGGCGAAGCGGTGGCTGCTGCGAGCCCAATGGCCGCCGCAAGCATCACCCGGGAATACGTTGCCGCCGTACCGGCCGTGGCATTCATGATCAGCGACTAGACCCCGAGCAGGACGAGCCCGATGATGCCTGCTAGTCGCTTCTTCGACATGAAGGCCCTCCTCGCTGTTGTTCAACTGAGGCAACAGGGGAGCACTCAACAGTGGGGATGGTTCTTGCTCGCTGTTCAGACGACGTCGCGACGGGTGACGGCGAGGAGGCCGATGGCGGCAGGAACGAGGGCCCACAACCCGATGGCCGCGATCGCCGCTCCCATACCTACGGCGTTGTCAACTCCCGAGACCACGTTGGCGAGGGTGCCAGGCACCCAAGACGCAGCCTCGCTGACCAGCTGCACGGCAAGCGGCGGCAAGATGACCAGCAACAGGATGGTGCCAGTGACCGCGCCGCCTGGGTTGCGGACCAAGGCGCCCACCCCGGCGCCGAGCACCGCACCGGCACCTCCCGCCAGAGTCGACGCCGCGAGGACCTGCGCCAGGTCGGTGGCAGATACCATGAACCCGAAGTCAGTCGCGGTGAGCCCCGCTGCCACCGAACCGGCGCTCAGGGCGCCACCGACGAGTCCGACCACGCTGCCGGCGACGAACGCGGCGGCGAGTTGTGCGAGGACGGCTTGGGGGCGACGGGGTGTGGTCAGGAACGTGAGAACGACTGTACCGTGACCGTATTCGCGGGCGATAGCGATGGCGCCAAATAGCCCGGCAATCACGAGAGCGTTCCCGGCAAAGGCCATCAGTGACTGCTGGTCTGCCGCGGTGGAGATGAAAGTCTTGCTGCCGTCCATGTCGGTGCCAAACGCCACCGCGGTGGCAGTCGCTACACCGATCACTACGAGCACGGTGAGAAATGCCAACGGCATCTTTGTGCTGGTCAGTTTGCGGAGTTCGGCCTTTACGGTTCGAAGCCAGTTCATGACTACTCCTTTGTGTTGCGCTGGGGTTCGCCGTCTGCCGCATCGTCTGTCCATGCGAAGAAGCGATCCTCCAGCGAGTCGGTGTGATGTGATAGTTCATGCAAAGGAATGCCGGCGCGGAACGCCTGTTCCCCGATCTCTTCAAGAGAGAGGCCACGGACCACGAGGGTGCCGTGTTGTCCGGACTCAACGATGCCGCCTGCGCTCTTGAGGGTGATTCGCAGATCGTCCGGCGAGTCGGCCCGGACGAGAGATGCGGATTGCCGCAGCTCGGTCAGCGACCCGTGGGCCACCAATCGGCCCTGGTTGACGACGACAACATCGTCGGCGAGTTGCTCCACCTCACCGAGCAGATGGCTGGACACGAGCACCGTGTTGCCTTCGGCTGCGCGCGATCGGAGAAGATTCCGCAATGTCCGAATACCTTGCGGATCCAAGCCGTTGCCGGGCTCATCGAGAACGAGCACAGGTGGGTCACACAGCAGAGCGGCGGCAAGCGCCAGACGCTGCTTCATGCCGAGTGAGTACGCACCGGCGCGCCGGTGCGCTGCGTGTTTTAGCTCTACGAGTTCGAGTACTTCGTCTATTCGTTCCATGGGCGTTCCTGTGGCGTCCGCCAGAATCCGGAGATGGTTCCGCCCGCTTCGTCCGGGATGAAACGCATCGGCCTCCACGGCAGCGCCGACCGTCCCAGAAGGGTCCGGAAGCTCGCCATAGGTGAGACCGCCGATGGTGGCCCGGCCGCGGGTCGGAGTGGCCAGGCCGAGCAGGATCTTCATCGTTGTGGACTTGCCCGCACCGTTCGGGCCGAGGAAGCCCGTCACACGTCCGGGCTTGACGACGAATGACAGGTCGTCGACGACGGCGGCACCGCCGTAGCTCTTGGTAACGTGTTCGATGGAAATCGGGTACTCGTCACTCTTGGCCGCCGCCAGGTCGCTTCGGGGTAGCAACGTTGTGGTCACTAGTTCCTCCTCCTTCGTTGACCACTTCAACGTATGGGGTTGGGGTCGGGGTGTCGCCAACCCTGGGGACGGATCCCGCCTCAAACCCTGGGTGGAGAAGACCGACCAAACGCTGGTTCAGGAGTGTGGGTCAACACTTCAAGGATGACTGCCCTTCCGTGTACGGCTTCGACCGATGAGGGCTTCTTCGGCGCCACGTCGTTCACGCCCTCACCCCTTCGCTTCGCCTTCGAAGTCGGCTCGCAGAGCTCGCGACCTCTCAACAGGGAGAGGGATTCACCCTCCCTTTGGAAGGGTCGGTGGGCCGCAGGCGCCTGGCCGGGGGGAGGGATACGAGAGCGAGACCGCTCAGGTGTTGGACAGGCTTGTCAGTTGCCGACGTCTTGCTCGCCGGGCTCGACCAGCCCGCTCTCGTAGGCGAAAACGACTGCCTGGGCGCGGTCGCGCAGGCCGAGCTTGGTGAACACGCTGTTGATGTGCGATTTCACGGTCGCCCCTCCGATGAACAGCTGTTCTGAGATCTCGGCGTTGTTGGAACCGCGGCCGATCGCGGTGAGCACCTCACGCTCGCGCTCGGTCAGTCGCTCTAGTCGAGCAGAAGCGGCGGTATCGGTTGCGAGGCGCTGGGTGAAACGTCCGATGAGACGCCTGGTGATGGAGGGAGCAAGCAGAGCCCCGCCGTCGGCCACGGTGCGTACTGCGGACACCAGCTCAGCTCGGGGGATGTCTTTCAGCACGAACGCGCTGGCGCCGGCCCTCAACGCCTCGTACACATACTCGTCAGGGTCGAAGGTGGTCAGGATGAGCACCTTCACCGGCCATTCCGCCTCTCCTACGATGCGTCGCGTCGCCTCCAGGCCGTCCATCTCAGGCATACGAATGTCCATGAGGATCACGTCGGGACGGTGAGAGCGCGCCGCCTCGATCGCTTCCAAGCCGGTGCCGGCCTCACCGACCACCTCGATGTCGTTCTCGTGGTCGAGAACCATGGCGAATCCGTCACGAACCAAGGCCTGATCGTCGACCACGAGTACACGAATACTCATGACGGACTCCGGTCGAGGGGCAGGCGAGCAATTATTCGGAACCCGCCGCCGAGACGGGGGCCCGCGTCAAAGTTGCCACCGAGCAGCGCCACCCGCTCCCGCATCCCAACCAGACCTTGACCTGATCCCGCCAGCGTCGAAACACCCGCCCCTCGATCGGTCACCTCGATGATGAGCATCTGGTTGTCCGTGGACAGCCGTACTTCGGCTTCCGGGTCGGGTCCGGCATGTTTGAGCACGTTGGTGAGCGCCTCCTGGACGATTCGGTAGGAGGCCAGGTCCACTCCGGCCGGTAGATCGCCGGGATCGCGGTCATTGGATAGCGACGCGTCCACTCCAGCGCGCCTCATCTCCTCCACGAGTTCGGGGATTTCGGCCAGGCCGTGCATGGGTGCGAGACCCTCCGGCTGGTCGTCACCGCGGAGAACGCCGAGAACCTGCCGGAGCTCGCGGAGCGCCTCGCGCGCCTCCTCCTCTACTGCCGCCATGGCTCGAACCGCCCTCTCGGGGTCGCTCCCAGCCACGGTCTGGGCGGCGCCGGCTTGAACCGTGATCATGCTGACCCGATGTGCGACCACGTCATGCAATTCGCGGGCTATGCGGGTTCGCTCCTCGTCCGCGGCTCGCTGCGCCGCTGCCGCTCTCTCCCGTTCCAAGTACTCGGCCCGTTCTTCGAGCAGCGCCAGATACTCTCTCCGGCCCTTGATTCGTCGCCCCACATACCAAGCCACAAACACCAGGACAAGTGACAGCCCTATGACCGAAACCGGTTCACGCTCGATCAGATCGTTGGCAATGACGACGAGGAACGCAGCAGCGACTGCCAGATAGCTGGTCCGTTGCTCTTCTATATAGCGGCCCACGCCATACAGCGAAACGAAGATCGCAAGTGAGGGACCACCATCCAGGCTGATGACATCCCACACCAGCGACGCGACCAGGGTTGCCGCCAGCACAATCAGCGGCCGGCTGCGCCGCCACAAGAGAGCGACGCTGCTGGCGGCGAGCAAGAGGTAGGTGGCCGTGCCAACGTCTCCGAGCATCGAGATGTCGAACTCGCCCGCTTCGTTGGCTATCCGTCCAAGGCTCCCGACCACCTCGAGAACCAACACGACGACGGCTAGGGCCGTGTCGGAACTGCGGGGCCATCGAGTGAGGGGACCCCGGCGGGAACGAATCGGCTCTTTTCCAGAAACGGCAGCGCCTGATGAGATGCCGATCGCCATCACCAGATGATGGCACAGCGACCGCAGACGCGAAGGCCCCCAATGCGCATACAGACCACGCGACGTCGGCTTCTGGCTCCGAGCACCGGCTCCTTGTCGTTGCTCGTCTCGGGCGACTCACGGATCGTGAACGTGAGGTTCTCACGACGATCGGCCACGGTTACGACAACGCCAATAACTCTGAGCAGCTCTTCATCGGTTCGGCAACCGTCAAGGCACACATCAACAACTTCTTCACAAGCTGGGTCTGCGGGACCGCGCCCAGGCCGTCGTGTTCGCCTATGAGAGCGGGCTGGTTGGGTCCGGCGAGCGAGACGTCGGCGACTGAGGACCCACCCAGAGATCTACCGAAGGGACCCCCGCCGGAGCAGGGGTCCCATTCGTCATCGAGAGACTATGGATTGACGAGCGCCACCCATTCGTCCATCGCGCTGTTGCTGAGCCCGTGCTTGTAGTGACCATGGCCCAGACCGAGGGCATCGGCGATCTGCTCGGCGTTACACCCGGCGGTGTCGACAATGGTGTAGCTCCGCTGGGGGCCCTCGCCCTTGGGCTCGACGGTATCGAAGTCGCCGTTATCGTCGACCAGCGCCCACCGGTTGGTACCCAACACCACGGTGGGGATTGTCGGGTCCGGAATCACCGTGCCGTCACACACGTCATCGTCGTCAACGACGCCGTCGCCGTCGCTGTCGCTGTTGGGTTCGAACTCCACCGAGAGGCGAACATCGTCACCGTAGACGTTGACGAAGTTGGGGGTGGGGCCAGACGTGGAGATGGAGAAGACCACCTCGAGTTGCCCGCCGGCGGCGTCGGCGGCCGTGGCCGTGTAGGTCCCGGAAATTGTGGTGAACGACGCGAGGTTGGTGTCCCCGGTGATCCCACTGCCGAGGAGCACAGGGCCGCTCCCGAAATCCAGACTCAGAGAGCCAGACGAGTTCGCACTCCAAGAATCCACTTTGAACGACCAGGTGAACTCGTCGCCCGCTGCCACTGCGCCGTAGGCACCGCCAAGGAGGTCGGCCGACGTAGCCGTCGTGGTGTTCGGGTTGGGTATCGACCCGTCTGCGAACAAGGCATCGGCGCCGTCGGCGCCTTGCAGTGTGAAGTTGTGAGGCGGCCTCGTTAGCAGGCCACCGGCCGAGGGTCCGGTGGAGACGATCGACCATCCCGCCAGCGCCACCGGTGACAAATTGATGCCACTCCCCCCGGGAGGCGGGTTCGACTCGAACGAACCGTCATTGGTCACCGGGTCCATCAGCGTGACCGTGGTTGTAGCCAGTGCGGTCGGGGGGAACAGAAACGCCCCTACCAACAACGCAGCACAGGCCGCAATGAAATACCGTCTCACAGCATCCACCTCTCTCAGTGAGGAGAGGTGGTTGACCGAGGGCTGCTTGGTCCTCCCACCGGTCCAGGTTCCTCATCCACGTACCCTCGCCGCCCTAAACCCAAAATTGAGCGGCAGGGGCCTTTTCCCGTCCGGCCAGTGTTTCACAAATTCACGAGGACTCCAAATGATAGATTTCGCGTTCACATAGGACGCACAAGACCGGCATTATCTAGCGGGGTGACCGGAGCGCAAGACTGTCCGACCTAACCCCGTGGTTCACGATCCGCGTATGGGTTACTACCCAACCCCGAAGAAGCTGCGACAGGGACCCGGCTCCGGTAGGGGTCCCCTCGCCTTCCCCGGACGCCGAGCAGTACTCACCGTGAAGAGGTCGGCAGTTCGAGCCCGTCAACGCCCACTCGTCGTCGTCGATTCCACAACGTTCCGTTGCGTCTTCCCTGGTCAACGACAGGGTTTGAGTGAGGCCGTGAGAAGCGACGTTGGTCCGTAGCAGCCTCCGCTTCGATCCGAGTGTGGATCCGTGTCCATCGCGATGGAGCTCTAACGATCGCTGAATTATGGCTTGAGCCGGCCGGCGAGTTCGCCCATGAACCGGATCCAATCGACGCCTCCGTCGCTTTGGCCAATGCGCACGATGACCAGGTCTGCATTCGGGTCGACGTAGATGAACTGGCCGTGGTCGCCATGGGCAAAATACGACGCTCGCTCCTCGTCGATCCACCACAGGTACTGGTATCCGGGGGCAGGATCGATCGTCGTGTCGAGGCTGGTCGCCTCGGCGACGAATGCCGGCGGCACGACTTGACGATCACCATTGCGGCCCTGGTGGAGATAGAGCCAGCCGAGTTTGGCAAAGTCGATTGCCCGCCCATTGACCCCGACGAACATCTTCTCAAATCCGTGGCGTTGGCTGTCGAGGCTCCAGGACCCCTCCGCTTCGGCACCCATGGGCTGCCAGAGGCGGGTCTGCATGTACTCGGACACCGGCATGCCGGTCGCTCGTTCGAGCACCAGGCCGAGGAGGATCACGTTCCAGTCGTTGTAGTGGAACTCCGTGCCCGGTGGTTGCTCGATGCGCGGCCTCGTCAGCACCGCAGACCGCAGGTTCGTGCCGTGGTAGGTGTTGGCGGGATCAGCCCATGGCGACCCACCATCGTCGAACGACAAACCAGACGACATAGTGATCAGGTGGCGTAGCGTGATCTCGGCATAACGCTCGTCTCGTTCCGCCAGCTCGGGGACGTAGACCGTCACCGAATCGTCCAAGTCGGCGATGTGTCCCTCTTCGAGGGCGATGCCTACCAGGGTCGCGATGAAGGATTTGGCGACCGAGAATGATGTCTGGATCGAGTCGTGGCTCGACCCGTTGAAATAGCCCTCGTACAGGAGATCATCGCCATGCAGAACGACGAACGCGGTCGTGTCGGCCGATTCGAGATACTGCTCGAGCGCCGCGCCCGACCCGTCGGGCGCATACTTGCCGACCAGGGAGTCACTGACCGGCCGAAACGTGACCGGGTCCGGGCTCGCGCTGATCGTCCGTGAAGGGAAGCGATCCTGGTCACCGAACGCCGAATCGCCCCATATCAGCGCACGGGCGAGCTGGGAGGTATCGGTTGCAGTTAGGGCCCACGCATAGACGCCCACTGCGATGGCGCCGACTAGGAGAACGGCTGCGCCCACGATGCCTTTGACCCACGACGATGCCGATCGTGATCGCTGAGGTCGCGCCCACCACAGCAGCGGGAGCGCCGCGCCGATCAACAGCACTCCGAGAACCAGCAGCACCACACCTACTCCGATCGCTCGCCGGGAAAGACACTGCAGACACGCATTTCGTGCCCACTAATCCAGTGAGTCTCACTTTCCCCCAGCATGGGCGAAGAGCCGACACCGCCACCAGAGGCTCAATACCCCCCTTAGGAGTGGCACACACCACCAATTCGCCGAGGCGTCGGGGAGTGCGATTCTGTTTCGTCGACCACCTCAGAAGGAAGGCATTTGGAAGGGTGCTTGATTGTTCACCGCCGGGTCCGACCACTGACGTTCGGCTCTAGTTGTCCCTGCCAGGAACTCGGCGGTTCGAGTAAGCCTCGTTTAGGCCCACTGCGGTCCTCCGTCTTGTTCTATGGGGTGGTCGTTGCATCGAGTGCGTCGGGCCCCGTTGTGAGCCGGATCATGCCAAGTTCGTACCGCCGATATGGCATGTGATGGCGAACGTTGCGTCGGTGGTGGAGTCTCCCTCCCACACTTGAAGGCGCCTCAGGCGCAGCTCGACCCTACCCGGCTCGCGCATCGTGAACGTCAAGACTCGAGTGGCGGCAGCGCCAATACCCGGCTCCCTCCATTCGTTCTCGTTCCCGGTGTCGGCGGGTTGGTAACCATCCGCAGTGACTTCGAAACTGGTGGACTCCTCGTCGATCATCCACCGGACGCCGGTCGTGGGGTTCTCCGGTAGCCGCAGGGCCATTATGTCCCCGACCAGCACCCAAACCTCCCGGCCGTTATCCTCAGGGCCGAGCGTAACCCTCACGTCGAACCTCCCCGCAGGGATCCTGCTCATCGACCCTCAACCCGAATGCGTAGGTGAGGGCTTCTCTTCAGTGCTCGAAGCGCGGTCTCCCCGTGCGTGATCCCTGACTGTTCCTTCATTGTATCGGTACCGCACCGTCGCCACTCAGGGCTTTCGTAACCAAGATGAGTTGGAACGGGTGTCGGTGAGACCTGTCGCCCGCCGTCGCCCTCCCATCACCGGCGGCCGAGACGCGATCGCCCGGGGTCAGGCATCCCGTTGCGTTTCAATCTGCGGTCGTACGGACTCGGCCCCAGCCCAACAACCACTTCATGGCAACCACCATCCCCGCGGATCAGCTCTGCACGACGATCATCGGCTCGCCAAGATGAGCACACGGCCCTCGCCGGGGGCAGCCCCCCTTGATGTGATGGGACTTTTTGGGTCCTTTAGGGCTAGCGGTCGACTGCACACGCGGAGACGATGGTGCCAGGAGGGCTCGGAGAGGGGGTTTGCTACACGAGGGCCTGGGGATGCGCCGCGTGAGAATCGCAGTGAAGCGGCTGCCCGACTCCATCAGGTCCTTCTCGTTAGCTGCCAGCTGCAGCAGCGGTTCCATTGGGAGGTGAACAATGTCCGAGGCACTCAATCTCGAGAGGCTCGCCATCGAATTGCAGGAGGCCGGGACGCCTTGGGAAACGGATCCGGGCACCTCGATGGCGCTACTCACGGAGGACGAGAGGCGCCTCCGCCTCGGGTTCACGCCTCCGCCGGAGGAAATTCAACTCGAGGAGGCGGCCGCCCTCGATAAGGCTCGTGGTTCAACAGTCGAACCTGATGTCGGCACGGAGGGAATGGCCGCGCCGCCCAGTGCCTACGACTTGCGAGACGTCGATGGCAAGAACTACACAACAGTCGTCAAGAACCAGGGGGGCTGTGGGTCGTGCGTAGCGTTCGGAGTGGTGGGTGTTATCGAGTGCACGGCGAGAGTCGAGCGCAGCAACCCTGATCTCGGCCTGGACCTCTCAGAGGCCCACCTGTTCTATTGCCATGGGGCCGAGCAGGGACGGAATTGTGGCAACGGGTGGTGGCCAGACGACGCACTGAAGAAGGCCAACTCGAAAGGCGTCACCTTCGAGCGACATTTCCGTTACACGGCCGGCGACCAACCGTGCAACCTCTCGTTCGAATGGAGGGATAACTTCGTAACGCCGACGGGCCACACCAAACTCACTGGCCGGAACGCGATCAAGGAGTGGATCGCCACTAAGGGCTCGGTTACC
>JBFIXI010000104.1:0-9662 GCA_041605955.1 Acidimicrobiia bacterium
AGCAGCGGGCACGAGAAGAAGGCATCGCCGTCGTTCATCTCGCCGTTGCCGTCGACATCGACCCACCAGCGTCCGCCGAGATAGCCCGGATCGCCCGGTCCGTAGTCGGTTGCCAAGGTTCCACCGGGTCCCTCACCGGGCCGCAGCTCCTGGAAGGGCCCGCGCATCGGCAGGTTGGGCCCGACGATGGACTCGAAGAAGAGCCCCTGGCTCTCCACGTAGACCGTGACCCGGACCCGGTCACCGTCCTCGTTGCGGGGCGGGGGCCCGCCCGCCATGGCCGGGGCCGCCGTTGCCAGCAGCATCAGCCCGGCTGCAGCCAGAATCACGATTCGGCGCATTTGTATCCTCCTCACGATCGATGTGATCCGACCATGGCACCGTATGGCATCACGGCCGTGAGGTGGCATGAACAAAGTGTGAAGCCGCTTAACAATCGTTAATCGAAGTCGGCCGCTGAGGGCCCCGCGCTCCGGTCGGTCTGGGGCGCTCCCGTCATCTTGCCCCCGACGAGCTTGCTCTGAAACTCTCTCCTCGACGACGTGCTCCATTGCCGGGTGGTAGATCGTTTCGAGCAAGCCGAGGCTGGAGCCGCGGAACCTGGGCTTGGTCTTGTAGTAGACCAATTCTCGATCGCCCGCCCACACGGCAAAGCGATGCAGTCCGTAAGCCAGCCCGGCCAGCGCCACCGTCGCCAGCAGCCAGCCCACTTATGCGGTCCCGGCCTCGAGCGGGTGGCCGCAGCAGAACTGATTGCCCTCGGGGTCCGCATAGATGTTCCACACGAATCCGGGAACTTCGTGGCGCGCCACGAGGGAGCCGCCCAGCCCCTCCACGGTTGCGGTCAACGCAACCAGGTCCTCGTGGTAGCCGTCGAGGTGGAGCTTGTTCTTCCCCGCGGTGGGATCGGGCACCTTTTGGAAAGCCAACTTGAACGCTCCGTCCCGCTGGGCGACCAGCCAGATGAAGTCGCCGTGGTCGTGCAGTATCTCGACACCCAGAAGGGTGGTCCAGAAACCCGCCAGTCGGGCCGGATCGTCGCAATCGAAGACGACGGTTCTGATGTCGGGTGGCGACGCGGCCGCGGGCTCCATATCGCAACGTTACCTGGGCGGGGAACCCACTATCTCGATGCGCGGCGCCGGGTGAGCGCCAGGAGCCCTACCCCGGCCGTCAACAATGCCAGGCCGACCAGCACGCCGCCGCGACCCGGGGCTCCGGTTCGAGGAAGGGTGGCGCCGGCCCCGGTCTGCCACGAGGCGGGCGAGGTGGGGAATGCGACGGTCGCAGCCAAGACAGACCCGCCGGCCGTGTCCACGAAACCCCCGGTCCACACCGCAGCGCCGCCGACTTCGGCGGCTTGGGCGACCGACGATCTGGGGTGGTCGGGTGAGCCCCACTCGACGTAGGAGACGATTGCCGCCGGGTCCTCGAACTCACTGTTCAGGTAGAGCCCGAGCTCACCGTCATCGGCGCCGATGGGGACACCGATCGCAGCCAAGTCGACCGTAACCGATTCTCCGGGAGCCAACATGGCGGCACCGGCGATCGGCGCATATACGGGAAAGCTGCACACGATCACGCCGTTGGGATCCACGGCGGCGGTACCGTGATTGGTGACCTGAATGGTCCGTGCGCCGAAGTCGACCTCGGTGATGGCGAAGGTCTCCCCCTCCACGGCGCGAGCTGGAGATGAGATCATCCCCAGCAGGGCGGCCATCATGATCGCTGTCACCGGCCAGCGCCGGAGACGCCGCGAATCCGTTACTGGCATCGAGCCTCCAATCAAAGCGTTGCCGAGGGGTACGGGCCGCTGTTCGGAATGGTTCACGTCAACAGGTTCGCCATGGTGGCGACGACGGGTTCGAGCGCGGGGTGGAGCTGCGCCACTGTAGCGCTGAGCCCGTAGAGCTCGGTGTGGGGGTCGGCAGTGTCGAACTCGTAGATCTCGAATGTGGGGGCGGCCACCATGTCGTTGCCGAGCGGCAGCGTCACCAGGTGGTGGGCGACCGGAGACAGCACTGCGGTCATGAGCGTGTACAGCCGGCCGATCGCCGTTTGCCGATCAGTATCCGGCTCGAAGATGCTGTGAAAGACCAGATACAGATATCGGTAAGCCGCATTGAAGAGATCCGCCACCGGCTGCACCTCGGGCGGAAAGTCGTCACGACGGGGGTTGGTGGGCAGCGGCGCAACCTCTCCGAGCGGCGCCTCGCCGCGGGCGATGCGCAAGAACTTGTAGTAATGGGTCAGTTCCTGGTGCAGCGGGTCCGCCCACTTGTGGTCGGACACCCCCTCCCCTTGGTGGATGATGATGTGAATCGCCTCGTCGGCGCTGGCGATGTCGTCGATGAGGCCGAGGCCGCCGCTGTCCTCCGCGTCGAACTTCACCGGGGCGTAGAAGCTGTGGTCGGCCATCTGCCGCTCGGCCTGAGGGTTGGCAAAGATGTCCTCGGCCGTGGCCACCGTAGCGAGGCCCTTCTCGATGGCGTGATAGAACTGGCCCAGGCTTTCGTAGGTGTCATCGTCGGGCAGCTCGGTGTGGGTTTCCGGCTGCTCTATGACGAGGAATAGCTCCTCCACCTGCTGCGGAGAGCACGGTTTCAGGTTCAGTTGAAGTGGTGGCCGATGGTGAGGAAGCTCGCTGGGGTACCGCGGCATCAGCCTGGTCGAAGAGAAATCGGGGTCTCCTCCAATAGCGAGCAGCAGATTCGTGGCGAGCGCAGCGTGGAGCATCTCCTCGGCGACCACGCTTCGGATCAGCAGCGCTGCTTCAGACGACTGGTCTGCGATCGAGTACATCGCGTAGAGGTACGGCGGGACCGTGGACAACTCCACCGCGATTGCCAGCTCGAGGTGGTCTCGCAGCTGCTGGGAGGTCGTTATCGGCATCGCATTTCGACCAAATCTCCCCCCCTTTTCCGCCGTCTTTATTACAGCTGGGAGGGTAACGCGGCCGCGCCCATGAGGGCAGCCCGGCGCCGGCCGTGCCCGCAGGTATTAGTCATCGACACAAATAGTGGTTACGCATATACTTTCGGTGACAGGTGGGGACGTATGAAGCGATCTACATTGATACCGTTGCTCGCCCTGATCGCCGCTATGGCGCTCGGAGGTAATGCCGCGGCCAACGAGGCGGAGGCGGAGCCGCAGGTCAAGATGCCGGCACCTCTCGTTGTGGTTGACGAAGAGGCCGGCACGGTGACGATTGCACTTCCGATCGAGGGCGAGCTGCCCGAATGCGATGACGCCGCGCTGCCGGAGGACGACGAGAACGGGAAGTTCGGGCCTGGAGAGTGCCTCACACTGACTCTCGAGCATCCCAGCGGCCGGACCCACCGCGGCGCAGTGGTATCTACCGTCGCCAAGGAGCTCCATCCCTCCATGCTCGAGAGCGTCAAGAAGGGCGAGATCATGCGGTGGGTCGCCAAGGGTGGTGGCGGAGGCGTGAATGGCTCCGCTACTCAACCGCCGGCCGATCCCGGCAGTTCCGGATCCACCGGTTCGGTCGACGATCCCGGATCCGGCTCCAGCGGCAAGTCTCCCAATGAAGACAATCCGGGCCAGGGCAACAATCCCGGCCAGGGCGACAATCCCGGCCAGGGCGACAATCCGGGCCAGGGCGACAATCCCGGCCAGGGCAATGGCCGCAACCAGGACAACCCCGGCAAGGGTAAGGGTCGCAACCGCTGAGAGGACCGCCGCTACCGCGCCAGAGCGTCAGCGCCGATGCTCGTTGATCTGTACCGGTGATCCGTTGGGGTCACGCAGCAGCAGTGATCTCCCAAACGCTTCGTCCTGGATCCCTCTCTCGATCGCCACGCCGATCCGTTTGAGCCGTTGCAGCACGTCGTCGAGCGGCTCGGTGGCAATCAGCGACAGCTCCACGCCGGATCCGGTCCTCTTCTCGGCGGCGTAGTGGACGGCAAGCGTGGCCCCGGCCACCGTGAAGGTGGTCCACATGTCAGACGTATATCCGGGCCCGACTCCGAGCACCTTGCCATACCAGTCGATCGTGGCTTCCATGTCGGGCGTGTAGACGATCGGCTGCAGCCTCATGCGGTCTCCTTCTCTTCGAGCGGGGCGCCGTCTTCGAGGTGAGCGACGAGAATCGCGGCAACGAAGTCGGACAGGCGCATTCCGGCTTCGATGGCGGCGTGTTTGATCCGCTTTATCAGCTCCTCGTCGAGATACAGGTTGAACTGCTTCTTGTCGGTCACCCTCTCTAGATTACTAGAAAACTAGAACAGGTGCCGAGGGCTAGGGTAGGAGCGATGATCGTGGCCTTGACCCGTCCAACGGGCCCGGAGCTGAACGAGTGTGAGCTCACGCACCTGGGGCGCGTCGCCATCGATGTGGAGCGCGCGGCCGCCCAACACGATGAGTATCTCGAGGCGCTCCGCTCCTTGGACGTCCAGGTGGTCGAGCTTCCCCGGCTGGCGACACACCCCGACGCGGTGTTTGTGGAGGACACCGCGCTCGTCCTCGATGAGATAGCGGTCTTGCTTCGCCCCGGCACGCCTTCACGGCTCGGCGAAGTGGCATCGGTGGCGTCCGTGCTTGCCCACTATCGCGATTGCGTCACTATGGAAGCTCCGGCGACTCTCGACGGTGGGGATGTGATCGTCTTCGGCAAGCAGATCCTGGTGGGAGAGTCGAGTCGCACCAACGACGAGGGTATCCGTGCCCTGGCCGACCTGGTGGCGCCATTCGGCTACCGGGTCATCGGGCTGCCGATCTACGATGTGCTCCACCTCAAGTCGGCCGCCACGGTGGTCGACAGTGAAACGTTGATCTACTACCCCCGGCGGGTGGATCTCAGCTTCCTCGGTGCCAAGCTGCTGGAGGCGCACCCGAGTGAACCGCAGGGAGCCAACGTGGTCCGGATAGGCGAGACGCTGCTGGCCGATGCCTCGGCGCCTTTGACGCTGGCAACCCTCCGGCAGCACTGCGACCAACTCATCGCCCTCGACGTTGGAGAGTTCGCCAAGGCCGAAGGCGCCATCAGCTGCAAGGGGATCCTGTTCTCCGCCTAGCGGGACCCGAGATTCCCCTACCGCGCATTGGGGGCTCCCCCCTATGGCGCCCGCGTCTGCGGTGGACCACGATGGCCACATGGAAGCCAAGCGGATGACCAGCTCGAATCGGCTGCTGGTGGTGATGGGTCTCGGACTCGTCGGATTGATCGTGGTGGCGGCCATCATCGTCGCTTTCCGCGACCCGGCGGAGTTCGAGCCCGGCTCACCGGAGGCGGCCACTCAGGCATACGTCCAGGCGATCCTCGACGAGGACGCGGCGGCCGCCCATGCCCGGCTCACCCCGGCGCTGCAGCGCCGCTGCACCGTCGAGGATCTCGAGGAGAGGCACTACTGGAGGGATGCCGGGCGTATCACGCTCGTCGATTCCAAGGTGAAGACCGACGCGGCCGTGATCAAAGTGAAGTTCACTGCGGCCTACTCCGATGGAGCTTTCGACTACTACCAGTCGTCTTACGAGGAGCGTTTTGAGCTCGAGATGGTCGACGGAGAGTGGCGTATCTCGTCTGCGACTTGGCCGTTCTATTGGTGCCGGGAGGTATAGGTGATGTTATTCGGATTGTTGCCGCTGCTGGTGCTGGGGGCGGTGGTCGCGCTGATAGTGAGGGCGGTGCGAAACCACGGCGGCCGAGTCCGCGAGTCGGGAACAGTGTCGCTGCGGCGCTTCTTCCAGTACCTGACGCTCTACGGGGTGCTGGTGGTCGTGGCCATCGGTTTCACTGGGCTGCTCGAACAGCTGTTGCCCGGCGGCGGTACCGTCATTCGCCGCGGCAGCACAGAAAGCGCCCGCGCCTTGGCGTTCGTTCTTGTCGGCGTACCGGTGTACCTGGGCCTCGGTGCCTGGGTGAACCGGCAGCTCGACGATCCGCGGGAGCGACGCTCCTTCGGATGGAGCTTTTATCTCACGGCGACCTTGTTCACCGCGCTGTTGGTAGCCGGATACTCCGCCTTCGAGCTGTTGACCTGGGCCTTCGGCGTCGAACCGTTCGACAAGTCGACCCTGGCGCGCGGTCTGGTGTGGGGCGCCGTCTGGGTAGGGCACTGGCTCATCGTCTCTCGCTATCTGGATGCGCCTCGTGGCGAGGGGCATCTGATTCTCGGCTCGGCGGTTGGGCTGGGTGCCGTCAGCGGTGCTATCGGCGCCGGCATATTCGTCATCCTCGATGCCATGTACAGCAACCTGTTCGAGGTAGGCGTCGCCAGCAACTTCGGCGACGACATGGCGACCGTGCTCGCCGGGCTAGTCGTTGGCGGTGGTATCTGGTCGCTCTACTGGCTGCGCCACGGGGTTCGGCTGGCAAGGACCCCGTTGTGGCACGGCTACGTGCTGCTGTTCGGTGTCTTGGGCGGTGTCACCACCGCGATCGGCGCCGGCACGGCGCAGCTCTACTCGATTCTGGAGTGGCTCTTCGGGCGTCCTGACGCCACGACGGCGGCCGTCCACTTCGACATTACCCCCGGACTGGTGGCCTCCGGCCTCGCCGGCCTGGGAGTGTTCTTCTATCACCGCGCCGTCCTCGCCGAGAAGTCCGCCCCGGAGCGCACCGAGATTCGCCGGATTTACGAGTACACGCTGGGAGGTGTCGGACTCCTCGGGTTCGCCGGCGGTATCACCGTGCTGCTGGTCGCCTTCATTCAACAGCTGGTGCCGGCGAGCGACGTGCTCGCAGGCGAATCCGAGGTGAACACGCTGCTGATCGCAGTGACTTTCCTGCTGGTCGGGGGACCGTTGTGGTGGGGCTTCTGGTCACGGATCCAAAGAGCCCGAGCCGCCGCGCCCGAAGCCGAGCTGCGGTCCAGAACCCGCCGCGCCTATCTGGCGCTCCTATTCGGCGTGGGCGGAGTCACCGCGCTGAGCAGCTTGGTGGTGGCCGTCTTCATGACGCTCGAAGACATGCTCGACGGCCGATTCGGCGGGGAGACGATGGCAGACATCGCCCCCGCATTGGCGCTGGTGATCACCACCGGAGCCATTGCTGCCTATCACTGGCTCATCTACAAAGAAGATCGGGCGGAGGCGCCCGCTGCCCTCGAGTCGCCGCTGCGCGAGGTGATCCTCCTCGGAGTGGGCGGCAACGGAGTGGCGTCGCGGTTGGCCGATCAGCTGGATGTGCGGGTGCAGGTGTGGGATCGGTTGGACGTGCCCGGTGGCGAAGTGTCGCCGGAAGCCATCGTCGCCGAGCTGGAGGGCCAGACCCACGAGCGGGTGCTCGTTATCGCATGGGAAGACGGTCACCACATCGTGCCCTTCGCCGGCCGCCGCTGAGGACCCAGTCACAGGCGCAACAGAATCCACGTCCCGCAGGGCACGTGAACTAGCGTGCCGCTCATGGCTCCCGAACTGCATCCCGAAGTGGCTCACCTCTCCTTTCTCCTGGGCACTTGGAAGGGTGAGGGGCGCGGTGATTACCCCACTATCGATGCCTTCACCTACAGCGAGGAGGCGACGTACGGCCACGTCGGCAAGCCCTTCCTGACCTATGCGCAAAAGACTCGGGGCGTCGACGGGCTCCCGCTGCACGCGGAAGTGGGTTATCTGCGGCCATCCGGCAGCGAGGGTGTCGAGCTGGTGTTGGCCCACCCGTCCGGTATCGCCGAGATCCAGGTCGGCACAGTACGCGGCCAGAGCTTGCAGCTGCGTTCGGCGTCGATCCAGCTGGCACCGACCGCCAAGGACGTGAGGGCGCTCGCCCGGTCCATCGACGTGACCGACGGCGAGATGCGCTACCTCGTGGAGATGCAGGCAGTCGGCCAGGAGATGCAGTTCCACCTGCAGGCCACGCTCTTCCGCCAGGACTGAGCTCGGTACCGCCCACTTGGCCGGTACGCTGGGACCATGTGTCGCTCAATCCGACCGCTCAACAACTTCGAGCCGCCGGCCACCGACGAGGAGGTGTACGCCGCCGCGCTGCAATTCGTACGGAAGGTCAGTGGATCCCGACAACCCTCGCAGGCCAACCGGGCCGTATTCGATGGGGCAGTTGAGTCCATCAATGCCGTCACCCGCCAGCTCATCGACTCACTGGTGACATCGGCTCCTCCACGCAACCGGGAGGCCGAAGCCGTCAAGGCCAGGGCGCGGGCCGCTAAACGCTACGCCTCGTAGAATCCCGCGGAGACTGTGGCGGGAGGCGAGTTGCGCAGGGGGTTGCGTGAGGCATCGGGGGAAACCGGCCGGCCCGGTGGTCGGCGGGGCGCGGCCCTGGCTGTCGCGATTGTGGGGGTGATGCTTGGCGGGGGCTGCGGTAAGTCGGCCCCAGATGCGACGATCAACTCTCCGCCGAAGGACACTGCTTCGCTGACGACCGCATTCGTACCGGAAGCGCAGGTTGCCCCGAGGGCGACTCCGGTGCCCAAGCCGACGACCACGGTCGCCGCCACCTCGACAACCGCCCCGCGTCAACTCCCGGCAGGCTTCCCCAGCACGCTTCCGCTTCCGGCGGGCAACGTTGGCTTCTATACCGGAAGCCCGGAGCTCGGCTTTCACCTCAATCTCTCGACCAGCCTGACCTTCTCGGAGCTGGTCAACTTCTTCACGGACCGCATCGAAGCTCGACCCGCTTGGGGAATCTCGGTGCGCGATGTCGGCCAGGGCTTTCTCGGTGGTTTCGAAGGCGTCTGGGCGATCTACACCGCGCCCGACCACGTGCTCACGCAGCTGACCGGGCCCTATCCCGGCGTCATCGAGGTCGAGGACCGGCACGTCAACATCCTGCTCGATCCCCCGGCGCAACCGGAGCCGGGTGCCGAGCCCCCTGCCTTGCCGGGGCGCGATGTGTTGCCCCGGCCGGACACGCCCCTCCAAGAGAGCGCCTACAGCAGCGGTATCGTGAAAATAGCTTACGGCAACGAGCCGGGTGGGTTCGATTCGTTGGTCGATGCATATCGAAGGCTGCAATGGAGCGAGCTCGTCGCGATAGGCCGTGAGGAGCCCAGGGCCGGTTTTGCGGCGGGTGAGCTGCTCGGTTGGCGCGTGACGATCGAAGAGAGCCAGGCGGCAGGTTTGCTGCTGCTCGACTTCGAGAATCGGGCCCTGTCCTATCCGTAGCCGGCTCGGTCGCCGGGCGTGGTGGCGAGCACCCCGTGAAACCGTCGCTGGGTGGCGCTGACTACGCGATCAGCCCAGCCGGCGGACAGCGTAGCCAGGATCGCGTTGGCATAGATGAGAGGGCGCGGCTGTGCCCGCCACCCTCGACCGCCCGCGTGCGTTGTGCAGCGCGAGTAGTAGCGGTCGGTGAACAGCAGCATGAGGACGGCGGCGCCGCGGGCCTGGCTGATGCCGGGCGGCAACTCAGCGACTAGACGGGCGTACGCGTCGACACCTCCCATGGCGTCCCTCACGAGCGCGGCGCGTACCGCCCGCACCTGCTCCCGCGCGGCGGCATCTAGTTGCGATGCACCCAACAGCGGCTGCAAGGCCTCGTGATAGCTGCGGCCCTGGGCCAGGTCGCGCTCGATGTCGCGGGTGATGTTGGCCAACTGGATCATCTCTGCAACGCGTTGGGCATCTTCGCGGCGCTGTGAGGTGATCGGGAGGTGGAGCAGCGATCGCATCGCATAAAGGGCCGGCTCTCCGATCACGTGATGGCAGTACTGGGCCCGTTGATGCCTACCGGCGAGCACGCC
>JBFIXI010000105.1:0-9583 GCA_041605955.1 Acidimicrobiia bacterium
GCGGGGGGCGCCCCGCAACCGGCTTTCGGCTGTTACTTAGGCGTCAAGAAGCGAGCCCGGCTTCCAGGTCGGCTTGCGCCTGGTTGGCGAGCGCCGTGGGGTCTGTCCTTTCGTTGAACGGAGCATAGAAGGACGCCGCCTGACTTCCGTTGGCCCACTGACCCGCGCCCTTGGGCGCCACCCAGTACTGCTCGAAGCCGACCCGGTAGTTCGGGATCAGGTCAGCTATGGCTTGACCGAGCTTGGTGTCGAGCGTCGCCGTCGGCTGGGTAGGGATCAAGCCCACCGCATTGACGAACGTCTGATATTCGGCCGGATCGGACAGCGCCGCCACATAAGCCAACGCCGCGTCCTTGTTCTGCGAGCCCTCCGCGACCATCCAGCTCATGTCGTACTTGCCGAACAGGAACTGGTTGTCGGCTGCGGTGTCGCTGCCAGGGAATGGCACGTAGGTCCAGTCGAATGCCGCCACGTCCTCGACCGCAGGTGCCTGCCACACACCGGTGGGCATGAAGGCCACGTCTCCGGCGGCATAGCGGGCGGGTCCAGCGTCATGCGAGATCCCCGTCACACCGTCTTCGAGCAGGTCGTTGGCGTACGTCTGGAACCGGTTGAACAGTTCTATGCCGTTCGCGTCGTTCCACTTGATGCTGCCGGTCCATAGGCCCTCTACTAGACCCGCTTGATCCGGGTAGTAGGCGCCCAAGAGGCCGTAGGCACCCACGAAGACAGGCCAGCCATCGGCGCCGCCCACGGTCATGCACTCGTTTCCGGCGGCCTGGACCGCGTCACACACCGACAACAACTCGCTCCAGGTAGTGGGAATCGTTTGACCGACGTCCGCGAGTAGATCGTTGTTGACGAACATGCCGCTGTACGAGACACGACCCGCCGGCAGCGCGTAGACACGGTCGTTGTAGGTAGTGGCATCCGCCACCGCCACCGGGTCATAGTTGGCGACAAAAGGCTGATCGGTGAGATCAGCGATCAAGCCGGCATCGATCAGCTGCTGCCACAACGGAGTGTCTGCATCCGTCATGTACGGCTGGACACCGTTCGAGAAGGCCGAACAGCCTCCCGGGCAGTAGTCGATGACGTCGACATCCCCGGCCGTGAGACGAGTCTGCGCAGCCGTGGCAATGTCACCCGAGGCCACGACCTCCATCTGAACCTGGACGCCAGGGTTGGCTTCCATGAACCGGCGGTTGAAGTCCTCCATGTACTCCACCAAGGGTGGGTTCTGGTGCAAGAGCACCTTCAGAGTGCCTTCCAACCCCATCGGCGTCGTCGTCGTTGGCGCCGCAGTGGTGGTATCGCCGGCGGCTGTAGTGCCAGGCGCCGCCGTGGTAGTGGCGGCCGTTGTGCCCGGCGCCGCCGTGGTGTCGTCGGCGTCGTCGCCGCACGCCGCGGCTACGAGCATCAGCACTGCGAGCAGTGCTATCCATCGGATCCGATTCATACTGTCTTCCTGCCTCTCGTTGGCTTCGTTTTCTACTGGTGGGAGCGGCCCCATTGAGAGCGCTCCCGCGGTGGTCGCCTGCCTAAGCACCACCGGACGGTGCCCGGGGCGGCAAAGCCCCGAGCCTGATCTCACACTCTCATGCGGCCTCCGGGTCGATAGGTCGGCGTAGCGCGCCGCATGAGTCTCTGACTATCAACTCCGTGGGCATGATCTCGGCGACCGGTCCAGAGATTGCGCCGTTGATCAGCCCGAGGAGCAGTTCCACCGCCCTTGCCCCCGCTCGGGCGATCGGCTGGCGCACGGTCGTCAGCGGGGGCACCGAGGTCTCGGACGACGGCAAGCCGTCGAAGCTGACGAGGCACAGGTCGTCGGGCACTGCGGCCCCGAGCTCACGTAGTGCCCGGAGCGCTCCAATCGCCATCGTGTCGGAGGCCACGAAAACGGCTTCTGGACGGTGCGGGAAGATCTTGTGCATCGCCTCGTAGCCGCTCTGCTCGGAGAACGCACCGTCGGCACGCAGCTCGGGGTCCAGGACGGCTCCGCAGCTGGCGAGCCCGTCCCGGAAGCCCTCGAGGCGATCAACTCCCGCGGAGGTCGACATCGGGGCCCCGACGTATCCGATGCGGCGATAGCCCAGGCCGCACAGGTGTAACGCCGCCTGGCGGGCCCCGCCGATGTTGTCCGCATCGACATAGCTCACCAGCGCTGGGACGTCGGGCCGGCCGATGACGACGAATGGCATCGATCCCTCGGTGAGCGCCGCCATCAACGGGTCTCCCATCCGCGAGGCGGTGAGGATCACACCGTCGACGAGCCCGGAGCGCACGACGCGCGGGTAGAGGCGCTCCTCCTCTTCCTCTGTCTGGAAGAGGAACAGCGAGAGTGTCCTGCCGGCCTCATTGCTGGCGCGGCTGATGCCCTGGATCAAGCGCCCGAAATACGGATCTTCGAAGAGGCTGTGAACTCGGCTCGGAATCACGAGACCGACAACGCCCGATCTGCTCGAAGCGAGCGACCGGGCCGCCACGTTGGGGATGAATCCGGTGCGCTCGATGACGTCTTGGACTCGTTGGCGAACCGCCGGGCTCACACTGTCCTGGTCGTTGACGACCCGAGACACCGTCGACCGGGAAACCCCGGCCAAGCGGCCGATGTCCTCCAGCGTGAGCTTCATCGAGCGGCCCGCCCCGACGAGCGCCTGATGACTGCCTTCCTCCACACTCTCCAATCCCCTCCAGATGGGAGCGCTCCCGGGAGCGCTCCCGGGGACGGTAGCATTTGCGCTGGCGCGGCGTCAAGCGCCGTGGCGCCGGGGCCGTGATTACTGTTGCCGGCCATGATCAGCGATCGGCCACACCCCGGCGGCGCATCCAGCTCGGGCAGGATCTGACGTGCCCACCGTGCTCGTCGTCGGCGAGGCGATGATCGAGCTGACCACCATCGATGATCGTCGGCTGTCGTGGACCTTCGCCGGCGACACCCTCAACTGCGCGGCCGCGCTCGCCGCCGCCGCCCCCGACCTCACTGTCCGTTACCTCACCGGCATCGGCGACGACCCCCGCTCGCTCGAGTTCGTCGACTACTGCGCCGAGCTCGGGATCGACGCATCGGAATCGCCGGTCGTCGCCGGCCGCAATCTGGGTTTGTATTGGATCACCACGCACGGCGGTGAGCCGTCGTTTCGTTATTGGCGGAGCGAATCGGCAGCGCGCCATGCGCTGGGCGCCGGCATCGATCTGGGCACCGCGGCTAGCTCCGAGGCGATAGTGCTTTCCGGCATCACTCTCGCCGTCGCCGGATCTGGCGCCGATGCTCTCCTCGACCAGATCGACACCGCCGGGCGGGCCGGTGCTCTGGTGGCCTACGACGCCAACTACCGGGGCGCGCTCTGGCCGGATTGTGCCCACGCCCGCAGTGCTGCCGACAGAGCAGTCGCCCTGGCTGACGTCGTCGTCGCTTCGGCCGATGATGTGCGCACCTTGTGGGAAGAGACACCAGAGGTCTTCGGCCGGCGAATGGCTGCCATGGGTGTCGGCGAAGCCATCGTCACCGACGCCGCCAGCTCCATAATCGCCACGGTGGGCGGTGAGACCTTCCGAGTGGAGCCGCCGGTGGTCGAGGCAGTCGACGCTACGGGAGCGGGCGACGCCTTCTTCGGCACCTATCTCGGGTACCGGCTCGTCAGCACGCCTGTCCGCCAGGCAATCGACCGTGCCGTGGAGGTGGCCGCAGTCGTCGTCGGCATGCCGGGTGCACTGACCTATCTGTCCGGTCGCTAGCCGCCGTCACAACAGGGCCGGGGCCTCGCCGCAGCCGTGGCCGGCTCATCGCTCCGGCTGCGGGGGTATCCGGCCCAGGCGACCCGCTTCGTAGTCCTCGAAGGCCTGGACCAGCTCGGATCGGGTGTTCATCACGAACGGGCCATGCCAGGCCACCGGCTCCCGGATTGGTCGACCGCCCAGGATGAGCACGTCGAAGTTGGGACTGCGCGTCTCTTGCGAATCCGCGGCTGCCATGGTGATGACGTCGCCGGGCCCGTAGACCACGAGCTGACCCATCGCCGCGGGACGGCGCTCCACTCCGAACGAGCCCCGCCCATTGAGGACGTAAGCGAGTGCATTGAAGTCCGGTCGCCACGGAATCCTCAGCCTGGCTCCCGGGCTCAGCGTGGCGTGGATCATCGTGATCGGAGTGTGGGTGTCGCCCGGTCCGCGATGCCCGGCGACATCCCCGGCGATGAGGCGGATCAAGGCTCCGCCGTCGGGCGACGTCAACAGCTCGACGGCGCTGCCGCGCAAATCCTGATAGCGGGGGGCGATGAACTTGTCCTTTGCAGGCAAGTTGACCCAAAGCTGGAATCCATGGAACAGACCACCCGACATCACCAGATCCTCGGGGGGCGCCTCGATGTGCAGCAGGCCGGAGCCGGCAGTCATCCACTGCGTGTCGCCGTTGGTGATGAGACCGCCGCCGCCCTCAGAATCCTGGTGCTCGAAAGTGCCATCGATCATGTATGTCACGGTCTCGAAGCCGCGATGCGGATGCCACGGCGTGCCCTTCGGCTCTCCGGGCGCGTAATGCACCTCGCCCATCTGATCGAGGTGGATGAACGGATCTAGCTCGGCCAGATCGACGCCTGCAAAAGCACGCCGCACCGGGAAACCCTCGCCCTCGAAGCCGCGAGGCGCCGTCGTGACGGAGCGGATGGGTCGGTCTTGCGTCGTGACCGGGGGCTCCTGGATGCGCGGCAGCGTGAGAGTGTCGTCAACCGTCACGGCGGGCATTGCTACCTCCAGAATCGATCGTCGTTGTCAACCGCGCACCCGCAGCGGGGCATTCCCGCGTGGCCCGGAGGCTACCGGCTCCGTTGCCACGGCGGAGCCGCCCTAGCGTGCCCGATACTATAGTCATCTTGACTAATAGTCATAGAAACTATATATTGCCTTCATGGGACCAATGCGAACGGTCGGAGTCACAGTCGGCAAATTCAACCCGCCCCATCTTGGGCATCTCCATCTCGTCGAGACAGGTGCCGCCCAAGTCGATCGGCTCTACGTGCTGCTCGGCGCCCGGCCCGATCAAACGCTCCCAGCCGCCGACCGGGCGGCCTGGCTGGCGGCAGCTGCACCCCCCAACGTGACCGTGATCGTGACGCCCGATGACTTGCCTGCCGCCAACGAGCCGTGGGCGCAGCGGGCGCTCCAGGTGCTACCGCAGCCACCCGAGGTGGGATTCACGTCGGAGCCGTGGGGGCCGGGATGGTGCGCCGCCATGGGTGCCGAACACGTCGCTGTTGACCCCGGGCGGGAGAGGTTTCCGATCTCGGCGACCGAGATTCGCGCCGACCTACGCACCGGGTTCGAGTGGCTCGTTCCCCCGGCCCGGACGGCGTTGGCGCGGCGCATCGTCACCGCCGGCGCCGAATCGAGTGGCAAGACCACGCTGGCCGCTGCGCTCGCCGCGCAATGGGGCACCACGTGGGTACCCGAGTACGGCCGCACCTACTGGGAGGGCCGCCGCCATCGGCGTGACCAGAGTTGGGCCACCACCGAGTTCCACCATATCGCCACCACCCACCACACTGTTGCCGACGGGCTGGCGGCGCAATCCGCCGCGGGGTTGGTGGTGCTCGATACCGATGCGTTGGTGACTCGCGTCTGGCACCGCCGTTACTTGGGAACCGACGATTGCGAGCTCGCTGCGCTCGCCACCGTCCACCGTCCCGACTTCTACGTGGTGTGCGCCCCGGACTTCGACTGGGTGCAGGACGGGACCCGGGAGTCGGCCGGCGAACGGGAAGCCATGCATCGCCGGACGCTCGACCTGGTGGCGGCTTCCGGAGTGCAGTACGAGGTGCTCGCCGGCGACCCGGCCGCCCGGCTTCGTCGCGCGATGGACATTGCCGACAAGCTCACGACTTTCGATCCCTTGATCTGAGGAGACTCATGCAAGCAACCGCCGTCGCCCAACCGGCTCCCTGGTTCGGCCGAGCCTGGGAGCACCGCCACGCCGCCCTGGCCGCGGTCGACTCGCTGTTCGCCTGCCTCGCGTACTGGACGGCAGCGCGGCGGCTTGCCCCCGAGGCGGCGCCCGGACTCGTGGAGTTCGCCGGCACGGCTACCTCGCTGTGGTCGGTGTGGATCACGCAACGCCGCAACGTGCTGGCGCTGCCGGTGGGGATCGTCTCGGTGGTCCTGATGGGATGGTTCTTCCTGGAGATCGGCCTCATGGGCCAGACGCTGCTGCACTGGGCGTACTACGTGCCCGTGCAGTTCTGGGCATGGCGGGAGTGGACGCGCGGCGGCGACGGCGGCACCGAGCTGGCGGTCACCCGGCTCCGGATTGGGGACAGGTTGCTGGCACTCACCGTAATGGCGGTCTTCACGGTGGTGCTGGGCTGGGCTCTCGATGCCGGCTGGGACTCGGCGCTATACACCTATTGGGACGCCTCTATCGTCGCCTCCTCGGTGGTGGCGATGCTGTTGCTGTCCCGCAAGAAGGTGGAGTCGTGGTGGCTGTGGATCGGGCCGGTCAACGTTTCGGCGATCGCCCTGTATGCCACCACCGGCGCCTACATGTTCTCGGCGCTGTACGTCCTGTTCTTGGTGATGGCCTTCGTCGGCCTCACCCGATGGCGCCGCGCGGCGGAGGCCCGGATAGCCTGAGGCCATGGCACGCTACGACCCGAGAGAATTCCCGCCGTTCGCGGTGACGGTGGACATCGCCCTGCTGGCGGTCGCTGACACGCTGAACGTGATGCTGGTCAAGCGCGGCGGCGAGCCTTATGCCGGGATGCCGGCCCTCCCCGGCGGGTTCGTGCTGCCGGACGAATCGGTGGACGAGGCGGCCCATCGCGAACTCGAGGAGGAAACAGGGCTGGCAGCGCACGAGCTGCCGGGCGTTCACCTCGAGCAGCTTGCCACTTTCGGCGCCGTCGACCGGGACCCCCGCATGCGGGTGGTGTCGGTGGCATACCTGGGCCTGAGCCGGGCGATGCCATTGCCGACCGCAGGGACTGACGCAGCCGATGCGCAATGGGTGTCCGTCGCCGACGCGCTCACCGGCGGATTGGCATTCGACCACGGGGACATCCTGAAGGCGGCGGTGGAGCGGGCCCGAGCCAAGTTGGAATACACGACGCTGGCCACCACTCTGGCCGGCCACGACTTCACCCTCGGCGATCTGCACCACATATACGAGACGGTGTGGGGCGCGCATCTCGACCTGGCGAACTTCCGCCGCAAGGTCTTGGCGACGGATGGTTTCGTCGTGCCCACCGGTGAGCGACGGGTGTCTCCCAGCGGCGGGGCTCCGGCTGCGGTGTACCGGGCCGGGGACGGCAGGACGCTGGTTCCGCCGCTGGTGCGCGAGCGATGACGAGGCGACGGCGTCAACCGTTGATGGCTTGGTCCACGATGCCTTGCAGCCTCGAGTAGTGCGGGCCCTTCCAGAAGATGCGGTCGCAGTCGGCGCACATCTTGAACTCGTCGTAGTGACGCCGCGTTTCCGGCTCCAGTCGATCGGCGATGGCGTTCTTGTCCACCGTCCGCAAGTCTCCGTTGCAGGCCATGCACCGGCTGAAGGGGGCCGTGCCCGTGGCGAGCTCGAAGCGGCGCACCACCTCGAGAAGCTGCAGGTCCGGATCGATTGCCCGCACGAAGTAGCCGTGAGTCAGCCGGCCGTGCATCAGCAGGCCGATGTCGCGTGTGAGCAGGGTGCGATCCTGGTCGACGGAGATCGCTACGAGCTCGGGGTCGGTCCACGAGTTCTCGCGGACTGCATCGAAGCCCAGCAGTCGGAGGTATCTCGCCAGCGCAGATAGATGTCCGTCGAGTACGAAGCGGCGCTCGGGCAGCGGTTCCGGGCTCACAAGCCGGCTCGGCTCGATCTCGAAGGAGTAGAAGGGCGGGTACACGGCGATGCGATCCCGGTCCGCTACGCGATATGAGAAGTCGACGGCTTCACCGTTCGCCAGTACGACCGCCACCTCGGTGTGGGGTACCCCGCAGGCCTCGATCATGTCCTTGACGCTGCCGGGCACGTCGAAAGTGCGGGTCACCGTCCCCGACCGACGATCGGTGTCCAAGAAGTCGCGCAACCCGGCGTAGAACCGCAGCTCGGCATGCTTCGCCACGCGCCCACGATACGGGGTCAGGAATTGGTCAGAGGAGCCGCAGCGCCTCATCGCAAGACAGCTAGCTTGACGGGGTGGCCGAGACCCAGAGCGTTGAGGACATCATCGGCGGCGTTTCCGGCGAGGAGCGCCGGCAGGATGCCGCTGCCCTGCTGGAGCTGATGCGTGAGGTCACCGGCGAAGAGCCGAAGGTGTGGAGCGCCAACACCATCGGGTTCGGCCAGTATCACTACCGCTATGGGTCGGGCCAGGAGGGCGACTTCTTCTCCGTGGGGTTCTCGCCTCGCAAGGACCGACTCACGCTCTACATCATGTCCGGTTTGCGAGGATTCGATGACATCCTCCACAGGCTGGGCCCCAACACCGCGTCGAAATCGACCGTTCACCTGAAGCGGCTCGCCGATGTCGACCGCGGGGTGCTCGCCGAGCTGATCCGCGAGTGCGTCGCCCACTTAGCAGCAGTCGAGCAGGAGCTGGGGGCGATCCCTCGCATGAGCGACATCCCGCCGCGAGCCGCCAAATAGGTGAGCGGGCCCAGCGACGGGGGGACTAGCTACGGTCGGCCGGCGCGGCGTCCGACTACTTCGTCGACGCGGTAGGGGGCATCCCATTCGGTGTCGGGTATATCGACGATCAGCCACGGGCCGTCGTCGACCCGCCATCGCACCAGCCACTCATAGTCAACGCCGAGGTCGTAGTTGCCTTTTGTCTCCCACGCGTGATTCACATCGCCATCTGGGTGCGGGGCAAACAGATCGAACTGCGACTCCGGGATCGTGCTGACTGCCCCATCTCCCCAATCGATCTCCACCGCCACCACCCGGATCTCGATGTCGATGAACCCCGCCCCGATCAGCGAGTTCAACCGATCCGTGAACGGCTCCGGCGGATCCACGAACACCCAGCTGCGGGCCCCGGCCAGACCAATTCCGTCGGGGACCACCTCCGGCTCGGGCTCAGCGAACTCGTAGCTCTCGATGACCCCGAACACCAGCGTTATGGGCGGCTGACCCGGCACCGGCTCCTTGGTACAGCGATCGATCCAAGCGTCGCCTATCAGGCCGTTGCCGGTGTCCCACCAGAAATTGAGCAGTGTTCCGTCCCGCCCCAGCACCACCCAACCCGATGGCGGCCCGCTGCGCCGGTAATAGCACTCCACACCGTCGACATATCCCAGGTCGTAGACCAACGGAACGTCCTCCGGGCCCTCACCCGGGAAACCGGGCTCATGAATAACCCCATCGATGCGGCACCGGACGCCGGGAACGAAGCGGACTTGATCCGGATCCCAGACGTCGACATACCAACACACGTAGGTCTCGCCGGCCGACGCTGTGGTAACGGGAGACATCGATGTGGCCGCGAGCGCAATCGCCAGCACCCACCACAAGCGCTTCACGGCGTCACACCCCGAACCGCAATATCACACTCCTCAATCCACTGAGAGCGCGGAGTGCCTTGCTGCCAGACTGCAGCGTCAAGCAGCA
>JBFIXI010000106.1:0-9488 GCA_041605955.1 Acidimicrobiia bacterium
GAGTGATAGGTGCGAATTCTTTGCGGCCCTCCGTGGTCTAGAGCCGGTACAATCCAGTGCATTGCCCCCCCTATCACGAGTTCGGGTTTCGGAGTGTGGGGCTCGCGGGAAGGAACCCGGGCGGCAGGAGCACTCCACCGCCGATCGCCTTCCACTACCTAGAAGGAGTTTCTTCATGTTTCGAGGGCTTGCCAGCGCGTGGCGCAAGCTGCGGGGCCGTCCGGATGTGGAACGAGTGGTCGACGAGATCGACAAACTCCGCGATCGTCCCGACACGCAACGAGTGGTCGACGAGATCGACAAACTCCGCGATCGTCCCGACACGCAACGAGTGGTCGACGAGGTCGACAAACTCCGGGATCGAACGCAGGACGACTAGGTGCGGGGGGAACGTCGTCCGGGCGGACTTCATCAACTACCCGTGCGAACTCACCTACCCGGCACGCAGCCCGCGCCCAATAGCACGCCTCACACTCCACCACCCAGCACGCTGTCCGGCAATCTATGTAGCAACCTGCACTCCTAGGAATCGTTCGGCGTGGTTATGGCTGTTTGGTTGAAGGGGCGATATGGCGCATATCTGGTGATCGGCGCTGTTTATGACATGCCCCACGATGGTGCGTAGGCTGAAACCTCAGAGGATCTGCCGCCAGGCATATCAACTCACGGAGCCCACGAAGCACGGGGGAAGGACAGTACATGAGACGGATCACGCGTTTTGCTCGCGTCGGTGTGGTTGTCGTCGCGTTGGTTGTAGCGGCTGCGGCGCCTGCCGGAGCAGACCAGCAGGTCGAACGGCCGTTCAAGGGATTCGACGCCGGAACCTCGGCCGTCGAGCCCATCGAGGAGTGTGAGTTTCTGAGCGAGACGGTCATCGAATGTGACATCACCACCGAGGGCACAGGCAACGCAACGCACCTCGGGAAGACGAGCACGGTCAGCACCGAAGGAGGCAAGATCACGCTCGATCTTCTGTCTTCGTGCGTGTTGCTCGACGGTGAGACGCTAGGTCTGGTGTTCGCGGCTTCGGGCCCGTTCGTCGTCACTGCTGCCAACGGCGACGAGCTACGCGGCACGTATGCGAACACGGGTTGCGCCGGCCCTCCTGGAACTGAGGAGATCGGTACCGCCATCAACGGAACGCAGACCTATGCGGGCGGGACGGGTCGGTTCGAGGGAGCCATCGGCCAGACCGTTACGTCTGGGGCCTCTTTCGGCGCGGAGTTCGTGCTGGAGTATGTAGGGACGATCACGTACTAAACGAGAGCTGAATCTCGCCGAGCGAAGCGGCCCGTCCTGCTCTTGTGGGGCAGGCCGCTCCTGCTCCCTGCCCCGCCGGCGGACCAAGTCGAGCTGCGGACGCCGACTCGGCTCCCCCGCGCGGCCTAGTGGCAAGGTCTGACGGACGTTGCCGCCGACGGGATCGCACCCGCCGAGCGGGCGGGGGCCTCACCTCGCTGCGCGATATGGCGCACTCTGTCTGGAACAGCTCCGCCGGTTCTCAACCGCACGCCGAGGTGTCTCTCTCGGACACGCTGTGGGATGATCGTGCTTGTCCGGGATCATCGGCGCAGGGGCCGGCTAAGCCAAGGTTGGTGGGTCGGGGTGGATCACATGGGCACGGGTGCGAAAGCGCAATGTGTCTAGGTCCAGTGCGCCCTCTTCGTAGCCCCATAGATCGTTCAGCCAAAGGAGATCGGGGTCGTCGGTGTACCAGCGGATGGGACCGGCGAAGAGACGCCTGCCTTCGGCATCGGGTAGCAGGCTGATTCCTTGCATCCGATAGAGCACCGGCCGGGAACGGCCTTCTAGGTGGATCACCCCTGTGATGTCGGGGAGGTACATGCCATCGGGTCGTCGCTGCGGGAAATTGGTCCATTCGACACGGCCCGATTCGCCGGACCAATCGACGGTGCCGTCGCCACGCCCGATCATCTGCAAGAACGCACCCTCATAGAGCTCGACGGACTCGGTCGTTCCGACGATGTAGCCCTGATCGGTGGAGTACAACGGTTCAGTCCGCACCAAGCGCACCCTACATATCGGCCTCCCACCCCGCACGTAGATGTGCCGTTCGGCGGGCACCTGACGGAATGTCCGTTATGGCGCATATTTGGCGATCGGCGTGGTATGCATTCCGGCGACATGCAACTACGATGTAGTCATGCCTGTTGTCTCGATACGCTTCTCGGACGAGCCGCTCCACCGGCGGCTCAAGGCCAGTGCCCGTCGCCACGCCGTCGGGGTCTCCACGTTGGCCCAGCGTCTCATCGATGAGGGCCTTCGCATGGAAGCTCATCCCATGGTCGTATTCCGAGACGGCCCTTCGGGAAGGCGACCGGTTCTCGTCGGCGGGCCTGAGGTTGCCGACGTGATCGGAGCAATCGTTGGTGGAGACGTTCCGGCGCCCGAGCGTCGATCCCGTGCCGCCGACCTACTCGGCATCTCCGAGGCAATGGTCGACGCGGCACTGGCCTACTACGCGGACTACACCGATGAGATCGACGAGTTGAACGCCGAACAGGCGCGCATGGCTGACGAGGCCGAGGCGACGTGGCGTCGCCAACGCGAACTGCTCGAGAAGTGAAGCTGCTTCTCGACGAGATGCACGCCCCGGGCATCGCCGACATCCTCACCGAAGAGTCCTTCGATGTCGTTGCGGTTGCAGCCCAGCCCGGACTTCGTGGCATGACGGACGAGGATCTCCTCACCTACGCCACCAACCGTGAATGTGTTCTCGTCACCGAGAACGTGGCGGACTTCATGCCGCTGGCCACACAGTGGGCCGGTGCCGGCAAGGCTCACACCGGTTTGATCCTCACCAACCCGAGACGGTTCAACCGAGCAACCCTTGCCTATCTGGGGAACGTCACCGCCGCGCTCCGTGAGTTCCTGACCAATCCGCCGGTCACCGGTAAGTCCTGGATCTGGTGGCTCTGACCCGTGCGACTGACCGCTGCTGGAAGCTTCGATATGGGCGGGCTAGTCGGTGGCTGCTGCTCGTAGGTAGGCGACGATCCCGGCTGTGGCGAGGCTGAGTTCCAGGAGGCGGGCAACGTCGCTGTTGCTGATGGTTCCTTCTTCGAGTTGGTTGAGCTGGTCGAGATCGGCCCGGATCGATCCGTCGGGGTCGCGCTGGGCAAGCCACCCGGAATCCAGAGGAAATTCAGCCTCCAGATCCGACGGCCACGGTGTGGGATCCACCAATCCTGCGACCTCCACCTGCATTGCTTCGAGATCGGCTGCGAAAGCATCGTCAAGTTCTCGTCGTGCAGGAAGTACGGCCCGTCGCCAAGCACAACACCAACGGCGGCCTGCGGTGACGCGTCTGTTGCACATCCGGGAATCGGATCCCCGCTCGGTTGGAGGGAGACGAGCAATGCGGCCCCCGCACCTCCAGACAATCCATACACGACAGTACGAGCGGGATCCCCTACGTAAGTAGCAGCATTCTGCTGGGCGAACGCAACCGCGCAGTTCGCTGTCTGCTTTCACGTGTTGAACATCTCGACCGTGAACGGGAAAAGGGACGGGTCCTGTCTTGCGCAAATAATCGGCGACAGATCAGTTTCGCGGAGGCACGGCGGGCGGCAACGCAGCACGGAACCCTTGTCGCACAAGCGGTTCCACCAGCACGCCCGGAGGCACTCGAACCCCCGACCTTCTGATCCGTTAGCTAGAAGGCCTCAGTCACGCCCGGGACTCTGTTCGGCGCCGGCGAGCTGACGCTCGGCATCTATACGAGTCAGGAACAGCGAAAGCCCAAGTCGGTCGAGGACTTCGCGGGCTTCACTCCAGATCGCCACTCGCTCCTCTTCGGTGTCGTGGGCATGCTCTGCAGCCGCCCAATCCCAGAGCGCAAACGCGCGGAATCTCTCCATTCCGGCCGCGGCGAAGGCTGCCACGCTTCTCCGAAAGCACTTGGCGGCATTCTGCTGGATAGGTTCGCCGTGCACCTCCACTTCAACATCCGATCGACGAAGATCGGCCAGCTTTCCGAGTACGCGCCACGCATGGCCGATGTGCTCCGGGTTCTCGTCCACGCCTGCCAGGCTCAGCGCCTCCTTGGCATGCTGCAAGGCCTCGTCGACCTTTGCCAGCCCGAGGTATCCCTCGGCGAGAAGCCGATACGTCTCAGAAACGTGCTCGGAGGCCCCGGAGTCTGAGAATTCGGCCTCCGCCTCGTGCAGCCAGGAAACGGCTTCTTCGTATCGGCCCATCCCCAGGTAGGCAGCCCCGAGGTTGCTCTTCGTGAGAGCCGCCTGATCGCGGTCCCCAAGGTCTTGCTGAATGACGAGCGCCTCATGCGAAGTCTTCGCAGCCAGCTCAAAGTCGCCTTGGAGCCTGGCCACTTCGCCCAAGTTGAGCAGTGCCCGACCTTCACCGAAGCGATCGCCGACCTCGCGACTCAGCTCGAGGCCGCGCCCGAAGTACTCCGCGGCGGCCGCGTGTTGCCCGATGCCGTTGCTGTGAGCGCCGAGCAGGCTGAGGATGCCGCGCAAACCCTTTGTGTGGCCGGCTTGGGTAGCGAGAGCCAGTGCCTCACGTCCATACCTCTCCGCATCCTCCATGTTTCCCAACCGCAGATGGGCCCCTCCAATTCGGTTGAGCACATCGGCCAGCTCGACCTCGTAGTGCCCGGAGCTCTCCCGGAGGATCTTTTCGGCGTCCTCTGCGGTTTGCAACGCTTCTCGCCCTCGGCCCAGGCGCGTTTGCGCAGCAGACATAGCACTCAGAGCTCGCGCCTGGCCGGCGATGTCGCCTGCGTCTCGAGCATGCTCCAACATCGTCTCCATCGCCGCCAGGGCCTCGTCGTAGCGTGCTTGCAGCAGGAGAACCTCGCCGAGACCGCGATCCATTGCCACCCGTTCGGTCGGCTCCAACGAGCCCGACTCGAGTGCCGAGCGGTAGAACTCGACTGCTTCGTCGTTGGCGAAACGCGCCTGGGCCCGCTGGGCGGCTTCGGCGTACCACCGAGCGGCTTCACCCGGCATATCGGCGAGCTCATAGTGATGCGCGATCATCGCCGGATATGCCTTGACCTCGGGTCGTCCCGCCAGCCAACCAGCAACCCAGGCGTGGTAGCCCGGGCGAAGCGACCGGAGAACGCTTTCGTATGTGACGTCATGCAAGATGGCGTGCTTGAAGATGTACTCGTTCGTGCCTGCGAAATCGGGCGAATCGTGGGATCGAATCAGCTCCTTGTTCTCCAGTTCGCCAAGCGACTCCGCGGCCTCGCCCGCTCCATGGGACTCCTCCGTTGCGTGCTCCGATGAGTCGCGCGGTGGAATGGAACCATCCCAGAAGATCCGCCCGACGATCGAAGCCCGCTCCAGCACCTCGCGTTGGCGAAAGGGCAGCATGTCCAAACGAGCCTGCAAAACGCCCGTGAGCGTGGCTGGTACCCGCAGATCGGTGAGGCGGATCGGCTCCATGCGCCAAACGTCCTCCCCCAGGACGATTGCCTCGTCTTCGATCATCATCTTGATGACCTCTTCGACGTAGTACGGGTTGCCGCCCACGTTGGAGACGATCCGGCTCTTGACCACCTCCGGGATGTGTTGGACCTTCTGCAGGATTTCTTCCAGCAGACGTTCGCTGTCGGCGTCGGAGAGCGGGTTGAGGCTGATACGCGTCAGCCCCGGCATCGCCTCATCCCAAGTGACGTTGCGCTCAAACAGCGAGGGCCGAGTCAGGGCCACAATGAATAGCGGCGTCTCCGCCCCTGTCGCAGCCAGATGGCGCAGAAGCTGGAGCGACGCTTGGTCCGCCCAGTGGATGTCCTCCAGGAGGATCACCGCCGGCATCTCGGCGGTCACATCAATGAAGAGCTGGGTGATCGCCCGGAATGCCCGGTCGTGCAGCTGTTTGGCGTCTTCGATGATCCCTCCGAGGAGGTCGCTGTCACTGAGGTCGAGACCGATCAGATGCCCGATGAGGTGTGCCTCCTCACGCGGCGCGGCTCCCATGAAGTCGGCCATTCCACTTTCGAGCTTGGCGAGGACCACATCGGGCGGATCGTCATCTTCAATCTCGAAGCGGAAGTAGAAGATGTCCCTGGCCAGCCCGTAGGGCACTGCAAGATGCTGCCGGTCAGCTCTCCCCTTGAACAGCCGGAACTCTGTCGGCTGAACGCGCAGCCAATCTTCGAATTCGTAGAGGAGGCGCGACTTCCCGATGCCGGCGTCTCCGATGACCTCCACGAAACGGAACCGGCCCTCCTCGACCGTGCTGTCGAACGCGTCTCGCAGTTGGCTCAGCTCGGACTCCCTGCCGATCATGCGCGTCTCGATGCCCTCGACGCCGCGTGACTGCAGCCGGAAGGCCCGTGGCCGAACCGCAGAAACGATGTATGTGCGCAGCGGCTCCGACACTCCCTTGACGGCAAGTGGCTCTTGTAGTTCCACGCTGAAGACGCCGCGCACATGCCGATAGGTGTCGTGGTTCACCAGTATGCCGCCGATCGGGGCTGCACTTTCGAGCCTGGCGGCGATGTTGACGGTGTTGCCCATGGCGGTGAATTCGCCAGTGGTGCCCATCTCGCCGAGTATCACGGGACCCGTGTTGATACCGATGCGAATCGCGAAACGCGTGTGCCCGTCGACTACAAGCTTCTCGACTGCCTCCAGCATGGCGAGGGCCGCCCGGATCGCTTGCTCCGGGTCATCTTCATGTGCCTCGTCCGCACCCCACAGGCCCATGACGGAATCGCCGATGTGCTTGTCAACGCGCCCGTTGAACTCTCTGATCGTCGCATCGAGCCGGCTCCACAGCACGTTGACTGAGTCGGCTACCTCCTCGGCGTCCATGTCCTCGCTGCTGGTTGTGAAGCCGGAAACGTCCGCAAACAACACAGTTACTTGCTTGCGTTTCCTCTCCCCCGGGGCGGCGCCGCCGAGCAGGTCGATCTGCGACCGGAGCGCGGCGACTGTCGCATCGACGACGGCATCGCCGACGACGCTGCGCAGGCTCTCCTGCGCGGCGATCGCAAGCTCAAGTTCTTCGCGTTCGCCCATGGCTCGTCACACGTCGGTCCTGCCGGGGATCGTCGTGAGGCGTCGGCGCCGGTCTGGCCTCATCGGGGCGCAGCCGGCGAGGACTTCGATTGGTCGATTCAGCTTCCGCCAGTTTCCTCGATCGAGCTTCCTTCGATCGAACTCCCACTGATGCCCCCTCGGGCAGCGTTTTCGAGGTGCGTTTGGGATTTCTCGTGCTCCTGCTGGCTGGTCGTCACGTCCACATTGCACACGTCGCAGTGATAGCTTGCCATCGGTCCTCCTCTTGCCGATCCCGCTCACGCGCACTCCCTAATCCGAAGACTGCCCTCTGATACGGAATTTCGGCCTGATGAAAGACCATACTCGCTTGACTACGGCCGTGTCCGGTAGACCGAAAGGGCGGTTCAGCTTCTGCGCGATGCTCGGATGCGCGCGAACAGCTCCCGATTTCGGTCGCGTTGAGTCGAAGATGCCTTTGACGTCGCAGCTCCGAAGCCACCACGAGCTCCACGAGCTGAGAGAGCGAGTACAGCCGCACCTCTACAGATGGCGCTACCTGGGAACGGGTGACACGAGCCAAGTGCCCGGTGCCATCGCCGGCGCATCGTCGGCTGAACGGCGGAGCTTCGGGCTGGACCTCGTCCGGCAACCGGCTCTTCGCCATGAACTACCAGGAGACACCTGAGCGAGCCCGGCTCAAGGTGGTCGAGGGAGGTTGGGCGGGACCTGGGCACGAGTGGGCGGCAAGGTGTCCATACGCGGTGAGTGACCTCCACGAGGCGATTCGTTGCAACCCGTCGTGTAGTCGAGTGCGCCTGGGTCCAAACGCGTGTGCAGTTCGCGGCGTTCGACCCAGCGAATCAACCCAGCGAGGGACCTATCTGCAGGAACCCCAGCAGATCACCGCGCTCGTCCCGACCACCATGTTCTGTGCCAATGGCGGCAGCGTGGCACGCGAGCACGAGCCGCCGCTTCGCGCTAGTGCCGGTCCAGGCCGCCACGGTCGTGCCCGGCCGCGGTCAGCTCGCGGATGAGGAATTCACCCAAACTGGTAACTCGGCCGGGTTGAACAAAACGACCACGCTGTCCGCGGACTTTGCGATCGCTTTCGTGTCGGGTGCAACCTCGGCGAGGAGTATCTCGACGACCGAGGGACCGATGTGGATCGTGATTCTGTCACACCACCACGCACCCGAGTCGTCGTCCCAGGGCTCGTAGTGCATCGTGACCGCTGATACAACTCCCAAGTGATCGTGCCAACGACCCTGCTCACTCACGTCCCACACAGCGATCTCAGCATCAGGGCGCAGTGCGTTTCCAAGCAGGGGCTCTTCGCGAATACCGATTCCCTCGATGGGGCCCGGCGGGTCCCAGGTTATGGAGAAGACACGCCCCTCGGCCGTCTCCAACTCCAACCCGTAGTCAAGCGAATCGGCGCCCTCGAATCGCCAGCTTGGCAACGCCCACTCCGCCGTATCGGTGATGGACCTCGGACCGGCTTCCTCGATCCCACGCTCGGATCGTCCGTAGTCGATATCGAAGTAGCGCACCGCAGCGATGGAGAGCCCGACGAGCCGCGCTGCGTGTCGAACTCGCTCATCGCGATCCGTCTCGTTCGAGACCCAAGATGAAACGCGGCCTCTCGTCACGCACCGCATGCTGTCATGGCCTATCCGTGATCACAACACCCTCCGCGCTGGAGAAGCTGAAGGAGCGGTGATCGCCCGGGACATTCGCTACATGGCACGGTACGTCGCATACTGGCTGATCGTCGAGTTCGAGAAGGATCGCCGTCGCACTTGCGTGCCCAGTTCTTTCTCACGATGCGCGACGACGTGATCCATACCAGCGACGTGCTCCGGTAGCCATTCCTGAGGGGACCACCCACCCAGAAGCAAGGTGGCCAACCGGGTTGTCCATAGCGCTGACTGAGCCGCAGTTGCGGCGGCGTGGCCGATTTCGCTCAGCCTGACGCGGCGGGGAACCTCGTCTTCAAGGTGTGAGTTGGATGATCCGACCCGTGTCCGATTCGTTCGGGCTCCCGGCATCCACCGCGATCAACAAGCGGCCGTCCGGCGTCTGAGCGACGTCCCGGACCCGCCCCACGTTCATCAGGGCGATCACCGTCTCATCGGTGACCGGGTCGTAGCGAAGCAGGTGCTGGGGGAACAATGCGCCGAGCAGGAACGATCCGTCCCAAGAGGGGAACAGCAGGCTGTCCTCGACGAGAAGCAAACCTGAGGCTGGCGGGAGGTGCGATCTCCGTTGCCGGACTTCGTCAGGACTTGCGGCGCACTATCGCCGGACTCACAGCGTCACGGAACCGGCATGCCGGGCACTCCCACATCAATGGCGACGAGTGAGGCCGGACCCCCGCAAACACGGGGGTTTCAGCAGCACGCCCGGAGAGACTCGAACCCCCAAGCTTCTGATCCGTAGTTCGGCGCCGGCCGTACCATCACGTCACGCTGCGATACCCATAGTCCTCCC
>JBFIXI010000107.1:0-8974 GCA_041605955.1 Acidimicrobiia bacterium
CAATGCAAGCGCGTTCATCTCTGCGTGCGCGAGCTGCGTGCCCTGCAGCGGATCGGGCCCGCCCGGTGGGTCGTACACGCGATTCCGTCCCTGAGAAAGGACTTCGTTGTCGCTCGCAACCACTGCGCCGACCGGGAGGTCTCTTCGGCCGAGCGACGACGATGCCTGCGCGAGGCTCAGTCGAAAGCGACGGTCGAGTCGCTCCCAGGCGGTACCGAGGTCCATCGCCGCATCGTAGGACCGCGCAGGTTGCCGAGGATGCGTCGATATCGCTGGATGCGCTCAGGCCTAGGTTGATCCCGACGAACAGCAGACGCAGGCCGGGCCCGACAAGATCGGGCCCCGACGCGTCGCGGAAGGATCCGAGATACCCGGGACGTGGAACCCATGCCGCCCGACTGCATCCGTTCAGCCGGCACATGTTTGAGTCACGCCGATTCTGGGCAGGCCTCTCCGAACTGAGTCGGAGAGGAAAGAATGCAGCCCATCATCATCGATCTGACGCAAGGCTGGCACGGTGCAGCAGAACTGAGCGACGGAGTTCTCTACTACCTGCTCAATCTCGTTCTCTCCGAGCTGGCAATCCGATCTGATGTCCAACATCTGGAGCAGTCGGTAGCGGGGCTGTTCGCCGTGCGGTTCGCCAACCCTGACTTTGTCGAGGAACTGCGCACAGAGCGGGATATGTTGAACTTCGCCGCCGAGGTGATGGCCGACATCCGCAGTCTCCCGGCAGCCTCGTAGGCCAAGCAAAACCTGCGTATGTGAATGAAGCGAGGGCAGCCAACGCCGCCAGGCAAACAAGCACGAGTTCGCCAGGTGAACTCGGAACGGACTTGGTGGAGGGCAGCCAAAGGCTGCCCTCCACCAAGTCCGCGTGGTCAGGGACGGCGTCGATCCGTCGACCTCTGGTTTTTCAGACCAGCGCTCTACCAACTGAGCTACCTGACCGTGGGCTCTCGGGGATGTGGGCCCCGATAGCCCGGGGCGCCGAGACTGCGCAGTCTGGACTGCGCAGTCGGCACCTGGCGGGAGCGACGGGATTTGAACCCGCGACCTCCGGCTTGACAGGCCGGCGTGAACTCCAGACTTCACCACGCCCCCGTGCGCTCGGGTCGACCTACCGACCCGCTTCATATTCGGCTGTCCTCGACCGCCTCTCTGAATTGTCAACCCTTCGGGATTGTCACTCTTGGCTTGCGTGGGCAGTGCCCCCAAGGGAATTCGAATCCCTGTTGCCGCCTTGAAAGGGCGGAGTCCTAGGCCGCTAGACGATGGGGGCTCGGGCGGGGATATTAACCCTTACCGAGCGTCGAACGACCGCGGACCGGATGGTCGATTATAGGCGACCGCTTAGCCGGCGGGCTCGTCTAATCTGCCGTCACTACGGACCTCGCCAGGACGGAACATGGGCGGGGCACGAGCCCGGCGGCTCACACGTACGCGGCACCTGCAACTTGGGCACTGGCAGGACGGCCTGACTAGTGCGTTGTAGCGCCGACTCAATGCCTCCCCCCAAAACGGGTCAGCTTTCGTATAGTTGGCCGTGGACCGGCCAGGGCGCTGCGTCCGGTAGGCAATACTTCGCGGTCGACCTATGACCCATGTCTGGGGGGTCGGTGCGGATAGGACAATCAAAGGGAAGTAGGAGTAATGGCCAGATCACGCATGGCTACGGTTCTCGCTGCCGGAGTGCTCGCCATCGGGCTCGTGCCCGGCATCGCTGGCGCCGCGGCGGGCTGCAACGGACTGACACCCACCCACTTCGGCACTGCCGGTGACGACGTCATCGACGGAACCGAGGGCGACGACGTAATCGTCGGCCGGGGCGGCAACGACACCATCAACGGGCTCGGCGGCAACGACACCATCTGCGGTGGCGCCGGCAACGACGTCATCGACGGCGGCACGGGCAACGACTGGATCCTTGCCGGACCCGGCAAGTCGAAGCTGGCCGACAACGACATCGTTCAGGGTGGCGGCGGCGTCGACATGATCATGGGAGGCAAGGGAGCCGACAACCTCAAGGGTGGTCTCGGCAACGACGTCATCAAGGGCGGCAACGGGCCGGACACCCTGGCGGGCGGCGACGGTGACGACACCCTGCTGGGACAGAAGCGAGCCGACACCTTGTTCGGCGGACCCGGCAACGACACGTTGAGCGGCAACCTGGGTATCGATCGCATCAACGGTGCCGACGGCGCCGATACGATCGACGGTGGCCCCGGTGCCGACACGGCAACCTACGGCAACGCATCGGTTGCGGTGGTAGTCAACTTGGCCACCGGAACGGCAACGGGCGGCGGCGGCAACGACCAGCTCACGAACGTCGAGAATGCGACCGGTTCGGCCTTCGACGACACGTTCACGGGTGATGCCAAGGCCAACGTGTTCCACGGCGCAGGGGGCAACGACACGATGCTCGGCGGCGACGGTAACGACACCCTCAACGGTGACGAAGGCAACGACGAACTCGACGGTGAGGGCGGAGCCGACCTGATTCGCGGCCATGACGGCGACGACATAATGGTCGGCGGCGACGGAGACGACACCCTCAACGGCCTCGGCGGCAACGACACCGCATCCGGCGGCCTCGGCAACGACCTCCTCAACGGAGGGATGGGGGCCGACACCATGTCTGGAGACGCCGGCAATGACATCATCAACGGCCATCTCGACGATGACACGCTGAGCGGTGGCGCCGGCGATGACATCCTCGACGGCGGGCAAGGCTTCGACTCGCTCGATGGGGGGCCGGACCTAGACACTTGCTCCGACGGCGAAGTGGTCGTCAACTGTGAGGCGTGAGGCCTGACTGACTGCCAGTACAACGAGGAAGGGGCTCCACGCAGCGGAGCCCCTTTCTTCGTTGCCGATACGCTGTCCCACCGATGAACGACATCACGCTGAAACGCATCGAGCTACGCCAGGTGGCGATGAGCTCGCGACGGCCGCATGTGGCGGTCCACGGGACTATCGATGAGCGCATCGTCATCATCGCCCGGGTGTGGGACGCCGCCACCGTGTACGGATGGGGAGAATGCGTGGCCTTTCCCACCGCCGGCTATCTGGCGGAGACGGTGGCCGGCGCGTGGGACGCGTTGAAGACCGGCATCGTTCCTGCGGTCCACAACAGGCGCTTCGATTCTCCCGACGTCTTGGCCGACTACCTGGCGGGGGCCATGCCGCAAAGCCCCGTGGCGGCCGCAACCATTGAGATGGCTGCTTGGGATCTACTAGCAAGACGCCAAGGCCGCAGTCTGAGCAACCTGATTGGCGGCAACCGGAGCAACATTCCCGCGGGTAAGACGATTGGGCTGCTGAGAGAGCCCCAGAATCTCCGCCGGCTGGTTGAAGAGGCGCGCCGCGCCGGGTATCAGCGCGTCAAGGTGAAGGTGGAACCGAAGCGCGCTCTGACATCGGCTGTGGAGGCGGTCCAGGCTGCCGCCGGCGTCCCGGTGGTAGCCGACGCCAACGCGGCGTTCACCCCCACCGACCTGCAGCGATTGCGCGAGCTAGACGCCGCCGGTTTGGCATGGATCGAGCAGCCGTACGCCCCAGCGTCACTTCGGGCGACCGCTGAACTGAGCGATTTGCTGTCCACGCCCATTGCTCTCGACGAGTCGGCTAACACAATGAACGCGGTGGAGCGCATCATCGCATTGACCGCAGCTCGCGCTCTCAGCATCAAGCCGGGGCGCTTCGGAGGCTTGGCCACCACGCTGCGGATATATCGCAAGGCCAAGGCCGCCGGGTTGAGCCTCTGGATCGGCGGAATGCTCGAGACCGGCATAGGACGCGCTCACAACCTGGCGCTGGCATCGCTGAATGGCTTCGACCTGCCCGGCGACATGGGACCCAGCGCCGAGTACTGGGAGCAGGATGTGATCACCGAGCCGTTCGAGATGGTCGCCGGCCACATCGCGGTTCCCGACGGCCCGGGTATCGGCGTCGAAGTCGACGTCGACTACCTGGAGGCGGCGACGGTGCAACGCCACGTGGTGGGTTGAGATCGAAACCGTCCCCCCAGTTTGCCCGATCCCGAGTCGCGACGCCCTAGTTCACATATCCCAGCGCTTGGGCGTGCGCCCAGCGCGACGCGACGGCGGCGTAGCGCTCCCCGGCCATCTCATAGTCGAGCTCTTCGAGCGCATTCAGCGAGTCATGGACATGGGCAACTGAATCGTCGAAGGCCAACTCGACGGCCGAGAACAACTCGGCGACCGCTCCGTAATCGAGCTCGACCATTGACTCGCTGGGGAAGTTCTTCAGCCACCGCTCGAGGTCTTCCACTTGCTCGACGATGCTGTCGTCGAATCCGGCACGGTCGATGATGGCCACCGCCCGGCTCACCCTTCCCACCGCTGTCTCGATTTCAGTGCGATACCGCACTGAAACGTCGGCGCCCACGTCGTAGATCTCGCGCTCTTCGGGCGCAAATGCGGCAAACCACCGCAACGGGACGTGCCAAGGCGACGTGAGAATGTGCGACCGAGCCTCGCCGCGGCCCGACTTCATGTTGGCAAGCTCGTCGGCGGCGCGCTGCACCGCCGCCGGCGGGAGCAACGAAGCTCCCGGATGGGAGCTGCTGAAGGCCAGAATCCCCTCGAGCATCCGCAACCTGCCGTGACGCGGGCATACCAGAGTCCGGCCTCCCCACTCGACCTTGAAGACGTCGTCGGCATCGGACTCGGCCCACATGAAGTAGCCGTCGGCGCGCACGACATCGCGCCGCCATGGGCTCGCCGCGGTCAAGCGCGCTTCGGCGTGCCGGCTAGGCGAATACACCCGAAGGTAAGCAGCCGGAATCATCAGGGTGCCGATGGTACCGCGTCGCCAGGTTCATCAGACCCGGGCCGTGAATCGGTTTCGCCATTACAATCACGGCAGGCAGGGCCTCCCGCGCCAGCGGGGCCGCGGATCCAAAGGAGTTTCCCGCTTTGGGAGTATTCGAAGCGATAGGCGCCGACACCCATGAGGAGGTGGTGTTCGGCCATGATCCTGTCTCGGGGTTGAAGACCATCATCGCAATCCACTCAACTGCTCTGGGTCCCGCTCTTGGCGGGACCCGCTTTTTCATGTACCAGGACGAGGGGGCCGCCCTTCACGACGTGCTGCGGTTGTCAAAAGCGATGACATTGAAGTCGGCCGCCGCGGGTCTGGACTTCGGAGGAGGCAAGGCGGTTGTCATCGGCGATCCCCACCGGCACAAGACAGAGCGGCTGCTGCGCGCCTACGGAAAGGTCGTCGATAGCCTCGGCGGCCGGTACATAACGGCGGAGGACGTCGGCACGACTACCGAGGACATGGCGATCCTTCGCCGCGAGACCTCCTATGTGGTCGGACTGCCCGTCACCCATCATGGATCGGGCGACCCATCACCCGCGACGGCCCGGGGCGTGATGGCCGCAATCAGCGCAGTCGCCCTCCGCCTCTGGGGCGACCCCGATCTATCGGGTAAGCACTTTGCGGTCCAAGGTGTCGGCAAGGTGGGCTCGAGCCTCGTTGAGCGACTCGCCAAAGCTGAGGCGAAGGTGACCGTCACCGACGTGAATAAGAGCGCGCTCGATTCCGCCCAACGCGACTATGGCGCCGAAGCTGTGGCGCCCGACGAGATCTGGGACGTCGACTGTGACATCTTCGCTCCGTGCGCCATGGGAGGAGCCCTCAACGCACACACCATCCCCCGGTTGAAGTGCGCCGCCATCGTCGGGTCGGCGAACAATCAGCTGGCGACACGCCAAGACGCCGACCGCTTGGTCGACCGCGGCATCCTCTACGCCCCAGACTTCGTAGTCAACGCCGGCGGGGTGATCAACATCGCTCAGGAAGCCAACGGCTACGACTGGCAAAAGGCCGCCGCCGCCATCGATGGGATTGCCGATGCCATCACGAACGTGCTGCGTATCGCCGACGGCGACGGAGTGAACCCAGTGGAGGCGGCGGAGCGGCTGGCGCTGCAACGTATCGAGCACATCGGAGGGCTCCGCACCCGTTTGAGCCCGGGAGGAGCTGCTTAGGAATGCTGGATCTCGACAACACGATGAGCCACGAAGCGCTCGGCTTGAGCAACTCGCAGGTCGTCGACATGTACCGCGTGATGCTGCTGGCGCGTCGGGTCGACGATCGAATGTGGGCTCTGAATCGCCAGGGGCGGGTTCCGTTCGTGGTCTCGGTGGCCGGACACGAAGGCACTCAGGTCGGGGCTGCCTTTGCTCTCGATCCGGCGACCGACTGGTCGCTTCCGTATTACCGCGACATCGCCTTCAACCTGGCATTGGGGCTGACACCACGCGACTTCTTCCTATCGGTCTTCGCCAAGGAGGGCGACCCGGCCAGCGGGGGTCGCCAGATGCCGAACCATTGGTCGGAGCCCGACCTCAACGTCTTCACTCACTCGTCCGTGATCGCCACCCAGTTTCCGCACGCCTGCGGCATCGCCTATCGCCTGAAGGTATCGAACTCGCCCGGCGTCGTTGCGGTCATGTCCGGCGAGGGGGCCACCTCGGAAGGGGACTGGCACGAAGCGATGAACTTCGCCGGCATCCACGAACTGCCGGTCATCTTCCTCATCCAGAACAACCTCTACGCCATCTCGGTTCCGTACGATCAGGAAGTCGCCGGTTCGGTGGCCGCACGCGCCGCCGGTTACGGAATTCGGGGATTGGCGGTGGACGGCAACGATACGCTGGCCGTCTACGGAGTGATGGCGGCCGCAGTGGAGCGGGCCCGCAACGGCAATGGGCCAACGTTGATCGAAGCCAAGACCTATCGATTCCACGCTCACACCTCCGACGATGACGACAAGCTCTATCGCAGCGCCGAGGAAGTCGAGACGTGGCGACGGCGCGACCCGATCGAGATCCTCCGCCGGTACCTGATCGAAGCCCGGCTGCTCACCGAAGACCAGGAAGAGGACATGGTGGAGCAGATCGACAAGGTCATCGCCGATGCGGTGGCTGTTGCCGATGCCGCTCCGGAGCCAGCGGACGCCCTCACCGCCGTCTATGCCAATCCAATTATCCCCCAGAGCCCGGTCACGACGATCGAAACGGTTCCGGACGGCCCGGAGGTGAACCTGGTTACGGCCATCAACCGGTCACTGCACGATGCGATGGAGCGCTCGGAGGACGTGCGGGTGTTCGGCGAGGACGTCGCCGACCCGAAGGGCGGGGTCTTTCGAGCTACGCAGGGCCTCACCGACGAGTACGGCGTCGATCGGGCGTTCAACGCCCCGCTCTCGGAGTCGCTCATCGTCGGCGCCGGCATTGGCATGGCGGCCGCCGGCGGACGCCCCATCGCCGAGATCCAGTTTGCGGACTTCATCCATCCCGCCTTCGATCAGATCGTCTCCGAGGCGGCCCGTATCCACTACCGCTCGAACGGGCGGTGGACCTGCCCGTTGGTCATCCGGGTCCCCTACGGAGGCGGCATCCACGGCGCGCTGTACCACTCCCAATCCATCGAGGCCTTCTACGCCCACGTTCCGGGACTCAAGGTGGTCGTGCCATCGACTCCGGCCGACGCGTTGGGATTGATGCGCACCGCCGTCGAGGATCCCGATCCGGTCATGATCCTCGAGCCGAAGAAGCTCTACCGGCTGGCGCAAGGCCCCCTTCCCGAGGACCCCGCGTGGTCGATTCCGCTGGGCAAGGCGGCGCTGCGCCGCCTCGGGGACGACCTCACGATCATCGCATATGGAACGATGGCCCACCTCGCGTGTGAGGCGTCCGACAGGCTCGCCGAAGGTGGGGTCGGGGCTCGGGTGCTGGACCTGAGGTCGCTGCGCCCGCTGGATTGGCCATCGATTCAACATGCGGTGATGGAGACCAGCAAGGTGCTGATCGTGCACGAGGACAACGAGTTCCTGGGATTTGGGGCCGAGGTCGCCGCACAGATCGCCGAGAAGTCGTTCGACTGGCTGGACGCACCGATCCAGCGTTATGCCACCCCCGAAGTTCCGGCGTTCCCTTACGCCGGCGCCCTCGAGAGCCAGGTGATGCCCAGCCTCGAGGGCATCGTCGAGCGCGCCGCCAAGCTCGCCCGCTACTGAGAGGCGATGGCGGGGTGGCTGTCAGCTGTCGGGGTGCACTAACAACAACTGCTGGCCGCCTCCACCAATGCCGGGAAAGTTGTTGGTCTCGCTCCAGCCGACCATGAGGGCACGGTTGTTCCCGTATGCGATCGAATGCGGATAGAAGGAGGGGTCATCGGGTTCGAGCACGGTCCATGACGTGCCGTCCTCAGAGATGACGAGCGCGAACTGCGGCTGCCTTCTGCCCTGGAACTCGATCTCCCGATAAACGGCCTCCCACGCACTCTCATAGGCGCCCTCGTCGATCTCGACAACCACCTGCCCGCTATCAGGATCGAAGATCGTGATCATGCCTGCCTCCCGGGTGACGTTCTCCTCGCGGACCTCGACGACGATGTCTCCAGCGGCGTCGACCACCTGGAAGCGCCCGTCGCTCGTCGCCAGCACTGTCAGGTCGCCGGCCTCAATGCGGGCCGGGCCGATCAGCGCCGCATGGTCTGTCCAGCCGAGCCCGACGAGGGCGTTCCAAGAGGGATAGAGCTGTTGGATGACCCCGCCGGGGATCTTGGTTTCCTCCCAGGTGAGGCCGTCGGAGGTAGCCCAAACGGCAGGTGCGCCCGCCGCAGCATCGCTACCGGTGGCGATGATCTGGCCTTGCCACGACGTGAGCGCGGTCAACGAGCCGGCGATGGTGGGGCGCTCCCATTCACCGCCGCGCCGCACCCACACCACCGAGCCGAACTCACCCCACGCCAACGCGGCTTCCACCTCACCAACGGCTGCGTATCCGCTGAGGCCGTGCGAGTTGGGGGGTGCGAGAGTGGTCACGGCTTCCCATTCGAGACCGTCGTGGCTGGTCCAGATGATGGGGCGGCCTCCCCCAGACAGCAGTGACCCGACCTCCGGCGCAAGGCCCAGCTCATCCCACGTCCTGGTCTC
>JBFIXI010000108.1:0-8890 GCA_041605955.1 Acidimicrobiia bacterium
TCCGTCCTGAGGCGGCGATTCAAAGGTAGATGTCTCCGCTGGAAACCCAAGCACCGCAGGGTGAATCGGTAGCTTGACCGGACGCCAAGTCGGGAAGTGCCACCGGTTTCCCAAACCGCTTCCAGCGAACCACGGATGCGTTACCCCGCATCAGGCGTGTCTGGCCGCACATAGACACGGCCCCGGACTTGACAGGACTGGGCCGAACCTGCGCGCTATCCGGCAATCGGCTCGGACTGGAACGTCGATCAGCTGGCGGCGCCGCTTTCCCACTACGCGTAGCTAACTCGGCTGACACTGCTGGAGCGTTCCAGGTCGGGAGCTTGTGATAGGTGCCGGTGGCTTTGGACCCTACTGGTCGAGTGTTTCGAGCGTCATCATTGACACCGGAAACGGTTTGGCTAGGCGTTCGACCCACGTGTTTCCCGCTTGGCATGACCGAGACCTGCGCCGACCGAGGGAGTCTGTATGAAACAGGTCAAGAATCGTCGCGTCGTCGTGTCGCAGCATGGCGGGCCGGACGTGTTGCACGTGGTGGAAGAGGATCTCCCCGAGCCCGGGGCCGGCGAGGTTCGGGTGGAGGTCCTGGCCGCCGGGGTCTCCGCCTTCGACCTCATGTACCGACGCTGGCGTTTTCTCCCCGGGAGTCCACGCGTCCCGTTCACCCTGGGCGAAGACGTCGTCGGAGTAGTGGACAAGCTGGGCGAAGGAGTGTCATCCCACGAGCCGGGGCAAACCGTTGCCGGCGGGACGTGGGCTCGCGGCGTCGGCGGCGGCTACACGGAATACATCTGCCTGCGCGCGAGCGAGGTGGTACCCGTCCCCTCGGACCTGGATCCTGCCGAGGCCGTCTGCTTGGTGGTGAACTACCTCACCGCGCACTACCACCTGCACCAGTTCGCTGGGGTCCGGAGTGGCGAACGCGTCCTCATCCACGGGGCGGCGGGAGGAGTAGGGACCGCTCTACTCCAACTCGGCAAGCTGGCCGGGTTGGAGCTATACGGCACGGCGTCCCGGCACAACCACGAGCTGGTGTCCGCACTGGGAGCCACCCCGATCGACTACCTCACCGAGGACTTCGTCGAGCGCATCCGTAGCCTCACCGGCGATGGGGTGGACGCCGTGGTCGACCCCGTCGGCGGCGCAAAGCACCTGTGGCGTTCCTACCGAGCCCTGGGCAAAGGCGGGCGGCTGGTCTGGTTGGGCTCGGCCGCGACGAAGAAGCAGGGAGTGTGGGTTGGCCTGCTCAGCGTGCTGATGCTGTATCTGCTCAAGCTCATTCCCGACGGCAAGCAGGTGCCGACCTGTCCAACTTTGGGGAAGTTCGCCGAGGCGCACCGCGAGTGGTATCGCGAGACGCTGACCGAGCTCCTCGACTACCTGGCAGCGGGCAAGATCAAACCCGTGGTGGCGGAGCGGATCCCATTGGTCGAAGCGGCTCGTGCCCATGAGCTGCTCGAGCGCGGCGGACACATGGGCAAAATGGTTCTGGTTACCGGTGCATAGCCAGCATCTCTGAAGCACTCATCTTTGGGTGACGGCAGCGAGTGGCGGCTTCGCAGGTCACCTCGTGCGTGACACCGTCCCGGGCCCATATAGACGCCAAAGAAGCTCCGCTCACATCGTCCGCGGCGCCGCCATCGGCCACTCGGCGCTCCCCCTACCGCAATCTGGAATCCGGCCGCTCAGGTAGCGCATAACGACGCCGAGGCAAGCCCGCCCCAAAAGGTCTGCGGCGCTCAGTAACCGGCACGATGGGCGGGTGATCGTCGAGGCCGGGCTCGATGGAGCCGCGCACCGAACGCGCGGCCGCGTGGCGCCGTCGGTCGGGCTGCGAGGGGGCGCTCGCGACGTGCCGTTCACGAGCACTCGGCGGAATGTGCGATATGGCTCAGAGCGGGTGATCGGCTCGGCTTCATGGGGGGATGCCGTCGTGTCAGCGTATTGAGGCTGGCTTCCACCGGAGAAGACTTTGGTGCACGTGGACGCGAGAACTTTGGCGTGGTTAGCCACCGGCTGGCGCCCGCCAGGTTGACATGAGCCTCGGATAGTGGTCCACCCGATTACCGGGGCCCCGTCAAGGTAAGGGCCGTTGGGCCCTGTTCCATAGCTCGGCAACAACGTATCGTGGAAGAGCGCCGATGGGGAGAAGCGCGGTTTGGCCACTCGCGTCCGGTACGGGATCCTGGTTGTTGCGTTCACCGTGGTGCTGAGTGCCTGCGGAGGCAACGTCACCGAGTCCGAAGAGTACGTGGGTCTTCGCGGCGAACGAGACGAGCTCGCGTCCGAGTTCGTCGAGCTGATGAGCGACGTTCGAGCAGTCAGCACCGATCTCGAGACGGCGGAGGCAGATCTCGAGGCTGCTCAGGCATCGCTCGCCGATGCGGAGTCGGCCTTGTCGGTTACGCAGCAAGCGCTTTCAGACGCAGAGTCAGCCAGCGCGGAGATCTCGAGCGCGCTCGTCGACGCCGAAGCGGAGAAGGAGAGACTGAACACCGAGTTGGCTGCCGCCGCGCTCAGGCAAGCACGGGCTACCTTCGGGCCCGTTGTCGTTGCCGCTACCGACTGCGACTACGGCGGTGTGATCTCCAGGATCGAGGCACTCGATGCCCTCACCGTCCGGTTCACCTTGTGCCGGCCGGAAGCTGCTTTCCGCGAGATCGTCGCCTTCACGCCGTTCGGCATCCAGCCGGCTGAGCACCTTGCGGCGACCGGTGGCGCGCCGCTCGACAACCCGATTGGGACCGGCCCGTGGTCGCTCACCAACTGGGCACGGGGCGACAGCATCACGTTTGATCGTTTCGACGATTACTGGGGCGAACCGGCTCCGTACCGTCGACTCGTATTCCGGTGGGCGCGTCAGGCTGCCGAACGTCTGGTGGAACTGGAGTCCGGCAACGTGGACCAGATCAGCTTTGTCGGCGACGGCGACTTCGACACAGTCAGAAGCGACGGCAGTCTCAGGTTGCTCCCGGTTATCAACCCGAACACGATGTACCTGGGGATGACATCCCAGCTCAACGCGTTCGGAGCAGTTCCGGGCGGCGACACGGTGTTCGCAGACCCCCAAGTGCGCAGGGCGATCGCGTTGGGCATCGACCGCCAGCGCATCGTTGACAACTTCTATCCGGAGGGGTCGATCACGGCCTCGCACTTCACGCCGTGCTCCATCGAGAACGCGTGCGGTGGCGAGGAGTGGTACGACTTCGACCCGGCGGCAGCCAAGGCCCTCTTGACCGAGGCAGGGTTCCCCGACGGGTTCGAGACGAGAATCTTCTACCGCGACGTGATCCGCGGCTACCTGCCCACACCGGGTGATGTGGCCGCCGATATCCAGGCTCAGCTCGCTGACAACCTGGGCATTGCGACCGACGTAGTGGTGATGGAGTCGGGTCAGTTCATCGACGAGTCGACCAACGGTCGCCTCGACGGGCTGTACCTGCTCGGATGGAGTGCGGACTACCCGCACGTGACAAACTTCCTCGACTTCCACTTCGGCAAGTCGAACCCGCAGTTCGGCAACCCGCACCCGGAGATCTACGAGCTGCTCGAAGAGGGCTCCCAGATCACCGATACGGCTCCCGCGGCTCCGGTCTACGAGGCTGCCAACAACGCCATCCGCGAGATGGTGCCGATGGTGCCGATCGCTCACGGCGCTTCTGCGTCGGCTGCTTTGGCCACGGTCGAAGGCGCGCATTTCCGTCCGTTCGGTGCCCCGCTGTTCCACAGGGTCAACCCGGGCAAGGACACGTTCGTGTTCATGCAGAACGCTGAGCCGCTCAGCCTGTACTGCGCAGACGAGACCGACGGCGAGTCTTTGGCGGCGTGCCAGCAGGTGGTCGAGCCGCTGTTGGGCTATGCCCTCGACTCGGGAGTCGTTGAGCCCCGGCTGGCGAGGGCCTGCACCGCCAATGCAGACGCCACCGAGTGGACCTGCACGATCCGGGAGGGCGTGAAGTACCACGACGGCTCCTACCTCGACGCCAACGACGTTGTCGTCTCGTGGCGGGCCGGGCTGGTTTCCACCGATCCGCTGCACACAGGGAACAGGGGGACATTCGATTACTACGCGTACCTATGGGGCCGCCTGATCCCCCAGGACGCGGGTGAGTGAAGATGAACACTCGGCTCCATATCGTGATCTGGATGCTGGGGTTCGCCTTGCTGGCGAGTGCCTGCGGTGACAACGTCACCGAGTCCAGCGAATACCTGGATCTCGCTGGTGAACGCGACGAGATCGCGTCCGAGCTGGCCGATGCGAAGGGCGTGCTATCAGCGATTCGAAGCGATCTCGATTCGACACAGGCCGATCTCGAGACGGCGCAGTCATCTGTCGCCGAGACGAAGGCGTCGCTGTCGGCTGCCGAAGAGGCGCTTGCTGCCGCTCAGTCATCCAAGGCCGGGCTCGCGACTGCGCTCGCCGCCGCCGAATCAGAGATCGAGAGGCGCGCGGCCGAGCTTGCCGCCTCTCAACGCGGAGCTCTTCCGGGTGGCGGAGCGGCAACACCTGACGGCGTGCTTGCGGACATTTCTCTACGCGGCTACTACGTTCAACCGGGCGCCCGAGCCATCGATGAGAGCGGCCTCAGCTCGCTCGTAACGACCGCTGCTGCTGAAGGAACGCAGTTGATGATCGTCATCTTGGACGAAGACCCAGCGGAGGGCGCAATCGATTTTGCCGATGCGGTGCTGGACGGCGTCGGCGAGGGAACAGTGATTGTTCTCACCCGTTCCGGCTTTGTAGGGGTGTCGAGTACGGAGTTCAGTGAGGCCCAACTCGATGCAGCGCTCGACGCCGCCGACGCACGCGGTGGCAGCGACTTGAACTACCTCAGCAGCTTCGCCGAAAGCATCAGCCAGGAGATGGACAACAAGGTGGCGGACTTGGGGGGGCGCACTGTCACGGTCGGCGTCGAGAACGCCTACCTGCCGTTCAACTACATCCTGCCTGGTGAGTCAGAGGGCCAGGGTTGGGACTACGACGCCTGGCGGGAGATCTGCCGGCTACTGAACTGCGAAGCCGAGTTCGTCGAGGTCGGGTGGCCCATGATCCTGGACCAGGTCGCCAACGGGCATCTCGACGCCGGCGCCGACGGTATCTCGATTACCGACGAGCGCAAGCAGCGTATGGCGTTCTCCAACGCCTACATGGCGGTGGAGCAGAAGTTCATGATCAAGCTCGACGATGACCGCTACGCAACGGCCGACGACGTGATCAACAGCGACGCCCTGGTCGGCACACAGGTCGGCAATACCAACTTCGAGCTAGCCGAAGAGCTGGTGGGAACTCGCCGGGTCAAGGGGTTCAACCAGCTCGGCCTCGCGGTGCAGGCTCTGACCGGAGGCGACGTGGACGCAGTGATCATCGACGACACGGCCGGGCTCGGCTACCTCGGCGAAGACGCCGATCAGGTTAAGTTGGTAGACGGCGCGCTGCGGACCGACCCGCTCGGGTTCATCTTCCCACTCGACAGCGACCTCGTCGCTCCCGTCAATGCGGCGCTCGCCGAGATGGCCTCCAGCGGTTTCCTCGACAGGCTCGCGAGGTCGTACTTCACGGAGAGCTTCACGGTTACCTACGACGACCTCGAAGGCTGATCGACTTCCACGATTATCGACCATGTCGCATCCCGATGCGGCCGCGGACCGCGGCCGGTCGCGTATGCCTCTGGTCATCTCGTCGGGTGCGGGCGGCTGGTGGCGAGGTCGAATCCGGCTCTACGCGTTTGAGTGGGGAGCACGGGCTCGGATGTGGGGTGTGGGGAGCCGGTTCCAGTTGATGCCGCCGGTGTGGAGGAGCACTCTGAGCCGGTAGTGCTGGAATCGTTTGAAGCCGTGGCCGCAGCGCTTCACTTTCTTGACCAGGAGGTTGAGTCCTTCGGTGGGTCCATTGGAGGCGCCGGTGGTGTGGTGGGCGAGGATCTCGGTGCGCCACCGTCCCAGGGTGCGGCCCAGGGTTTGGATCTCGTCGACGTCGTCGGCGAGGCAGCCGATGATGGCTTTGTCGATGAGCAGGGCGGCCTCATCGGGTCGGTCGGCGAGGTAGATGTCACGGACAGATTCTTTGGCCAACCAGGCGCCGAGCACCTCATCTGCTGGGTCTCCGACCCGCAGCCCCAGCAGCATCCGGTCCGAGCCTCGCTCGTCGAGCCGCTCCGATCCCTTCAGCAGCAGCTTGCGGATCCGGTACAGCGGGTCGTCTTTGCGGCCCCGATGCCCGAGGGTCTCGTTCTGGACCCGGCGCCGCACCTGGTCGAGGCAGCGGTTGGCGACCCGCACGACGTGAAACGGATCCGCCACCCTGGTGGCGTGATCCAGCAGCGGCGACAGGCCGGCCCGGTACGACTCGGCCAGGTCGATCGCTACCGTTTCGACCGCCTGACGCCATGCAGGGTCCCGATCCGCCAGCCAGTCCTTGACGTCTGCGGCGTCGTTGCCTTTCACCAGGTCGATCATGATCCGCCGCTCCAGGTCGACGAACCCGGTCACATACTCGGTGGGGTGGGCCCGGTTCGCTTTCAGGAACGACGTCTCGTCCAACCCCAACATCGTCACCGTCCCCACTCGGGCCGGGTCCTCGACCAGCGGGGTGCCGTGTTCGGTCACCGCGTTCATCACCGTCCACCACTCCACCCCGAACTCCCGGGCCAGCTGCGCCACCGGCCGGGCGTTGGCACCCACCTGGCGGCACATCTCCCAGCCGGCCCGCCGGGTCAACACCGTCCGCGGTGACACCGCCGTAGAGGTCTCGGTCCAGGTCTTCGCCGGGCACGAGCTGCGGCGGCACCGCCACCGCCGCTTGGCCCACACCAACCGACTGGGACGCCCGAAACACGGCAGATCCCGGATGTGGCGATCCACCCGATCCTGAGCTTCGGCCCGCTGCCCACACCCCGCACAGCTGGTCACCTCAGCGGTCGTCTCGACCCGAACGACCACCTCGAGGTCGTCCTCGGTAACCGCCAGCACCCGGAACCCGTCCAAGCCGAGCAGCGCCTCCGCCAAGCCGATACCGTGAACGCTCATCAGGGGTCTCCCATCGTTTCGAGCCGTTGAACAGCCCGAAGGATGGCGAGGCCCCTGACCTCACCGCAGGATTATCAACACCACCCCACTCCCCACTTCATCGCGTAGAGCCTCGAATCCGGCCGAGACTCGGCGCCTGAGGCCCGCTTAGCGCTCTACGAGCTGATCCCTGAGACCAGCCGCAAAGTCGACCACCTCAGTGATACCGGAGGCGGTGTCATTGGAGTAGCGACGGATCAACTCGTCGAGAACTACGACGCTCTGTTCGAACTGCTCTAACTCCTTCAGTGCGCCTGCTTGGAATAGCATGGCTTTCGCGACTTGCACGCGGATCTCGGGCTCCGTGTGCTCCTCAAACTGAGCGACTGTCTGCTCGGCAGCCTCCAGGGCATCTTCGAACCTGCCGAGATCCCCAAGCACCAGCACGCGATTAACCATCGCCGACACAACGATATGGAGGATTTCGAAATCGCTGGCGGCTGCAAAGCGATCAATGAGCTCGTTGTAGATGGCGAGCTCGTCTTCGAGCTTCCCAAGATCCTGGCCAAGCACAGCTCCTTGGTTCAACATCGCCCCCGCGACCTGCTCTAGGATCTCGGTTTCGGAGCGCTCCGCGAATCGATCGATGACCTCAGAATTCGCAGCCAGAGCTTCCGCCGAAGAGCCAAGTCGTCTGAGGGCAAGGCCGCGGTTGACCATAGCCTTGGCAACTCTCTCCAGCAGCTGTGGTTCCGTGCTCGTCGAGAAGCGGTCGAGTATCTCGTCGTATGCAGCGATCGCGTCCTCGTCTCTCCCTAGCTCGGCGAGGTCAACGGCTTGGTTGAACATCGCGAGAGCGAACGCAACTGCGACGTCAGCTTCTGGCCGATCCGTGAACCAGGGGAGCGCCTCCTGGTACGCAGCTATACCGTCCTCGGGTCCGTGCAGAGTTCCGAGCACAAGTGCACGGTCGGCCATCGCAGATGCGACTGCCCGTATGGTCTGAGGCTCGTCGCTGTATCTGAATTGCGCGATCAGCTCCTCGTAAGTGGCAAGACCCTCGTCGAGATCACCCGACTCCGCAAGCGAGGATGCTTGCTCATAGAGAGCCCATGCTTCGTCGCTCCGAACGCTGGTGTCCGGCCCTCTTTCCGGCGAAGCGGGCGCCGTACTCGTTGATTCTGAGCCGTCGGTTGAAGTGGTGCCGCCTCCGCACGCGCTCGACGCCACTGCTGCCAAGATGAGAGCGGCTGCCGCGGCCAGTACCTGGACCATCAAGGGGTGCCGAACGGCAGGAGATCTCATGGAGAGCCTCCAAGAGGGCTTCTTTCGGAGAGTGAAACACCTGCAGGCACCCTCCACCAGGGTCCGAGTACCCTGACTCTGAGCTACCGTCGGCCAACTGCTGAGGATCGGGTCAGGCGGGCGGCTCCGGACAAACGACGGCCGGCGGGACCTGATGCTCGGAGGAGCCGCCCAGAATGACGGCCAGCAGAGCCGTTCGGAGGCCCAGAAGGCGTCCGGGAACCGGCAGGTGGCTCGGACTTGCGCTCACGTGAGGAGCGGTGGCCGGCCGCCAAGATCGCGCGGCCACGTGCCGCGGTCCGCTGGCCTCCTGGTAGCGAGCACAACAGTGAGGATATGGGTGGTTTCGTGATGTGCTCGTTCGGGTCCGATACTTGGCGATATGGGCGGTCCGACCACTCGTGTGGGGCGGAGTTCCCTGGCCTGAGCGTTTGATCGGATCAGCGTCGCAGGAGGGCCCTGCGGAGGAGGCGGGTCATCGATTCGATGTAGAGGCCGTCGGTCCAGTCGAGTTCGATTACGAGTTCGCGCCACGTGTCGAAATGGGCGACTGCGTACAGGGTTGCAGCGGCGTCGTCGA
>JBFIXI010000109.1:0-8502 GCA_041605955.1 Acidimicrobiia bacterium
CCGCTTCATTGCCGACGAAGAGGGCGCCAGCCTCGTCGAGTACGCACTGCTCGTCGCACTGATCGCCATCGTGGCGTTGGTCGCCATCCGCTTCCTGGGCAACCAGGTATCGGACGAGTTCAACAGCGTCGGCAACCAGCTCCCGTAGGACGAGCTGACGACCAGAAAGCTGCGAGGGCGCCCGCCAGGGCGCCCTCGAGCTATTGCGGGTCGTGTGCCCACCCCTCACGGGGCACGGGCCACGACGAAGTGCTCATCGCGATATGTCTCCACCCATCCGGCCCGCTCCAGCGCTGCCTGTAGTGGCCACTCGGGATCCAGCAACGCCTGATGAATGTTCAGCTCCGCAAAGCTGGCTTCCCAACCCTTGGCGTCGGCCATCTCCAAGTAGCGCTCGAAGCCCGCTTCGCCGAACAGCTCGGCACGGTCATCGACCAGCACTTGTCGATCAGGCCATTGGGCGTAGATCAGATAGCCGCCGGCACCGATGCCGTGGAACAGTGGCCCTGCCTCCAACGCAGCCAGCGCCGTTTGCGGCGGGAAGTGCGCTTCCGACAGCACGACCGGACGAGCCAGTCCGATCACGGCAACCGCCACGATGACGCTACCGACTGCGCCCACCACGACAGGTGACTCGGTGCGCCTCACTTCCGCTTTCCGGGGAGTGAAGCCCGCAGCGACGTAAGGCAGCGCCACGATGAAGGCCGGGTACAGGTTGCGGACTGCCAGCATTCCGAAGAAAAGGAACGGCAACAAGACGATGAGCGAGCTTCGTTGAATGCGCTGGCGAGCCGCCGCGTAGACCGCGCCCAGAATCAGCAGCGCATAGGGGAACATGAAGGGGTTCGAGTAGTCGGGCGGCTGCCATTCGCGGATCATCTCGAGGGCACCTCGATTGCCGGCAAAGGTGAGCAGAACCTGCCAGACACCAATGCCGTGGGCAGTCAATGTAGCGAGCCCTGCTGCTAGGACGGCCAGCTCGAAGAGGCGCCGCGAGCGAGTCCGCACCGCTTCGAGCACGACGAGGCCGACACCGAGCACGAACGAGCCATGGAGAGTCGCCCACAGCCATACGAGGGCGGGAATCGACCAGTCGGCCCGCCTACTGTGCACGGCCGCCGCAGTAGCCGCCAGCAATAGATAACTGAACACGACGGGTCGGGCATTGGCGAAGGGCACGGCCTGCCAGCACAACACGATGGCGGCGCCAGCCGTCACGCCCAGATGCTCGCTGCGTCGATACGTCACCAACAGGACGAGCCCGACTGTCAGCGCAACCACCGCGAAGACATAGAACGGAACCCAGCGAAGTCCCCCGCTCACCCGCTCTAACGCCCCGTACAACAGATCGGCGAGCCACGACTGGGTCCGCCACTCCTTACCGGCGAACTCGAGCGTGAAAGGATCCGCGGTGAGCACCCGGCCACGATCCAGTTGGATAGTGCCGGCCCTGACGTGCCACAAGAACGAGTTGTCCCGGAAGGGCGTGGTAGCCGCCCACGCCAGCGCGGCAATCGGCACGGCAATGAAGAGATGCCGGATGCTCAGCCGCAAGCCGGTGAGCCGCGCCACGGGCTGACCCCGATCGCCGGATGGCTAGAGGCTGCTGAGGCTGTCGACGATCTGCATCGCAGCCGGAGCCAGCAGCACCACGAAGATACCCGGGAAGATGCACAGCACCAGCGGGAACGTCATCTTGACCGGAGCCGAGAATGCCCGCTCCTGGATCTTCTGCCGGCGCCTGACACGGATCTCCTCCGCCTGCACCCGCAGCATGCGCGCCACCGACACACCGAATTGGTCGGCTTGATTGATCGAGAGAATGAATGAGTTCAGCTCGTCGACATCGGTGCGCTCGGCCAGCGCCTTCATCGCTTCCGTCCGGCTGACGCCAACCCGAGTCTCCTGCAACATCCGCGAGAACTCGTTGCTCAACTCTCCCGGCACGTTCTGGACCACCCGGCCGAGGGCGGCCTCGAAGCCCAGACCTGCCTCGACCGAGATGACCAACAGGTCGATCACGTCGGGAAGGTCGCGGGCAATCTGCTCGCGGCGCTCTTCATTCTTCCGATTGAGAATCGACTCGGGGCCGAGGAAACCGGCCACGGCGAACAGTCCGAGGACGAGGAACCGCTGCCCGGACGGGATCAATCCTTGAATGGCCACCCAGAGGAGCAGCAACACGACGACGGCGACAACCCGAATGGCGGCCCAGGAGTTCGCATCGATGCGCGGGTACCACCCTGCCACGGCAAGGCGCTTCTCGGCGCGCTGGGCCCAACCCATCGGCGTGAAACGCATCAGGAAGTTGCCGACTTTCCCGACCAGCGGCGCCACCGCTCGCTCGCTGAAGTTCGTCTCGAGGAGCTCCTCGCGACTCTGTAACGAGGCAAGTCGGCTTCCCGACCGCTCCCCTGATCGAACGACACCGAGGCCCACGTAGATGGCGAGCGCCAGGACCGAGACGCCTACCGCCACAACGGCGAGAAGAAGTGAATCCATCAGATGTCCACCGAAACGATCTTGCGGAGCCACTGGACACCTATCAACAGCGCAACGCCGGCCCCACTGAGGGCCAGGATGCCTGGGAATGTGCTCAGCAGCGGTTCTAGGTACTCACGGTTGGTGAAATAGAGGAAGACGAACAGGAATACGGGCAGTGCCCCCAAGACGAGCGCTGAGATGCGGCCCTCCGCAGTGAGCGCTTTCATCTCCCGACGCAGCCGGTTGCGCTCCACCATCGTTTCGGCGGCAGTTTGCAGCACCTCCGCCAAGTTACCGCCGACTTCACGCTGGATGTTGATGGCGAGCACCGCCCAGTCGAAGTCTTTCGATTCCATGCGGTCGGCGACGTCCTTGAGGGCGTCGACCGGCGAGCGCCCCAGCCGGGTTTCGGTGATGGCACGGGTGAACTCGCGGCCGGTCGGATCCGATGCTTCGGAAGCCACCGCTTCCACCGCCTGCAGCAGCGAGTAGCCGGCCCGCAGCGAAGTCGAGATCAGGTTCAGCGTGTCGGGGAGCTGATCCTCGAACCTGGCCCGCTCCCGGGAGGCGACGGTCTGTACCGCAGCACCTGCCAGCCCGAGGACGACGACTGCAAGGATCAGCGTGGTGAGGATGTTGCCGGTCACGACGAGGACCAGCGCGCCAAGCGCCAGTGCGATCCCTATGGCAATCGTGATCGCTTCGCCGGGCCGCAGCGGCACGTTGGCTTGCTCCAGCGCAGTCTCGATCATGCTGAAGACCCCACGTTCGCGGGCCATGGTCTCGGCTTGGCGGGCAAAGCGGCGGAGTATGGGAATCTTGCCGAAGAATCCCAGATCCTGGTCGCCCATGTCGGCGTAGACACCGAGGCGCCCGGTCAAGTCGCGTTCCAGGCCGCGGTTGGGGCCGAACAAGATGGCGATAAACAGGCCGAACGCGAGACCCCCGGCAATGGCTCCGATGAGCACCAAGGTGTCGGTACCGCCGCTACCGCCGGCTTGAGCAAGCGCCGGCGAGGCTCCACCAAGGAGCATGCCTACCGCGCCGCCAAGAGCGATGAGGAAGCGTCGCACCATTACCGCCCTGCGAAGGGCTCGGGCGCGAACAGCTCGGCCGGCAAATGAATACCGTAGTTCTCGAGGTGATCCGAGAACGAGGGACGGATGCCGGTCGCCTTGAGGCGCCCGAGGTACTTGCCTTCTTCGTCGATGCCCATGCCGTAGTCGAACAGCATGATGTCCTGCGTGGTGATGATGTCGCCCTCCATGCCGACCACCTCGGTCACGTGGGTGACCCGACGGGAGCCGTCACGCAGCCGATGCAGGTGCACGATCACGTCGATGGCCGACGACACCTGCTCGCGAATGGCCCGCACGGGAAGGTCCATGCCGGCCATCAAGACCATTGTCTCTACGCGAGCCAGTGTGTCCCGCGGCGAGTTGGAGTGGATCGTCGTCAGCGATCCGTCGTGACCAGTGTTCATCGCCTGGAGCATGTCCAGCGCAGCACCGTCACGAACCTCACCCACGACGATCCGATCCGGCCGCATACGCAGTGAGTTTCGTACTAGGTCGCGGATCGTCACCTGCCCCTTGCCTTCGAGGTTGGCGGGGCGGGCTTCCAAGCTGAGGACGTGGCGCTGGTTCAGCCGAAGCTCGGCCGCGTCCTCGATCGTGAGAATCCGCTCTTTGTCAGGGATGAAGCTCGACAGCACGTTCAGCAACGTCGTCTTGCCGGAGCCGGTGGAGCCGGAGACGATGATGTTCAGCCGTCCCTGCACACAACGCCGCAACAGCCCGGAGACCTGCTGGGTCATCGAGCCCATGTTGACGAGATCCTCGGCGGTGAACGGGTCTACGGCGAACTTACGAATGGTCAGGAAAGGCCCGCCGATGGCGAGCGGATGGATGACTGCATTGACACGGGAGCCGTCGGGTAGTCGGGCATCGACCATAGGAGTCGACTCGTCGATGCGACGTCCGACCTGGCCGACGATCTTCTCGATGATGCGCTCCAGATGGGTGGCGTCAACGAAACGCGTGTCCGTCTGGCTGATTCGGCCAGAGCGCTCGATCCAAACGCTGTGCGGCCCATTGACCATGACCTCGGTCACGTCGGCATCGGACAGATAGGGATCGATGGGGCCGTATCCAAGGACGTCGTCGGCAATCTCCTGCAGCATCTGCAAGCGGTCGGCGCGCGACAGGGGAACCGACTCTTCCTGGTCGAGCGCCCACTCGAGCATCTCCATTACGCGCAGCTTCAGCTCGGCGTCTGTCATCTGACGGTCGTAGAGCGTTGGTCCGAGGCCCTCGACCACCTTGTAGTGGAGCTTGCGCCGCAAGTCCTGGCGCATCTCCTCGCGATGGCCATCCGAGGTGACGTCGGTTGCCTTCGCTGCTTTGACCCGATCCGCGAGGCTCATTCTGCCTGTTCCCCTATCTGTCTATAAGAACAAATGAATATGTCAGGCACTCGGCCCTACCGGAACCATCGGCGCCCGCGCTCTTCCTCTTCAGTGGTTGGTTCCGTGATTTCTCCATCGACAACCAAGCGGGCAACGGACCTGAGGTCACGCGCCACCCGCGACCGCGGGTAGAGCGACACCACAGGCTCGCCTTCGTTCACCGCTCGCGGCACCAGCTTGTCTGAAGATACTGCCGCTTGGACCTCGAGGCCAAGGCTGCGCTCCAGCTCATCGATATCGAGACGAGCCTTCGAGTTGACCCGGTTCAGCACCAGCTTGATCTTCTCGAACGGGAACTTGATGAGGCGCAGCGTATCGAGGGCCAGCTTGGCGTTCTTCACGCTGGGAAGGTCCATGTCGACGACCAGGAGCACCACGTCGGAGCGCTCCAAGATGGACAGGACCGGTTCATCGAGGAAGGGGGCGGTGTCGATGATGATGTAGTCGAACATACGCTTCAGCATGCCGATTGTCTTGACCACGACCTGGGTAGAGACCTCGTCGGCCAGACTGGGCTCGAGCGGCGCAGACAACACTCGCATTCCCGAGGAGTGACGGGCCAGCAGACTCTCTAGGAGCGGCTCGTCTAGCTTGTCGACGTCCCGGGCGGCGTCGACAATCGTGTGTTTCGGATCGACCTGCAGCGAGATGCAGACATCGCCGAACTGCAGGTCGGCGTCGACGATGACTACTCGCGACGGATCGCCCCATTCGGTGAGGCTCAGCGCCGTGTTCACCGTGGTCATGGTCTTGCCAGCACCACCTTTGGGCGACATGATCGTGACCACCTTGCCGATGCGCCGCTTCCGCTGGATCGTCGGGTCTTCCCGCTTGGCCAGCTGGTCGAGCAATCCGAACGCCTCCTCGACCTTGCGCAGGGTCAGCGGAGCCTCGATCACATCCTTGAAACCGGTGCGAAGCGCTGCCTTGAGCACTTCGGTGTTCAAGGCGTCCGTGACGAGCACCAGCGGCAGGCTGGGCCGGACATCGAACATCAGCGCCATCTCCGCCACCCCGGCCTCGTGGGCGAAGGCCGGTCCGACGATCGCGACGTCGATGCCTTCCTCCACGAGCCGACGTTGGGCGTCGGTTACGTTCCTAGCGGAGTAGACCTTGTTGCCGTCGAGAAGCGTTTTGGCATCAGCGACGAAGTCCTCATCGGTATCGACTAGGAGTATCGAATACGTTCCCTCAGCCACCTAGCGCCTCTCCCAACTGCGCCACCTGCTCTTCGATTCGATCGAGGAGAGTGAACAAGTCGTCCACAACCACACCATTGGCTTCGAATGGAGTGTAAGTGCTGTCCTTGGGCAACAGCGACAATGCAACGGTTGTGTAGTTCCTGGCAAACTCGATCTTCTCAGCCTGTTCCGGCGTTACGTTGAGCACGATGATCTGTCCAGCTTGCGGCGTCAAGCCCGTGCCGAGGCCCTGCAGGGTGTTGTCGGGGCCGACGGCTAGAACCTCGATGTCCTGCAGCACCGTCTGGGTGAACTGAATCGACGACGGGAATGTGTCGGCTAGAGCCGCCAACGGATCCGGTTCTTCGTTATTGGTACCAGGAATCGTAGTCGTCGTCGTGGCCGCCGGATCGCCCGGACCGAGAATCAAGGCCCGCAGCTCTGGATCACGCAACACGTTGAGGAACTGATTCAGCTGAACGTCGGCCGACGCCAAGATGTTGACCCGGTCGCCGGGGCGGATGAAACCGCCGCTGACCGCATCGTCCTCGGGGCGGATCGAGATCGCAACTTTGTTCGGCGGGATCGCTTCCGACAGGCTCACGGTGTTCAACTCGGCGGGCGAGACGAACATGTCGGCGGTGATCAGCTGGCCCTTTGAGATCGGGCCGGAGGCGACTTTGGAGTCCAGCAGCGCGTTGAGATCGGCCGGCAGGCCGTCGCAGATGGTGAGATCCTCGCTGCCGTCACGCACCACCGGGCCGGTGCAGAGGATGCGGGAGCCGTCGAAGGCCACCGCTTCGGCAAGGGCTCGCGACTCAGAGATGAACGCCCGAGCCGTGGAGCCCTCGGTGCCGGTATCGATGAACTCGGTGGCCCGATAAACCTGAACCTCTTGGATGTCCGCCCGCACGTTGTCCTCGATCGAGGACAGGTACTGCCAGACGGCGAACGCCGACACAACAGCGAGACCCAAGGCGACAAAAAGTACGATCGAACGCTTGCCCATTGTTTAGTTGGCCCTTCCGGTAACAGTTACACGCGCACCACACGACATACGGGCCGGGATGACCCGGGAGCGTTGGTTTAGCCTGGCAGCCGCCTTCCGAAAGTCAAGGAACAGAGACGGCTCAGCTGCGGCCGATACCGCGCTCCTTGAGCTCTTGGAGAATGGCCTCGAGAGATGAATCGGCACTGAACGACGGTTCTGGAGTCGCGTCTTCTTCACGCGTGAACTCCCGTCGTTTGGGACGGCTCTCTTTTGGCTTGTCGCTCCATGTCGAGCGTTCCTCCCACTCGGGAAGCGCCTGTTTGATTGACAGGCTCACTCGACGTCTGTCGGCATCGACCTCGGTCACCTTTACCCGGACTTGTTGACCGATGGAAAGTTCCAATTCGGGACTCTCGACGTGATGCATGGCGATTTCCGAGACGTGGACTAGTCCCTCGACTCCCTCGCCCACAGAGACGAACGCGCCGAACGGCACGGTCTTGGTGACCTTGCCGTCGATGATGGCGCCGGTCTGGATCTCGCGGGCGAACTGGTCCCACGGATCTTCTCGAGTTTGGCGGATCGAAAGCGAGATGCGCTCCCGCTCCCGATCGACTTCGAGGACCCGGACTTGGACCTTGTCGCCAACAGTTACCACCTCGCCGGGATGGCTCACGTGTTGCCACGAAAGCTCAGAGACATGCACCAGCCCGTCCATTCCGCCGAGGTCCACGAATGCTCCGAAGTTCACCACCGACGAGACCACGCCCTCCCGAACGTCGCCCGGCTTCAGATCCGACAGGAACTCTTGGCGCTGCTCGGCCTGCGCCTCTTCCAGGAATGCTCGCCGGGACAGCACCACGTTGTTGCGGTTCTTGTCCAGCTCGATGACTTTGGCTTCGATGGTCTCGCCGACGTAGGGCGACAAGTCACGCACGCGGCGGAGGTCGACGAGCGACGCCGGCAGGAAGCCGCGTAGGCCGATGTCGACGATGAGACCGCCCTTGACCACTTCGATCACAGGGCCGGTGACCGTGCCCCCTTCGTTCATCACGCGCTCGATGCGGCCCCAGGCGCGCTCGTATTGCGCCCGCTTCTTGGAGAGCACGAGGCGCCCGTTGTCGTCCTCCATCTGGAGTACCAGCGCCTCGATCGGCTCGCCTACTGACACGACCTCCGCGGGATGGGCGTTGTTGCGAATCGACAGCTCCGGCGCCGGGATGACGCCCTCGGACTTGTAGCCGATGTCGACGAGCACCTCGTCGGGATCGACCCGAACCACGTGGCCGGCGACGATGTCGCCCTCCTTGAACTCGAAGACGGTCCGCTCGACGACCGCGGCGAAGTCGTCCGCCGACATCTGGTCGGGGACCTCGCCC
>JBFIXI010000110.1:0-8373 GCA_041605955.1 Acidimicrobiia bacterium
CTCGACCCCACCACCGTCACCATCGTCACCCCACCCAGCAACGGCACCGCCACCGTCGACCCAACAACCGGCGCCATCACCTACACCCCCAACCCCAACTACAGCGGACCCGACACCCTCACCTACCAAATCTGCGACACCACGGCGCCGACCCCACTATGTGACACTGCCGCTGTGATGGTGACGGTGGACGAAGGCAACGATCCGCCCGAGTACATCGGAGACGACAGTGTGGCGGTGGCGATTGGGGCCAAGCCGGGGATGCTGCCGATCGTAGATCCCGAGGGCCACAACCACTCAGTCGTGATCATGGCCGGTCCTTTGCCCGCGGGAATCACCCTCAATGCCGATGGATCATTCTCCGGCGAGGCCACGGCGGAAGGCACCTATCCGGTCACCTTCCGGGCCTGCGACGACCAGGACCCGGCGGCCTGCAGCGAATTCACCGTGATGTTCCAGATCACGCTGCTACCGCTCACGGGTATCAGCGTCGCCCACCTCGCCTGGATCGGGATCATGCTCCTGCTGCTCGGTGGCCTGGCGGTGACGGCAAGCGCTCGCCAGTCGGGCCGCGGCCACCGCTAGCAATCTGCCGTCACGCTTTCGTTCCGGCAAACGCCGAATCAAGCGGTCCCGCTGCCGGTAGTCTCGGCTGGGCAATGACCGCTTTCGATCTGACCTCGATCGAGTTGTTCGCCGGCCTCCCCGAAGATGACATCGCCAGATTGCAGGAGTGTCTCGGGGAGAGGCAGCTTCGCCCCGGGGAGGTGCTCTTCAACGAGGGCGACTCCGCCGACGACGCCTACATAGTGGCCTCCGGGCAGGTCGAGATCCTCAAGCACCAAGATGATAGGGAGGCACGGCTTGCCCTCTCGGGGGTGGGCGTGGTGGTAGGTGAGATGGCGCTGCTCACCAACGAGCCACGCAACGCCACCGCCCGGGCATTGACCGACGTGACTCTGGTGGTCATCCCGCATGCCACCTTCAACGAGATCATCGACACGTCGGCTCCGGCGATGCGGGCACTGTTCGACGTATTCGTCGAGAGGTGGCGGGAACTCGAGTTGCGGGTCCGCCAATCCGAGCGGATGGCGCAACTCGGCGTCCTCACAGCTGGTTTGGCACATGAGATGAACAACCCTGCGTCCGCGGTGGCGCGTGGCGCCGAGCAGCTGCGACCCGCCCTCAGTCGGCTCGAAGCGAGGCTGCGCAACGTGACCGACGCGGTCGACCTGGGCAGTTTCGTGCGGGAGCCCCCGGTGTTGTCCGCCCTCGACCGAGCTGATCGAGAAGAGGCCGTCGAGGCCGTCTTGGAGAAGCTCGGCGTGGCCAACCCCTGGGAGCTGGCCCCGGCACTCGTGGCCGCCGGGCTCAACGTCGATGACCTGGAGACGGTTCAGTCAGGCCACGCGGGGGAGCTGTTCGAGGCGATCGCGGCCCGGGCAGAGGTCGGAATGCTGATCGCAGAGATCCAAGAAGGGGCCAAACGCTTGTCGGCGCTCGTGGCCGCACTGAAGTCGTACTCGTTTCTCGATCAGGCGCCGATCCAGCTGACCGACGTGGTGCGTGGCCTGGAAGACACGCTGCTGATTCTGAAGTCGAAGACCGACGGCATCGAGATCCATCGCGAGTACGAGGCCGGCCTGCCGCTGATCACAGCGTTCGGCAGCCAGCTCAACCAGGTGTGGACCAACCTGATAGACAACGCGGCTTTTGCAGCGAGAGCTGCCGCTAACGGCCCGCCGGAGATCACGCTGCGCGCCTACCGGAACGACGACCACGTCGTGGTCGAAGTCGAGGACAACGGTGACGGCATCCCCGACGAGATTGTCGGCCACATCTTCGAAGCCTTCTTCACCACCAAGGAACCAGGGACAGGGACGGGCATCGGGCTGAACACCGTCTACAGCATCGTCGTGAACGACCATCGCGGCACCGTCGACGTGCGCTCCCAGCCGGGCGCTACCGTGTTTCGGGTCCGTCTGCCGATCGAGCTTGATCCAATTCCTGGCGGACCGCCCGCCCGAGGCCGTACGAACCGCACAAGTAGTTAATTTGCATGGCCGCTCGGCCGATTCATTAGAGGCATGCGGCGGGGAACACGTGCGAGGAAAGGACAAGGTGCAGATTCGCACCCGTTGATCTTCTCTGCGCTCGCGCCCCTTTCTCCGCGGATTGCGGAGAGGTATCCCCAAGACGAACACCTGGCATCTTCGAAGATCGCCTACGTGGTGTTCGTATTCTCTTGGCCAATTCTGGCGCTGGCTGTTGCCGGCCTGTGGGGCGAGGCTCCAATGCTGTCCGCCGGCACGGCCGGGCTGCTGTTCTTGATCATGCTGCAGGCGCGCCGGTTGGCCTACAAGCCGCGTCGCCGCTCATCTTGGCTGTTGGGCATCGTGGCGCTGGCCACCAGTGCCGCGACGGTTGTCGCGCTGCAGGAGGGGGTCGATCCCGCGATCGCCGGTCGGGCGGAGCTCGTCATCGTTGTCGTCATTGCATTGAGCGCGGTGTTGTTCACCGACCGCAAGCCGCTGATGATCATCATCGGGTGGTCGTTGTTCCTGCTGGTCGCGGTCGCCCTACCCCTGGTCTGGTTGGGTCTCGGTTGGCTGATGATCACCATCGAATCGCTGAAGGCCGCCTTCGCGTTCGTGGCCGGCGGAGTTCTGATGCGGATCATCCACAGCACGCTGAAAGACAGACAGAACCGCTACGCAAGCCTCCTCGAGCTATCCGCCATCGGCATCATGGAGCTGGACCTGACTCGGGTTGCGGGTCACTTCCGGATACTCCAGGACGCGAGGATCGACGTGCGCGAGTGGTTGGCGGAGCACCCGGAGCGGACCTATGAGCTCGTAGGCCAGTGCGATGTGATCAACCTCAACGAGACGATGGCGACGATGCTCGGCGTCGACCACAATATCGAATCGGTACGTACCAGCACGGCCCTGATCTCTTCCCCGAGCGTCGCCCTCACCATGCAGGCCCACCTGCTCGAGATGTGGGCCGGGGCTGAGACTGCCTCGACGCAAGCGGTGGTGACCAACAAGCTCGGTGAAGCGCGGGCACTCATCCTGCACACCGCGCGTCGCCGCACAGAGACCGGCTTCGACAATGCCCACGTCGTGTTGACCGCGGTCGACGTCGAAGATCGACGGGAAGCGGAGACTGAGCTGGAGAGGCAGATGGCGCGTCGCGAGCAGCTGATCGCCTCCGTGAGCCATGAGCTGCGAACGCCGATGGCATCCGTCGTGGGCTTTGCCGATGAGTTGCTGGAGCGTCCCGAGGACTTCGAGGAAGATGAGCGACGGGAGCTTCTCGAGATGATCCGCTCGCAGAGCGTCGACGTCGCCAACATCCTCGACGATCTGCTCGTCAAAGCTCGCGCCGACTTCAACGATGTGGCCGTGCTATGCACTGAAGTCGACGTTGGCCTCCTCGCCAAGCGGCTGCTGGAGGAGCTCGGCATGCAGCGAATCACTCATGATCTCGAAGGGCTCCTCGTGTGGGCGGACAGCACGCGGCTGCGCCAAATCCTGCGCAACTTGTTGACCAATGCGGCCCGCTACGGAGGGTCCAAAGTGCGGATAGTGGGTGAAGTCATCGAAGGTATGGCCTACATCAGCGTCAGAGACAATGGTGAGCCGCTCGACCTGGATACGAGTCGCAACATCTTCGAGGCCTTCGAGCGTGCCCACAACGCGTCTGGAGTCACCGCTTCGGTGGGTCTGGGTCTCACGATCTCTCGCCAGCTGGCACAGGCAATGGACGGTGAGATTTGGTACGCCCACGATGGCCACGAGGCAGCCTTCACGTTGGCCCTTCCGGCCACCAAGCCGAACCCATCACTCCCCGTCGTGGTCAGGGAACCGGCCACGGTAGACAGCGACTGAGCTCGATTGCGCTGCGCCGATACTCCGGCGACCATTGCCCCATGAGATGGCTCGCCCGTCTGTGGTTCCGCCTAGCGGGATGGCGTTATGCCGGTACCAAGCCGAACGTACCGAAGTTCGTCGCCATCGGCGCCCCCCACACGACCAACTGGGACTTCGTGGTGTTTCTCGCCGTTGCCTCGCATTTCGACATGAAGGCGAAAGCGATCGGCAAGCACACTCTGGTACAGGGGCCGTTCGGTGGTTTGATGCGAAGGCTGGGCATCATCCCGGTCGATCGCAGTTCTCCCCAGGGCGTCGTGGAGCAGATGGTCGACGCGTTTGACGCTGCCGATGAGCTGGCGCTGGTGATTGCGCCCGAGGGGACTCGATCGGCCGAGCCCTATTGGCGAAGCGGTTTCTATCGCATCGCGGTCGCCGCCGGCGTGCCCCTCGTCATGGCCAAGATCGAAGCCCCGAAGAAGGTGGTGACCCTCAGCGATCCGCTCGAGCTGACCGGCGATGTCTCCACCGACATGGATCGGGTGCGGGCCTTCTACGCCGGAGCGGTCGGTCTGAAGCCCCACGGCGACAGCACGATTCGCTTGCGCGACGAGGACGCGCCCGGCGGCGCGGATTGAACCTCGGCCGGCGCTGTAGTCTTGCCGGGAAGGTCATCCTGGAGGAGTGATGAAGAAGCTATTCCGGCTTGGATTGCTGGCTGCCGTCGGATTCGGCATTTACAAGCTCATCAAGAGAAGAAGAACTGGACGGGACTCACGGAGGACGAGGCGCGAGCCAAGCTCAACGAGAAGCTATCGCCCCGCGTGCCGCCCGAGAAGCTGGACAAGATCACCGACCAGATCGTCGACAAGATGAAGGTGCGCGGGGTACTCCGGACCGAGCCTGCTTTCGACAACGGCTCCAATATCTAGAGGCAGCCGGTTCGGCGCAATCGGCCCGACGCCGCCGCAAGGCAAGGTCCTCCGGTACTCAGCTGGCTGAGTCCGCCTCTACGAGTGTGTTGCGCCAGCCCGCCCGGCGCCGGAATCGGCGCCCCCGTCTGGGATGAGCTTCGTCTTCAAACGCACCACCGTGGTGGCCGGCGTGCTGGTCGCCGGAGCATTCACCACCGCGATCGCACTCGTTCCCGCCCTGCGCTTCGCCTACGAGGTGGTCGGGCTGCGCATCGTCAGCGACACGTCGGTGTCGATGATCGCCGCCCTCCTGGCGCTGCTCGTCTACGGAAGGGTGCGGGAGGCGGCCCAGCTCGACCTGGCGATCCTGGTCTTTGCGTTGGGGATGGTTGCGAGCGCCAATTTCTTCTTGTCGGCGATCCCCATCGCCGTCGGCAACAGCCCGGCGACCCACTTCTCGTCATGGGCCCCGGCCGCGGGCCGCGTGATGGCGGCGGCGGCATTCTTCGCCGCCGCCGTGGTGCCGGCTCGATCTCTGGTCCGGCGCAGAGGGTTGGGAGTTGCTATCGCCGCCGCCGTCCTCTCGATCACCGCCCTGGTCGCTCTTGCCGTCGCCGTGTGGGGCGACTCGCTGCCGGTCGCAGTCAATCCTGCGCTCTCGCCACTCGACTCGGGTCGGCCGCTCATCGTGGGTCATCCGCTGGCCCTGACAATCCAGATCACGATGCTGGTCACCTTTGCGGCCGCCGCCGTGGGGTTCGTGAAGCGGCTGGATCGCACCGGTGACGACCTCTATGGATGGCTGGCGACGTTCGCCGGGCTGGCCGCGTTGGCGCGCTTGCAGTATTTCCTCTTCCCGTCGCTCTACTCGAACTGGATCTATACCGGCGACTTCCTCCGGCTGGCGAGCTTCGTCGTGTTGCTAGGAGGCGCCCTTCGCGAGATCCGTGCGTACTGGTCGGCGCGCGCCGCGGCGGCGGTGTCCGAGGAGCGGCGGCGCATGGCACGCGATTTCCACGACGGAATCGCCCAGGAGCTGGCCTACATCTCATCGCTGGCGGCACAGCTCCCCCAAAAGGGAGACGCCGCCGCCAAGATCACGTCGGCGGCACAGCGGGCGTCGCTCGAAGCTCGGCTGGCCATCTCGGCGCTGCGGTCATCTCCTGCGGAATCGCTGACCGAGGCGCTGCAGAGAGTCGCCCAGGATGCCGCCCACCGCTTCGGCCTCTCGCTGCGTCTCGATACCGCGACGAGCGTCGCCGCATCGGCTGCAGTGTCGGAAGCCGCCCAGCGCATCGTCTACGAGGCCATGTCGAATGCGGCCCGCCACGGCATGGCCTCCGCAGTCGAAGTGGCCATCCGACGCGACGCGCTGATTCGTCTCACCATCGGCGACAACGGACGCGGCTTTGCGGTCGATCCGACACGAATCGGGGGGACGGGGTTTGGTATCGTCAGCATGAGGGAGCGGGCAGCTGCGGTGGGTGGCACATTCGAGATCTCCTCTTCGACCGAGACGGGCACCGTGATCGAGGTGACCTTCCCATGACCGCGGCGCGAGTCCTCATCGCCGACGACCACGCCCCGACCCGGGAGCTCGTGCGCGAGGCGCTCACCCGAGCCGGTTTCGAAGTGTGCGCCGAGGCGAGCGACGCCGCCGGCGCGGTGCGGCTGGCCGGTCGACATCGGCCCGATGTCTGCCTGCTCGACATCTACATGCCGGGCGGAGGCATCGCCGCGGCGGCAGCCATCAACGATCAGCTGACGGGCACTGCGATCGTGATGCTGACGGTGTCGGCTGAGGACTCCGACCTCTTCGACGCCTTGAGAGCCGGGGCCCGCGGCTATCTGTTGAAGGGCTTCGAACCGGAGAAACTGGCCGACGAGCTGCGACGCGTCCTGACGGGCGAGGCGGCGCTCCCCATCTCGCTCGTCACAAAGCTCGTCGAGGAGTTCCGGCAGCGGCATCGGCGGGGACGAGCCCTGGGGGGCCGACGGATCGAGCTCACCGAGCGCGAATGGGAGATTCTCGAGATGATGCGCTCCGGAGCGACTACGAACGACATGGCCGACCGGCTGTTCGTGGCTCCGGTGACCGTCCGCACTCATGTCTCCGCCATCTTGCGCAAGCTGCAGGTGGGGAGCCGCGTCGAGGCGGTGCGGATCTTCGAGGCCGAGTAGCTCGGAGGGCCGCCGCCGCCGACTCCGTCGGCCGCACGGAGGACCGGCGGCGAGGATCGCCAGCGTTGAGACGAATCAACGCCCCAAGGTCTTGCGGTTTTGATACGTTCCGCGCCGACACAGGAATGTGGTGGGCCCAGCACACCGTCGACGAGCCGCCGGCTCCTCATGGAGGGGGTGCGAGGGGGGTTGGAGGAGCCCACCCCGGAAGTCTCGAAAGGAGACATAGATGCACGCAACGCGAGCTGTGCCTCGCTACTCGTCCAGGGCGGCTTGGTTCCTCGTGAGCTTGGCCGTCATTGCGGCAATGCTGGTAGCCGCCACCGCCGATGCCGAGGCCTCGCAGTCGACCAACGCTCAGTCGTTGTCGTTCTCGCTGACATCGTCGGACGACTTCGTCCTCACCGACACCGAGTTCTGGGCCTATGACGAAGCAGCGGCCAGGACCTATTTCAGCAACGCGCTCGTCAGCGGGCCTACGGTGAGCTGCACCGGCGGAGGGCCCGGAGGCGTCAACTGCCAACCGGGCAACCAACCCCCGGCGCCGCCGGCACCCGACCCGAACCCCAACCGGCTCAACCCACCGGTCAACAACAACAAGTGCGTGTTCTTCAATGGCGGCGACGTGACCGTGCAGCCCCAGAACAGCACGTACACGCAACCGTTGACGCGGTCGGGCCTGAACGGCTCCGGCAACTGGCGCTTCACCTGGACCTACCAGGTCGCGGTCGGAACAGGCGTCAACCCGGTCGACGAACGGACCGCGTGGATCCTCGAGTCGAGCGACCCGGCCAACGGCGTGCCGATCTCGGCGTCGGGCTGGATGGCCGGGCAGTCGACGCAGAACAAGACCGGTAAGAACGCTCGGTTCAAGACCTCGCACGGGCTGCTCGACTCGTTCGGTGCCGCCCGCCTCGAGAACGCCGGGATCGAGCTGCTCGACGGGGACGGCAACGTCCTCGGCGGTGTCGAGCTGGGGCAGCCGGGCTTCCCCAACTACAGCGTCAACCAGAACGAGAACTTCTACTACATCACCAATGCCGGCACCTTCAACTCGCCTCCGGGGCTCTTGGTCCTCGAAGGCTGGGTCGACGACATCCAGAACGGTCTCGTTGTGGCCAACGATGGCACGACCCGGGACAACTTCCCCGGCAACGACAACCAGGGCGGCGACCGCATCGTCTTCGGCGAAGAGGACCCGCAAAACGGCGAGGCGCTCTGGCTGGCCGACGTCGATCAGCCGGGCACGTACACCGTGAAGATGTTCGGGACGCTCAAGGGCAACCCCGGCGAGATCACGACCGGTTTCTCGGCCACCAAGGACATCACGATCGTCTCGGAGTGCACGGCGTAGCAACACGCTCGTACGCATCTGAGACCAAATACAGGGCGGGGCACCTCAC
>JBFIXI010000111.1:0-8306 GCA_041605955.1 Acidimicrobiia bacterium
AACGTCGTGCCGCCTGTTCGACCGAGGAAGATGTCGGCCAGCGCCTGACTCTGGTCCGGTGAGCTGTGGTCATCGATGTAGAGCGCGACGGACCAAGGGGAGCCAGGCCGGCTGATCCGCTCGAAGCGTTGCGAGAGCTTTCTCGGGCTGATGTGGAGCTCGAAGCGCTGCGGCGTGAGCGGGTAGAGGCGGCGCGCCGTCAGGGTGCCACTTGGGACCAGATTGGTGAGAGCCTGGGGATGTCGCGCCAGTCGGTATGGGAGTACTACACCCGCCCGACGCGAACACTGCTCGACGAGACCGCAGCCGGCTCGGATCTTGGCGAGGACGAGGCGATGCGGGTCGCCACCGAGGAGGTCAGTCGAGTGCGGCGGCGACGTAGACGCTCTGAATCGTGAACGGTCGCGGTACGTGCACCGAATGGATTGTGTGGGGCGGGAGTTACCGAATGCGTCTTCTCGTCACGGGCACCCGGTACTCTGAACGAGTGGACTGCGAGGAGCTGAGATGACCCGGAGCGATGAGAAGACGGCTCTGCCGGACAAGCGGGCTGGCGAGATTGCCGCCATCAGCCGCCAGCGGCTTCGCTACTGGGAGAAGACCGATCTGATTACACCCGACGTTGAGCGGGTCATCAGCCCGCGTAACGTGGTTCGTCTGTACTCGCTTCCTCGAGTCGTGGAGCTCGTGGTGGCGTCGGAGCTGCGCCGTCAGGGGGTTTCACTCCAGCACATTCGCCGCATAATCGAGCACCTACGTGAGCGGGGGTACAAGGCTCCCCTCCGGGAAGTGCGGTTTGCCCTCTCGGGTGATCGAGTCATGTTCCAGCACGTAGACGGGTCGTGGGAGGATTCGCGCCGGCCGTTCCAGGGTGTGATGTGGCAGGTCATCGACCTCGACGAGATCCGGACCCGCATTCGGAGCCGTCTGTCGAGGAGCAGTTCGGGCGCCGGCGTGGTCGAGAAGCGTCGCAAGGTGCAGGCGTCGAAGCCGGTCTTTCGAGGCACTCGGGTACCGGTGGAGGCGGTCGAGGGCTATGTGAAGGCCGGGAAGAGCGTGCGAGAGATCTTGGAGGCCTTCCCGAGCCTCACTGAGGACGACATCGAGGCGGCGAGGGCGCGGCTGACGTCGGTTGCCTAGATGCGGTTCGTGCTCGACGAAGACGTCGATGCCAACGCTGTTTGGATCGTTTCTGCGGCAGCGGGGTCACGAATGCTGGACCGTTGTCGAGGCGGGTCTCGGTGGCGCCGACGATGATGCCGTTTCTATCTACGCCGACGACCGTGGAGCGATCCTGATCACCCACGATGCCGAGGCTACGAAACGTCGCCGGAAGTTCACGCTCGGCCGCCACGTGTTCCTGCGGTGCCATCAGTTGGAGGCCGTCGAACTCCTCGAGCAGCACATCACCGAACTCGAACAGGATCTGGAGCAGCATCAGATGGGAGTGATCGAGGTGCGTGAGAGCGGCATCACCTATCACCCACCTCGGTACGAGACCGGCTGAAGGGTGGCGCAACCCGCTGGCCTCCCTCCGTTTGGGCCGCGGCTGGGCCGCGGGACGATCGGTACTGACCGGTGATGAACGCAAGCCAACCGGTGGGAAAACAGCAGGTCAACGCACGATTCTGGCGTAAACGCCGAGGTCACAGAATCCTCCCGCACTGACTACGGATCAGAAGGTTGGGGGGGTTCGAGTCCCTCCGGGCGTGCTGAGACCCATTGCGGCGCAACGGGTCTCGTTGCTTCACGGTCGTGGTGACCGGAGTCGTCCGCTTAGATTGCAACCCTGAGAACAATAGGCCACAGGTGCTGCACACCGTGCCGTGCGCGCCGCGTCGAGCCGCATGACTCCGAGTCGAGTCGCCCGTCCGATGGTCCGGCCCCCATCTTCTCGATATTGGTGCCTTACGATCGGTCTTGTTTGTGCTCTTTTGGGGTAGGAGTGGATCGAGGGATCTGTGTTGCCCGACGAGACCAAGGCTGACTCGTTTACGGACTTTGTGACCGACAAGGAGACGCACTTGCGTCACGCTTTGACTGCGGCGTTTGGCCCGGAGCGTGGTCGAGAAGCTTGCGCTGAAGCATTGGCCTATGGCTGGGAGCACTGGGATCGCGTTCGTGAGATGTCGAACTCGGCTGGTTACCTGTACCGGGTAGGTCGGGATCGGGCACGTCGCATGTCGCGACGACAGGCCGCGCCGCTCCCTCCAGTGGCGGTTGGTCGCGATCACTGGGTCGAGCCGAGCCTCCCCACCGCGTTGGCCCGGCTGCCCGAGAAGCAACGGGTAGTAGTGGCGTTGGTTTACGGATACGAGTGGTCGCTCGGCGAGGTAGCTGAGTTGCTGGATGTCTCGAAGGGCACGGTGCAGAGCTATGCGAATCGTGCTCTGAAGCGACTGCGGCGACGGATGGGGGTTGAGCTATGAGCGCCGGTCTGCTCACCCAGCTGCGGTCCTACTACTCACAGATCGATGAGATGCAGGAGACGATCCGACCGGATGAAGTAGCAGAGCTGCTCGACAAGGTTCGTGAGCTGCCGCCATCGCCTGTCGCGCCACCATCACCGCGTCGTGGCTTGCTCGCATTGGCTGTAGCCGCGGCGGTCGTCCTGCTATTAGTTGGCGGTGTGGCGTGGCTCTCTCGCCTCGGAGCGGACGAGGTCGTCGATCCAACAGTGACCACCGTGACGACCACATCGACCACGATCCCGGTCCCGGTCGTTCCTCCCGCAGCTACGGGTGTCCTGGGCCCCGGTTCGTGGAGCGTGGCGGCGACGCTCGTGGGCCCGGCGGCTTCTGATGAAGTGCTCTCTTCTATCGCCGATGAAGTGCGGACCTGGCCCGGCGTCCTCGAGGTGGCCGTCGTTGATGGCGAGGAACAGTGGCTCGCGCTCACCGGTCTCGAGGCCTCATGTGGCGCAGTGGACACCGTGCCTCCATGCGCTCCCGGGATCGTGGCCCTAGTGGTGTCGTCGTCAATGCAGCAGGTTGCTCTGCGCTTGGAATCGGATCACGGCATGAACGCCATCACCCCGCTCGACGCGGCAGGCGCTTTCTGGGACGGCTACGTCGCCACCGTCAGCGATAAGACGGTTCCCGTGGCTCTCGGCTTTGATCCAGCGTTGTATGGCACTGAGATGCCTCTGGCAACGTCGGGCGAGATGTCGGTCGAGGTCGAGGTTGACGGGTTCACTGTCAGGGCCGAAGTCATCGGCAACGCACCGGAGGAGTTGGTCCTTGGCGTCGGTAATGGGGGCACTGGGTTCGGTTTCTCCGCCCTCTTGATCGATCGAACTGGGCACGGTGGAGCGTTCCCGACGCTCGACGCGTTCACCGACCTGAACGCTCCGATCGGACCGAGGAGGCTCTACGCCGTCGCTGGGCTGCCCATCGAGGCTGAGCTCGTGACATTTGAACTTGCCGATGGAACCCGCGTCTGGCAACGCCCCCTCGTGGGAATGGCACTGTTCGTCGACGAGGTCGGAAGCATGCCTGACCGGTTCGTCGACTACTACGACCAGGACGGGATCGATCCGGACGAGTTGGAGGAGCTGGGTCCGGCCAAACCAATGATCGTGCTTGACGTCCAAGGTACTCCGATCATGCGCATCGAAGACACCGAAGACGAGACCAGGGTCATCGACCTCCGCCTCGACCTCGCCCGCCTCGACGCGACGAGTCCAGTTCTCGAGACACCTGACGGCGCAGCAGACCTTCAGGTGACTGATGTGATCGCGGTGGGCGGCAACCCCTACGGAGATCCCTTCGGTGTCGAGATGATCGGTGCGGGCGACGCCGTGTGGGCAGCGCGAATAGTCGGTGAAGATGAGAGCAGGTTGGTCCGCATCGAGCCGGCAACCCGAGACGTGACCGACGAAATAGCCATCGCCGGTTGGGTTGTCCACCTCGTGTCGAGTCCGAACGCACTTTGGGCGATGGACAGCACAGCAACCGTCAGCAGGATCGATCTAGCTTCTCGCCAGATCACCGACACGTATCAGATTCCAGCCGAGGAAGACTCCGTTCCAAGAAGTGGGCTGTTGGTCGCAGACGGTGGCGTATGGGTGAGCCACACATCCGGATTCGACCGTATCGACCTCGACACCCTTGAGGTAGAACGCTTCGACTTCTCCGACGCTGGCCGGCGGGATGGGGACCAGCGATGGCTCGGAGAGTCCGGAGGTGCCCTCTGGCTCCTCGGCGACCGGGCAGGTGATGGAGCCGGTCGGACGGGGGTGACGCGAGTCGATCCGGCCACGGGGCAAGCGGAGCATTACAGCATCGGATTCGATCCCGACCCGGAGGCGTATCCGGTTCTCGCCAATGACGCCATCTGGATGGTCGACTGCTGTGACGGCGAGGTGGCGCGCTTCGATCTCGACACGGCGACACTAGAGCACGAGTTCAACCTGGGACGTGGTCTTGGCCTCGGCGTCTACCACGACGACGCAGTATGGGTGCCCAACCGCGGCACAGGCACCATCGCCCGCATCGACACGACAACGCGAGAGGTGACCGACGTCATCGCCGTCGACCCGAGGTTTGGGACCGTTGTCATAGCCGAGGACGGGAGCCTGTGGGGGTTACGTCACGACGACGGCGCGGTGTGGCGTATCGACACCGCCACCCGCCAGCTGTCTGATGTGATCGACGTCGGAAGATATGTGTCACAGCTGCTGGCGTACGACGGGGCCATATGGGCAGCTGCCGAGACCTCCATCGTTCGGATTGCGACTGCCCCGTGACATCGAACGAACGACTTCCGCACGCTTCACGTCGTGATCAGGTTCACGGGCAGGCCTGCGACCAGGTAGGCGAGGCCATCGCCGCTGTTCGAGCAACCCGGAAATACCTGGGTAACGGTGCCGGTGCCGCCCTGATGATCTACTGCCGAACTCCATCGAAGAACACCTTCGCCTCACGAGTTTTGACAGCAGCGAAAAGAGGACGCGAAATCGACGGGCGGTCTGCGCCGCTCGTCGCAAGCGACATAAGGAGACTCGATGCGCTACGCCGGACCACGAACAACTGAACGGTCGAGCAACCTGGCTCGCGCGACGGGTGTCACCCTGCTCGTCGCCTCGCTTCTTGGAGCAGGCTGCTCCAGCTTCACAGCGGAGGACGCACTGTCCGTAACCGATTCGTACTTCGACGAATACAACGCCGGGAACTACGAAGCGGTTGTCGCGCTGCTGACCCCTGCGGTGGATATCAACTTCTTCGGCCCGATTACGCCGGCGGAATTCGAGGAACTCACCGCATTCTTCACCGGGATGGGCACGACCCTGACGCCACCTGATTGCAGGGTGACGGAAGAAGTGTCGGGCGAGTCTGGAACGGTGCGCTGCGCGTTCGAGACGATTGACGGCCGCACCCAAGCTGTCGGCGCCCCAGGCGTTCCTTCGACTTTCACGGCGGTAGTTACCCCCGACGGTATCGAACAGCTCTTCTTCGCTTACGGCAGCCCGGACTTCCTACATGTGGGGCGTCCCCTTGAGTCTTGGATCGCCGAGCACCGCCCTGACGCGGTCGAGGCCACCCAGTTCGGGGAGTGGACCACCGTCGAGGAGGCGAGGGAAACAGGCGAAGCGACGGCCCGGCTCGCCAATGAGTGGGCCGCGTTCCTCCAAGAGAACGGCTGCTCATATACCGACCCCGTCTGCGGCAGCGACCAGTAACGACTCCTCCCTAGCGGCCATACCCAACCGTCTCGCGGCTGCAAGAACGCCGCGAGACCGTCCGATCCGATGCGATTGAGTTCTGCACAGCTTCAGCCAGCTCACCCATTGCTTCAGAGACTGCAACCCGATCGCAACCCAACTCCAGACCACAGGGCAGCACTCAGGCGTACTGGACGGCACGACGGCTCCGCGAAACCCCTACTCAGGACCACTAAACGGCACTCAACAACACCAGACGGCACAGGGTCTGTGTGACTACGGATCAGAAGGTTGGGGGTTCGAGTCCCTCCGGGCGTGCCACCGAAACCCCTGCTCAGGCGGAGGTTTCGGCGCCTATTAGGTGCGCCGACGTGGCGCTGGCCGACCGTTGGGAGCCATTCTCCTACTGAGCCGGCTTTCGAGGCGTTCGAGACCTTGGCGGTGAGCGATATTTGCGGTTGCGTCATAACGCGCTCACCGCTCGGGACTGCCGGATCCAGAGCGGTAGTGGGCGCGCCATATCACGCGGGGTGGTGAATGATATGGGCGGGTCGAAGACCTGGGGCGATCAAGCCGGAACATTGAGGTCGGTTCTTGGTCGATTCCTCGATCCTCGTTACGTTCGAATGCGACGTCGCGGGTGAGTGGAGGCTGACCGATGGACTACGCGCCGGGACGGATCGCACGTACCAGATACTCCGCTATCGAGCTTGCTGATGAACCGACCGGCTTTGTTCGTCGCCAACTAACAGACTGCGGTCTCACCCTGGCGAATGCCATCGTTCGCTGACTCCCCGCACTTGAGGGCGCCCACTCAGCTGCGGTGTCCCAACCGATGCCCACGCAACGTTGTGTCACGCGGTCGATCGTGCGTGCTCCCGTTGACTTCATGGTGACCTCGGTTTGGCGATGGCAACGGTGATGTCACGTCCGTCGACGTTGTGGCCATCGAGCAGGCTGATCGCGGTCTATGCGTCGTCGGGTGTCGCCGTCTCAACGAAACCGAACCCACGCGATCTGCCGCTATGAACGTCGGTGACCACCTGTGCCTCTTTGACTTCTCCGTGTTGGGCGAAGAGGGTCTGCAGATCGGCCGAGGTGCTGTCGAGGGTGAGGTTCCCCACGTGGAGATTGCTGAACATGTTTGACTCCTTCCGGAGCCTGAACCGTCAAGTGCGTTGGTCTCAGGCGGCCCGATGCCCGGTCCAGATGCCGAGAGAACCGAGTCAACCAGGATGACTCGGGTGGAACCGTGCGCTTCAACGAGGATCAAGCGGTCGCCATGAGCGACCTCGAAACCGCGAATACAGCCGGCAACGGTCCGCATGTCGTGGGTCGTTATCACACAACGGGCCCCACGCTCGAGTGGATTGAGCACCACCATCCGGTGTCAAAGCCGCGAGCAGAATCGTTAGACAACTCTGCGCGGTCCTCGTCGAGTATCGGAGCTGGATCCGACTCGGTCAGGATCTGGCTTGGCGCGGCCGGGCCTGGTTGACGGTGAGCTGTCGACCGTCCCACTCGTGGCCGTCGAGCTTGTCGATGGCCTCTCCGGCGAGCGTTTCATCGGCAAGCTCGATAAAACCGAACCCGCGCGAGCGGCCGGTCTCGCGGTCAGTGATAACCGCAGCAGAGTTGATGGTTCCGTAGTCGGCGAATAGGGACCGGAGGTTGGCCTCGGTCGCGTCGAATGGGAGATTCCCAACATAGATGTTCATGGGCACATGCCTCTGAGAACGAAGAACGCTTCTCGCTTTCTTCTCCAAGTTGTTCCGGTACCGACCCTGCCGGCGCCTGGTCCGAGAACGAGAAGAGAGCGGAGTCGCCGCCGAAGCAGCTCAACTGAGCCTGCACGAGTCGCCGCGCTACCGATCGGATTCCTCGGGCACCGGCTCGATCAAGCCCCGACGACTCTTACCACCAACGGAGATCCGACACCTCAGAGAGATCCCCCAATAGCGGCACCAATCCTGGTGGTCCGTGGAGAGATGCCCGGCGAGAGCTACCTGTCTCCTCGCTCGCGCTCGTGGCGTTCATGTTCCTCCTCGCGCTTCCGCGCGGCCCGCTCGCCTTCCTCTTTTCGCTCACGCTCATGGCGCTCGTGTTCCTCTTTGCGCTCACGCTCGTGGCGCTCAGCCCTCTCTCGATCAGTCTCCACGTCCAGCTCCAGCGATCGACTACCGACGTCTCATTACAACCATAAGGCTAGAACACGGTGCACCTCTCAATTGCAGGCGACAGCGCAGATCAGAGGATATGTGTCATAACAACAGTGGGGTTTGTCAATGGGGGTGTTGGGGCGCGTCGGGGTGAAGCCTCGTCGGGGGCGTTTCGGCGTAGCTGTTCGTGTCGCCCTGGGAGCGGCGGCCGGGATGGTGGGGGAGTCGCCTTCGACGCTCGTTGATGTATGACGTGCTCAACCGTGCCGGGTTGGCGACTGACAACTACATCCGCGTTCGATGTGGGCGGGCCGGACCCGGCGTCTTGTTATCGGCGAGATCCACACCATGCGAGTGGTGGGTCTCGTAACGCCCGCGACGTCGCTCCGGGTCCGGGCCCCACGTCACGCACGCCGACCTCGCATGCGTCCAGAACGCCAACACCGGTCCCGACCGAGACAACGACGGCACTGCCATCACGTCCG
>JBFIXI010000112.1:0-8217 GCA_041605955.1 Acidimicrobiia bacterium
CATCAGGGTCGATTGGGCAGACGACGCCATGCTCGAGTCCGCCTCCTTCCTCGATGGCGTGGATCTGGGGATCTCCGGCACCGCTCCGGCCCAGGGTTCGATTGATGCGTTCATTCCGGGCGGAGGCAGCGACTCGCTGAGACTGAGCTTCGACAGTCAGGAGGCCCCCGAAGGATTGACGGTCACGATGGTCACGTCGACCGGAGCGACGCTCACCCACGAGTACATGCCGTAGCCACCTCGACGTAGCGGCAGACGGCTGCGACGCTTCCCCCGGGGCCTATTGAGGACCACTCCAATCGCTCCGTTAGGTCGCAAAGGCCGAGCGCCCGGGTCCCTTCGCGTCCAAAAGGCCTCAAGCTCGGGTTCTTCTTCCAGAGGAAGGCCGAAGCGACCGGCTGCACGGTTACCGTGACCTTCACCAGCGGGCTTACGACGGAGGTGGTGACGTTCACCAAGTGAGCACTTCCAGATCTAGCTGAGAACGTTCAGGTAGCTAGGAAGGGACAAGGCCAGAGGGGTCGAGCATTGCTCGGCCCTCTGAGTTGTTGCACATTCATCCGACGCTCTCGTGACGGCGGGCGAAGGAGGCATGGGAAAAGGATCCAGTTGCGTTCGACAACTCGGAGGGCGGGCTCACCACGGAAGTGGTGTCGATCAGCCACACCCCCTAGTCGCCTCTGTCGCCGTCCCGGCACCCTCGCGGGCGGCCGGTCGGTCGGAGGCGAAGGACGAGAGGAAGGGGTCGAGCGTCATGCTCGGCCCCCTCCCTTCGGTTAGGGGGTGCCCGCAACGGGCGCCAGTCGCCGTCCTCCGACTCACTTGACATCCCCGACCCACAGAGTCGAAGCTCATGGATATGAGGGACAACGCACACCAAGTCGTGATGGTGTTGTGCGACGGGCTGGGGGATCAGCCCGCCCGAGACCGGATGGGCTACCTGGAGCACTTGGTCGAGGACGGGATCGCCACCCGATATACCAGCCGGGCGGTGCTGCCCACGATGTCGCGGCCCAACTACGAGTCGCTCCACACCGGGGTGCCTCCCCATCAACACGGCAAGACCAGCAACTACACGGCCGGTACGTCCAGCCAGCCCAACGTGTTCGCCGCGGCGACCGCAGCCGGGCTGTCTACCGGTGTGGTCGGCTTCTACTGGTTCAGTGAGCTGTATCACCGCTTTCCGTACGACCCGATGGAGCACGCCGAATACGACGAGGGCGATGCCGGCATCACCTTCGGGCGTTTCTACCAGGACTACAAGCAGCCCGACTCGGAGCTGTTGATGCTGGGCGCCTTGCTGGCACGCCGCTTCCAGCCCGACTACCTACTGGTGCACCCGATGGGCATCGACCACGCCGGCCACGACCACGGCAGGGAGAGCCGGCAGTACAACCAGGCAGTCAGCGACCTCGATCAGCTCCTCGCCCGGGTGATCCCGGTGTGGCACGAGCTCGGCTACTCGGTGCTGGTCACGTCCGACCACGGCCACGACGACCACAGGTACCACGGCGGCACCGAAGACGTAGTCCGCAACTGCCCGCTGTACGCCATCCCGGCCGATGGGGAGGGGAGCGGGCCGCAGCCGGAGGTGCTGAGTCACCTCCAGGTGGCGCCCACCCTGTGCGTCGCGCTCGGTATCGAAGCCCCGGCAACGATGCTGGCCAAACCGTTCGCCTGGTAACTGGGCCCTTCTTGGTCGTGGGTCCCTACTCGTCTTGTGAAAGCCTGATGATCGGAAAGCAGGCCACCGCGAGCCAGCCCAGCATCACGGTGGGTGGCCGCTGGTGGTGTAGCGATGGCCGAGCCTCGTGGTCCACAGGTAGTCGCCGTTGGGCAAGCGCTGGTAGCGCCAACGGTGCCGATGGCGGCCGACGTGGTCGTGGCGACACAGCGGGGCACCGTCGACCACGGTGGTGACGCCGCCTTCGCTATAGAGGGTGATGTGATCTATGTCGCAGTCGGAGGCCGGCATGCGGCAACCGGGAAGACGCAGGTGCGGTCCCGGGCGGCGATGGCCCGGCGCTGGGATGCGGTGTGCCGGCGGCGACGGGTCACACCGGAGTGGACGATTTGACCGCTGTCCGGATCGGTGACGGTGTACCGCCACTGGGCGTTGCCCGCCTCTTCGGCGACGCGACGGGCGATGTCGGCGATGACAGGGCCGTAGCCGGCGAGGTCGCCGGGGTGGTCGTCGAGGCGGGCGAGCGTCGTCAGGTCGACCTGGACGTCCACCACGCCCCGGTTGCCGGCACCAGCTGCCTCACCGGTGCTCTCGAAAGCGGCACCGGTGAGGAGGTCGAGAAAGACGTCGGCGCGGAGCTGGTCCATGGTGCGGGCCTCGCCGTGGCGACGCAGGCGTCGGGCGAGGCGATTGATGTGACGCACTGCGGCAACGGCCTGGTCGGGGGCGAGGTCATATCCGGCCAGCGTGGCCGTGCCGTCGACAGTGGGGCTCATGGCGAGGCGGCGCTGGGCGACGGCCGCCTCGTATCGTTGCTCGGCCCGGTCCGGCCCGGCGGCGACAGCTAGCTTCTTCAGCCGTGCAGCCAACTGCCCGGTCGTCAACCTGCTCGCCGCGTCGATGACCTCGTGGACGATCCAGCGCGCGGTGTCTTCGGGGAGGTGGGTCGTGTGGTGAGCGATCGTCTTGGCGCGCCGGATGTCGATCTCGCCGGCCAGCAGGGCTGAATAGACCCGGGGCAAGCGGTCCCGCAATTCCAACGCCAGCGACAGCTCAGAATCGGTGGCCCGGCGGGTGAGCCGCAACGCCACCCGGATCTCGGCGGCGGCGGCGCCCATGGCTCCCAGATAGTCGTCGCGGTAGTCCTCGTCGTCGCGCTGCATGTGATCGGCAACCGCCGTCATCGCCTCATAGACGCGAGCGCTGTAATGCGAGGCCATCCGCTGCTGGGAGCGCAACACCACGATCCGGTCATGGCCCGATAGCCCGTTGACGTCGATGTGAGCCAGCAGCGCAGCCAGCACCGGCCCGGGCTCTAGGGGGTCGAGGCCGGGAGGGATCGCCGCGCCGTCATACGGTGCGCCGTCACCCTGTTCGCCGTGGTTTCGGTCCCCGTGGGACGAGACCGGGGGGCGGCTGGACGCCTCCGCCAGGCGGCGCAGCGTCGCCGGTGGAACGCTGGGGAAGTCGGCGCGGAGATCCGCCACTATGGCCCGGATCTCAGCTGAAGGCTGCTGCGGCGCCTCGAGAGCCGTGTCGAGAGCTGTATCGAACATATGTTCGCAACATGACACCCGCCGCTGACAGAAAGCGCAGGGGCTGGAGGTTGCGGCCCCGCTTACAACCGCACGCCCCTCTCCGGCCCAGATCTCCAGATTGCGCTGGGCGCGTTCCATCCAGTTCGACTGCTCCTGGGGCGACATATCACGCTCCGCGAGCGTCTCGCCCAGCTCGTTGACGTGTCCCAACGCCGCCTCGGACCGGGCGACCTCGTCAGGGCTGGCCGGCGCGAGACCCCGCCACGCCCGAGTGTCCTCCTCGAACTGGTCGTCCCAGGGACCGAACACGGTTGTGTTGCGGATTGGGTCATCCTCGTCGCAAGCCTCCATCTCTGCAGCTGAAGCTTGGCGTCCCCCGAAGTTCGGAACCGGCGACGCAGGGCCAGCCGGCTCATCGGCCCGCTGGGAGTGAATCGCAGGAGAATCATCCCGGGGTCCCATTCGGCGCAACACAGCACGGCCCCACCCTCGAGCACGTAACTCGACCGAGCCAACGTTCCGAGGATCGCTGCCGGGCCCTCGAGGTAATCCTCGTCGCCCATCGGCCCGAGCTTGGCGGAGGCGGATTGCAGATAACGCTGGTCGGGTGCCTCGACGGGGCCACTGTGAAGGTTGAGGTCGTCGCCGCCCCCTTCCGCAGCTGCGGGTCAACGCCCCGACAACGGTAACCTGCTCGCCGTGCTGCGCTTTGATCTCGGGCCGATCCCGGTATCCGTCCATTTCTCGTTCCTCTTCATCCTGTGGATCGCCTACTCGATCACCGGCGATCTCGTCGACGCCGGCGTGGCCGGCATCGGGATCTTCGCTGGGATCCTGCTCCACGAGAGCGGCCACGCCGTCACCGCTCGCCGGTTCGGTGCCCGCAACGTGCGAATCACCCTGTTTGCGCTGGGAGGCGTCACCACCTATCCGCCGCCCAAGGACCTAACCGCAGGTCGCCGCTTCCTGATCGCCGCCGCCGGGTCGGCCGTCGGCATCGCGGTCGGGCTGCCCGTGTTCCTGGTCGAGCGCTCGGCGGCCATCGGGGATGAGACTTTGCGCCTCATTGCGGTCGGCTTCTGGGTGGCCGCCTTGTTCTGGGGGGTCCTCAATTGGGTGCCGATTCGACCGCTCGACGGCGGCCACATGCTCACCAGCGCGCTGCAGATCATCATGGACCCGCGCCGGGCCGTGATCATCGCCAAGGTGATCTCGGTCGCCTTCACCGCCGCCGCCGTCATCTGGCTGCTGCAGAACGACCAGCGCCTCGGAGCCCTCTACGTGGGGTTCATCGGCCTCATGGGCCTGCGCGACGAACCGACGGCGACCGCGGAGCCAAAGAAGCAGGAGGAGCCGGCTCCCGAAGACGCGGCGCCCACCGAGCAGGAGCCCCCGCCCCAGTTCCCGCTGTAGCCGATTAGCGCCCCCGCCGGCTTGAATGGCTTGCGGCGCTGCCTATAATTCCGCCAGCAGTTTCCCACCGAGTCCCTGCTTACCCTGAGGCCCGCTTGGCGGGCTGTTGTGGGCGGAGCGACTCAACCGGGATCGAGGATGCTGCCGTTGGCAGCGGCCTCGATTTTCGTGTGTAAGCAACCAGACCAATTAGCGACCTCGGGTGCCGCTCCCGGCTCCGAGCCGACGACGAAGAGAGGGAAGAGGCAGCGTGCCCACAGTGCAGCAGCTCATCCGGCAAGGACGAAAGCCCAAGCTGAAGAAGACGAAGACGCTGGCCCTCGCCGGGTCACCCCAACGGCGCGGCGTATGCACCCGCGTCTACACCGTCACGCCCAAGAAGCCGAACTCTGCGCTGCGCAAAGTGTGCCGCGTCCGCCTCACGTCAGGCATGGAGATCACCGCCTACATCCCCGGAGAAGGCCACAACCTCCAAGAGCACAGCATCGTGCTCGTCCGCGGCGGCCGGGTCCGCGACCTGCCCGGCGTCCGTTACAAGGTCATTCGCGGTGCCCTCGACGCAGCCGGGGTCGATGGGCGTAAGCAAGCCCGGTCTCGCTACGGCGCCAAGAAAGGCTGATCATGCGTAGAGCACCCGCAGAGATTCGCAGGATCGAGGCCGACCCGATCTACCAGAGCGTCCTCGTCTCCCAGATCATCAACAAGGTGCTCTGGAAGGGGAAGAAGGGCGCCGCCCGCCGCATCGTGTACGGCGCGCTCGAAATCGTCGAGCGCCGCACAGGTGGCGAGCCGATCCAGACCCTCAAACGTGCGGTCGACAACATCCGCCCGAGCGTCGAGGTGCGGTCCCGCCGGGTTGGCGGCTCCTCGTACCAGGTGCCGGTCGAGGTGCGCCCCCGCCGGGCACAGACGCTGGCGGTGCGCTGGCTGGTGGAGTTCGCCCGTCGCCGCAAGGAGGCGACCATGGCCGAGCGCCTCGCCAACGAAATCCTTGATGCGGCGAACCGAACCGGCTTGGCTGTCAAGCGTCGTGAAGACGTTCACAAGATGGCGGAGTCGAACAAGGCCTTCGCCCACTATCGCTGGTAGATCGCAGCCAGCCACCTAAGAGGATCAAGCCAATGGCACGGAGCATCAAGCTCGAGACCGTCCGCAACATCGGAATCATGGCCCACATTGATGCGGGCAAGACCACCGTTACCGAGCGGGTCCTGTTCTACACCGGCCGCACCCACAAGATGGGGGAGGTCCACGAGGGCGGGGCCGTGATGGACTGGATGGAGCAGGAGCAGGAGCGAGGGATCACCATCACCTCGGCGGCTACGACCTGCACATGGGACGGTCACACCATCAACATCATCGACACCCCGGGCCACGTCGACTTCACGGTCGAAGTCGAGCGGTCGTTGCGCGTGCTCGACGGCGCCGTGGCCGTCTTCGATGCGGTCAGCGGTGTCGAGCCGCAGTCCGAGACGGTGTGGCGCCAGGCCGACAAGTACCGCGTCCCGCGCATCTGCTTTATCAACAAGATGGACCGGGTCGGCGCCGACTTCCACGGCTCCGTGCAGTCCCTCGTGGAGCGGCTCGGGGCCAATCCGGTCATAGTGCAGCTCCCGATGGGGGCCGAGGCGGAGTTTGCCGGAGTCATCGATCTGGTGGAGATGAACGCCATCGTGTGGCACGACGAGGAAGGCAAGCAGCGCGAGGTCGTGGAGATTCCCGAGCAGTACCGGGCCAGGGCCGTGGAGTTCCACCACAAGATGCTCGATGTCGTCGCCGCCGAAGACGACGACCTCATGGAGAAGTATCTGCTCGAAGACGATCTGAGCCCGCACGAGATCCGCCAGGTGATCCGCAAGGGCACCATCAACCGCACGTTTGTTCCCGTATTGCTGGGCACCGCGCTGAAGAACAAAGGCGTCCAGCCGCTGCTCGATGCCGTCGTGGCCTACCTCCCCAGTCCCGCCGACTTGCCGGCGATTCGCGGCTTCAAGCCGGGTGACGAGAGCACGATGCTGCGGCGCCAGGCCTCGGATACCGAGCCGTTCAGCGCACTCGCTTTCAAGATCATGAGTGATCCCTACGTGGGCAAGCTCACCTATTTCCGGGTTTACAGCGGAACCGCCGCCAAGGGCGACGCGGTGGTCAACACCACCAACGGCAAGAAGGAGCGCTTCGGGCGGCTGCTGCGCATGCACGCCGACAACCAGGAAGACATCACCGAGATCATGACCGGCGACATCGTGGCCGCGGTCGGTCTGAAGAACACCAAGACCGGTGACACGCTCTCCGCACCGAGCGCCCCCATCCAGCTCGAGTCCATGACCTTCCCCGCCCCTGTGATCTCGGTGGCCATCGAGCCGAAGACCAAGGCTGACCAGGATAAGCTGGGCAACGGGCTGGGACGCCTCGCCGAGGAGGACCCCACCTTCAACGTGCGCAGCGACGAGGAGACCGGCCAAACGATCATCTCCGGCATGGGCGAGCTCCACCTCGAGGTCATCGTCGACCGCCTGCTGCGCGAATTCAGGATCGAGGCCAACGTCGGCCGTCCCCAGGTGGCGTACCGGGAGACGATCAAGAAGCCCATCGAAGGGGTCACGACTCGCCTCAAGCGCCAGACCGGCGGGTCGGGCATGTTCGCCGAAGTCAAGGTCAGCCTGTATCCGGGCCAACCGGGCACAGGGTTCGTCTTTGTCGACGGAGTCAAGGGCGGCAACGTCCCCCGGGAGTTCATCCCGGCCGTCGAGAAAGGCATGCGCGACGCAATGGAGTCCGGCGTGCTCGCCGGATATCCACTCGTCGACATCGAGGGTCATCTCACCGACGGCTCATCGCATGCGGTCGACTCGAGTGAGATGGCTTTCCGGATCGCCGGCTCCATGGCGCTGCAGGACGCCGCCAAGAAGGCCGGGATCAATCTGCTCGAGCCGATGATGGAGGTCGAGGTGGTCACCCCCGAGGATTACATGGGTGACGTCATCGCCGATCTGTCCTCACGGCGAGGCCGGGTGGAGTCGATGGAGCAGCGCGGCAAAGCCCGTGTGGTCAAGGCACTGGCGCCGCTTGCGGAGATGTTCGGCTACGTGGGTGACCTGCGGTCACGCACTCAAGGCCGGGCCAACTACACCATGCAATTCCACTCGTACCAGCAAGTGCCGCAATCGGTCGCGGATGAGATCGTGGCCAAAGTCCGCGGTGAATAACAAAAAGGAGAGGCCTGAGGATGGCGAAGGCGAAGTTTGAGCGGACGAAGCCGCATGTGAATGTTGGGACTATGGGTCATATTGATCATGGGAAGACGACGTTGACGGCGGCGATTACGAAGGTGTTGGCGGAGCGGGGTTCGGGGTCGACGGCGTTTACGGCGTTTGATCAGATTGATAAGGCTCCGGAGGAGCGGGAGCGGGGGATCACGATTGCGATTGCTCATGTGGAGTATGAGACGGAGAATCGTCATTATGCCCATGTGGATATGCCGGGTCATGCGGATTATGTGAAGAACATGATTACGGGGGCGGCGCAGGTGGATGGGGCGATTTTGGTGGTGTCGGCGGCGGATGGTCCGATGCCGCAGACTCG
>JBFIXI010000113.1:0-8165 GCA_041605955.1 Acidimicrobiia bacterium
CCCCCCCCCCCCCCCCCCCGCTCCTGTTTCCGCTTTAATACCTGCACCTTGGTCGCTTCCACGGAAACTAAGTCACAGCTGCGCGCTCGCTTCAACTGGGTCGACAGCTTCCTCATGGCGCTGCGCGTTGGCGCCATCATCTTCATCGCGATCGGACTCGCCGGGACCATCATCAACTTCTCGGCGGGCGAAGGCCCGACCGTGGAGGCGTGGCGGGATCTGATCATCGCTGGCCTGGCGCAGGGCACGATGTACGGGCTGATCGCCCTCGGCTACTCGATGGTCTACGGCGTGCTCGGCTTCATCAACTTTGCCCACGGTGAAGTGTTCATGGCCGGAGCAATGACTTCGTTCTTCATGGCGACCTACTTCGTGCAGCGCGGCCTATGGGCCGACAACTTCATCATTGCGATGATCCTCATCATGCTGGCTGCCACGGTGGCCTCCACGATCGTGGCGGTGCTGGTCGAGAAGATCGCCTACCGGCCGCTGCGCAACGCCCCCCGCCTGATCCCGTTGATCACGTCGATTGGTGTTTCGTTCTTCCTCCAGTACAGCGCAGCCTTCCTGTTCGGATTCGCCAACAAGAGCTTCCCGCAGCCGCCGCAAGGACTGCTCGACAAGGTCGAAGTGTTCGGGCTGGGCTGGCTGCGGATCGAAGGCACCAAGCTCGTCGTGATAGTGGTCGCCATTGTCTCGATGGCCGGGCTCTACTACTTCGTGGAGCGGACCCGCACCGGCCGGTCGATGCGCGCAGTTGCCGAGGACAAGGAGATCGCGGCGTTGATGGGAATCAACGTCGATCGGACCATTGTGACGACCTTTGCGGTGGGCGGGGCGATGGCCGGGATTGCCGGCTCCTTGTGGGCGACGCTGCTGTTTCGCGGGGTGTCGTTCGATACCGGGTTCCTTCCTGGCATCAAGGCCTTCACCGCCGCCGTGCTCGGCGGTATAGGCAACATCGTCGGAGCCATGTTGGGCGGGTTGCTTCTCGGGCTATTCGAAGGCGTGGGCCCGCTGCTCATCTTGGACGGCTGGGGCATCCCCGGCGTTTCGCAGCTCAAGGATGTCGTGGCGTTCACAGCGCTGGTGCTCGTCTTGGTGTTTCGTCCTGCGGGGCTGCTCGGCGAGCGGCTGTCTGTCGAGGAGCGCGGATGACTCGCGGGGAGTTCGATCTTCGCAAGGTCATTCGGGCGGGCCTCATCACCGGTCTCGTCTTGTGCTTTATTGCGGCCATCGGCATGGTCGAGGACTTCGACTCTCGGATGATGGTCACCGGCATCCTCAGTCTGGGCTTCTTGGCCCTGTTTTGGTACGTCCCGCTCGCCGGCTACAACGTTGGCAAGGAAACCGTGCTGGAGGGCATGGAGGCCCATCCTCCGACGCGGCAGCATATTCTCGCCGGGCTCCTCGTAGGGTTGATCGGCGGGACGGTGCTGTTCGGCTTGGTGCTCGTTGTTCACTTCAGGGATCTGCGTCGGGTGTTCATTCGTCTCAGCCCGCTCCTGGTCGAGCTGCTCACGTTCAGCGACAATGTGGCCAACCCGAATCTTGGTCGGGGGGCAGTGGCGCTGATTGGAATCTCCGCAGCCCTGGGGGCGATAGGTGGGGCGCTTCATCTGGTGTCGCCGGTGCTACGAAGGCGGATCGTCGTCGCCCCGGCCGCCGTGATCGCCTTCGCTTTGTTGGAAGATGTGGTTGGGCAGATCCTCCGCAGCTTCGGGCTCAGCTCTTTGGTGCGGCAGCTCTACCGAAACGGCGCCGTCAGGTTGATCCCGGCGATCGTGGTGCTCGGGCTGGCGTTTTATCTCGCGGGCCGGGAGCGCAAGGAAACCTCGCGCGTACGGGATTTCCTTGCCGCCGAAGACCCGAAGCAGCGGACCAAGAACTCGCTGATCGTCGGCGTTATCGCCGCGGTCGTGATCATCGCCGCCCCCTGGGTGCTGGGCAGCCTGCTGTCCGAGATTCTGGCGACGACCGGCATCTTCCTCCTCATGGCGCTGGGCCTCAACATCGTGGTGGGTTTTGCCGGTCTCCTCGACCTCGGGTACGTCGCATTCTTCGCCGTCGGCGCCTACACGTCGGCGGTGCTCTCGAGTCCGCTGTCTCCATTCTTCAAGCCCGAGTGGCCCTGGTGGTACACGCTCCCGTTTGTGGTGGTCGTCGGAGTGTTCGCCGGGATCATGGTGGGGACGCCGGTCATTCGGCTCCGCGGCGACTACTTGGCGATCGTCACTCTCGGCTTCGGCGAGATTGTCCGGATCACATTCCTCTCGGATGCGGCCGCCCCGTGGTTCGGCGGCGCCGGCGGCATCCGCCAGATACCCGGCATACCTCTTGGGTTCGACACGATCAGCGGCAGCGATCCGCAGTACATCTTCTACTTCGCCTTCGCGCTCCTGCTGCTGGCGGCGTGGGTTTCGCATGCGCTGTTGAACTCCCGGGTGGGTCGGGCATGGACCGCGATGCGCGAGGACGAATCTGTGGCAGAGGTCATGGGCATCGACACGGTGCGCAGCAAGCTGTCGGCCTTCATCGTCGGTGCGGTGCTGGCCGCTTTGGGCGGTGCGTTGTTCTCAGCGAAACTCGGCTCGATCTTCCCGACCTCGTTCGAGTTGCTCATCTCGATCGTGATCCTGGTCGTGGTGATCGTTGGCGGTATGGGCAACATCATCGGCGTTGCGGTCGGTGCCGTCGTCTTGATCGGAGTCCTCGGCGGCCCCCGCCAGCCTGGTCTCCTCCAAGAGTTCGGAGAGTTCAAGCTGCTGATCTACGGCGTGATCCTGGTCTACATGATGTTGCAGCGACCCGAGGGCCTGGTGCCGAGCGTCCGCCGCCAGCGTGAGCTACATCAGGACGAGTTCACCCAGGACGCGTGGCTCGACAAGGCGGGCGACTTCACCGAACCGACGGCCGGGGGGTCGTGATGGCGCTGCTCCAGATCAACGGGTTGCGGAAGAGCTTCGGTGGGGTCCGGGCTCTCGACCGAGTCGACTTCCACATCGATGCGGGCGAGGTCGTGTCAGTGATCGGGCCCAACGGCGCCGGCAAGACTTCGTTCTTCAACGTGATCTCCGGCATGTACCCCCCAGACGAGGGCGAGATCGTCTTCGAGGGCGTCGACATCTCGGGTTGGGAGCCGCACGACATAACCCGCGGCGGTATCGCCCGGACTTTCCAGAACGTCCGTCTCTTTCCCAACATGACGGTGCTGGAGAACGTGATGGTGGCCCAGCACTGCCGGACCCGCCAGGGCATGATGCCGGCGATCTTCCGCACCAAGGCTTTCCGCCAGGAGGAGGCGGAGATCGAGGAACGGGCGCAGGAGATCCTCAGCTTCTTCGGGTCGCGGCTAGTTGGCTACCGCTTCGATCAGCCCGCATTCATGCTGTCGTACGCCAACCGCCGCCGTCTCGAGATCGCTCGCGCCATGGCTACTCAGCCGCGTTTGCTCATGCTGGACGAGCCGGTGGCAGGAATGAATCCGCGCGAGACAGCCGAGCTCACCGGTTTGATCAGCCGGATGCCGGCAGAGCGCGGCTTGACCGTGATCGTCATTGAGCACGACATGAAGGTGGTGCGCGACGTGAGCCACCGCGTGGTGGTTCTCGACCACGGTGTGAAGATCGCCGAAGGCTCCTACGAGGACGTCTCCAACAACGAGGATGTCATCGAAGCCTATCTGGGGCGTCCGGCCAAGGACAGGGCATGACCGATCGTAAGCCGGTCCTCGAGTTCCGCGATGTGAACACTCACTACGGGCCGGTGCACATCCTCAAGAACGTCAATCTGAAGATCCACGCCGGCGAGATGGTCTGCCTGCTCGGAGGTAATGCTTCGGGTAAGACCACCACGCTGAAGACGATTCTCGGGATGGTCGAGCCGACAGCAGGTGAAGTCCTCATCGACGGAGAGGTCACCAACGGGCTGCCGACGGCCAAGGTGGTGGAGCGGGGCGTGTCGATGGTTCCGGAGAATCGGCGCCTGTTCAAACGAATGACGGTACGGGAGAACCTGGAGATCGGCGGCTACCTCCGCAAGGACGATCTCGAAGAAGACTTCGAGCGGATCTTCGAGCTGTTTCCCCGGGTCAAGGAGAGACTCCACCAAAAGGCGGGGACACTCTCGGGTGGCGAGCAGCAGATGGTGGCGGTGGGGCGGGCGCTGATGGCCCGGCCCAAGGTGCTGTTGATGGACGAGCCCTCGATGGGGCTGGCGCCGGTGCTGGTGGCGCAGAATTTCGAGATCATTCAGCAGATCAACGACGCCGGCACAACTGTATTCATGGTCGAACAGAACGCCAACATGGCGCTGTCCATCGCCGATCACGGGTACGTGCTGCAGACGGGCCAGATCGTGCTGGCCGATACCTCAAAAGCTCTCTTGGCCAATCCGGAGATGCGCAAGGCGTATTTGGGTGAGGTCGATGAGTAGAGACCACCAGGGTTACCCGGGATCAACTGGTTAGTACTCGCCTTTCATGCGGTCTCCGGCGAACCGGCCCGGGATTGCGTATTCTGAGAACTCAAGGAGACAACGTGCAGCGAACCGTAGAGAGCCTCTTGCACAACAAAGGTCGGGATGTGTTCTCGATCGGCCCCAGCGCCAGCGTTCACGCCGCCCTGGAGATGATGCACCAGCGGCGGGTAGGCGCGCTGGTCGTCACCGAGGAGGGGGCGCTGGTGGGCATCATCTCCGAACGCGACTTCGCCCGCGAGATGATCACCAGTGATCGCGGCCCCAAGGACATGCTGGTGAGCGACATCATGACGACGGAGGTCCAAACCGTGACCTTGGACAAGACGGTCGGCGAATGCATGGCGCTGATGACCAATCGGCGCTTCCGTCATCTTCCCGTTCTCGACGATACGAAGCGCCTGGTAGGCGTGATATCGATTGGAGATGTCGTCAAGAGCGTGATCTCAGATCAGGAGCACCTGATCGAGGATCTGGAGCGTTACATCACGGGGTGAGGCGGATCTCGAGCCAAGCAGGCTTGGCTCGAGTTCCTCGTTTCGGTGCGCCTTGCGCACCTAACCCTCGTAGATGTCCGGCGCTGCGGCCGGGCTCCTACGCGAAATCTGCCGCGCATGTCGCCAGATTTCGCTGCGCAGGGGAAATGCTCCGCTGCTCCTTGCAGCGAGCCGAGCGACATGTGCGGTCGGCGAGGAAGTGAGCACGCCCGGGAGGGGCGCACGACTGGGAGCGAGCCTGCTCGCTCCGAAATCCCTATGCGCCTCTGTTTGCGATCAGCTCGGCGTTGTACGGCTCGATCATGATGCACTCGCCGGGGCATTCCTCGGCGGATTCGACCACGATGTCGATCTGGCTGTCCGGAACCCGGGCAACTCCGCGGGCGCCTTCCGGGCCGTGACCGTCGCCCTCCAGGCCGTCGAAGACGATCTCCTTGCCGAAGTGGTTGGCCTGCTCCTTGACGACCCATAGGCCGTCGTCGCGGCCGAGGAATACGTCGGGGGCGATCTCTTCGCAGATTCCGTCGCCGGTGCAGAGGTCCTGATCGATCCAGACCATCAATTTCGTTTCAGACATGGCTTCCTCGTCCTCGTAGCGCGGCCGAAATCTAGCGCATCACAGCGCCGTACTGGTATTCAGGCGTAATGGGCGGCTTGCTCGCAGCTCTGTGCTCGGCCTGCGGGCGTCAAACCTGGAGGCGTTTATCGGTAGCGCAGACCCCCAACGAGGTGCGCTCGACGCGCGGCGCGTCCGCTCCAAACACCGGCGCCGGCGCTACTGCAACGGACCTGCGCCGCTCGGGTTCGCCTCGAAGGTCACCAGCCAGCGTCGGTCTGCCTCACTCGGCGGCGTCGAGATCGAGGGATGCCGAGTTCATGCAGTAGCGAAGCCCGGTCGGTTGTGGCCCGTCGGGGAACACGTGGCCGAGATGGGCGTCGCAGCTGGCGCACTTGACCTCGGTGCGGACCATCCCGAGGCTGCGGTCGGTTTCGGTGACGATTGCGTCGGGGGTGATCGGCTGGAAGAAGCTCGGCCAACCACTTCCGGAGTCGTACTTCGTCGACGACTCGAACAGCGGCGTGTCGCAGCAAACGCAGTTGTAGATGCCGGGGGTCTTGGTGTCCCAGTACTTGCCGGTGAAGGCGCGCTCGGTCCCGCCTTGGCGAGTCACGTGGAACTGCTCCGGCGTCAGCCTCTGCCGCCACTGCCCTTCGGTCATCTCTTGGACGTTGTCTGTCATCGCGGTACCTCTCTCTGTCTCGTGTCGATTACAACACAGCCGGAGCGATGCTGGTTCCCTCTTAATGGAATGTTCCTCTGCGGGCTGCCCGGTGCAGGCAGCTTGGATTCGTGACGCATTCCAACGACTTGGGCGAGCTCGACACACTGCTGCGGGTGCTGCGCCAGTTCCGCGAGGTGATCAGGTGGAAGCTGCATGGGTTGGCCGAGGAGGAGGCCCGCCAGCCGGCGGTCGCCTCTGGCACCAATCCTCTCGCGCTCGTGAAGCACTTGGGCTTCACTGAGCGTGAGTGGTTCCAGAAGATCATTGGACGGCGGGTTGTTTTCCTGCCTTTCGACGATGCCAACCCGGACGGCGACTGGGTCCTAGACGACTCCGACACCGTGGAGTCGGTGATTGCCTTCTACGAAGCGGAGTGCGCCGTCAGCGACGCGATGATGGCCGAGGTCGTCGACCCGACGGCTCTAGTTCCCCTCGACGACGGCTATGTCACCGTGCGGCGTGTGGTGGTTCACATGCTCGAGGAAACCGCCCGCCACGCCGGCCACATGGACATCATGCGCGAACAGATCGACGGCTCCACCGGCGCATTTCCTGAGTGATCAAGCGCCCCCACTATGGCGGTCGCGGGTGCGGCGGTGGCGCAATTGAGGGGGCGGCGTTGGCCGCTGGAGGGGGTTTGGAGGGGACGATCCTCGTCCCGCTGAGCCGTGGTTCAGCCGCAGTTTGCGTAGCAAATCTGCGTACGTGTTGTGTGTGGCGAGGCTTGGCATCGCCACACACAACACGCGGAGGCGGACGGGAATCGAACCCGCCAGGGCACTTTCGCACCCTCAACGGTTTTGAAGACCGCGGGACCCACCAGGCATCCTGACGCCTCCTCGAGTCCAAGGACTCGACGTCACCCTAGACACCGTAACTCGGTCCCGGTCCCGCAAATCGCTGGCAACGAGATCGACGCAGACTTACGCTGCGGCCATGCACTATCAGATGTTGTGGCGCCACGATGCCGAGCCGGAATTCGACAACCCTGCAGAAGCGCGAGTGCACCGCAAGCGCCGCTTGGCGCTTGCCTATCGCGTCTTTGGCGCGTTTGGATGGGGCGCGCTCGGTGACGGGCACATCTCGGCTCGCGACCCGGAGCGGACGGACGCGTTTTGGCTGCTGCGCTACGGCGTGCCATTCAACACGGCAACTGTTGACGATCTTGTTCTCGTGGGACCTGGTGGTGTGGTGGTCGAAGGTGAGGGGGACATCAACATGACGGCTTACCACATACACGGCCCGATCCACGATGCGCGTCCCGAGGCCATCGCGGCGGCTCACACGCACACCCCGTACGGCACGCCATGGTGCGCCACGAACACACCCTTTTCGATGATCTGCCAGGAGGCCACTGCCTTTTTCGAGGACCACGCCGTGTTCGACGACGAGGAGGTCCAAGTGTTGAGCCCCGACGGCGGTAAGCGCATCGCGGCGGCCCTGGGCGACTGCAAGGGCATCCTGCTGCGCAACCACGGCCTGCTGTCCGTGGGCGCCTCGGTGGATGAGGCGGTTGGTTGGTTCTTGCTGATGGAGCGGGTGAGCGAGGTGCACATCAAGTCCGGAGCGCGCGCCCAACCGATCTCCGACGAGGCCGCCCGCATCGCCCAGGTCGAGATCGGCGATGTCTCCAACGCGTGGAGCGCGTTCCAGTTTGCCCTCAGGTCGCGCGTAACCGATCCGTCGGTCGTGGGCTGACCGAGCGAGCAGGTCCTCTGGACCGATGCTGGCCCGCCCGGGGGGAGCTTGCCTTGCGGGCGGTACGGGTCCCGCGGGAGCGGTGGTGTGCGGGCGGTGTGGGTGCCGCGGGAGCGGTGGTGTGCGGGCGGTGTGGGTGCCGCGGGAGGGGTTGGTGTGCGGGCGGTGTGGGTGCCGCGGGAGCGGGTTGGTGTGCGGGCGGTGTGGGTCC
>JBFIXI010000114.1:0-7889 GCA_041605955.1 Acidimicrobiia bacterium
AGAACTGCACGTCGCGGCGCCCAGGCGGGCCGACCCGCCCCAGTAGCTCAGGGGATAGAGCACCGGTTTCCTAACTCGGACAGCCTGAACGCTGCGCTCACCAGGCCTTTCCCTGGTCACGGGCGAGCGAAACCCCAGAGTTATGCGCTGTATCTAAGGCGGCTCAGGGTCCCGATCTTCGTCGACCTGCGAAGTCATTGCGGAGGCGAGGGCTGCTCGACTAATCGCAGCACCACCGGCCGCTCGGCGTCGGGTCGGCCTCGATAACTGACAGACTTCAGTACGGGCTGCGAAGCTGCCACGGGGGAGATCGCCCCCGAAGCCATCATCAGCAGCCAAGCCAGCGACAGCACACGCGCCCTGTTGACAGGGTGCACCTAAACTTCATCTGCTTTTGCGGTATTGGTACTGACGACTGTAGAAACCTTCCAGGGATTATCACGGCATTTCGGGCCGGCGCCCTTCTGGTCCAGGCGTTGATTCTGCAAGACGTACGCCACGGCCTCCTCATGCAGGAGGCCGCGTTGGTGCTAGACCTGGGTGGGTGCCTAGGGCGAGCTGCCCCGACGCCATGTCCCGATAGCGCCCGCGACCAACGAGAGCCCGACGGCTCCCGCGAGGGGAAACCCCACGGCGGCCGCCGTCGCGCCAATCACCGCTGCGACCATGGGCGGGGCCAACGCAGCCGCAGCCTGGTTGACGCTGGATCGCAGCCCCAGAGCCAGTCCGCGTTGATCAGGGGACACCGCCCTGCTCACGAGCACGAGGAGCATCGGCAGGCTGATGCCATGACCGATTCCAAGCAGGAAGGCGCTCAGGTACGCCGCCGGAATCGATGCAAGCACGGGCGCCAAGGCGAGTCCGGTTGCGCCGCAGATGAGCGAGAACGCTGTGAGGCTCTCGACCCTGAACCGTTCTGCGAGCCGGCCTGACGATGGCGACAGGAGCGTGCCCACGATGGCCATCGACGACACCACAGTGCTGGCCGTCCCCTCCGAAGTGCCAGACGTCACGAGAAGGAGGGGAAAGAACGAGACCCAGGCACCATTGATCCAGAGCCGGGCGGCACTCAAGAACATCACGACCCTGATGCCGCGAATCGACAACAGCTGTAGCCCGTCCTTGAGGCCGCGGCGCTTTCCGGTGCTGCGAGAACCCGAGTCCGAGCCCTTGGGGAGGGCCAAGCCCACAATCACATATAGCCCGCAATACGCGGCAAAAGCGTAGAACGCAGGTCCCGTGCCGAAGGCCTGGGCGCTGAATCCAACGAGTAGCGGGGCAATGATCTGAGCGCCGGTAGCCACGAAGCTGAGCCTGCCCGTGTCGCGGGCTCGGTCCGGTCCTTCACGCAGCCCCGACACGTACGACTGCGATCCGACCCAAGCCATCGGACGCAACAACCCAACGGTGATCTGCAGCGCCATGAAAGCAATAACGGACGTCGCTACGGCGTAGAGGATGACCAACACGGTCGATCCGGCTGTGCCGATGACAAAGGCCCGGCGGGGACCAATTCGATCGATGAGGCCGCCGATCGGCACAGATGCCACGGCTTCTGTGGCCCCCTTGATGCCGAGCATGATTCCGATGAGGCCGATGCCGATGCCGAGGTCGGTGGCGCGCAGCGGCAGCAGGAAGTTCATCATGGCGTTCAGCGCCAGCCCGAAGCCGCCGGTGAGGTAGGCCAGCCAGAACCAGCCGGGGGTCTGAGTCAGCGCAACTGGAGAACCTTCCGATTCAGGTTCGCCCGTGCTGCGTGACATCAGTCAACCTCGATGATATGCCGGCCAGCTCCAGGCGCCTTGGGCGTAGTACGATCGATCGGTATACAGAATACCTTCACAACCGCACCCCCTGCTCTTGAGCCCACGGAGGACTAGATGACCGAGCGACCCCCCGTCCCGCCAGGAATGAGATATGACGAACGCCGTCAGTGGTTGCTGCCGCAAGGAATCGTGGCTCGCGATCTGGCGAACCACCCGCTGTTTCCCCGGCCCAAACGCAATTCTCGCGCCGCCGCTTTCGATGAGCTGGCCGGTAACACCACTCTGGGGATCCACCTGTCGCAGATGGCGCCCGGCGGCACCAAGCCAGGCCACCGCCACGTGGACGAGGCGGCGCTGTACGTCATATACGGATACGGCTACAGCGAGATGCGCCAGAGCGACGACGCCCCGATGCAGCGAGTCGACTGGAAGGCCGGCGACATCATCTCGATTCCGTCAAACGCGTGGCACCAGCACTTCAATGCCGATCCAGACAACCCGACTCTCCAGCTTGCTTTCAAGAACACCCGATGGCTGCGCACCCTGTTCGGAAGCCGTGACTTCGTCTACGAGAACGACTTTCGCTTCGTCGACCGCTACGACGACGAAGCCGACTACTGGACCCGCCACAAGATGCTCGAGAACGGCAAGATAGACGCCAACGTCCTCCACGACCTTGCAGACGAACCGCTGGCACCGGCACCCGACTACGGCGAGCTCTGCCACATGAACCGCTATCAAATGGGCGGCCACTACATGCTCGACTTCTCCATCGTTGAGATGGAACGGCGGGGACGTACCCGGGCGCACAAGCCGCTGGCGGAAGAGGCGCTCTACGGCCTCTCCGGCAGGTTCCGGACTTGGATCTGGGACGAGGACGGCAACGAAGACCTCATCGAGTGGGGCGAGGGTGACCTGCTATCACCGCCGCTCGGAGTATGGCGCCGCCACACCACTCGTGGACACGACCCGGCACGTTTCCTTCACGTGCGCAACAACTTCTTCAACATCGCCCTTGGGAACAAGGTCGACAACGTGCACACGCCGATCCCGAATCGCTACCCGGAGATGCTCGAGCCCGACTATTCGGGCTACGAAGACCCAGCGTGAATTCGTCGCCGCTAGCGCGTGGCTGATCCGCCCGAATCTCCAGAGACGGGGGCGAAGCGACGTCGATTCAGCCGCACCGAAGTCGTCCTCTTCGGGCTGATATTCGCCCTCAGTGTTGGCGAGGGCGGCGCCCGGTTTCTCTCGCCCGTCTACCTCCAAGATCAAGGCGCAGCCGTGGGATCGATCGGGCTGGCCCTGTCGGGATTCGGCGCGGCGGCACTCGCCGCCCGCTTCTTGATCGGTTCCACGTTCAGAGCGACGACAGTCAGGCTGACAATCGCCGTCAGCGCCGCGGCGAGCACGGCCTCGCTGTATCTGATCACTACGACGGCTTCGACTGCCGTGTTCTCCGCACTCATCGCGATTCACGGGATGGGCTGGGGAGTCCTGGCGACGGTTCTGCTCACTCTGATAATGGCCGGCAAGGAGAAGGGCAGCGCCGCCGCCATAATCGGCTTCTACGTCGGGGTCGAAGGCCTGGGGCGCACCGGTTCCCCAATCCTCGCCGGAATCCTCGGCGGCGCCTATGGCCCGTCGACGGGGATGCGGATTCACACCGTTCTCTTTGCGGCAACCGCGGTCGTCGCGGTAGCACTGCTGCGCGATGCCCAAGCCAAACCGGAGGTGGGAGACCGATCACGAAAGCAGCGCCGGATTGAGCTCAGCCGCTTTCGCCATGTGCCGCTGGCGGCATGGGTAGCGGCGCTGACCGGCTTCTACCTGAACACCACCAATGCTGTGCTCAATACCTTCTTCCCGCTGCTCGGCCTCACACTTGGCTTTTCGTTGGCGCAGATCGGATCGCTGGCCGGCGCCCGCTCGGCGGTCTCGGCTTTGATCCGGTTCGTCGCCCACAAGGCCTTCGACGTGATCCCTTTCCGAGTGCAGTTCGCCCCGCTCTACCTGCTCAACGCGATATCGGCCTCCCTCATCGGGGCGATCGCCATCTACCCAGTCCAATTCCTGCTGTGGGTCCCCAACGGCGCCAGCCGGGGCGTCTTGCGAGTGGGCTCCATGGCACAGGCCATGGAGGACTCCGACGAAGAGGAGGCGAGCGCCACCGCTGCCCTCATCGGTGCCGGCTACGACGTGGGCCGTATCGTCGGTCCGGCAGTCGGCGGACTGGTCGCCGCGCTGGTCGGGCTCGAAACGATGTTCATCGCGATGCCCCTGTTTTTCGTCGCCGTGATATTGCCGATGGCGCTGCGCGCACAGCGAAGACGCCACTCATGACGCCAGATGGGCCGAAAGGTATGCTGTATACAAACCGCACTAGGAAGGCCACGGCATGGCAGAAACCCGGACCACAACTTCTCACTACGCGGTTCAAAAGGTGCGCCGCGCCGACTGGCTCCAGTACTGGAAGGACAATCAGCGCACGATCGTGACGGCCGAGTCTGTCGACATGTTCGACACGCCGCGTCGGATGAAGCGGGGCGTGATGGTGAGCCGGGACGGCGATGCCCCCAGCCTCAATCTCGACGCCAACATGCATGCGATCGAACCTGGAGTGGAGTCAACGATCCACCGCCATTCGTGGGACGCCATCATGTTCATCAATCAGGGCAGCGGCTGGACCGAGGTCAACGGGCGCCGCTACGACTGGAAGCCTTGGGACACCGTCTACCTGCCGGCCAACGCCTGGCATCGGCACGGCGGCACCGGAACTCGCACCGCCGAGTATGTGACCTTCAGCGTTCAACCCATGGTCGAACTGTTCGGGATGGCGTTCTTGGAGGACGGTGGAGACACGCCTTACGAGGAATTGGCCGGTCCTCCCACTACTTCGCACGGCTTTAGTGGAAACGATCCATATTCACGCCGGGTCGAGCGGTTGCACGATCAGCAGCGAGCCATGGAGGAGACTCGGATCCTCACCCCGTTCGAGGACGTACCGTTCCGAGTTCAACCGCGCGGCGCCCGCAGCGGCTTCATGGTGGACAAGACCATCGGCCACCGCACCCAAGGTATCACCACCGTCATGCACCAGCTGGCTCCGGGTCTGTACCAATCCAAGCATCGTCATGGTGGCGAAGCCTGGCTCTATTGCGTCAAGGGTAAGGGCTACACCGTGATCGACGGAGAACGTGTGGACTGGAAGGCGGGCGACCTCGTCGTTGTCGACCATTGGGCGTGGCACCAGCACTTCAACGCTTCCGAGACCGAGATCTCGTCGATCATTCGTGTGCACAACTTCGACACGTTGTACTTCGCGATGGCAGCTCTACTGGCACCGCTCAACCTTCTCGAAGAGCCCGAGAAGCTGGACGCTCCGCCCGACATGAGCAGCGTGCAATGGCCCGACTACGACCAGGGCCGGCCGAGTGCCTGAGCCGGACGTGCGCCAGGAACGATACGGATTCGCTGAATGGCGGCTCCTCCCGGCACCGGGTTGGGACCAGTACTGGGACCGCATCTACGTCCCTGAGGACATCAAGCAGCGGCTCCACAGCTACGCCAGTTTCACACTTGCCCGGCGGGCCAACTTCTCCATCGTTGGATTGCCCGTCCACGGCATCGCGCTGTTGCGCGGCCTGCCCGGCACGGGCAAATCGAGCCTCGTCAAGGGGCTCGCCAACAAGCTGGCCGAGGAATCAGGCGAACAGGTCATGTTTGTCGAGGTCAATGCGCACGCTTTGCCAAGTCAGATGCTGGGCGACAGCCAGAGGAACACGATCAACCTCCTGGAGCGGGCCCTCCCCGAGCTCACAGAAAAGGGCCACCCTGTCGTGGCATTGATCGACGAGGTCGACAGCATCGCTACCGACCGTGATCTCGCTAGTTCCGGCAAGGATCCTGTGGATGTCGCCCGGGCTACGGAAGCGGCGCTACAGGGCCTCGACTATCTGGCGGCGGCGGCGCCCAATATGGTGATACTGGCTACTTCGAACTTCCCGCAGGCAATCGACCCCGCCTTCCTGAGCAGGCTTGATATGACATTCGAGGTTCCGCTGCCAGACCCACCCACCGTTCTCGCGATCCTCAACGACGCACTCGACGAAGTTGGAACCGATATGGACGAGTCGGCCCGCGGCGAAGCCGCCGCTGCGCTTGTCGGATGGAGCGGACGTGACATACGAAAGACGGTTTTCGAGGCGATGGTATCCCGGAGCGCTCCCGTCGACGCCGCACTCACCGACAAGGAGCTGTGGGTAGCGATCGACGCCAGGCGCAGCCTGGAAGACAGCCCATGAATGGTGAAGTCGCCAAGATCCTCGATCGTATCGAGACCTCCAAAGAAGACATGGCAGAACTCATGTTGCACCTGGGGAACACCTACGGGCCCTTCGGACAGGAGGCGAGCACTGCCGCAGAGGTTCACGACTGGTACAGCCAAAACGGGATGAGCTCCGACATGGTCGAAATCATCGAGGGGCGGGCGTGTGTCGTGGGGCGAGTCTCTGGGAACGGCACCGGCAAGTCCCTGATATACAACGCACACTTGGACACAGAGGCATCCGGCAAGGATTTCGAGACGCTGATGAATGCGCCCGACCCGAACATCGTCGGTGCTCGCCGGGAGGGGGATCGGATATTCGGCCACACCGTCCAGAACGATCGAGGCTGCATGGCAATGCAGATGATCGCGGGCCGCGCCATTGCAGAGTCAGGCATCACTCTCAAGGGGGATCTGCTCTTGAAGTCGGCTGCCGGCGAAACAGGCGCCGCCCCGGTCGATGAGTATCAGGGTCTGCGTTACGACGGCAAGGGATTCGGAACGACGTACCTCGTCGATCACGGTTACAGAGCCGACTACGCAGTCATCGCAGAGACCACCGACTTCGCCGCTTCGTGGATCCAGTGCGGCGCCGCCTATTACAAGGTCACGCTGCGCGGCAAGAACATGTACACGCCGCGACTGATACGCACCGCGACCCTTGCCGACCAGCCCAACGCGATCGTCCGCGCCGCCAGCGTGGTGGAGCTGATCGAGAAGTGGGCCATCGAGTTCGAAGCCTCTCGCACCCGTCAGACCGACTGCGGGATGATGCGCCCCAAGGCGCAGGTCGGTGCGATCCGCGGCGGGATACCCTGGCGTCCGAATCGGTCGGCCACCTACACAGCTCTCTACGTAGACGTGCGCACCCTGCCGGGCGAGAACGTCGAGTCCGTGACCCGGGCACTGACCGACGCGGTGCGATCGACCGGCCTCGAAGTAGAGGTTGATCTCATCATGGCCAAGGCCGGATATGAAGCGCCGCGAGAGTCGATCGCTCCGCTCCTCGACGAGATCCAAACCGCCCATCGTGAGGTCCGCGACCAGGAAATGCCTGAATTCGCGGAAGATGCAGTTGTGGGCATGTGGCGGGACACCAACGTGTACAACCGGGTTGGCATCCCGTCCCTCACATTCGGACCAAGTCGGGGTAAGGCAGCTGTACAAGGCACAGGGTTCATCGAGCTCGACGACTTCATCGACGGCGCCAAGATCTACGCTCTCACTGCGCTGGCGATCTGCGCCGACATCCGGCCGTAGAGCCTTTCGGTTACACCTCTTCGCGAGACTCGAGGCTGCCGCTCTGGAGGTGGCGATCGAACCATTCCACGATCTGCGGGATCACCTCATCGCCGTACTGCTTGTAGGCGGCATAGTGCGTCGTGTGGCGCTGGATGATCAGCTTCTTCGGTCCGGGAGCCGCCCGGTACAGCGCCTCGGCGTGGTCGGTAGGTGTGACCGCATCGTCGGCAACTCCAATGATCATCAGATTCTCCACGTTGCCGACGACCTCGATCGGCTTGTACTCCATGATGGCCTCAGCCGAACGCAGCTGCACCGATGTGGGCGTCCTCGAATCGACATCTTCTTTGACGTTGGACGCCCTCCGTTCCGGAGTCGGGACCATGATCTCTTCGCGCGGATGAACCATCTCGCCCTTGCCGGTGGTGACTCTGGTCACCCGATCCGCTTCGAGCCGTTCCAGGAATGACAACCACTCGTGCTCGCTGCGCATGCGGTGTAGCCAGTCCGCGCCGTCGGCCACCGGCACTTGCGAAACGGCACAACCGATTCGA
>JBFIXI010000115.1:0-7836 GCA_041605955.1 Acidimicrobiia bacterium
ATGGCGACGAGTGAGGCCGGACCCCCGCAAACACGGGGGTTTCAGCAGCACGCCCGGAGAGACTCGAACCCCCAAGCTTCTGATCCGTAGTTCGGCGCCGGCCGTACCATCACGTCACGCTGCGATACCCATAGTCCTCCCAGCTGGGCTTTCGCTGGAACGGGTGTCCACTGAGGCACAGCCCGTCACTATTCGTCCTACGACGTTCGGTAGAAGCCGGGTAGAAGGCCTTGTAATTTCGCCGCTCTTCTCCCGAAGGTGTGGAGTGGCTCGGGCGTGCCACGATCGGCACCGACGCTTGCGAGCGCCTAGCCGGTCACGAAGGGGCCAATCGCCGTAGCGCGATCATCACCCCGCTGCGTCTAATGGGAGAGATTGGAGGGCAACTGGTCTCGTGGTTCACCGGAACTGATCTCTGAGATGAGCTTCGGCTGCGCGCAGCACTCGGTCCCGACTTCGGGCAGGAGCGACCCGCAGGTCGCGGCGTTGTGATCGGTATGGTCCGTGAGCCACACTGGACACAGGAGCAGAGCTGTGCTCCAAGATGAGCTGATCGCCACTGTCGTGGACCCTCTAGCCGGCGAGCAGTGCTTCACTAATAGTTATCAGGCCGACGATTACGAACAGCCAGCCGAGCAACCGAACGAGCCGCTGTCCATCGATGCGCGCCGACAGCAGCGGCCCAAGCTGGCCACCAATGATCACCCCTGGCACGGTGAACATCACAATCGACAAAACCGTATCAATGGCGCCCTCGGCGTCCGCAACGAAGTCGATGAGGTGCGTGACGCTCGCCGCCAGCGCCGTCAGCGCGACCACCACGACGCTCGTCGACACGACGATCCGGCTCGGGATGCGGCACCGCATGACAAGCGAATACGAGTTCAACTCGCCGAGGCCGGTGGAGATCAGTCCGACAAAAAGACCCCCGATACCGGCGAACCACATGCCCTCATGGCGCCTACAGAGCTCATAATCGTAAGTCGTTCCGTCCCGGGTCACGACAGTTCGTGACGTTGATGGGGGAACGACGCCTACGCCGGCGGCGATCGCGGCGTCTTCAGCCGCATCATCTCGATGCCGGAGAAACGCGACCGCAATTAGAAGAAGGCCGATGCCCAGCACGAACTTCAGGAAGTCCGCGGGCACGTAGCGGGCCAGCAACGAACCCAAGACTCCAGCCGGTACCGCTGCTGCCGCCAGCAGGATGGCCACCCTCCAATCGATGGTCCGCGCTCTGGTATGAGCGATGACGCCAGACCCGAAGCCAAACACCTCAGTAGCTAATGCGGCGCCGATCGCGATTTTCGGTTCGAGCTGCAGGGCCAGAATGAAAAGCGGCGAGAAGAATGTCGCTCCGCCGATCCCCGCTCCATTGGCAATCCACGCAATGCCGATGGCTATCGGAAAGAGATACCAGTAAGTGAGCTCCACTCGCTGAAGCTATCAATGCTGGGGCGTCGGCGCGGGAGCAAGCAGGTCTCGCGGCGTCGTACGGGCGTCGGGACCTACCCCGAGCAATGTCGCTTCCGGAATCTCGACCCAATCCTCGGCCGTTACTGGTTCCGATGCGATCGCCACTGCGCGATAGCCGGCGTCGGCGGAGGGACAGTGTGAGGTGCCGCAGACCGCGCAGTCGCGTACGCCCCGTCGGAACGTCCAGTAGAGGGTGTTGCCCCACCGGCTTGCGACCATGTGATCACCGTCACTCAGGATGAAGTTGAGCTTGGGCGGCCCCACCGTGCCAACGCTGAGCGAGACTCGGACCAGTTCGAGGACTGCGTCGCCGACAAGGTCGAGGATCGGCTCGATCGACTGAGCTGGCCTTCCCGGGTCGAGGTCGTAATCAGCCATTCGGTTGAGCAGCCAGCGGAACGCCAGTTCGCTGTCGGTCGCGCCTTGCGGCGGTCCGCAAGGACCGATGTCCATGTGGGTCCGGACGTGTTCGAACCCGCTGATGGTGCCGTTGTGGGCGAACGCCCAGGCACCGTATCTGAACGGATGCGTGTTCTCGGGAGCCACCCTGCCGACCGTGGCTGCCCTCACGTGGGCAATGACGGCGTCGCTCGTGATCGAATACGCAGCATTGGCAAACCGTTTATCGGCGAATGCAGGATCGGTGCTCTGAACCACCTCGATCCCACTGGTTCCCCAGTGCGCAATACCCCAGCCGTCCGGGTTGCGAACCCCTCGACTATCGATGTCGCTTTGCACCTGCAATGCGTTCTGTGCATTCACGAGGCTGCAGTCGAGGCGGGTGCTGTCAGTGGCAATGAATCCGTACATTCGGCACATGGATTCTCCTTTCACCACGTAGAACGGCCGACAGGGGAGCTTGAAGGAGGAAGTGTCGGACCGCCGTCGCTCTCCGAGGTGCACGCAATCACAGCTTGCCGGTCCTCTGCATCCAGGCGAACGCCAGCCAGCCAGGCAGTATCGGGAGCCAAAAGGTGACCAATCGGAACAGCAACACGGCCGGCACTGCAATCTCAGCGGGGACTCCGACGGCCGTATAGCCGGCCGCGAGTGCAGCTTCGGTCGTCCCGACGCCGCCGGGAGTAGGCGCGGCCGAAGCAACCGCCGAACCAGCGAGGTAAACGAACGCGGTCGTCACTATCGCGGTGTCCGCACCGAATGCTTGCAGCGAGGCCGCCATTGCCGTCGTGTACATGGCAGTGACGAGGAACGATCCCAGCAATAGCGATGCGAGGTTGCGTGGAGACCGTCCTACCTCTCTGATTGATCGGATGGCCGCCCGAATAGCCGGCCACAAGCTCTCGAGTACGAGCCGGCGGCCCAGGGGCATGACCATCACGACGCCAGACGCGGCAACGAGCCCGAATACGACCCAGGTCACCGTCGTCGGTGAGGGCAGAGGGAAGCCGCCGGCCGCCCGACCGGAGAGAACCCCCAAAGCGACCGTCGCCGGCACGTGTATGAGAGTTCCCGCCAGCGTGTTGAGCCCGATGGCCGAGACCGCAGTCGGAGCTGCGATCCCACAGACCTTGAGATAGCGAACATTTGTGGCTAGTCCGCCGACTTTGGCGGGCGTGATGCGGTTGCTGAACGACGATGCCAATTGGGCGATCAAAGTGAGCGCAAACGGCAGCGGCGCCACTAGCGCTCCCCGCAGGCCAATCGTGGCCCCGACGTATGTCGCGACCGATGCGCCAAGGGCTACAAGGACCCAGGCAGTCTCTGCCCCGCCCAACTGAACCAAAAGGTTGCCGGCGTCGGCGAACATCGGGATCAAGACGTACGCCGCCAAGCCGAGGCTCACTAGGACGAGCATCGACCGCAGCGATACCCGCTCGACCTTGACCTTGCCCGCGTCATCGACCCCTGCGGCCACCTGCACCGCGGCCCGTAGCTCCATGAAAGCCTCGGCAGGACCGAGCGCTTGCCTGGTGGCCGAGCTGACGGCTTGCGGCTGGATCCAACCGGCGGCGTCACCCAGCAGCGGAGCCGGCATCACTCTTGCCGCGGCCGCCACTGCCCTATCGGTTCCAGCCACGGCTGCAGTCGAGGACATGGCCTCCGCAATGTCGACGGCCTTTTGCGACGCGTCCGCGGACAGCTCTGCAAATCCGAAATCGATGAGATACATCTCCCCCTCGGCGCTGAGAAATATGTTGGCGAGGCGCAGATCCCTGTGAGCAACCCCGCTGTCGTGCAACTTGAGGATGAGCCGCCAAATCTGTTCGAGGCGCTCGTCGGTCAGTGCCTCCGCCGGGAGTGAGTCGAGTGACCGGCCATGGACGGCCTGGTACGTCAGCATCATCCCGTCCCCGCCAACATCGGCGATCGCTAAGAAGCGGGGTGTCGGGATCCCCCGGTTCGATGCCTGCAATGAGCCCAGAGCCTCGTGCTCGACAGCCCTCCGCAATGAGACGTACGGCCGGCGATCGCCCGGATGGCGAAAGCGGAGCCAGCGGTACAGCCGGAAGAGCAAGTCGGCAGCTCGGTGGCCCGAGCCGAGAACCTTCACAAAGAGGCGTTGACCATCGGCCGTCGTGGCGAACCAAGGCGACGAACCACGGGCATCGACCGCGGCCGGCACCAGCTCCACGACTTCGACGCCACATTGACTGAGCGCCGCAGCCAACTCGTCGCGCGTTGGCGCCATGTTGGGGGTCTTGAAGATCAGCCCGGTGGCAGCTCCCACCAATATGCCCAGACCAACGTCGAGCACCAGCAACAGGGGCGGGGACACTGCAAAGAAAGCAAGCGCCAAGCCGTAAGCGGCAAACCCGACGACCGCCCACGGGCGAAGCCTGCGCCGAATCCACGGTAACGACACCGTGACCACTGCGATCAGCGTTGGGAAGAACCTGCCAAGGGCCAGGCCAGGCGAATCGAGCGCCAACGCCTGTTCGAGCACGTTTGAAGTCGCCAGCGTTAGGGCGACATCGGTTGCCGCCTCGTGTGCCAACAGAGCGCTCAGGGCGGCAAAGTTGATCACGCCAAGCCGTCGCCACCGCCGCGTAGCCACCAACCAGAAGTTCACCCCGATGCCTATGACAGCCGCGCTCGCGGCCAGAACGATCACGGGCAGCTCCTCGACCCACTCGGGCCAGCTAGCGACCATGTCCCTGCTGTCGGAGAACAAGCCGATGAGTGCATTCTCAAACAGCACCGTCACGACGAATCCGAAGGCAAGGAGAACGGCACCAAGCACGAGGCGCAACACATAGACCGGCGAGCGCACATACCGTGGAGAGGGGACGCCCGCCGCGGCGCCGCCAGCGACCACATTCGCTGCGCTATCGGCGGACAGTGCTGCCATCATCGAGTCACTCGCCATACCCGACTCTCCGCCGGATCATCATGTCCGGACCGCCGGCGCAGCGACGGCTGGCCGCCGCTGTCGATCGTTGCTTAAAAGCCGTGCGCCCATCACGGCGACGACACCGATGGCGACGCCTAGACCCGCCCCGCCGACAACGTCGAGCGGCAGATGGGCGCCGACGTATATCCGCGTGAGGGCGACGATGGCGGCAACGCCAACGAATAGCACCCGACCCCCTCTGCTCAAGTAGGGTGCGAAAGCGACGGCAAGCGTGAACGCGAGCACTGCGTGGCCGGAAGGAAATCCAGCTTCGGTGATCGGAACGTCGAACCCGAGCACGACATCGTCAATGATTGCAGCGGGTCTCCCTCTCCCGACGAGCGACTTGATCACCTTGGCGCCGAGCCATCCCATGACCAGCCCAGCGGCGCCCAACGCCGCGGCCGGCTGCCAGCGTCCAGCAAGACGCCACAGCACCAGCGCCGCAACCGGAAGAACCATTGCGGAACCGATCTGCTGCAGAAGCCACAGCATCCACTCCACGTCGTGAGGCAACCGGTTGAGGATACGGAAAAGCTCCAATTCGAAGACAAAGGGAGGCGTGCGGACCAGGGCAGCTGCCAAGACGAGTATCGACAGACCCCCGGCCCCGAGGGCCCAGAATCTCTTCCTGGAATCGAGCCGCAGTGGCGTGTTCATCACTCTCGTCCCTCTGCTCTTGAAAGATGTGCTAATGGCAACCTGCTAAGGGAACAGGGCGGACGCGGTCCAGCGGCAAAAATAGTCGCCTCGGCGACAATCACCGATCTGGAAATGGGGAGTACGCCACCCTTGTCGCCCACGCCGATCTGGGAGCCATAGACTCGGTCGTGATACGGCTCGTCAGCTACAACATGGGGTTTGGTTTTGGGAGGGACGGCTCCATGGACCTTGACCGAATTGCCGATGCAATCGACGGGGCGGACGTCGTCGCCCTTCAGGAGGTCGAGCGCCACTGGCCACGCAGCGAGATGCTGGACCAGCCTAAAGAGCTAGCGAAACGCCTCCCCGAGTACTGGTGGGTGTTCGGCGCCAACATCGACCTGCATTCAAGAGACACCGTTTCCGGTGAGGAGGCCGATCGCCGCCGGCAGTTCGGCAACATGCTGATGGCACGAAGGCCGATCCTGGCGTCCCGCAACAAGTCAGTTTCTTTTTTGCTTCGCGTCGAACCCGAACGCATACGCAGGGGTTTCAGCAGCACGCCCGGAGGGACTCGAACCCCCAACCTTCTGATCCGTCGATCTCCAAACCGTGTCCACAAGCGTCCACACGAATCCATGCGGAATGGCTCCCAACTTGGCTCCCAAAGGTCAGTACCCAGACCGTGGGGTGCGTGCGGCTGCCAATTCCAGATATTGACAAGCAGGCATCGTGCCAGTTATAGGCGGCTGCCGTCTTTGAGCTGCCGTCAGCGGATGTCACAGCCGATCTCGCCCGGTAGCACGTCTCGCGCCAGCACCGCGAAGGTGCCCGACTCGTGCTTCCACTGGGTGGCGATGGTCGCATCGCTGAGCAGCGTGCGGACCGGCTCGGCCTCGGCGCCGCCATAGACGCCGCACGGGAGGTCGTTGAGGAGATCGAGATCGTCTGGCGCGAAGGGAAAGTCCCATTGCCGGGTGTCATCGATGTCGCTGAAGGTGCCACCTTCGATGATCCGCACCACGATCCGATCCGACACATACGGCTCACCCGCAGCGAATGCCAGGTTGGCGAGGCGTTCCCGCAGAAGCGTCAGGTTGGCCAAGTCGTCTGGCAGCTCCTGATCCATGGTGAGGCCCAGGGCATACACGGCGTAGGTGTGGGTGGCGCCGTTCTCGTCGTAGTAGACGGCGATGGTGGTGGTGGCGTCTGCTACGAAGTTCTGAGCGTCGTTGTTGATGACCTCATCGATCGCGGGTAGTCCGGCGGCCTCGATGAGAACCATGATATCTTTCATGTCGTCGGCGCTGAGCTGCGTCTGTCGCATGTCGGACATCACCGGGCCGGGGAAAGCTCCTGGCTGGGGCCCCTGGTAGATGAACGTGCCGTTGCGCAGCACCGTGTATGTAGGCGGCCGGTTGATCAAGAGCTCGAAGGGGACGAAGCCGCCCTCATCGCGGACCTGTAGGAGCACATCGTCGCTTTCGGATGGCGGTGCGGTCGTATCCGGCGGAGCAGTGGTACCCGGCGCCGATGTGGTTGTAGTCGTCGTAGCGGAAGTGATCGTTGTGGCCTCGTCGCCCGCATCACCGCACGCCGCTGCCATGAGAGCGAGAACGACTAGGCCAAGGATGATTGCTTTCATACCGTTGAGACGATAGGGGGCGCAGACCGGGTTCCCGGTGTCATGCGAAGGCCCTTCCTGATCACGACCTGCGCCGTACCATCAGTTTCCATTCCCGAGTCGCCGCAAGGTTCGAGCAATAGAAGCCGGTTTCAACCTCGGGCGACCTCCGCAGTTGCCGACCGGGGCTGAGCAGACCGTCCGTTCGCCATCAATCTCAACAACGTGTCCTCCGACTCGCCCGAGAGGTACCAGTTCGTGATCTCCATCGATGGCTCGGACGTGAGCACCCTTCCGTTCACGGTGGTGGGTCACGCCACGATGGGTCCGGTCGTCCGGTAGCACACAGACCGAACGCGTCCGAAACCGACGTTGCGGGCCTACTGTGGCTAGGCCGTCGAGATGAATGGCTCCCCCGGGAATAGCTCCCAACGGTCGCCCTACGGGACATCGGCGCACCCTTGAGGCGTCCGAAACCCGCGCCTGAGCAGCGGTTTCGCCTGGCACGCCCGGAGAGACTCGAACTCCCAACCTTCTGATCCGTGGATCTCCAAGCCGTGTCCCATCGGCGTCCACAGTCGTCTACACCCGCCGGAACGACGGGCTTTCAATTCCACCGGCGTCCACAGCCGTCCACACAAGTCCACCACGAATGGCTCCCAACTTGGCTCCCAGCAGCAGCTAGGGCGAGACGTCTCCGCATTGCAGAGCGGCAGCGGACGTGATGGCAGTGCCGTCGTTG
>JBFIXI010000116.1:0-7726 GCA_041605955.1 Acidimicrobiia bacterium
GGCGGCGGTACCCCTCCCCCCTCCGGGGGGAGCCACGGAAACTCTGACGGGGCGGAGAACGTTCAATACTCCGTGGAATCAGTACCATCAGCGGCCGTGGCCGAGCAACGACTCTTGTCTGGTCGCTACCGAATAACCGGGCATCTCGCCAGAGGGGGAATGGCGGACGTCTTCGAGGCAGAGGACGAACTCCTTGGGCGTCGAGTAGCCGTCAAGATCCTCCATCCGCGGTTCGCTTCGGACGAGGCCTTTGTGACGCGCTTCCGGCGTGAAGCTCAGCAGGCGGCCGGTCTCTCCCATCCCAACATCGTCTCGATATACGACTGGGGTGAGGACGGCGACACGTACTTCATCGTCATGGAGCTCATCGCGGGTCGCACGCTGCGCGACATCAGGCGCTCGGAGGGGCCCCTGCTGGCCAGGCGGGCAGCCGAGATCGCGGCCGAGACGGCGGCGGCGCTGACCGTGGCTCACCAAGCGGGGGTGTACCACCGTGACGTCAAGCCGGGCAACATCATGCTCGCCTCAGACGGGTCGGTGAAGGTCACCGACTTCGGCATCGCCCGGGCCCTCGACGACTCGGCTGAGCTGACGCGCACCGGAGCGGTTATCGGCACCGCCACCTACTTCAGTCCCGAGCAGGCTCAGGGCCTACCGGCCGATGAGCGCTCCGATGTCTACTCCCTCGGCGTTGTGCTCTACGAGCTGCTCTGCGGCGTGGCCCCTTTCACCGGGGAGTCCCCCGTGGCGGTCGCATACCAGCACGTCTCCGAATATGCCGAGCCGCCGAGCGCCATCAACCCGGACGTTCCGGCCGAGCTCGAGGCCATCGTGGAAAAGGCGATGGAGAAGGACCCGGATATGCGCTACGCCTCGGCGGACGACATGCGCAAGGACCTCCTGCTCTACCTGCGGGGGGAGACTCCGGTCGTGATGGCGGTGTCGGCCGCGGCCGGAGCCGCCCTTCCCGGCACGGCGCCCCCAGGCGCGCCGCCCGACGCGACGACCCGTCTCATGCCACTGCCGGCGGCAACGGTGCCGCCGGACGAGGCGCTGCGGTCGGTTGCCCAGCCGGCGCCGGAGCAGCGCAGCCAGACCGGTTACCTGGTCGCCATATTCGGGCTCCTCCTGGCGTTGGCACTCGGCGTCTTCTTCCTCACCCGACTGCTTTCTTCGACCCCCGACGAGATCGCCGCCGTGACGATTCCCGACCTGACGCTGCTGGCCCGCGAGGATGCCTTCGAGAGGCTGCAGGGGCTCGACCTCAAGGTCCGCGAGCGCCTCCAGGTGAGCGACACGGTCCCGGAAGGTTTCGTCATCGGCACCGACCCGCCGGCGGGACAAACCGCCGGCCCATCCACGTTCGTGACCGTGATCGTCTCCAGTGGGCCTCAGGAGTTCGCCGTCCCCAACCTGCTGGACTCGACCGAGGAGGCGGCCATCGCGCTGATCGTGGCCGGCCAGTTCGAGGTCGGCACCATCACCTACCGTGACTCCGACACCGTGCCGGCGGGCTACGTGATCAGCCAATCCCCCCGCCCGGGAACCAATGCGCCGCCGGGGACGCAGGTCGATATCGAGGTGTCGAAGGGACCCTTCGCCCTCACCGTGCCGGATGTCCTCCTGCTGTCTGAGGGCAGCGCGCTGATGACGCTGACCGAGGCCGGTATCGACGACGTGACCGTGGAGCGGGAGTTCTCGGCCGAGGTTCTGGAGGGATTCGTCATCCGAACGTCTCCTGAGCCGGGTCGGTTGATCGCTCGCGACGACACACTGATCCTGGTTGTCTCGCTGGGCCCGGAACCGTTCGAGCTGCCCGACTTCGTCGGGATGTCCGTAGCCGACGCCCAGCGGGCCGCGCTGAACCTCGGTCTCATCTTCGTGCTGGAAGACGATTCGGAGCCGGTCACCTTCGAGTCGGGTTTGGCCGGGCTGGTGGCAGCCCAGCGCCCTCGCAGCGGCACCGAAGTGGTCGTCGGCGACGAGGTGCGAGTCCGCCTCGGCAGTCTCATCCAGCGCGAAGTGCCGGATCTCGTTGGCATGACGGTGGAAGACGCCACCGAGATGTTGGCCGGGATCGGGCTCGAGCTCGAAGTCGTAGGCGAGACACCGGTGAGTGAAGAGGACGAGCTGGAAGGATTGATCGCCACCCAGTTGCCGGAGGCGGGGACACTCGTGGACGACGGCTCGAAGGTCGAGGTGACCATCGGGGTGCTGATTCCTCCGCCGACCGAACCGCCCGGCAACGGTGGCTGACCCGGGCCCGTAGCGGGCTCGCCAGGTGCTACGCCGGCGTGGAGAAGCTCAAGCAGCGCTCATTGCAGTACGTTGTTACGTTGTACGACGCACCAGGTTCGAACTTTCCCGTTGCGTAGGTACGTATCCGTACTATCGATAGGCGTTGATGACACAGGTTGCAGAACCAACCGCGGCGGCTGCCGAGGAACCGCCGCAGCTGCCGCCTCCCTCGAGGGGCTATCGACTGCTGCGTGCCGCCGGGTGGACTTTGGTGTGGCTGGGCGGGCTCACCCTCGGTTTCGTCGCCCATCAGCTGTGGATCACGAGCTGGTTCGCCAAAGCCAACCAAGCCGAGCTGGCGGTTGAGCTGGAGCAGCGCTTCGCCGCCGTCGAGATCGTCGAAGTGCCATATGAGCCGCCGGAGGTTCCCGGAGAAACGGTTCCCCCCGCCCCTTCGATCGCGCAAGGCGCCACGGAAGCGCCGCGCTTCTTGAAGGCGGAGTCGGCTCCGGAGGAGGGCTCCGCCTTCGCCGAGATCCGGATCCCGTCGCTGGAGAGCCTGCGGGAGGGGTGGACGGTCGTGGAAGGAGTCTCCCTGTCGATCCTCAAGAACGGCGCCGGCCACATGCCGTGGACCCCCCTGCCCGGCCAGCCCGGCAACAGCGTCATCTCCGGGCACCGCACCACATATGGCCAGCCCTTTCACGATCTCGACCTGCTGGAGCCGGGCGACACCATCGAGGTGGAAACCGCCCTCGGCGTCCACGTCTACAGCGTTAAAGAGGTCATCGTCGTCAAGCCGCACGATGTGTGGGTGACCCATCCCCGACCCGGCGCCTGGCTGACACTGACCACTTGTAATCCCAAATTCTCGGCTCGAGAGCGGCTGGTCGTCGCCGCCGAGCTGGTGGCCGGGCCCAACGCCTCGGTCATCCTGGGTCGCGCCTGATGGAGATCGCGAAGCGGATCTACGGCTACCTTCCGGGCTCGACCCCGATCAAAGTCGCCACCTCTATTGTGCTGATCGCCATGGCGCTCGTCGCTCTGCACTTCTTCTACGAGTGGGTGGGGAGCACATTCCTCGATACAGGCGGGACAGTCGGATGAAGATTCTCGTAGTGGACAACTACGACTCATTCACCTACAACCTGGTGCAATACCTAGGCGAGCTGGGAGCCGATCCGGTCGTGGTGCGCAACGACGCGCTGTCCCCGGCCGAGGCGGCACAGATGGGCTTCGAGCGTCTGGTCATCTCGCCCGGGCCGGGCCGGCCCGAGGACGCCGGGTTCTCGGTGGAGTATGTCCGCACCCTTGGCTCCGAGATCCCGACCCTGGGCGTGTGTCTCGGGCATCAAGCCATTGCAGTCGCCTACGGCGGCACCGTGGGCCGGGCGCCTGAGCCCCGCCACGGCAAGACCTCCGAGATCACCCACGACAACCGGGGGGTCTTTGCCGGCTTGTCGAACCCGTTCGTGGCCACTCGCTACCACTCGCTGGCGACGGTGGAGTTGCCGGCGGTGCTCGCGGCGGTGGCCCACAGCGAAGACGGTGTCGTCCAGGGGCTACGTCACCGCGAGCTCCCGGTGCACGGCGTGCAGTTCCATCCGGAGAGCGTCATGACAGTGGAGGGCATGGCGCTGCTCAAGAACTTCTTGACCTGAGTCCGTGGCGGCGCCGGTGATCGCTCGCGCAGCCTCCCATGGCGCGGCCCACATTGGGCCGGCCATACCGTCGATCAGCCGGCTGTGCCCGCAGAATCGGCTAACTTCTCTTGCTATGCCGGTATCCAAAGGCCGCAAGAAGGCCAAGCGGCGGCCGCCGCCGCCGCCGAAGCCCGACCCGCTCAAGGAGAAGGGGCCGTCTCCGACGTGGTACATCGCCACCATGTTCGGCCTGATGGGGGTGGGAACGCTGGTGATCCTCCTCAACTACATAGGGTTGATGCCCGGAGGCACCAACAACACGTGGCTCCTAGTCGGCCTCGGCGGGATTGCCGTCGGGTTCGGCATGACGCTCAACTTCCGATAGCGCCCGCCGGCCAGCCGGCTCTTACCCACTCGCCCGAAATCCCCGCCCGGCGCGGCGCCTACGATTGAGGACCATGCAGCAGCTGAGCAGCTTCGACGCCGCGTTCCTCTACCTCGAGTCGCCGACGTCTCACATGCATGTCGGCAGCCTGGCCATCTACGACCCGGCGACGAGCCCCGATGGGTGGAGCTTCGAGAAGGTGCGGCGGGTATATGCGGACCGTATCCACATCGTGCCGCAGTTCCGGCGCCGCCTGGTCGAGGTACCCCTCCAGCTGGATCATCCGTCGTGGGTGGACGATCCGGACTTCGATCTCGGCTGGCATGTGCGCCGCATCGGGGTTCCCCCACCCGGCGGGCCGGCCGAGCTGGCCACCGTCACCTCCGAGCTGATCGCCACCAAGCTCGACCGGGACCGCCCCCTGTGGGAGGTCTGGGTCATCGAGGGCCTCGCCGATGGCACCGTTGCGGTCCTGTCGAAAGCCCACCACGCCGCCATCGACGGCGTGTCCGGCACCCAGATCGTGGCGGCGATGCTCGACTGGAGCCCCGAGGTGGCCGCCGCGCCCCCGCCGGACGAGCAACCGCCCCCTTCCCCGGTGCCGGGCGATGCAGAAATGCTGGTCCGTGCCGCCGGATCGATGGCCCTCCAGCCGGTACGGGCGATCCGGGCGGCCCGGCGCGGTATCAGGGCGCTGCGCTCCCGCCGCGATATCATCCGCGCCGCCGGCCACGGCAGCTTGGCGGCGACCCTCCCCGGCGGCGCCCCGCGGGTGTCCTTCAGCCACGCGTTGACGCCGGAGCGGTCATTTGCCTTCCGTTCGTATCCACTTGCGGGTTTGTTGCAGGTCAAGGAGGCGTTGGGCGTGCACCTCAACGATCTCGTGCTGGCGGTGTGTGGCGCGGCATTGCGCCGCTACCTGGCACGTCGCCGGGAAGAGGTGGACCATTCGCTCGTGGCGATGGTCCCGATGTCGATCCGTGGAGCCGACCAACACGACGCCGCCGCCGAAGCCAATCAGCTGATGAACATGTTCATCAACCTCGGAACCAACGTGGCCGATCCGCTGACCCGGCTGGCATCCGTGATCGAGCAAACCGATACTGCCAAGGCGCAGTTGCGAGAAGGCGGCGACGACCCAGTCCGGGCCATCAGCGATCTGGCGCCGGCCACGCTGACCGCCCACCTCTTCAAGTACATGGCATCCCACCGCATCGCCGACACCATGCTCCCCCTCTTCAACCTCACGATGTCCAACGTGCGCGGGCCGCGCTTCCCGCTGTATCTCGCCGGGGCCGAGATGATCGCCATGTACCCGATCGCGCCCATCTACGACGGCAACGGCCTCAACATCACCGTGATGACCTATCGCGACCAGATGGACGTCGGCATCGTGACATGCCCGCAATTGACGACCGATGCAGACACCTTGCCGGACACCATCGCCGAAGCGATCGACGAATACACCGCATTGCTCGCGTAGCCCGGGGGCAGCCTTGCCGGGCTTGCGAGTTACACCTGTGTAGTTCCCCACATGGCTGTCCACAGCTGGGGATAACTACACCAGTGTGATTAGATCTCCACCATTGGCTCGCGACAGTGGCGGGGCGCCGTCATCTCATCGTCGATCTGCGCATGGGTCACGGTGAGCCGCAGGCCGCACACGGTGCACTTGTAGTCCACGTCGACCTCGGCGACGTCTTCCGGGTCGGGCTCCTCGGGCCCGGGCGTGGCCAGCAGGCGGATCGTCCACAGCGACGCCGCGAAGATACCCACCGCGATAGCGGCGGCGATTACGTAGTCCACCTCAGCAGGCTATCCGTGAGCTGCAGCTAGCCAAGCCTCTCGATGATCGTGGCGTTGGACATCCCGCCGCCTTCACACATGGTCTGTAGCCCGTAGCGGCCGCCGGTGCGCTCCAGCTCGTTGAGCAACGTGGTCATGAGCTTGGCCCCCGAAGCGCCCAGGGGATGGCCCAGCGCCATCGCTCCCCCGTTGACGTTGACCTTGTCGTAGTCGGCGCCGGTCTCGCGTAGCCAGGCGCCGATCACGGAGGCGAAGGCCTCGTTGACCTCGAACAGATCGATGTCGTCGATGCTCAAGCGGGCCTTGTCGAGCAACCGGGCCGTCGCCGGGATCGGGGCCGTGAGCATCAGCACCGGATCGGCCCCGGCCAGCGCGAAGGAGTGGAACCGGGCGCGGGGCGTGTAGCCGAGCTGCTCGGCGGTCTCGGCTCCCATGATGAGGATGGCCGCTGCCCCGTCGGTGATCTGGGAGCTGTTGCCGGCGGTGATCATGCCATCGGGCTTGAAGACCGGCGGCAGGCCCGCCAGAGCCTCGGCGCTCGTCGCGGCCCGGATGCCCTCGTCGCGGGTCATCATCTCGACGGTGCCGTCCTCGTTCTTGACCTCGATCGGCAGGATCTCGTTCTCGAAACGCCCCTCCGTGGTAGCCCGGTCGGCCCGCCGGTGGGATTCCAGCGCATAGCCGTCGAGCTCCTCGCGGGTCATCTCCCACTTCTCGGCGATCATCTCGGCCGACAGGCCCTGGGGAACCAGCCCGTCGTGGTAGCGGTTCACCATGCGCGGCCCGAACGGCATCCCCGGGCCCTGCTGGGCGGTGACCCCGATCGGAACCCGGCTCATCGACTCGACGCCGGCGGCGACCACGACGTCGTAGGCGCCGGCCATCACCCCCTGGGCGGCGAAGGGGGCGGCCTGTTGGCCGGAGCCGCATTGCCGGTCGATGGTCGTGCCGGGAACGATCTCGGGCCAGCCCGCGGCCAGAACCGCGTTGCGGCCCACGTTGTAGGTCTGCTCGCCCGTCTGCATGACGCAGCCCATGATCACGTCGTCGACCACTTCCGGGTCGAGACTGTTGCGCTCGGCGAGAGCCCCCAGCACCTCCGAGGCGAGATCCACCGGGTGCCAGTCCTTCAGCTTGCCGCCCCGCTTGCCGCCCGGGGTTCGTACCGCATCGACGATCACTGCATCTCGCATCTCAGCTCCTTAGTCAGGGCCCGATTCTACGCCGCGGCCGCGAGCACCAATTGGCGCAGCCGGCGACAAAGGCGAGGTGCATGGCCTTCGCTAGGTGGGCAATCTTGCGGGCGGGCGGCGCAACGCTGCTGCGCACCATCACCGCGGGAGCGCACTGCCGAGGTCGAGATCACCTGACAAGCGAAGAGAAGGTCGCTCGCGGCGCGTTGTCCCGATGCTGACGAAGTCGGATCTCCCGAACGAACCGAGGTCGTGGTCGCCGCCTACGCGTCCGGCCTCGGCCAGGCTCATGGCTAGAGCTCCCGCTTGCTCAGAAAACGGCTCGGCACGGACTCGCCTACAGCTCCGACGCTCTCCATGCTTGGCGGATGCCGCTCTTGGCACCGCCCCGCATCACTCCCCCGATGTACAAACGAGCCGCCAGTCGCGTCACCCAGTAGACCGCTGCTGCCAGCGCCACC
>JBFIXI010000117.1:0-7635 GCA_041605955.1 Acidimicrobiia bacterium
GATGGCGACCAACGCCACGATGGCGATCAGTGCGACGAGCAGTGCGTACTCGACGAGGCTGGCGCCCTCTTCGTCGGCAATGAAGCGGCTCTGGAGAGCCGTCCACATGCGAAGCATTTCTACATCCTTCCGTAAATTCGAGGTGATCCGGATGCGAGCCTAAAGGCGAGCCGGGGGACAGCATATGGGCCGATCGACCCATTTGCCGCCTACCAGCAAACTTAGCACTATTTGCCATGACCTTTGGATCGTTGGCGCCACTGGTTGTTGGGAGTGACGGCAATCAAGTAGGGGGCGCCCCCGAGGGCGCCCCCTTGCTTGGATCTTGGCTCCTTAGAGCTGGTTGCCGACGCTGTTGAACTCGTCCGACACCTGGTTGCCCAGGAAGCGGATGGCGATCAAGGCCACGACGGCGATCAGTGCGACGAGCAGTGCATACTCGACGAGGCTGGCGCCCTCTTCGTCGGCCACGAAGCGGCTCTGGAGAGCCGTCCACATGCGAAGCATCTTTGCTTTACCTCCTGTATTGCCTCGAATCCTTTTTGGATGGCACTATGTGCATCGGTCAAAACTCGCAGAATCTCAAGCAGTTCGACATAGGCCGCTCGACCCATTTTCATTCGGAGAGTCATCGCCCCTGCTACGTAGGGTGCACGGAGGCGCTGGCGACGACTGGGATCACTTGCGATGCAGCCCCAACCGGATCGCTTCGACGGCCGCCTGCGCCCGATCGGTTATGCCCAGCTTCTCGTAGATCGAGGCCAGATGATTCTTGACGGTCTTCTGCGAGATGAACAGCTTGTCCGCCAGCTCGTCGGTGCTGCTGACTCCAGACGCCAACATTGCCAGCAACTCCTTCTCGCGGGCCGTCAGCGCGGCCGCCCCGTCGGCGAACACAGGTTCGCGGTGATCATCGAGGATCGCATCGACGTCGTCGCCCATCAGCGATTTGCCGGCGGCGGCGGCGCGAATGGCGGCGGCCAGTGCCGGCAACGGCGTTGATTTCGACATGAAGCCAACTGCGCCGACGGCGAGCGCCTTGGCCCGGTGCTCTGCGTCGGCATGCATCGTGACCATGATCGCCGGGGGGCCGTCCTCCATCGCGCCGAGCGCGGCTATGCCGGTCGTCTTGGGCATCTCGACGTCCACCAAGATCACGTCCGGCCCATGCTCGCTGACCATTTCCTGGAGCTGGTCTCCGTCCTCGGCGGTCGCTACGACGTCGATATCGGGGATGCCGTTCAGAGCCTGGGCCAAACCCTCGAGCAGCAGCCGGTGATCGTCGGCGAGAACCACTCGGACCGCCATTACGTGCCTCCCCACGAGATTGTCACTCTGGTGCCGGCCCCCGGACTGGAGGCGAGTTCGAGGTTTGCATCGATGTTGGCGGCCCTTTCCTTCATGCCGACGAGGCCGAAATGGCCCGGCGGGCGGGCACTTGAATCGAAACCCGAGCCGTCGTCACTGATCGTGACCCGGCCCTGGTCCCAGTCCACGACTCCGTGTATCGAGATCGTAGACGCTCCGGCGTGGGCCACCGCGTTCCGAAACGCCTCGGTCAAAACTGCGTTGATCTCGGCGGCCTTGGATCGGTGAGGGGGACGCCGCTCTTCGATCGCAATCGCAACCGCCGGTCCCTCGGCGGTCACATCGGCGGCCAGCTCGTGCGCCTTGTCGAGCACACTCTGGGTGTCACCCTGACGCAGGTTGGCGGCGGCGCTGCGGACGGTCTCGGTCAAATCGGTGACATGGCGCCGGGTCGCCTCTAGGTGGCGACCCAAGTCCGGGCCTACGTCGTATTGATGAATGGCCATGTCGATCGACAAACCGAGCGTGGCCAGGGACGGCCCAATGTCGTCGTGCAGCTCGCGCGCCACCCGGGTCCGCTCGCTGTGGACGGCGCGCCGTGCGATCTGTTGCAGCAGTCGCGAATTCTCGAAAGCAATCGCCACCGGCTGAAGGGCAAATTCGATTGACTCCTGCCAGTCGGCCAGCTCAGCGTCGGATCGCGGCCATAGCCGGAGCCTGCCCACCTCACGGTCGGCGAGCCGGATCGGATACTCGGACGGTGCCACCTCGCCGTTCGGTTCACCGCGGGTAGCGACTACGACGTCGCCGGCATCGCCGCCCACCAAGACCTGTCCGGCTTCGAACGGGACCCGGGCACCCAGATCGCGCAGCGCGGCCTCGCCGACGGTCAGCGGATTCAGCTCGGCTGCGCCCGCCAGGTTCGACAGCGTTTCGAGCAAGTCGTGCGCGGTCTCTAGCCGACCGATTCGAAGCTCGGTAGCCGCAACCAACGCATCCGAGCGAATCCGCTCCTCGACGAGGATGCGTCGCATCTGAGACATGGTGAGGGCCAGCAGCACGAAGAGCACGACCGACTCGAACACACGACCGTCGAGCACGGGTTGAGCCAGAGCAGCGACAACGACCATCAGCCCCACGGACGCCAGCAACGCGGTCTCGAGGCCAATGCGCGTGCCCAGAAACGCCCCCGCGAAGAAAGCGGGGGCGATCAGGAAGATGACGTAACCCGACTCGATGCCTCCGGTCAGGGCGATGGCCACCAGCGAGACCATGACCCCGATGATGGCCAGTATCTCGCCGAGCTGCGCGGTGTTGCGGAGGCGACGGGGAATCACCTGCATGGCGACGACGTAGCAGCCTGTGAAGACACCGGCCAGCGCCACGCCGGGTGTGGTTCCCTCCCGTAACCCAGCCAGAAACAGGCTCAACCCGAAGCCGATCCACAGGATGGCCGACAGCGTCCAGTCGATCCTCTGCTCCCAATTGCGGATATTGGTGGCCATCGGCAGCAAGGGTACAGTCGCCCGATGGGTGTGACGGGCAATCCGCTGCGGATCGTCGTCTTCGGTGGCATCGGTTCCGGAAAGACCACTCTGGTTCGCCAGCTCGAAGCATTGGGCGCCGTGGCAATTGCTGCCGATAGCATCGGCCACGAAGTGATCCGCTCCGACGGGGCGGCCTTTGCTGCAGTGAGCCACCGCTGGCCGCAGGTGGTGGTGGATGGTGAGATCGACCGCCAGGCACTGGCGGGCATCGTCTTTGCAGACCGGTCGCAGCTCGCCGAGCTGGAAGCGATCACCCATCCCCTCATCGGAGCCGAAATAACGCGCCGGGCCGCGGCGGCCGGCGATCGGCCGGTCGTGGTCGAATTGCCACTCGTCGTCGACCTGGTGGGCGAGGGCTGGATCTGGGTGCTGGTGGACGCGCCTCGGCCGGACAGGATGGAGCGGGCCGTTGCCAGGGGCGCAGCTGCAGAGGACGTGGCCGCCCGCATGGATTCCCAGCCGACCATTGAGCAGTGGCACGCCAAGGCCGATTGGATCGTTCCCAACACCGGTTCGGTCGATGATCTGGCCGACGCGGCGCAAGAATTGTGGAAGCAGCTGCACGACCAGCTGCACGACCACTGATCCCGATTCCCCACCGATCCCGATTCCCCACCGATCCCGATTCCCCACCGATCCCGATTCCCCACCGATCCTGATTCCTTTGTCGTACCCAGCCGTTACCCTGCCCGGGTGGAGCCGTTCCGTCTCGTATCCGACTTTGCGCCGGCCGGGGACCAGCCGCAGGCGATAGCCCGGCTCGCCGAAGGCATCGCCCGGAGTGATCGATTCCAGACTCTGATGGGGATAACGGGCTCCGGGAAGTCGGCCACGATTGCGTGGGTGATCGAGCAAGTACAGCGTCCGACGCTGGTGCTGGCGCCCAACAAGGCTCTGGCGGCCCAGCTCGCCAACGAGTTTCGCGAGTTCTTCCCCAACAACCGTGTGGAGTACTTCGTCAGCTACTACGACTACTACCAGCCCGAGGCATACATCCCCCAGACGGACACCTACATCGAGAAGGAGTCCACGGTCAACGACGAGATCGACCGTCTCCGCCACTCGGCAACCGCCGCCCTATTGACACGGCGGGACGTGATCATCGTTGCCTCCGTGTCCGCCATCTACGGCTTGGGATCACCGGAGCAATACGAAGGCCAACTGCTGCGAGCCGTGGCCGGGGTGGAGTATCCGATGGAGCACGCGGTCCGCCGCCTCGTCGACATCCAGTACGAGCGCAATGAGATCAACCTGATTCGGGGCAAGTTCCGCGTCAAAGGAGACACGCTGGAGGTGTTCCCCTCGTACGAGGAGTTCATCTACCGCATCGAGTACTTCGGCGACGAGATAGAGCGCATCTTGCGGATGAATCCGGTCACCGGGGAGGTCATGGACGATCTCCGCGAGCTGTTCGTCTACCCGGCCACCCATTACGTCACCGACCGGCAGCGGATGTTGCGCGCCCTGGACGGCATCGAGGCCGAACTGGGCGAACGACTCGCCGAGCTGGAGAAGCAGGGCAAGATGCTGGAGGCGCAGCGGCTCCGCATGCGCACCGCCTACGACATGGAGATGATGCGAGAGGTCGGGTTTTGCAGCGGCATCGAGAACTACTCGCGTCATCTCGACGGACGCGCCCCGGGAGAGCGGCCCTATTGCCTGCTCGACTACTTCCCCGAAGACTTCCTCACGGTGATCGACGAGTCGCACGTGACGATTCCACAGATTCACGGGCAGTACGCCGGGGATCGCAGCCGCAAGGACATGCTGGTCGATCATGGCTTCCGGCTTCCCTCGGCCCGCGACAACCGACCCCTCACCTTCGACGAGTGGTATGAGGTGTCGGGTCAGGTGCTGCTGCTGTCGGCGACCCCGGCGGAGTGGGAGTTGCGCGAGTCCACTCAGGTCGTCGAACAGGTCATCCGGCCGACCGGTCTGGTCGACCCGGAAGTCGTCGTCCGGCCCACCAAGGGCCAGATCGACGACCTCGTCGGCGAGATCCAGGCCAGAGCCGATGGTGACCAGCGGGTGCTGGTCACCACTCTCACCAAGAAGATGGCGGAGGACTTGACCGACTATCTGCTGGAGCTCGGCGTCAGGGCGCGCTACCTCCACTCCGACATCGACACTCTCGAGCGCGTCCAGATCCTCCGCGAGTTGCGGCTCGGTGAGTACGACGTCCTCATCGGCGTCAACCTGCTGCGCGAGGGCCTCGACCTGCCCGAAGTGAGCCTGGTGGCCATCCTCGATGCAGACAAGGAAGGTTTCCTCCGGTCGGAAACGAGCTTGATCCAGACGATCGGGAGGGCCGCCCGCAACGTGGACGGGCAGGTGGTCATGTATGCCGACGAGCTCACCGCCTCGATGCAGCGCGCCATCAATGAGACCAATCGGCGCCGTCGGCTGCAGATCGAGTTCAATGAAGAGCACGGCATCGACCCCCAGACGATTCGAAAGCGCATCAGCGACATTCTCGAGCTGGTCGGCTCCGGTGAATCGGGGTCGGGCGACCGCAGAGCGCGGGAGTTGCGCAGCCGGGAGCCGCTCGATCTGTCTCCGGACGATCTGGGGCGGCTCATCCAGAGCCTGGAAGAGGAGATGCACGAGGCCGCCGCCGAGTTGCGCTTCGAATACGCCGCTCGGCTCCGCGACGAGGTGAATGAGCTACGCCGTGAGCACCGCGAGCTCGTCGACGGCATGGTGTGAGGGCAGCGCTGGGGATGGCTTCAGTAAGTGCTCAGTAGTCACCCGCCGGTTCCGATACTCTCTTGTGCAATCCGTTCTCGAGGCTGATATGAAGTCGGATCGCTCGGCGCGCACCTCCCGGCAGCACTTCCGGCTGACGATCGTGCCGGCCGCAGTGCTGGCGACCTTGGTGCTGGTCACCATGGTGGGTGCGCTGATGACGCCGGAGGGGTCTGGACAACTCGGTGGTGACTTCCCGGCGTTCTACGGCGCCGGCTCAATCGTCGCCGAGCACGGCTACGCCGATCTGTACGATCCGGCCGCGCAGCAAGCCGCTCAGGAAGGCCACATCGAGAGCGAGGGCGGCTACCTCTTCTTCGCCTATCCGCCGTTTGTGGCGACTGCATACTCCTGGCTGGTTCCACTCGGCTATCGGGGCGCATACATCGTGCAGATGCTCCTGATGGGGGCGGCAGCCACGGCCAGCGTGCTGTTACTCCGTCCCGTTAGCGAGACCGTGCGTCGCTACCCGGTAGCGATTGTGGCTCTGGTTGTTCTCTTTCAGCCGCTGCTGGCCTCGCTGATCGGCGGCCAGAACACCGCCTTGACGATGCTGTTGTTCGTGCTGGCGTACCGGGCCGAGACATCAGGTCGGCCCTGGCTGGCCGGGCTGGCCGTAGGGCTACTGGCGTACAAACCCCAGTACGGCGTGCCCCTTGCCATCCTCATCGTGATCAGCGGTCGCTGGCGGGTACTGGCCGGAGCGGCGGCTACGTGGCTGGGCCTCTATCTCGCCGGAGCGGCCGCGCTCGGGGCCGCATGGCTGGGGCCGTGGTGGGATCAGGCGACGGCGTTCCGCGACACCAACGCCACGGTCAATGGGCACCTCTTCACGTCCTGGCCCGGCTACATAGAGCATGTCACCGGCATCGGAAGCTCCTCCGGCCAGCTCGTCGGCCTCACGATCGGCGCCGCCGGAGTCGCCGCCTTGGCATTGATGTGGCGGCGGGCTGCCGGGAACATCGCCGCCCGGTACGCAGTGGCCGCGACCGGGCTCGTACTCATTGCGCCCCAGTCATTGTTCTACGAAGCAGGGGTGGCCGCGGTGACAATCCTGCTGTTGGCAAATGGCGACGGTCGCTGGCGTAGGGTCGGTGTGGCCGCATGGGTGGGCGGTTGGCTGTATCTCGTCTCCCGTCCCGCGCTCAACACCACGGTGCTGGTTGCAGTGTTGACGGTGATCTTTGCCCTCGCCTCTATCGTCATTAGCCGCGACAGGTCCGCCGAGACGGCGCAGGTGGCCGCATGAGCGAGCTCAGCATCATCATCCCTGCCTACAACGAGGAAGAGCGCCTTGGGGCCACCCTTGCCGAAATCCGCGACTACCTCGATGCCGGCGGGAGGTCCGCCGAGGTCATCGTGGTCGACGACGGGTCAACGGACGCCACCGTCGCGTTGGCGAAGAGCTGGGCAGACCGGCTCGACTTGACCGTGATCGAATCGCCCCACAATCGCGGGAAGGGTCACGCCGTCCGAGTCGGCATGCTGGCGGCCGGAGGCGCCAAACGAGTGTTCACCGACGCTGATGGGTCCACGCCGATCGATGAGCTGGATGCGCTCGATGCCGCCCTCGACGCGCTTGGTGGTCATGGGGTCGCGTTCGCCTCGATCGCAGCCCAGGGCGCCGAGGTCATGTCGCCCCAGTCCCGGTTGCGCTCTTTTGCCGGCCGAGTTGGCAACCGGCTGATCCAGCTGATGGTTCTCCCCGGCGTGCTCGACTCGCAGCGAGGTTTCAAGCTCTTCTCGGCCGATGTGGCCGACGAGGTCTTCTCGCGTGCCACCGTCGACGGTTGGGCCTTCGATGTGGAGGCGCTGGCGTTGGCACGTCTCGCCGGCTACCCAACGGCGGAAGTTGCCGTGCGCTGGGAGCACCGATTGGCCAGTCGGGTGCGGGCCGTCAGCTACCTCAGCTCACTGCGGGATGTGTGGAAGATCAGGCGACGGCTGGGGCGGGCTGCCGAGCCGGCATCGCCGGTGGCGGCCGGTCGTTCTGGCACCGCCGATCGGTAGGCGCGCCTCTCACTAACCCCGACGC
>JBFIXI010000118.1:0-7431 GCA_041605955.1 Acidimicrobiia bacterium
CACGGCGGTCAAGATCACCGATCCTGCTCACGGCTCGATGACGCTGGACCCGGACGGCTCGTTCACATATTCCCATGACGGCTCGGAGACCACCAGTGACTCGTTCACGTACAGAGCCAACGACGGGGAGCTGGACTCCGGTCTGGCGACGGTTTCGATCATCGTGACGCCGGTGAATGACGCGCCGGTGGCGGTGGATGACGGCCCGTACGTGGTGCAGCACGGAGGCACGCTCGGGGTAAACGGGGTGTTGGACAACGACACCGACGCCGAGAACGACAGCCTCGCTGCAGTGCAGGTCGCCCCGCCGGCTCACGGCACTGCGTCACTGAACAGTGACGGATCGTTCACGTATGTCCACGATGGGTCGGAGACCACGAACGACTCGTTCACGTACAGGGCGAACGACGGCCTAGCCGACTCCAACGTGGCGACCGTATCCATCACCATCACCCGGGTGCTACCGGTCACGCTGACGTCGTCGGTGGGGTTGGTGGATCCGGCGCAGGGGAAGTGGTATTTGCGGGACTACGACACCGGGGCGGTCAAGAGTTTCTTCTATGGCAATCCAGGTGACGTCCCGTTCATGGGTGACTGGGACTGCAACGGGGTAGCGACCCCGGGTCTGTTCCGCCAATCCGACGCCTACGCCTACCTCCGCAACACGAACACGGTCGGGATTGCCGACATCCGGTTCTACTTCGGCAACCCCGATGACGTGCCGCTGGCCGGCGACTTCGACGGCGACGGCTGCGACACCCTGTCCATCTACCGGCCGTCCGAGCAGCGGTTCTACATCATGAACGAGCTCGGGGAGAACGAGGGCGGCCTGGGCGCGGCGGAGTACGCGTTCACGTTCGGCAACCCCGGTGACAAACCGGTGGTGGGTGACTGGGACGGCGACGGCATCGACGAGATCGGGCTGCACCGAGAATCCTCTGGGTTCTTCTATTACCGCAACACCCTCGATGTCGGGATCGCCGACGGCCAGTTCTACTTCGGTGACCCCGGCGACCGCTTCGCGGCTGGCGATTGGGGCACCATCGACGGAGTCGAGACCCCAGCGGTGTTCCGACCCTCGAACACCACGTTCTACTTCCGGTGGACCAACACCCCCGGCGCCGCCGATTCCGAGTTCGTCTGGGGCGAGAGCGGCTGGCTGCCCGTCAGCGGCGTCATCGACTGACCGCAAATAGGCCAGGCCAGGCCGGGCGCCGCCTGGGGATTGCACCCCTGGCCTACCCGCCCAGAATGACGCGTAGGCGGGTCACCACGCCCGTTCGAAGGCGCGCGCTATCCGGCACACTGCATGGGCTTGCGCTCACCCGAGACGCTGTGGCCCGCCGCTCAGATCACGCGGCCACGCGGCGCGGTGAGTCCGGGGGCAGGCGAGCGCTCGTGACGTGCCGTTCTCGCGCACCTGCTCGATGCGCTCGTTATGGCGCGTATTGGGCGATCTGCGTCCTCGCATTCGAGGGTGTGGGTTCAGCAGCAAGGCGGCGAGGAGGGGCTGCTTCAACCGTCACGAAGATGTCAAACAGGCCAACCAGGATTTCCGCCGATGGATTCAGAAGCTGAGACGATCGGGTCTCACCATCGAGTACGCCAAGATCACCGAGTCCACCAAGAGAGGCCGGATCCACTTCCACGCCCTGGTGTGGGTGAGCATCCTGCCCAAATGCACCAAGAAGGGCCGCCAGGAACGCGGTATGACGACCGGCTGCTACTGCCCGGATGATCAGCTATGCGTCCAGAAGCTCGCCAACCAGGTCGGTTTTGGCTTCGTCGATGCCAGGCTGGTACGAGGCAAGGCCGATGGTGCCGCTCGCTACGTCGCCAAGTACCTCGTCAAATCGTCCACCGGATGGTGGCCACGCTACGCCCGGCGGCTCACCTACTCACGTGCCTTCTCCCCAGTCACGCTTGGCGAGCTCGCCCGGCGGTACCGAGAGCGCATCCGAGACTGGCTACGCCAGAAAGGCGTTCCCGTCATCGAGCTACCGGCCGTGGACTACTGGCAACCCGTGCCAGCAACCCGGCTCCGATCCCCCTCAGACGACGACCCACACCCCCTCGTACATCCCTACACCGGGGAGATCCTCACCGACATCTGAGGTAGTGCCAGTCCTCCAAGCGGCCCGAGATAGTGGGCTCGTTCAGCGCGTCTGCCCCTCGATGTCTCGGGTCCCTGCGAGGCCGAGACCATCCACCAACCCATCTATACCCCCATCCAACCCCCACCTATGGCACCCACCGACACCGTCGACCCACGCTGGAGACCTCTCGACTTGATCGCGATTAGAAACTCCGCGCAGAACCGACGCGGCGCACCGTCTCTACCGGGAGGGGACGGCAGGATCGAGGGCGGAGTTCAAGCAGAGCTTCTCGCATCCCGAAGTGCCGGGTCAAGATGATCGGGGTGTGGGACACGGTCGGGGCGCTCGGACTGCCCACCCCGTTGAACCGCATCAACCCGATGTCCACGGACCACCACCAGGTCGGCGCAACTCCCGAGGTCGAGCATGCCTTCCATGCAGTTGCCATCGACGAGCAGCGGAAGGCATTCCGGCCCGTGTTGTGGGACGAACCGGGCGAGGGTGAGACCCAGATCGAGCAGGTCTGGTTCGCCGGGTGCCACTCGGACATCGGGGGTTTCTACCGGGACCATCGCCTCGCCGACATCCCCCTGGTCTGGATGATCGACCGGGCACAGAGCATCGGTCTGAGGTTCGACGAGGAGAAGGTCCAGGCACTCAAGCCGCAGTACGACGCCCCGATCCACAACTCCCGCCGAGGCTTGGGCACCCTGTATCCCAAGGCGCTGCGAACCATCGAGGCGTCAAAACGAACGCTGCTCGCCAACACCGCAGCAGCCAGAGTGAAGAACTCCGGGTCTGCGCCGCCGTACAAGCCGACCAACCTCGTCGGGGCGCACCACATCGACGAGACCTACACCACCGTCAACGTCAAGGGCACACACATCAACCCTTGAAACGCAGGTCTCTCAGACGACCGTGGCACAATCCTCTCAGAGCGCCCCGAGCGCCTCCCCGACCAGGAGGTGCCCGATGCCAGCTCCCGCCCTACTCCATGCAAGCCTGCTGCCCTGGGGCACCACGAGATGGCAGCGTCGCCAGCTCCCCGTCCACATCGCCGATGAGCTGCGCCTGGCTCGACAACGATTGGAGCTGAGCCAGCGTCAGGTTGCCCGCTTGGCCCGTATCAGCAGTCCATACCTATCCCGGTTGGAGCGGGGACTGCGGGCACCGAGGATGCCGGTGGCGGTGCGCCTCGCCGAGGTACTCAGCCTCGATGGGGAGGTGATGGAGGAGCTGCTCGACGAAGCCGTTGTGGGCTGCCGATGACGCGGCAACGTCGCTGGCGAATGTCGCTGAGGAGGGGCCAGGTCGCCGCTGACGGAGTATCTCGCCGCACCGGGCACCTGAGCACTGGCGACCTCACCCGCCCCAAGCACCTCGGTACCTGCCCAGCCGCCCTCCCCGCCCAACCGCCCCCGGAGACACGCACGCTCGCTTCGCTCGCGCGCGACGCCGAGAAGCTGCTCAGGGGAAAGAAGTGAGCGAGGCCGGGGAACATTCCCGGCCCCGCTCGTCAGTCGAAGGTTCCGCTGAGGGAACCCGCCTAAGCCTCTCAGCAGTGGTAGGTGCCGAAGATGTCGTTCGTGTTTGGGCCGCTTGCCACGAGGTTCAGGTTGGCATGAACTTTGAGCGTTCCCTTCCCCGACAGCGTGACCTGATGGTTCCGCGAGAGGCCCGTCAAGAGGTTGCCTGCGCCTTCGTTGAAAAAGACGACCGTGCCCTCGCCGCAGCCGTCCACGGTGCCCTCGAAGGTGAGGGTGCCGGTGTAGACGAAGTCCAGGTTCTTGAAGATTGTGATGTCTCCTTCGAAGTGCTGTGTCCCTTCGAAGGTCCCCGTCCTGAACCCTGGGTTCGAGACTGTTAGGAAGATGTTGCCGTCTGCCGTCCTACATGTGGCGGGGCCGGGGGTTATCGGCGGACCGGGGTCACACGTCGGTGTCAGGAAGTACGTTTCGGTGCCTTCGACCGGCATCGGCTTCCCAGCCGACGCAGGCGCAGCCATAGCGAGCATCGTCGCAGCAGCAATTACAAGTACGAGAACTCGTCGCATAGGACTGGTCTCCCTCCCGTCAGGTGACCCACGGCGTGGAGTCGGTGCGGTGACTCTACTCCGCTGCGACTAGCGGCGTCGGCTCTACCCTTGCTACGACGACCCCCGAGTCAAGTGCCACAATCCCACCTAGAGCGCCGAGGAGCGCCTCCCCGACCACGGAGGCAGCCCGATGCTCACCACCACCGCACCCCGAGGTGGACGGCCTCCGGTGGTGGACGCCGGTCCGACCCGCCGCACCTTGGACCCAGGCCTCGCCGCGAAGCTCGACTTGGCCCGACGATCTCTGGGCTTGACGATTCGGGAGTTCGCCTACAGGACCTCGATCAGCCGCTCGATGGCGGCATACCTGTGTACGGGGGAACGGGTGCCCTCGGTCGAGGTGGCCGAGAGGGTCGGCGAGGTCTTGCGGCTCGACGATGCCACCTACGCCGAGCTACTTGGACAAGCAGTCGAGCGGGCACGGGTATAGAGCAACGTCGCTGAGGAGCGGCAGGCTCCGCTAAGGGTTGGCTCGCTCTTGAATTGAAGCGTGGCTCTCAAACGTCCGGGCACCGCTCGGCACTGCTTGACGCCGCACAATGACCGCCCTGTACCGGATGGCATCAGTCCGGCTTTTGTACGGCGTGACCTCAATCAGCTTATGTGCTCGGGTCTTAAGCAAGACATAGTCTCCTGCTCGCGGAAGGTCCGTCGGGTCAAGACCTGAGAACTCGTTCACCAACACTTCATCCCCGAAGGTCTTGCGAGCACCGCTCGCGTAGTTCTCGACACCCACACCAGGAAGCGTAGCTGGTGGCCACTTCCCCTCCGGTCTCGACATTGCCGACCCCCTCGACCTCCTAACCCGGTTCTGCGCTGAGGAGTACGCCTACTACGACGCCATCCACCAGCTCGACCCCAACCGCATCGACCCCCTCGACATCCTCGTCACCGTCTCCGTGAACAGCTTCGTGAACAGCGCCGACCGGGTCCGCTCCGTCCATCGGGGTATGGCTGAGGCGTGCGACCCGATCCTCGCTGAGATACCTGCCGATGCCGACCTGCTCGATCCCGACGTAGACCTCGATGCGGTGAAGCGCCTCCTCCATGCGGCCTGCCAGGTCCGGTGGGTGCTGGTGCCGGTCGCCACCAAGGTGCTCCACCGCAAGCGCCCCAGGCTCATACCGATGCTCGACTCGGTGGTCAACGGCTACTACCTCGATGCCAAGCACAAGAGCGGCCTCCGGGCTGCTTTGGAGGACGGTGACCACGGTGAACGGGCTGCTGGGGCCGCTATGGCGATCCTTCGTGCCTTTCGGGATGACCTCCGGGCCACCGAGCCTGAACTGACGCAGTTGCAGGCTGACTTGGGCCAGATGGGGTACGAGCTGACGCTGGTGCGGCTGCTGGAGCTGTTGTTGTGGGTCGGCACAGAGCCGAGGGGTTACTACCGGGCTCGGGCCTAGCTCAGCGGCTCGTCCGCATCTCCTCGATGCAGCGACCGACGATGTCCTGGAACTGCCGCATCCGCTCGGGGTCGGCAAGCACCTCGGTGTTGAAGCTCGGCCTGGTGTCCACCCGCTCCGTATCGAGCGCCACGCCCTCGATGCTGTTCAGTTCCTCCAGGAGCGCCATGCGCTTGTCCCGGTCCCCGAAGGGCTGCCTCGACCGCATGTGCTGGAACTGCATCTCGACGCCGCCCTCGGTCCACACGGCGAAGATGGTGTGCCAATCGGTGGACGAGTCCACGATGGGGATGAACGACCCGTTACGGGCACCCTGGCCCCACCAGATTCGTAGACCTTGATCCTCTGCCCAGCGCAGCAGATTCTCGGCAACCTGCCGTTCAACCGCGGTTGGTCGTCGTGCATATCTAGTGATCGGTCGGCAGAGTCGTAGCCGGCACTTGTCTGACTAGAGCCGACTCACAACCTCGATCGCTCCGCCGAGGGCGGCAATGGCGATGCTCAGCATCGTCGTCGCGACCGCGGGCCACAGGATTCGGAACTTCCGATTCGCGACGATCGACTTGCCGTAGAGCGACCTCAGCGCGTGTTCCCCCAAAGCCTCAGAGTCCACATCACGCACCTGACCCACGTACGCCTCAGCATCCTTGCGCTCTGCGATCCACCTGATGAACATCAGATCCTCAGCCGGCATCGCCCAACGAAGGGGCAAGGGCGCGTAGGCGAGACGGGAGCACAACCCACAACGCCAACAAGAGCCCGACGAACAGCGCTGCTCCAGCGACCAGAAACGCACTGCGCGCCCCGGTTGTCAGCTCCTCTCCGAAGGAGCCGTCTCGAACCACGAAGCCTTAGGCCGCAAGAAGGATCGCGTCAGCAGTGAAGAGCAAGCTTGCCTTCGTATCGCCGAAGACAACCTGGCCCTCAACGTGGTCCATGAGCGCCATGGACTGCCCAAGATCCAGCTGATCGTGCATCTGCCGCACCTCTCTCCGTAGGCTGGGATAAGCGTAGATGACCGCGCTAGGACCCACAGAACCGCGCGGGGTGCGGTCGCAGGGCTGCAAGCCAGGCCGCACCGATCCGGCAGATTGCACGGGCTTGCGCTCACGCAGCGCCCGGTCGTCGGCCGCACCGAACGCGCGGCCACCTGCCACCAGCGTGGTCGATTCGAGGGCGACGAAGCGCTCGCGCCGTTCTCGGCTGGGTTGGCCGTGCGGGCTATGTCACGCAGACGGGACGGTGTGCGCTCTGGAGGAAGGACAGTCCATCGAAACGTGACTCTGAATGGAACACTGTGAATTGCGAGGAAGCCTCGGTCGACAGCGGGATTCGAAGAAGGAGCACGTGGTCGGACTCTGGTCGGGTTTCCCCGGCAGCTGCGGTCGATTGGCCGGCCCCTGGGGCGCGAAAATCCGGTTTGAAAGCCACCGCTTGCGAGTCCCCCTCATCAGTAGCCTTCGGAGCTGACGGGGGGAGAGGGTGGCTCGGTACAGGTGCCGGGGTCGTATCGCTCTCCACTCGCCAGAGCTAGGGAGGTTGGCATGGGTAAGCGTATGTGGATGGGGGTAATGGCCGCTGCCTTGGCAGTGGTAATGGTCGTCCCGGTGGCGGCGGCGGCGGGGGGCGAGGATCGCTATCAGACCAAGGTCTTGGTGGAGGGCGCTGAGATCAAAGGCGCCAACGGCTTGGCATTCGATGCTGCGGGCCGGCTGCTCGTCGGCAGCGTTTGGGGCGGGAACATCACCGCGGTGGATGTCCGTACCGGCCAGATAGTGGAACGATTCGGCCGCGATATGTACGTCGACGGCGCCGACGATGTCGCCGTGGCTGC
>JBFIXI010000119.1:0-7403 GCA_041605955.1 Acidimicrobiia bacterium
GGTCCGGGCAGTGTGTCGCAACCAGACAACTTTGGTGGGGTGCAGGCTCTGATCGGTGACACTGACTAGCTCGTGATAGTGGACATAGCCCCGAGACGCATAAAGCTGAGCCTTCTCCCCGGACCACGTGTCGATGACGCCATGTACGACGTATAGCAACTCGCCGTCTGGTGCGTCGGAGGACCACCATTGCGGAGCACCGAACGGGCCGGTGTTGTAGTGCTTACCGGCCAAGGCTGTCGGTCCGGCCTGGACCCAGTAGTGCCCTGGGATGTCGGTCGCGCCGTCAGGCCCATCCGGCGCACCCGCCAGCCAGTAATCCTCGCCGTCCACATCGATCACCGGGGCACGGGCGAAGCCCCCTGCGCCTGCGGACGGCACAACGACCAATGACAGAGCCACCGCCACAGCAACTGCCAACAGAGCAGTCTTCGGTACGGGCAGGAATCTCATGATGACCACCTTGTCTAACTCCCAGGGGTGCCGATCACACCCCTCCCTTCCCGCGCAGGCTGCAGCATCACAACTGTCCCCACCAGGGGCATAAGCCCCCAAAGGCCGCCAGTGCCCGACGGGTGGTGGCTTCGGTCCGGGAGGTACGGCGGAATTACCCGCAGGTGGTCAGTGACGCACAAGAGCCGATCACGCCGAGCCCTTCCGAGACCCGCCGACCCAGGTGCCGTTCGGCTCGCCCAGCGGGTCGGCTCGATCGCGGTCGCGCCACCCGCCCGACCTGGCCTCCTTACGCCGTGATGGACCTCCGGAACCGCCAGGTCGCCAACCCGACGAGGGCGACAGCGAAGAGCGCTAGCACACCCAGCTCTGTCAGCACGTCGGCGACCGTGCCGCTGCGAACGATCACTTCCTCGAACGCCTCGAGCGCCCAGGCGTGCGGAGTGATCCTCCCGATATCCCCGAAGGTGAAGCCCATGACCCCGGCAAGAAGCGCAAAAACGAGGCCGATGCTGATGCCGATGCTGTACGCCATCTGGTCGCTGGGCACCGACGTACCGACGAGCATGCCGGCGCCAGTGCCGATCAGCACGAAGACGACGACGATCAGCAGGGTGGCCGGCCAGCTGCCCCAGTCGACGCCGAAGACCAACGCGGTGGCGACCAGGATGAAGAGCGCTTGGGTCAACGACACCAGGAACCGCCCCAGGGTGGCACCGACCACGATGGTTGCCGGCCGGGTCGGCGTCGACAGCATCCGTTCCGCGACCCGTAGGCGCCGGGACTGGATCATCAGTGTGGAACTGGCCATGGCCGTCAGGAAGACGAACAGCAACAGCTCGCCTGCTGCGACCCACGTGAAGTAGTCGATGACGGCTTCCGGTTCGCCCCCGCCCGCACCGAGCACGACCACCGTGACCGCCGGGGCGGTGGCGGCCTGGGTGGCCCGAGCGAGTGACTGGTCGAACGACTCGCCGGAGTCGGCCGAGGTGACGCGGGCCGCTCGCACCCGGGCCGACTGGGCACCGACCTCGGCCTCGATCAACCCGGAGACGTCTGGTGCGGCCGTCGCGGAGATCGAAAGATACTCGACGATTCCGGTATCGCCGGACCGCAGGGCGGCGTCGTACCGGGCAGGGATGACGACGCCACCGCTCACGTCGCCGCGCCGCAGGTCGTCGGTCAGCCCGGCACGGCTCCGGTCGACGACGTCGAGGTCGTCGATCGCGTGAATCGCGCTGGCGAGTTCGGCGGCAAGGGGCGCGTCGTCCTCGACGACCAGGGCGATCCTCGGCTTGAAGCTCGTCGCGGTGCCTCCGATGACCAGGATGAGGAGGATCGGGAGGACGAACGCCATGGCGATCGCCGTCTGGTCGCGCAGCAGTCGCCGAAGCTCGTTGCCGGCGATGACGAATGCTTTCATGGCGATCTCGTCAGAGTACGGAACCGGAACAGCCCTATCGAGCCGGCCACCAACGCGAAGAGAAGCACGATGCCCACTGCCGGCAGCACGTCGGCGGCCGATCCTCCGGCCGACAGCTCCCGGTAGCCGCCGATGAGCCAGCGGTGGGGCGTGAGGAGGCTGGCCCGCTCGATGGTGCCGGTGGCGAGCCCTACCGGGAAGAACGCCCCGCCTAACAGCCCGAGCACGACGGCCGCGAACATCGAGTAGCCGGTGGCCTCCTCGCTGTTCCGGGCGAAGCCGCCGATCAGCGCCACGATCCCCACTGCGGCCAGCACGCCGGCGACGGTGAGCAGGGCGACGCCGGCGAGATTGCCCCAGTCCGTCTCGAGCGGCGGCAGGCTGGTGGCGACCACCAGCACGGCTACGGAGGCGACGCCCAGGACGAACGATCCGAAGGCCTTGCCGGCCAGGATCGAGGAGCGCCGTATTGGGGCCGCCACGAGGCGGGCCATAGTGCCCGAGACACGCTCGTCGATGAGGCTGAGCACACCGAACTGGACCGTGAAGAAGAGAAAGAACACCGCCATTCCGAACGAGATGTGAGCCGCAAAGCCGACGCCCGCACCGGGAGCCTCGGCCCGGGCCAGCAGGGCGGGCGACGAGACGTCGAGGGCGCGTTCCACCAGCGTCGGGATGGTCGCCTCGTCTACAGGCGTGGTCCGCGCATCGAGGGCGGTCTGCACGGACATGCTGACGGCGCTCACCTCGTTGGCGAAGCTGCGGGCGAACGCCTCTGCCACCTGTGATCCCGTCTCGTCCTCCGGATTGGCGATCACCTCGAGGGTGGTGGCCTGGCCGGCGTCGACCTCCGCCGAGAAGCCCGCCGGGGCAACGATCGCCGCAGTGATGGCGTTTGCGTCGACGAGGCGGTTGGCTGCGACCCGGTCGACCACCCGCAGCTTGATCACGCCCTCGTCGTCGAGCGCGGCGAGGACCGCGCCGAACGCGGCGCCTCTCTCACCACCGTCCTCGTTGACGAACGCGAAATCGTACGCGAGGTCCTCGCTGGTGGTGCCCAGGGTCTGCGCCCCCATCAGGGTGGCGAGCACGAGGGGGGCAACGATGCCGATGACGTAAGCCGACCGGTCGCGTAGTCGCTGCCGCAGGTCCTTGCGAGCGACGGTCCAGACCCCCCGCATCGTCAGTCCCTCAGCGCCTTGCCAGTGAGGTGGAGGAACACCGCCTCCAGGTCGGGCTCAGCCACGTCGACCCGGTTCACGGTCGCCCGCGCCGCAGCCGCCCTCGCGAGGATGTCGGGCAGCAGCCGGCGGGCCTCCTTGACGATCAGGTGGATCGTGCCCTCGCTGGTGGTTGCCTGCTGGACGCCGGCAACCTCGCCGATGGCCATCGCAGCTGCCTCCACCGCCCCGGCGACCCCGAGCTGGACGCGGTCCTCTGCGCCCACCAGGGCTACCAGGTCCGCCCGGGTCCCCTCGGCGATCAGGTACCCGGCGTCGATGATCCCTACCCGGTCACAGAGGCGTTCCGCCTCCTCCATGTAGTGGGTGGTGTAGAGGACGGCCAGTCCCCCAGCGCCGAGCCGCTCGACGGAGGCGAGGATGGCGTTTCGGCTCTGCGGATCGACGCCCACTGTCGGCTCGTCGAGGATCAGGAGCTGCGGCTGGTGGAGCAACCCGATGGCGATGTTGAGGCGGCGCTTCATGCCGCCGGAATACTTCTCTGTCTTCTCCTCGGCCCGGTCGGCGAGTTGGACGACCCCCAGCACGTCGTCGATGCGGCGGCGCAGCTCGGCGCGGCGCAGACCGTACAGGCGACCGAAGAAAGCCAGGTTCTCCCGCCCGCTGAGGTCGGGATACAGCGCCAAGTCCTGTGGCACCAGGCCGATGGCTCGCTTGGCTTCAAAGGCGGTCGGGCCCATGGCCGACCCCGCGACGGTGACCTCGCCAGCGTCGCGATCCATCAGCCCACAGACCATCGAGATCGTCGTGGTCTTGCCGGCACCGTTGGGGCCGAGCAGCCCGTAGGTCTCGCCGGCTCCGATCCGGAAGCTCACGTCGTCAACGGCAGTGCGCGTACCGAAGGTCTTGGTCAACCCGCGCGCCTCGAGGATGGTCTCGGCAGGCGGCACCCCCGTCACCCCCTTCTCGGCCTAACAGTTACCGACAGTCATTTACTGCCATGGTTCCCACTGCCATTGATGCCTGTACGGGGACGGCTAGGTAGGGGCGAAAGCCCGTATTCGGGGTCTTCAGGCTTACGGCGGTTGCGGTCCTGTGTTCTGACCGCTGGGGTTGCGGCTGTTGGCGAAGGAAGAGCCCTAACCGTTGGTCGCCATCGACGATGGCCGTCACCCTCGGCCGGGTTCTACGGTTGGTCAGTTCCCGGGGCTCGGTCTGGCTAACGAACCGGCTAACACCTGGAGGTCGTCCTTCGACATGACTCGTCGGCCGACTCCGGGGACGGCACTCACCGGTCGGGTGGGAGGCACAAACCCACCTCCGAGAAACCACCTGACATCCCTACGAGATTGACGATGGGCGGGTGGTCGTTGGCGTCGACCATGTCGGCACGGGACGCATGACGTGCGCTCGGTTGTTGCCCGATGCCTTGCTCCACCCGGCGGCATGATTGTCTCCATGGGGTGCCGTAGCATCCGGCCCGTGCCTTCGCAGATCGATATTCGGCCTTTCGCTGACCATGACTACGAGTTCCTGGTCGGGTTGGACCGGTTGGTGCTCGGAGACTCGACGCGGTCGGTCGAGCAGTACCGGCATGTCGATGCCACGCGTGACCCGGCGCTGTTCTTCGCCCGCCACATCGTGGTGGTGGACGATCAGCCGGTGGGCTGTGGCGAGATCGGGCACAGCAGTTGGATCGATGATCCCGACACGTACTGGCTCCAGATCCTCGTCCGGCCCGCTGTTGATGACGGTCGCATCCGCCCCAACTACCTCGCGTTCGTGCTCGACCTCTTGGCCGTCCGGGCTCCGCGTGCGCTGGTCTCGGGGATGCGGGAGAGTCGGCACGATATCCGGTTCCTCGAGGACAACGGCTTTCGGGAGGTGCATCGGGAGCGTTGGTCCCGCTTGGACTTGGACGGGTTCGATCCCCACCGATTCACCTCCGAGGTGACGCGGGTCGTCGATCAGGGCATCCGCCTGGAGTCCCTCGTCGACCTGCAGGGCGAGCTGTCGGAGTGGAAGGAGCGGCTCTACCCGGTGTATCAGCAGCTCGTTGCCGACCAACCGGCCGCCCACCCGCCCCGGCTCAAGACGCTGGAGCAGTGGGACCGGACGGTGCTCGGATCACCCGGTTTCGATGCCTCACTGTGGATACTGGCGATCGACAGCGGTCGTATCGTCGGACTGAGCCAGGCGGGGCTGAACCGCGGCGCTCCAGCCACCATGCGCTGCGGGCTGACCGGCGTCGTGGCCACCCACCGCAGGCGCGGGATCGGTACCGCACTGAAGACGGTATTGCTGGAGGCCGCGAAGGCGACGGGGGCGGCGGAGATCACGACCACCAACGAGACGAACAACCCGATGTACCGCATCAACCTCGGACTGGGATTCATCCCTGAGCCCGACTGGGTGCTGTACGAGAGGCCGCTGTAGCCCGAAGCGCCCCACCTGCCTGTCCACCGAAGCCCTTCGATGGCCGACGATGCGCACACTCGTGCCGATCGAATGGCTGAATCGTGCGTTGTGGCACTCGAGCGGGGCGTGCAACGGTCTGCTCGGCTCTGCCAGGCGACCGGCGACTTGCGGATCTCGGGTTAGTAGAGCCTTCCAGCCCTAGTTCGGTGTCGAGCGCCGTCGCTACCGTCGGTCCCAAGGTCGGCTAGGGCGTGGACCTGACTTGGGACGCCGCCGGCGTGGTCGAGTCTTCCGCGGTCATTGGGCGTTGCTAGCCGTCTTCGAGTCGAGCGGGGAGGGAAGCATGCGAAGAATGCCGATCGTGTTTGGTGCGCTGTTGCTGACGATGGGGCTGACGGTCTCAGTCGGGGCTCGTGAGGGCACGCAAGTGGAGGCGCTGCTGGTCGACACCACGATCTTTGGGATCCCGGCAGCCGAGGTGCCGTTGGGTCCGCCCGAGGTCAACGATCCAGGCATCAACTGGCTGAGCCACGTAATCTGGCACGTCCGCGGTCTCCCCGTCGGCGACACGGTGGTCGACCTGGCCGATACCGAGACGGTGTTGGGGACGCTCAGCCGATCGATCAACTTCAACTGGAATCTGGAGACCGGCCGTAACCAGGCGTGGTGCACATTCACCATGGACCTGGGCGAGCTGGGGGCGTTCGACGGCACATGCCGCGGCACCCTCATCGCAGGTGGCATCAACGGCCACGGTCCCGATGGGACCGTCAAAGGAGGCTACGAACTCGCCTCGGACGGGGTACCAGGCGTCGGACCGTACGTGCTGACGATGACCATCAAGTAGCTCCGGTCAGCCCCCGCTCACCACGCGGAAGGGCAGGGCCGTCGCAGTCGGTTACGACCGTGCATACTGGCAGCCGGCCGCCCAGAACACCGAACGTCAGTTCCAGAGGCGACCTTGGCGAAAGGAGCAGCAACCAGGAAGACCCTGGCTGTCCTCCTTGCAGTCGTTGTCGCACCGTCGGTTGTGATTGCGGCCAGCGGCGAGCCCCACATGACGGGCGCCGTCGAAGATGCGTCCGATCTCTTCGCGGAGTGGATTGGTCGGAGCGAGTATCGGGAAGGTGAGCTAGGACTCGTCTCTATCGCGGGACTGGAGAACGCATTCGGCTAGACGGGCTTAATACGATTCGACTGAACATCGAAGCGCCGAGCCGCCGGCTGCAGTTGGTGATGGGTGAGAACGTGCGTGCACGCATGATGAGCCGCCCGCGCCGGCTGGTTCAACTGGCGAGCGTACGTCCTGGCTAACGGTGTATGTCCTGGCTAAAGGACGTGTCCGAGCGCCGCTCTCGGCTGACCTCCGTAGCGAGCACAATGGTGACGATTCCCGGTGGGCGGGGTGGGGATCGAACCCACGACCTTCGGATCAAAAAGTCCGACCCACGCCGCTCAGAAACCCCTTGACATCCAAACAGGCCTCGCTCTGGGCGGATCGAGTGCTGGCTCGTTATCGCTCAGACCGGGCGTTCTGAGCGTGGGACGGGAGAGCGTGGCCTGACCCCCGGTAGTCAGTCCGCGTGGTATGAGGGTCTCGACGAGAGGAGAGACCCGTCGTGGCTCGAAGACGACACACGCCGGAGCAGATCATCCGCAAGCTGCGGGAGGCTGATCGGCTCCTGGGCGAGGGCCAAGCCATCCCCGAGGTGGCGAAGGCTCTGGAGATCTCGGAACAGACTTATCACCGGTGGCGCAACCAGTACGGCGGTCTGAAGGCCGACGACGCTAAGCGGCTCCGGGAGTTGGACAAGGAGAACAAGCGGTTGAAGCGGATCGTGGCCGACCAGGCGCTCGAGATCGATGGTCTCAAGGAGATCGCCCGGGGAAACTGGTGAGCCCGTCGTCCCGACGCCGAGCCGTGTGGA
>JBFIXI010000120.1:0-6482 GCA_041605955.1 Acidimicrobiia bacterium
CCTATCGGTCCCGAAGGTCCTATCGGTCCCGAAGGTCCTGCCGGTCCCACGGGCCCATCCGGCGTTGACGGCACAGACGGAATCGTCACGACGCTCTACAAGAACGAGAGCTTGGTCGACTACTTTCCCGCATACGGCCCGGATTACAGCGGCACGTACTGCATCGTCGGTCCGTACACCGCGGGCGCAGGCGAGACAGCCATCCTGAACGGCTACATAGGCGGCCTCACAACGACGGATGCCACGCTCATCGCATGGCTCTCGACCAGCACCGATGGCGGGACTTCCTGGACACACGGAGCCCAGACCTTTGCATCCGCTCCCGGTGCCACTTATGGTGCAGTCCAGGCGTCACTCAGCGGTGGCACACCCCTCGTTGCAGGGACCACGTACCACTTCGGAACGACCGGAAACGACTACATCGGCGGGACATGGCAGAACTTCTTCGGCTCATGTGGGATCACCGTGATCATCGCGAGCTCGTGAGCTCTCCGTCATGTCAAGGACCGTAACCGACGATCGAGGGGCCCCTGCTTCGGCAGGGGTTCCTCCACGTTCCAGCGTGATGATCCAATGGCTGGCGAGCGGGGGCCGGTAGCCCGGCGATTGGTGTTCTCGTCTTCAGGCTCTGTCTGGCTCGATCGGGCGTTCCATGGTCGTCGCTGCCGAGAAGCCCATTACCCGACGGAGGAACGGCACCTTGTCGGTCTTGATCTCGATGAAACCCATCCGGTCATAGAGACGTCGGGCGGCCGGATTCGTGTCCACCACGTCGAGCCGGACGACTCGTTTGCCGTGCTCCCGGGCGAGCTCAAACACGCGTGTCAGCAACATCTTGCCGATGCCGTGGCCGCGGCGGTCGGCCCGGACCACAATGCCATCCATCAGCAGGGCGTCGGGTGGCGGCTTCCGGTGGAGGAGAGAAGCCCACATGGAACGCCGGATGCCACTCCACAATCCGAACTCCTTGATGATGTCACGGGCCTGTATGTTCGCCAGAGCTCGGCCCTCGAGGCTGAATCCGGCGATGCCGACCAGATCGTCACCCTGCAGGGCCGACACCGCCCGCTCCCGGTCGAGTCCCCGCTCGATCAATCCAATCCCCCGATCCCGGGGCCCGATCGCATGGTCCAGCTTGCGTCCGAACGCATCCCAGTAGAGATTGGCGGCCGCCTGATGCTGCTCCTGGCCGAACCCGAGCTCGATCCGAACCGGTGAGTCTGAAGCGGTCACGAAGGCAGTCAGGCCCCCGGCTTGAAGACCATGGCCCACACCACGACTAACAGAAACACCCATTCGAGGCTGGAGACCAGTCGCAGCCTGCGAAGGGCCGCCAGGGTCTCGTTGCTGAGCAATCCGTCGTCCTCGATACCCGCTCGCACGCGGCCGAGAATCTTGGGATAAAAAGCCATACCGAGGCCGGCGCCGAGGGCTACTCCGAGGAATCCCAGCGAGATCCACGCCTCTGAGAAATCGATGCCGTCGCTTTCGATCACAAGCCAGATGCCGGCTACCAGGACGAGGATTCCAGCGGGGTTGAAGACTGCTTTCCCGGCGAACTCTCCGATCCTGGTGAGGCCGAGCACGGTGCCTTCATCCTGGGAGCGTTGCGCCCGCTCGAACATGACCCCGATCATGAAGGCCCCGCCCACCCATACGATGGCCGCCGCCACGTGGACAAACTTCAGTGTCTCAACAAGCGTCATGGGCTCCCCTGGGCTAGAAATGCACCTCAAATGTAGTCGGGGTATTCGCGGCCTCGCCACTCAATAATCGCGGCCTCCGCCTGCGGCTTCACACACTCTTTACACCCGCCAAACCGCCTGGGCACAGGTGCTGTCGAATAACTGACCGTACTGAACCAAGCGCAAGGAGCGGCGGCATGCGAAACACCAACTGGATCGCAGTGATGCTTCTGGTCGTGGCGGCGGCGACGGCCGGCTGCGGGCAAAGGGCACCTGATCGGGCGGATTCGCCCGCCGGAGTGAGCCCGACGAGCCTGCAGCCGGTTGGGACCCCCGGCCCGACGACCTCCGAACCGATGGCAGTGCCTGCGCCCCGCGGGCCGGCCACGACCACCGCCACTCAACCGGTGGTGGACGCCGGTTCGGACGTCGACGACGTCGAAGCATTGCTCGGGGACCTGGACCAGTCCCTCGCAGAGCTCGACCAGCTCCTGAACCAGGCGGCTGCCGTGATGGCAGCCGAGAAAGGGGAGATCCTCCCATGATGATGAAACGATTGACGACGGTGGCTCTTGCAGTCGCCATGCTGGCGGCGGTGCCCGGGGTTGCCGTGGCACAGGAGGGAGCAACAGTCGACCGCCAGGCTCCGGCACGAAGCGCCGACGGGACTGCGGATGAGCGCCACGCCCAGTGGGTGGCAACCATCAAGGCCCGGGCATTGGAGGCGATCGACAAGCGGCTGGGCACTATCAGCGATCTCGAGGCGGCGATCGATCGATCGGAGACGGTGGCACAGGTTCACGCCGACCAGCTGCTCGGAGAGCTGCGAGAGGCCCAAGCCGGCCTCGAATCGCTTGCCGCTCAGATTCGGGCGGCCGAGGACATCGAGACGCTGCGACGGTTGATCCCGAGGATCTTCGAGGACTTTCGGATCTACGCCATTGTGGCGCCCAAGGTTCACCTGGTGCTGGTGTCCGACGCGGCAGGCACGGTAGCCGATCGGTTGGGCATGGCGGCCGGCAGGCTCGGCGAGGTGCTCGACCGTCTCGAAGCGCGCGGTTTCGACGTGACCGATGCCGAGGCCCTGCTGGCTGAGATGGAGCGTCTGGTGGCTTCCGGCGCCGAGTCGGCCGCATCGGTCCCCGGCATGGTGCTCGACCTGACGCCCGCTGATTACCCCGGGTCCACCGAGACGATCCGGACGGCCCACTCGGTGCTCCAGGCGGCCGGATCACACCTCCGGGAAGCGGGAGAGACTGCCCAGGAGATCGTCCGATTCATCAAGAGCCTGGCCTCGGACGACACCGCCGGCTAGCTGCTTCGGAGAGTGGCAGGGAAGGGCGCCGCCGGCGCCCTTCCTTCGCGACGGGATGTCTGGCAGGCCGGAATGGGCCAAATGGACGTTTGATCTGCCAGGCACATGGGGAAGACTGAGGTCATGGAGGACAGCGGCGCCATCGTCACCGCCTTTGTGGCCGCAGCGGGCCTGGGGGCCATCATCGGCTTGGAGCGGCAGGTGCGGGGCGAAGAGAAGGACCCGTTGGAGGCGGACACGTACGCCGGGGTGAGGACCTTTGCCCTCTACGGTGCATGGGGAGCCGGAGCCGGGTTCCTGGGCGACCGGTTTGGAGCAACTGCGTTCCTCGTGGCGGCACTCGCCTTCGGCGCCCTGCTCGTGGCCAACTACGTCGGGGTGGGTGCGCGCACCGCCGATTGGGGCACCACAACCGAAGCTGCCGCTTTCATCACTTTCATCATCGGCACCCTTGCCTGGGCGAGTGAGTGGGTGCCGGCTGTGGCCCTGGCAGTGGGCACCGCCTATTTGCTCCGATCCAAGGAGTTCTTCCACGGGCTGTCGCGCCGGTTTTCAGAGGACGACATTCGGGCCGTGCTTCAGTTCGCCGCCATAACAGCCGTGGTGCTGCCGCTCATCCCCGACGAGGAATTCGGCCCATTCGATGCGGTCAACCCCCGGAGGATCTGGCTGATGGTCATCTTCGTAGCAGGGATCGGCCTGGTGGGATACGTCTCCCTGCGGATTCTGGGTTCACGAGGCCTCACGCTCACAGGGCTCCTGGGCGGCCTCGTCTCCTCGACCGCGGTCACGCTGGGGTTCGCCCGCATGTCCAAGACCTCCCCCGCCAAACTGACCAATGCACTGGCTGCCGGCATCATTGCGGCCTCCGGGCTCATGTACGGGCGGGTGCTGGTGGAGGCGTTCGTCATCGAGCCAGAGCTCGGCAGACGGCTGGTGGTCCCACTCCTGGTCCTCTTCGTGCTCGTGGAGGGGGCCGCGGTCCTGTGGTGGAGGCGATCCCAGCGCGGCACCAAGGGAGACCCCGATTTCAAGCTGAGCAACCCCCTCACGCTGACCTCCGCACTCCAGTTCGGTGCGCTGTACGGCGTCATCATCTTCGCCAGCAAGGCCCTCCTCGATCGCGCTTCCGAGGCGTCGCTCAACCTCATCGGCGCCGTCAGCGGCATCAACGACGTCGATGCGATCACACTGTCGACGGCCGACCTCGTCGAAAACTCCGGGCTCGATCCTCGAGTGGGAGCGCAGGTGGTGCTGGCCGCCGTGGCCGTCAACACGCTCGTGAAAGGAGGAATGGCCGTGGCGCTCGGCAACCGGCAGCTGGGAAAGAGCGTCGGCGCCACGCTGGGGGTTGCCGCCATGCTCTCGGGTATCGCCTGGCTGATGGTGTGAGGACCGCCTGTGCGACAGCTCCGGGGGCGAGACTCGAACTCGCAACCTGCGGGTTAACAGTCCGTTCCAGGACTTTTCGTCGTCGCCTGGGGTTGCACCGCGAGAGTGAGGATCCTCTGGTGGGTCTTGTACATTCAGCGTCGTTCCGTCACCTCTATCGCAGCTAGGTCGAAGGAGAAACGATGACAAAGCCATTGCGACTGGGTCTGGTCGGTGCCGACGCGACGGGCCGGGGGTGGGGTCCGGTGGCCCACATACCCGCAGTAGGCGGGATCGAACAGGTCGAGCTCGTTGCGCTGTGTACCAGTCGTCCCGAGTCGGCTGCGGCTGCCGGCGACGCCTACGGCATCGACCGCGTCTATCACGATGTCCGCGAGATGGCCGTCCAGCTGGATATCGACATCGTGTCCGTCGTGGTCAGGGTGCCCCATCATCATGAAGTGGTGATGGCTGCCCTCGAAGCCGGTAAACACGTCTTCTGCGAGTGGCCGCTCGGAGCCAACCTGGGCGAGGCGCAGGAGATGGCCGTCCTGGCACGAGCCAAGGGTGTCGTGACGGCGGTTGGGCTTCAGGGACGCCACGACCCGTCGCTCACCTACATCAAGGAGCTCCACGACGAGGGCTGGCTGGGTGACATTGTTTCGGTGAACGTGTCGTTGCTCGCCGGCGGTGCCGGGAAGAGCGATTCCCGCGCCGCATGGATGGGCAACGCCGACAACGGCGCCAACTTCGTGACGATCGCCGCCGGCCACACCATCGACTACGTCGCCTACTGCGTGGGGCCCATGGCAGAGGTCTCAGCGTCGGTTGCCACTCAGGTTCCGCAGTGGCAGCTCGGTGACACCGGCGAGACGATCGACGTAGACGCACCCGACACCGTGCTGTTGAACGGCACTCTCGCCGGCGGCGGCCTCCTCTCGTTCCATGCGGCATCCGTTCCCTTCAACGGGAGCAACTGGCGCGTGGAGATCTACGGCACCAAAGGCACGATCGTGGCCGCCACGCCGGTGCTGCCCCAGATCAGCCCAATCACGCTGAAAGGCGCCCAGGGCGACGAGCCACTATCCGTGCTTCCGACTCCCCAACGCCTGATCGTCGCACCGGCCGCGGTCCCAGACGGACCGGCTCGCAACGTTGCCGGCGGCTACATCCGAATGGCCGAGGCGATCACGAAAGGCAACCGGTTCGACCCGGACTTCGACCACGCCCGGGGGCTTCACGAGCTGCTCGACGCACTGCAGCACTCCTCCGACGTTGGGCGCGCTGTGAAGCTCGACCGTTAGAGCATGTCCCGTTCGGCTACCTGACAGGACGCGCCGACCGCGCGACCGCGTTCCCAGGGTCACGGGGCCGATTCGTGGTTCGAACGAACCGCAGCCGACCCAAAGGGCGGCTTACACACGTCGATTGGTCTGGTTGGCCCTGAGGGAATCAGGGCAACGCCACGAGCTTGCCGGTCGCTCGACCGGCTTCCATGTCGGCGTGAGCCTGGGCGATCTCGTCCAAACGGTAGGTGCGGTGGATCGGCACGTGGGCCCGACCCGCCGCAGCCTCGTCGAGGAACTCCTGCAACACGGCGGGCGGGAGATCGCTTGCGTCGCCGCCGTAGGCCGTCAGCCGCACCCCGCGCGGGAGGTACTCGATCGGGTAGAAGTCGCGCACCGTCCACTGGTTCGACAACATCCCGGTGAAGCACACCACGCCATGCACCCGTGTCGCCCGGAGTGTGTCGGGCAAGGTGGGCGTCCCGACGAGCTCGAGCGCAGCGTCTACCCCGTCGGGGATGAGGCTGCGGACCTGAGCGGCAACATCACCATCGTCCACCAGCGGGTGCTGCACCCCGACCTCGCGAAGGACGTCGGCGCGGTCGGGGTTGCGGGTGGTCGAGAACACGGTCATGCCGAGGCGGCGGGCGAGCACGGCAGTCGCCATCCCGACCGACGAGGTGCCACCGCGGATCAGAATCGACTGCCCGGGTTGGGCGTCGAGGCCAACCGTCAGGGAACCGTAGGAGGTCTGCAGCATCTCGGGCACGGCGCCGAGGGTGGCCCAGTCGAGGCCGCTCGTGAACGCAATCGTTTGGGCCACCG
>JBFIXI010000121.1:0-6178 GCA_041605955.1 Acidimicrobiia bacterium
AAGGACCAGCACGGACGCTGTGGCTGCGTGGCATCCACCGCCGTACGGCAGCGAAGCCCGACAGCAAGATTCTGTCTGGGATCGACTTGGAGAGCGCGCTCGATCCGCTGGGCGACCAGTCCTTCTACTTCTCGGCCGCCCGCTGCGACAGTTGGATGAAACCGGACGTGGCTCCTGAGCAGTACGACCCTCGCGACAGGCACGGCAGACTGAGCGTCGGTGTCGCCCCTCACCGATCCACGGTGTGGGCGCCAGCGATCCCGGCCTGGCCGCAGTACATGGCTCGGGTGGCCGAAATCGTAGACCGCGTCGAATACGTTGGTGACGCAGAATCTGACGCACTTGCCACACTTGCCCAGCCGGTGCCAAGAATTGCTCGCTCCGAGGTGTGGGGCGCCTACGACATGAGCGTGATCGCTCCCGAGCTGCTCACGGACAACGCAGAGCGGCCCGGCACCAATCCCAAGGCGGAGAGGTGGGCCTACGAGGCGGTCTTCTTCGGCTTCAAGCCCGATCCCAACGATGAGAAGCTCGACCCGGAAAGCGTGAACTACGACAAGAAGCTCGCCGACCCCAACTTCACGGTGGCGGTAGCCCTCGAAGGCAACTACCTCGGGCGCCTCGCCCTCAGCTTCGACATTCGTGACGACCGGCCTATCAAGATGATCGCAACCCCCGAGGAATGGCAGGCGCCCACAACGCAGGAGTTGGGTGGCTACTCCATCCAAGTGCTGACCGACGACGAACGCAGCCAGCTCCTCGACGAGGCATGCTCCGTATGCGAGGAGCCGACATGGCTGACGGTGCGTTACGACTCCGGGCATACGATGAGCGGCCGCATGCTCTACAGCGTCCAGCTGCGCGACACGATCTTCCCGTCGAACCGCTGGTTGTGGCGCACCTTCAAGGACTACGACGTCCACAAGGAAAAGCCATCGCATCCCAGCCAGATCGGCAAGGAGGACTCGTTGTTCTGCTGGGTGTGGAACGACTGGCCGGCAGACATGCCCGACGTCAAGCGGGGGTGGCTGGCCTGTGACGACGGCCCGGAGGAGATCGCCGACTTCATCCACTTCGACCCCATCGACAACCTGCTCACGCTGATCCACGTGAAGGCGTCGCACAGCAAGTCGCCCAACCGGCAGATCTCGACCTCCGATTACGAGGTGGTGGTCGGCCAGGCAGTGAAGAACCTGCGGCTGCTCGACCGGGTCGACCTGGCGAACCGGCTCCAGTCGGGCGTAGGTCGTGATCCGGAAGTGCTCAAAGCCGTGTGGCACGGGAAGCAGCAGAGCACTCGCACCGAGATGGCGAAGGCACTGCGGAACGCAGGCGAGTCCTACGAACGCAGAGTGGTGATCATCCAGCCGCGGGTGACGGCGAGTGAGCACAACCAGGTGATGGCCGACCGGGCCGAACGGAAGAACACCGGAAGGGTGCGCCGTCTGAAGCAGCTCGACACGCTGCTCCTCGAGGCGCAAGCCTCCTGCCGCCACCTGGGCGCCGACTTCTGGGTCATCGGCCACTCGATCTAGGCGGGGTGCCGTCGCGGGGCTGCGGTGGCGGAGGCCGGGCGTGAGCTTGATATCGGCCAGGCGCTCGACTGCGGCCAACGTGGCGCGACATGGGCTGGTGTCTTGCGCGGACTTATTCAAGATTCGCAACCAGGTACCAGCTGGACAGCCATCGTTGGAATCGACGATGAATGATCAGCTTCGACGCATCGAATGCTTCAGCTCATCGAGCGAGCGCGTTGCTGCTACCACCGTTGCTGCGGATGAGCGCCAGTTTGCCCGGTCGGTGACGTAGGCGCCCCACATGTACCTCCGTCTCGACCGTCGCCCGCCGAGTGGGATACGCCACCGACGCCGCATTCAGCAACGCCTTCAACCGCCTGATGAACATCCGGTCCGAGGCATACGGCACTCCTCGTAAGGCGACGTATCGCGGGCAGGCTGCTACCCAATGCGGGGCCGGGAGGGATTACAAGGCTCAACCAATCGGTCGGATCCGGGTGTACGTTTGAGGAACAGGGTTTGCTCGCCCTATCTCGACTCAAGGGGGGTCGCATGAGCACCTTTGACCACTTGTCCGACGAACTCAATGAGGCGCTGGAGCGTTTGAAGGACAGAGTCACGATCCCGGCCGATCGAATTGCTTTCAGGTGGCCGATTGCCGCCTACAAGACGACGCCGGGGTTCGTCACCACCTTCAACATCTTTGGTTCGGAGACTTGTGCAGACTCGGGACTCATTGACGTTGCCGCAACCGGTCGGACAGGCCCAGACGGCACCGTGCGTCTGAGTCTGAATGATTTCCACTGCGTTGATCGCCCGCCCGCAGCGGGCCGCAACACCCTGGGCTATTCGTCACCGGTCAACGTCCAAGTAACGCCTATGTCCGATACCCCCGTGCACGTGTCAGCGCGTGCGACGATCGACACGAACGTGCCAAACGACGTGCTCATCGAGGTCTCTGCCTGGGATGGCAACGGAGATCCAGCCGACGTGGCGTTCTACTGGCCGTGTCTCGTTCCCACCCATCAGGTGATTGGCTGAGTTCTAGCGGCTTGGCATACAACGTGTGGAGCCAGCGGGAGTAGTTCCAGAGGCTCGTCATCGTCGGCTTCGCTAGGGTCGGATACGTGTCCGTTCCGGGAGGGGAGATTCTGTGCTGCGTCGTTTGATTTTAGTGCTCGTGTTGTTGATGGTCGCGGCGGCGAGTCCGGCGGTGGCGCAGGACGTCCAACCTCCCCAAGCGGTCACGACGCAGCGGGAGATGGTCGTCACCGCTAATCCGGTAGCTACGGCTGCGGGCGTCAAAGTTCTGCAGCAAGGCGGCACAGCTGCTGATGCAATGGTTGCCGTCCAAACCGTGCTAGGTCTCGTGGAACCGCAGTCGAGTGGCCTCGGCGGAGGAGCCTTCCTCGTCTGGTACGACGCAGCTACTGGGGACATCACGACTTACGACGCCAGGGAGAAGGCTCCTTTGGCTGCAACCGAGGATCGCTTCGCCGGTCTCGGGTTCGTCTCGGCGTGGCAATCCGGCCTGTCTGTCGGCGTCCCGGGTACGCCGATGTTGATGGAAACGGTGCACGCCGAGCACGGGAACCGGCCGTGGGCGACGCTGTTCGCCCCCGCGATTCGACTTGCGCGGGGAGGCTACGAGGTCACGGAGCGTACGGCCGACCAAGTCAACGCTTTCCTTGGGTTCAATCCGAGTTGCACCGAGCGACTCCTCTTCCGCGATCCGACTGCGTTCGAGTACTTCACCAACGGAAGCGAAACCGACTGCGCAGCCATCCCGGCGGGTACCCGGGTCCGCAATCCGGACTACGCCGAAACCTTGAAGACCCTCCGCAAGGAGGGCGCTGCCGGCTTCTATACCGGTGAGCTGGCGGCGGCGATCGTCGACGCCGTCCAGAGCGATCTCAACATTCCCGGCGACATGACGCTCGCCGACCTCGCCGCCTACGAGGTGGTCGAGCGGGACCCGGTCTGCCTGAACTACCGGGGTTACGAGGTGTGCGGAATGGGGCCACCGTCGTCAGGGGCGCTCGCCGTTGGTCAGATTCTCGGCATTCTCGAGAACTTCGACTTGGGCGACGATCCGCTCGGCGAAGAATTCGTGCACTTGTTCGCCCAGGCCGGCCGTCTGGCCTTCGCCGACCGCAACCAATACGTGGGCGACACCGACTTCGTCACCGTGCCGGTGGCGGGCATGCTCGACGAGGCGTATCTCGCCTCTCGGGCCGCACTCATCACCGACATGGACATGGGTACCGCATCGCCGGGCATCCCGCCGGGCGACTTCGACCCCAGCGGTCCCCAGCCGAACGACCACGAGGGCGGCACCAGCCAGGTGTCGATCGTCGACCGCTATGGCAATGCCCTCTCATTGACCACCACCATCGAGAGCTCGTTTGGTAATGGGGTCATGGTTCCCGGCGGCGGCTTCCTGCTGAACAACGAGCTCACCGACTTCTCGTTTGCCGCGGTCGGGGGAGACGGTGAGCCGATCGCAAATCGGGTTCAGCCGGGCAAACGGCCCCGGAGCTCGATGTCGCCCACGATCGTGCTGGATGGCGACGGCAACCTGGAGCTCGTCACCGGGTCGCCGGGCGGATCGGCGATTATCGGCTATACGGCGCAGTCGATCGTCAACGTGTTGGACTTCGGGCTCGACGCGCAGCAGGCGGTCAACGTGCCCCATCACCAAAACCGCAACGGCTCCACGACGATTGAGATTCCCATTCCGGGAGTCACGCTCGACTATGACGTCGACGCTCTAGCCGCGGCGCTGGAGGCGCGGGGCCACCCGGTGGTCATCACTGGCCTCACGAGCGGCCTATCGGTGATCCACGTGACCGACGATGGGCTGGTCGGGGGCGCCGACCACCGCCGCGACGGCACGGTCGGGGGCCGATGACGGTCTGACCACGCCGGATTCTGTCGGGAACGGGCACCCTCCACAACGGACATCGCTGGCTAGCGAGAATCCTCAAACAGGGGTATTGACTCGGGCGCGCAGATCCGTATTGTCGAACATATGTTCGATACGACGAACCAGGTCTCGAGTGCGAGCGCCGAGGTGGCCAGGCTGCGCACAGGCATTGCCGAGATGGCCGGAGACGACCTAAATGATCGGCACACTGATGAGGTGTCCGAGCGGCTGGTGGGGCTGCTCGAGATAGCTGAGCGGCTCGACGCGGAGGTGACGAGGGTCGCAGCCGAGTGGACGCGGCGCCGCGGCTGGGAGGCCGACGCCTCTCTATCGCCGACGGCATGGCTGGCACATCGGGCACCCGTCGCCAAGACAGAGGCGCGGCGACTGGTGAAGGCGGCCAAGGTTGTGAACGCGTCACCGCCGCTGGCCGCGGCGTTGGCGACCGGCACTACGACATCGCCACACATCTACGCGCTTGCGGCCGTGATGTCGCCGCGGCGCCAGAAGCTCCTGCCCGAACACGGCGAGCTGTTGGCGAAGCAGGCGGAGCGTCTTCCGCTCAAGGACTTCGCTTTGCTGGCGCGGCGCTGGGCATCTATCGCCGATGATCAACTGAACGGCGACTCACACGAACCAGAGCCACCCGGCAACGAGGTCAAGGCGGCGGTGACTCTCGACGGTCGAGTCGACGGAACCTTCAGCCTCGAGCCGATCAGTGGCGCTCAACTTCTCGGCGTCCTCGATCACCTGGCACCGCCCGACCCCGTCGATGCACCGGACGGGCCACGCAGTCTTTCGGAACGTCGTGGTGACGCGCTCGCCGAGCTGGCGACCACTCTTCACGAAGGCGGCGAGCCTGGTTCCAACCCACCCAACCTCGATGTCCTTGTCGACGTTGCTACGGCGACCGGCATGCAGCCCGAGCTGGCTCTGGCCCGCCGCGACCTCGAAGGCATTGGGCCAATCACCTCAGAAGCCCTCGACCAGCTTTGCTGCGGGGCAACAGTGCGACGGGTGCTCATGGCGGGCGAGTCCATCGTGCTCGACATGGGCCGCAAGGCCCGCTTCGCAACCCCATCCCAGGCACGCGCCATTCGCATCCGTGATGGCGGTTGCATCTTCCCCAGCTGCGACCGCCCAACCGCTTGGTGCGACATCCACCACATCGACGGCTGGCTGAACGGCGGCAACACGGACGTTGCCCGCATGTGCTGCCTGTGCCGGCGCCACCACACGCTGATCCACAACTCACAGTGGACCATCGTCGTCCAACCCGACGGCAGCTTCCGGGTGACCCACCCGATCCGAGCGCCTTAGTGCCCGCTGGCTCGGCCGCCGCGCCTGTGGAAGGCGGCGCCCCACATGTATGCGCCGTCGTTGGTCGACTCCATGTCGACGTCGATCTCGATGTCGGCCCTGGGCACGTCGGTCACCCCGCCGCGCACAGGTACACCGGCTCCGGTCCGGTCGCCGCTTGTGGCTACGAACCCCCGGCCGAGGCCACGAACTCGGCGGTGAGCTGCTCCCACAAAGCTGCAGCTTCCGCCGTGTACACCGGGGTGTTCCCGCCGTTGCTGTAGACGCCGTTGAAATCGTCCGAGTGGTTGTCACGGACCCAACTCCGGAAGGTGTCCCAGACTGAGCCGAACTTCCCGAGATTGAAGCCGCGGTCCTACTGCCATCCGCCTTCCGAGAGCGTCAGCCCCGCAGCTCGGCGACGGCCGCCGCCAGC
>JBFIXI010000122.1:0-6096 GCA_041605955.1 Acidimicrobiia bacterium
GCAAGCAACGTGCCCAAGGCTGTTCCGGTGTTCATCGCCCTCGGCGGAATCTCGTTCCCCACTTCCCAGGCGCCATTCGAAAAGATCGAACCTCTCTACTTGGTTGCCGTTCTCTGCTGGCTCGCTGGATTCGGCCTGCTTGCACGGCGACCCTCATCGACTCCAACCTGAATCGAACGCCGACTCCCGCCCAGACCCGGCAGTCGGCTCGGAAGACCGTGAGCAAGCTGAGAACGAGCGCGTCAATCTTGGTGCACTGGTAGATCCGCAAGCTTGCCGGTCGCTACTTAGATGAATCGTCAGTAGCGGCAGTGGAAGCTGCGCTGTGCGGGCCGGGCGACATGGAGAAGGGGATCGAGACGATTGCCACATTCCTCGACGGGTCGCTGAGTGCAGCCTGGCAGCCATGATGCACACGGTGCATGGGCTACCCGAGCGATGCTTGCCGGCCGGCGAGAAGGGCCCGCAACGGCCGTCTGGTGCGCCTACTTGTGAACCACTTGCTTCGGCGGCTCTGACGTGCCGGTGTCGGAGTCGAGACCCGTGAAGCGGCGTTGACCGGATAGCTCGTTGGGGCCGTAGCGGAGCGTGACCACGAGAACGGCGGCCCAGGCGACGAGCGCCGGTGTCCACCCGGCACGGAGCGGCAGCAAGATGTTGAGCGAGAGATTGAGTGATGCGTGGAAGAGGAGCATCGAGAACAGGTTGCCGCTTGCGCTGTTGTAGATCCACGTCATCAGCGTCGTGTATGCCACGATGCCGGCGAGGTAGGGCGCAAACGGGTCTCCGTAGGCGACGACCAGCGGGAGATGCCACACACCCCACACGGCGCCCAATCCCAGACTCGCCGTCAGCGCGCTCGTGCGCGCCTGCATCCGCGGAAGCGCGTAACCCCGCCAGCCGGCTTCCTCCAGCAGCGGACTCGTGAATATCTGTGACAGCAACACCAACGGCAGCAACGCCACTGCCCCGAACCAGCCCACCTCGGCGGCCATCTCGGCCAGCCCTGCGTCGGCATCGACGAACGGTTGGCCGAACAGCACGGCATCGATGGTCATCGCTACGAGGGTGAGCACGGGAGCGAGCGCAGCGGCCACCACATAGGTGCGGATCAGCGACCTCTCCGGCTTGAACCGCCCGAGCAACGCACGGACGGCTGCCCGCCCATGCTGAGCCCGAGTGAGGCTCAGCGCCACTACCGACGGCCCCACCGCACCCAACGTCTGCAGGGCCACGAACCAAGGTGACGTGATGAGAGCATCGGCATCGGCCGCACCCACGAACAGGACGGCCGACGGAATCCAGAACACCCAACTGAATACGAACGTGAACACCAAGAACGTGACCGTCTGATGCGATTTTGCCCACTCGATCACTCGCAGCTCCTCGTATCGAACAGTCGCCCCGGTTCAGGCTTTCGGCGCCGGTGTGCCGGCGTCCTCGGCGTAGCGTGGATTTCGCTCACCGGACACTCCAGACCCAAGGCTCAGAGTGTCGAGCCGGTTGGGTGCGTGGAGGCCCTCCGCTCGGCCGTTCCGCGCCAGGCGTCGCGCAACTTGAGTGTTGCTCCGGTGTGAAGCACGGCGCCGGTGTAGACACGACCGCCGAACCACACGAGGCCGGCGATGGCGGCAAGCGTGAGGGCGACAGCGACCACCGGCTCCCACCATTGTGTGGCGTCCATCGCGATGCGGTTGGGCATGGTCAGTGGCGCAGTCGGTGGGAAGTACGAGGCGAGTTTCGCTATGCCGCTGTCCGGCCGCCCAACGGCGACGAACGAGGCGAAGTACGCCGCGATCAGCACTGCGGTCACCGGGCCGGTGACGCTCTGGGCGTCCTCGGTCCGTGACGCCAACGAGCCGAGCGCGCCATACACCACGGCGTAGAGCGCGTAGCCGAGCACGAACCACGCAACCACCCAGGCGAGCACGGTGCCGCTGGCGGCCGGAATGTCGACAGAGTCCACGACGGCGAGGGCGGCGACGGCGGCAACCGCGGTAACAACGATTTGGGCCAATCCGAGCAGCCCGATGCCGACCACCTTGCCGGCGAGCAGGTTGCGGGCGGGCATGCGGGCCAGAAGCACCTCGACGACCCGGCTCGCCTTCTCCTCTACGACCCCGGTCAGCACGAGGCTTCCGTAGGTGGAGATGGCGATGAACAGTACGACGCTCATGATCAGCACCGCCGTCTCGTCGTCGGGGCTGCGTCCCTGCAACGAACCGAGTTCGATTTCGGTGATTGGGACGGGTGCGATCAGGGCAACCAGATCGTCGAGGTTGATTCCTGCGACCGCCGCCCGCTCGCGGAATGCGACGAGCTGCATCGCCCCGGTCACTACGGCCCGGAGCTGCTCGTCGGTCTGCCGTCGCCACTCGAGCCGCTGCCCGTCGACGACGAGCACGTCGATGTCGCCCTGGCGGACGGCTTCCTCGCCGGCGGCGATACTGTCGAAGTGGTGTAACTGCACGGCGGTACCGGCGGCGGCGCCTTGGTCCTCGATGGCGGCAGGGAGCGCGGTTGGAACCGTGCCGGTCAGACCGACGTGATTGGTGTCCCCGTCGCTCTCGAGCAGAGATGGCACCACGACGAGACCGAGCACGACGAGGATCATCACCACCATGGATCCGCGAAAGACCCGGGAGCGGCTCCGTTCCCGCATCTCGCGGACTGCGACCAGCCACCCTTGGCGCAAGCCGTTCATGCCGCCACCGCCTGGCGGAAGAGCTCAGACAGCGTTGGAGGCTCGTAGGCAAACGCAATGATGTCGGTCGTCTGCCGAGCGACGGCTAGAACGGCAGCCAGGTCCGTGTCTCGGCCGACCCGCAGCTGGGCGTGACCGTCCTCCGACTCGAGGAGCTCGACGGAGGACAGCCCTGACCAGTCGGGTGGAACGCCGCGATATCGGACATCCACGAACCTCTCTGGCATCGTGGCGCGTAGCTCGGCCAGATCGCCGGCGAGGACGATCCGGCCGTGGTCGATCACGACGACGTCTTCGCACAGGTCCTCGACGAGGTCGAGCTGGTGGCTGGAGAACAGCACCGTCGCACCGGTGGCCTCGATCTCCGAGAGCAGGTCGGCCATGTTGCGTATAGCGATCGGGTCGAGACCGGCGAACGGTTCATCGAGCACGAGCAGATCGGGCTCGTTGATCAGGGCTGCGATCAGTTGGACGCGCTGCTGGTTGCCGTGGGACAAGACGTCGAGGCGATCTTGCGCCCTGTCGGCGAGTCCGAGCCGCTCAAGCCAAATGTCGACACTCCGGCGCACCTCCGTGCCCGACCGTCCACAGAGCCGGCCCAGGTACTCGAGCTGTTCACCCACCCTCATACGGGGGTAGAGGCCACGCTCTTCCGGCATGTATCCGAACCGCGCCCGCTCCGCTTCCCCGATGGCGGCGCCCCGCCAGCGCACCGTACCGGCGTCCAACTCGACCAGCCCAAACACCGAACGCATCGCCGTCGTCTTCCCGGCACCGTTGGGGCCAACAAAACCGGTGAGGCGCCCCGGACGGGCGGAGAACGTGCACGCGTCAAGCGCAGCGACGGGACCGAACCGCTTGCTGGCCCCTTCGAACTCGAGCACGGCTCCACCCCTCACGGCAGGCGCCGCTCGCCCGACGTACGACTCTTGCATGGGAATTCGACCTCCTGAAACAACCCGTCTCAGCGGAGTGCCAACGAGAGAACCGACAGCAGAACCACGCAACGCGAATCCGGTGCACCAACTCCTGCCGACCTTTGACGGAGGTCTCGCGGCGCAGTATCCGCCTCTCCCAAGCACTCGCATAGGGGCCTACGACACCATGCGACGGGGCCCAAACGGGGCGACTCTGTGCGACGGCACCGCAGCAACGAGACCTCGCCCCGCGGGTCTAGTGGCGGCCACCCGACCGCACAGATCACTCACCCCCGCACCGCTTTCACCCTGAGCATCGATGCTATGGAACCGGCAGTTCTGTGCGGGGAGCTGACACGGTGGTGGGTGGTGTCAGCTCCCCGGTTTGGGGGTTAGCGGCTGGCGCCGGCGACGAAGGTGGCCACGATGTAGGTGGCGTGATCAGCGCCTGGGTTGGACGTTCGACGATCCACATGAATGCACCCCACCACTCGTGCCGGCGTGTCGGTGGCGCTCGCATTCGGCGAGTTCATCGGAAACCTGGACCAGTACGTACTCGACGAGGCCGCCCGCGGCCGCAAAGGCGTCGATCTCGCTTCTCGCACCCCCGAGGTCCACAGTCGTTGCCATGTCGTCAGGCACCGCACCTCCAGCAGCGGACCAACCGGTCCTGCGCAGAACCGTGCGCCCCCACTCGTTGGTGCCGCTACAGGCGGGTGGATAAGGTCCACAGATGTGGCACGTATCGATGACTTCGACGATCCCATGGCACCTGATGGCAAGGAGGTTCTGGTTCCGTCGAGTCGTAGCGGATGGCGTCGTTGGCTCGCCTCGAACTCCGAGCGACAGGACGGTCTCTGGATCGTCTACGGCAAGAAGACAAGCAGTCTGGACGGTCCGGTCTATGACGACCTGGTCGAGGAAGCCCTGTGCTTCGGGTGGATCGACAGTCGGGTCCGGCGGGTCGACGATGACCGGGTGATGCAGTGGTTCTCTCCACGTCGAAGCGGCGGGTTGTGGTCTGCGGTCAATAAGGAAAGGGTCGCTCGGCTGATTGCCTCCCGACACATGACCGAACGCGGTCAGGCGACCATCGACCAAGCCAAGGCCGACGGCTCGTGGTCTCAGCTCGACGACGTCGACGCCCTCATCGTTCCGATTGACCTGAGGACCGCCCTCCAGGCGGTCCCTGACGCTGAGGCTGCATATGAAGCGCTGGCCAACTCGGCCAAGAAACAGTATCTCTGGTGGATTCACTCGGCCAAACGGCCCGTTACACGCGCTAGCCGGATCGAAGAAACCATCCGAAGGCTCTCGTCCGAGGAAGGCCACGGCTCCCCCTAGCCCTCCACCCGCTGTCCAGGGGCGCAAGCACTCCCTCGAACGCCGAGTAGCCGCCCGTATGTGCAGTAATGGGCGGGCGGGGGCCTCCCTGCTCAGTATTCACCCGGCGTCGACACCCCGTGTCGTCTGGTGTCATTGCGTCCATCTGGTGTTGTCCTGTACGGGATTTGCGGCGGCTTCGTGTCGTCCATTCCACCTGGTGACGTCCAGTGCGCTGGAGTTGGGTTGCAGTTTGGGTTGCAGTCGATCATCACGAAAGGCCGACAAGCCCGTTGGGCCCTAGCCGCGTCGCCCAATAGAACTCCGCCCCGGGGAGTACGACACCTTCCCAGTTGACCCGAGAATCTCGATCTGAGGCGCCGCCAGCTCAGCAGGACGGCAAGGACATGTCGAAGGTCATCGCCGACAAGTCCGTGAAGATGACACGCTCTCTGTACCTTCGCACGCCCGGAGGGACTCGAGCCCCCAAGCTTCTGATCCGTAGATCTCCAAGCCGTGTCCATGGGTGTCCGCAGCGGGCTGGAATGGAGGGCTTCCCCGTCCACCGACGTCCACACCCGTCCACACAAGTCCACCGCGAATGGCTCCCAACTTGGCTCCCAGAGGTCAGAGCCCGAACCGCAGGTTGTGTCCCGGCTGCACTTCCAGATATTGACAAGCCAGCGCATCATGCCGGATCTGGGCGGAACGAAGTGCGCGATAACGCTCCGTGGCTGCGGTGTTCTGGGCGCCGAGCGCTCCCGCCGTTCACGCCCCTTCAGCTGTGGCGTGCGACTCGACCCACCCGCCGATGCCTCCGCCGGGTGGGATCTCGCCGAGGTCCGGCACAGGAGCGCAGACTCCCAGGTGTACTGGACCTACGGGGCTGGTCCACTCTGCGCCAACCCATCCAAGGATGACGACGAGCCAGCGGCCGCGAACTGAAGTTACGGTGCCGAGCGAAGCCACATTGGCTGGATGTGCAGATGGCGCTCTAAGAGGTTCCCTTGGAGAGGCGCCGCCAGCCTCCCGCCCGATTGTTGGCCACGATCTCACGGAGCAAGTCGATTAGGGCCTCACGGTTGATCGAATCCCCCTCGTAGATCTGGACTGCCCGGGCCGTCTTATTGCCGTGACCTTGGTTGATCACGC
>JBFIXI010000123.1:0-6009 GCA_041605955.1 Acidimicrobiia bacterium
AGGGATGGTTCGCCGGCCAGATCACCGCATGTGACGACGGCCAGCATGGCGCGTGAGATAGCGCCGATCATGGCCCGGAGACGTTCGCCGGCTCGTGGCATCACCTGGTGGGTAGCAGTCGGCCTTGCTCTGACTGCCTGTGGCGGAAGCGGCCGGGCCGTCCAGGAGGCGTTGGATATGGCGCGCGCCGAGTGGCTTGCCGCCGGACCCACGTCCTATTCGGTCTCCTATGAGCGCCGCTGCCTGTGTCCCAACTCAGGGGACTTCGTGGCCGAGGTGCGGGACGGCGTAGTCGTGTCGGTCGAGCCGGCGGTCGGCTTCGGTGGCGGGGAAGAGCTCCCGTTCGCCTTCACTGTCCCTGAGCTATTCGCCACAGTGCAGGCCGCGATCGATCGGGGCGCCGCTGTAGTCGACGTCGAGTATGACGTCATGCTCGGCTACCCGACCCGCATCACGATCGATGGCGATCGGGCGGCCGAAGACGACGAGCTTTTAGTGACCGCGCAAGTTAGAACTACGGACTGAGAGGCCGTTGATCGTCGTTTGAGGCGGCCATCGACCGCGGTAACCGTCGTCGCGATTGGTCGTCGGCTTCGTAATTCAGTTGTGAGCTACGAACAACCGGTATTCGAGTCGATTGCCCACCGTGATGGATACGAGGTTCGCTACTACCCCTCGTATCTCGTGGCCGAGACGGACGTGCCTGGATCCTTCGACGGCTCGGGCTCTACCGCGTTCCGTCGACTCGCTTCCTACATATTCGGCGACAACAGCGAGTCGCAGAAGATGAACATGACCGTGCCGGTCACCCGCACCGCTGCGCCCGGCGGAGGCGGCTACCGCTACCGGTTCGTGATGGAGCGGGCTTACTCGGAGGAGTCGCTGCCGCGACCCAGCGATCATCGGGTAGTGATAGACCAGGTGGCGGCGGGTCACTACGCGGCACGGCGATACCGCGGCCGCACCAACGAGCGCCGCTTCCGCGCCGAGGAAACGAAGTTGCGGGCGGCGCTCGCCAGAGACGGCGTAGCCACCGGCGGCGCGGCGGCGGCCGCGGTCTACAACGGCCCATTCACGCCGCCCCCGCTGCGCCACAACGAGGTGCTGATTCCGATCGAGTGGACGAGCGTTAGGGACACGGCGAGCCGCTAGGCCGCCAAGTACTCCTTGAACCAGTCCGCCGCCAGATCTGCCACCCGCTCCAGGGCGCCGGGCTCCGGGAAAAGATGGGTGGCGCCAGGTATCACCTCGAGGTGGACTTCGGCCTTCGTCATGCGGGCCATCGCCTCTCGGTTCAGCTGGATCACGGGGCCGTCGGCCCCGCCAACAATGAGCAGCGTCGGGGCGGTCACCACATGGAGCGTGCCGCCGGCGAGGTCGGGCCGACCGCCCCGCGACACAACTGCGCCCACCCGATCGCCGACGCGAGCCGCTGCCGCCAATGCGGCCGCCGCTCCGGTGCTCGCCCCGAAGTAGCCAACCTTGAGGTCGGCCGCTTGCGGTAGCGCCGCCACGAAGTCGGTGGCCGCCACCAGTCGCTCGAGCAGCAGTTGGATATCAAAGCGATGGTGGCGAGTCTCCTGCTCCTCCTCCTCTTCGGTGGGGGTCAGCAAGTCCATCAGCAGCGTCGCCAGCCGCGCCTTGCGCAGTCGGGCCGCCACCGCCTGATTGCGCGGGCTGTGCCGGCTGCTACCGCTGCCGTGGGCGAAGATGACGATGCCGACCGGTCTACTAGGAGTAGTCAGATCTCCGGCCAACTCGACGGTGCCCGCCGGAATCGACACCGCAGTGGTTTCCATCTTGGCTCCTCTGAGCAGGCGCGCTATTCAAAGATACAGACCGTCGAACGCAGGCCCTAGAGTCCAAGGACTAGTCACTCGACGTGGCGACTCGAATGTTCATGCCCACAGAGAGTGGTTGTGGCTTACAATGTCCGCGAGGTGAGGAGGTGATACCGTGGCTGAGGCGAGCCCGACCACCTATGAAGCGGTGGAGTTCCGTGAGCCGGCGCTGCGGCCCGGGGAACGGTTCACCGGAGCAGTCGAAACATCGCTCGGCAAGTTTGCCGACGAAGGTGACGCGATAGCCGTCGCTCGCGAGGCATGGCAAGGCTTCATGGCCAACCCCACGGACGACGTGGCCTGGTGGCTGGTGCGAGCCGAAGGCGAAGATCTCGCCCGGTGGATCGCAGAAAGCCGCAGCGACGTAGAACGTGTCCTCGACCTCACCACTAGGCAGCTTGTTCCGGTCCGCCGCTGACGCCGGGAGAGTGCTCGTTCTCGGTAGCTATCCTCCTGCCTACATTCCGACTTGACGGTCCGGGGGGCGCTATCCGCGCGACTCCGGTCCCCACACAAAGGAGCCCTGGTGCCCGCCGAAACCATCCCCCACAAGGTCATGCTGCACGGGGAGCGATCCCCGGCTAGCCCGGCGTATCACGTACGCGAAAGCGGCACATGGAAGCCGACGTCTTGGGGCACGTACGCAGGTGAGGTGCGCACCGCGGCGAAGGCGATGATGGCGCTGGGTCTCGAAGTGGGCCAACCGGTGGCGATCCTCGGCTTCAACCGGCCCGAGTGGGTCATCTTCGACGTCGCCGCGATGGCCGCCGGGGGGGTACCCGCCGGCATCTACACCACCAACTCACCATCTGAGTGCCAATACATCATCGGCCACTCCGAGGCTCCGATCTTGCTGCTCGAGAACCAGGAGCAGTGGGACAAGATCGTCCAGGTGCGCAACGAGCTACCGGCGCTGCGTCACGTGGTGATGATGAAAGGCACGGAGATCGACGACGAGATGGTCATGACCTGGGAGGAGTTCATGGCCAAGGGGGCGGACGTCTCCGACGACGAGCTACAGGCCCGCCTCGACGGGCTCGAGGCCAATCAGCTGGCCACCCTCATCTACACCTCCGGCACCACCGGCCCGCCCAAGGCCGTCATGTTGTCGCACGACAACCTGGCATGGACGGCGTCACAAGTCGTACAGATCTTCTCGGTCACTAGCGCCGACACCGTGGTGAGCTATCTCCCGCTGAGCCACATCGCCGAACAGGTCTTCTCGATCCACGTTCCCTCTACCGCAGGCTCGAGCGTCTATTACGCCGAATCGATCGACCAGCTGGCCGACAACATGCGCGAGGTGCAGCCCACCATCTTCTTTGCCGTGCCTCGGGTGTGGGAGCGATTCCACGCCGGCGTCACCGCCAAGCTGGCCGAAGCCACGGGCGCCAAGGCCAAGATCGCCCGGTGGGCGCAGGACACGGTATCCAAGGTCACGCTCTTGCGCGGTGAGGGCAAAGAGCCGACCGGGCTGCTGGCCGGCCAGTACGCCCTGGCGAAGAAGCTGGTGATCGACAAGGTCAAACCGCAGCTCGGCATGTCGAACGCTCGAGTGCTCGGCACGGGAGCGGCCCCGATCAACAAGGAGATCTTGGAGTTCTTCGGCGGTCTCGACATGACCATCTACGAGGTCTACGGACAGTCCGAGGACACCGGGCCGACCACCACCAACCGGCCCGGCAAAGTGCGGTTCGGCAGCGTGGGTCCGGCCTTCCCGGGCGTGGACGTGAGTATCGCCGACGACGGCGAGATCGTGGTTCGCGGCCGCAATGTGTTCCTCGGCTACTACAAGGACGAAGCGGCGACGAAGGAGACGCTGGTAGATGGCGCTCTCCTGTCGGGAGATCTCGGCAAGTTCGACGACGACGGCTTCCTGTGGATCACGGGGCGCAAGAAGGACATCATCATCACCGCCGGCGGCAAGAACATCGCTCCCCAGCCCATCGAAGGTGGGCTCAAGCACCACCCGCTACTGAGCGAGGTGGTCATCATCGGCGATCGTCGCAAGTTCCTGTCGGCCTTGGTGACCCTCGACGAGGAGGCGTGCGCGGCGTTCGTCATCGAGCATCAGATCAGCGAGGAGCCTCACGAGTCCGAACGGATTCACAAAGAGGTCGAAGCAGCGATCGAGGAGCTGAACAAGAGCTTCGCCAGAGTGGAGCAGATCAAGAAGTTCACGGTGTTGGCCCGGCAGCTCTCCATCGAAGGTGGTGAGCTGACTCCCACTCTGAAGGTGAAGCGGAACAAGGTCGCCGAGCACTTCGCGGCCGAGATCGACGCGATGTACACGGAATAGCCGGCGAGGCTGGTCGGTTCCGATAGCGCTACCCGGAGTTACGATTCACCCATGGAATCCAGTGCCAACGTCATAGAGATCAGCGAAATCGCGCTCGAGCGCATTCTCGAGCTGCGCGACGCAGAGACAATCCCTGGGCTGGTGCTGGGGCTACAAGTCGCCGGGGTGGGGGCGAACGGCTTCGTTTACGACACGATGTTCGTGCGTCCCGAGGACGTGTCAGAGACCGATCACATCGAAAAGCACGGGGATCTTCCCGTGGCGATCCCCCCGACGAGCATCGAACAGCTCCGAGGATCCGTGCTCGACATCGCCGATTCGGGCGGCCTGGTCATCCGCAACCCCAACCCGCCGACTCCTGAGCTGGCGACGGGTGGCGAGCCGCTCGAGCTGACCGGCACCGTCGAGGAGCGCATCACGCAGCTACTCGACGCGCATATCAACCCGGCCATAGCGGCGCACGGTGGGTTTGTTCGCCTGCTGAGCGTCGACGGCGCCACCGCGCACGTCGAGATGGGTGGGGGATGTCAGGGGTGCGGGCTGGCAGCGATGACGTTGCGCAACGGTATCGAGGCGGCCATCAGGCACAACATCCCCGAGATCGAGGAGATCGTCGACGCCACCGACCACATGGCCGGCACCAACCCCTATTACTAGGCCGCGCCAGCCCGCTCGGTTCATTCCCATCCTCCGCGGGGAGGCTCAAGCCCGACGGCTTCCCTCCCGGCTCACTGTCGCCTCCACATAGGGAGCCAGGTCGAAAATCCGCTCGATCGCCAGGCCGTCAGGATCGCAGCCGCGGCCACGAACCACCAAGTGTCCGGACGCTAGCTGGGCGATGGCGGCGAAAGCACCCGGTCGGCGAAGAAGGGCAAACTTGGTCGGCTCACCCGCGACGCTCATCGTTGTTTCCCTCCAGGCGGGAAGGGGTTGCTGGAGCGCTTGCCAGCGCCGCTGCGCCATATGACGACCCAGATCGCCAGTCCGTCCGCTCGGGGGCAGCGCTACCGAGTTGACGACGAAGTCCTGGCGAATCTCGTCGGCTAAGGGATGGGAGTGGTGACGACGGGCGACGTGATGTTCAACTTCGACCGTCGGGGCTTGGTCTGCGCCACTGTCGAAGTAGACGATGCTGAACGAAGTTATCTCGTGGCTCGCCGCGGACCACCCTCCGAGACCCACCGGTCCGCTCCAGCCGACGAGTCCGTAGGCGACGATGTCACCGGCGGCGACGCGCGTAATGAAAGACGCGAGCTCGCGGCGATGTGCTCCGGCGGGATCGGTCACATAGCGGAGGCGGGCCATCAAGTCGGACCGATCGGGCCAGAACGCAGTGGACAGGAAGAAGAGCCAGGTGGTTGTCACGACGGCTGCGGCGACCAACCACCATGCCCACCCCCGCCACAGGTCGAGGCCGATTCCGACCACCACCCCGACTCCGATCGCTATGAGGTAGGTGAGCGGCACGGGCTCCATCGACCGCTCCCGATGGATCACCCGAGCCACCTGCCACGCGATGCGAACCGTCCGTGGCAGCCTCGCATTGCCCGACCAGCTGAGCGAACGGCCGGCATGCCCGCCGGTGTAGTGCCCGTTCGGGCAGATCCAGACCTCGGGTGCCGGCATCCCATGAGAGATGAAATGACGAAGCCTGGCCGCGCCGCCGGGACGGCGTACCAATGCGCAGTCCTCACCGCATTCGCGGCAGAAATCGACCCCAGGCTCACGTGAGCGAAACCGCCGAGCCATGCCGGGTCAGCCTATCGGTAGGTCGGCTGTAAGCCCCCAGGTGAGGGTCACTTACCCTTACGAACGACGGCTACTGACGGTGCGCGCCGTCACCCGGTCCCAAAGTCGAGCGCCCACCCG
>JBFIXI010000124.1:0-5657 GCA_041605955.1 Acidimicrobiia bacterium
CAGGGAATCATGATTCTCCGGTTGCCGGCAACGCCCCCACTCGACCTCACCTGGGGACTCACCATCGAAGCCAACCCGGCGAGAATCTGGTGACCCGGAAACGATCTGCCCGGCAGGCACCCGCAGGAGCGTATATGGCATCGACCCGGACGGCTTCTCGGTGGCTCGAGCGTTCGCATGTCTGCCAGCGTCCCGTTTCGTATATGTGCCGCCGCGCCTCCGCAACCGCGCCGCCGCTGGGAAAGCGTCGTCATGGCGGACGGAGCGCTCGCTTCTCGGTTCCCACTGGAAGTGCTCAGCCTCTGGAGAGAAGGCCGATCGTCGGCTTTCGGCTCTGCGAGAACGGGGTGCCACACGAGCACGAGCGCATCGCCGGACCACTGTCGTTGGCAGGCGCCGTGATCAGTGCCGGGATGAGAGCTCGGGAGAGCCTGCCCCGGGTCGCGCTCGATGAGAATCACTTGGTGAAGGTTCCAGCCCACCGCGACCCGCTGGATTCCTCACTCTCGGGTCAGCAGGCACAACGCATGTTCCACAAAGGCCGCACGATGGCCAGGAAGTGGTCCTTACCTACGAGGCAGGCGCGTCCTGACAACTTCAGTCGCCAAACGGCTGGAATTCGAACCCGGCGCCTTCGCCAAGGTCGGTGAACTCGCCAACTTCGTGGTTCTTGCTGCCGTCGAGGCAACCTATGAAGTAGGGGCCGCTATCGAGGACGAAGTATCCCGACCGGGTCTCACCAGATGGCGGGGCCACGAAGACCGCGACGTTTTGAAAGCCGTTGGAGAATACGAAAGAATGGACGTCGTCGGCCGTTGCGTTCATCACGTCGAGGCCCAAGGCTGCTTCACCTGGGATCAAATCCGGCCCCTCATAACTAGCCGAGCACCCGCTATCGTCGATGATTACGGCTACCGAACCGACGACCTCGTTGTTCAGCGGCGGAAGGACGGCGGTAGCGGGGAATGAAGGAAAGGTGACGTCGCCGGCAACGATTGACTGCTTGGCGTTTTCGAGCGCCGCGATGGTGCTTGCCGCCAGGTTGTCGCCGCTGGCTGTGTAGTCCAACCCGCCGCTGGCGAGTGAAAGCTCCACAGCGCCAGTCGCGAAATCAGCAGATGTGAGCCGTTCGACGGCGTCGATTACGAGCTCATCGAATCTTCTGATTGTCGACATGAGCACGAATTCGGCATCGGCTGCCGGAACGTCGTAGAACTGATCCGAATCCGTCCCGATACCCCAGACGCCTCTTCCGGTTCTCTCGGCCGCCTCCCGGGCTGCCTTGAAGACCCCCTCGCCGGAGCTGCCTGCGGCGTGATATACGACGTCGGCTCCTCGCTCAAACAAATCGGCGGCTGCGGACTGACCAAGGTTGGGTTGGGAAAACGCGTCTAGGTTCTGGCCGCTGGCGACGAGATATCGCACCAGGATCTCTGTGCTGGGATCGATCGACCGAACGCCCGCCTCGAACCCGGTAAGTCGCATCAACGGATCGAAGGCGGCAAAGGCGCCGACGAAGCCAACAGTTCCGGATTTCGATTCAAGGGCAGCTGCTACCCCGGCCAGGTATGCGCTTTCCCGGTCGGCGAACTCGTATGTGGTGTAGTTCGGGATATCGGAATCCGCCCTACCAAAGATCACCACGAACTGAGTGTCTGGGAACTCGGGGGCCAGCCGACCCATGGCGCCCGAGGCGAGAGACCGGTCAGTGATGATCAACTCGGTACCGCTCTCCGCCAACGCCCGAATGGCGTTCTCCACGCTGGTCCACGGCGGCGTGACCGGGACGATCTCGACATCGAAACGACGCCCGGCTTCTTCTAGCCCCACCACCGTCAAGCCGTTCATTGAGTCCGCTCCAGCATGAACTAGTGCCGCCCGCGGCCTCTCGTCGCTTGGAACCGCGATCAAGACGAGGGCAACTACAGCGACGAGCGCAGCAACCGCAGCCACCAGCCCCCACAACCGGCGACGAGCACGACTGGCGAGGCTTGCCTCGCGCTCGAACCGTTCCCGGTCTGCGCGCAATGCGGCCGCCCGGCCATCGACTGCAGCGCTTAGGAATTCGAGCTCGCGGGCGTTCAGTTCGATGCTGCTGGACCTCGACCACTGCTCGTAGGCGGCCAAGCGTGCTCCGCTGACCAAGAAACCCGGATCTTTCCCCGCCCGCTCCCACTCGTCAAGGGCATTCACGAATGAGGCGAGCCGGCGCAGGTCGCTGTCGGCTTCCTGTATCCACTGCTTGAATCGAGGCCATTCGTCGAGAAGTGCTTCATGACCGATCTCGACGGTCGGCGATCCTGTCACTGCGTCACGATCGAAAAAGAGCAGGCGGTGCGCACCGAACCGGTCGATGACCGCCTGCAGGGTCACGACGTCGACATCCAGCGAGATGATCTCATCAGCCCTCACACGTCGCCGGTTCCATGTGTCTGGACCGCTCATGGAGACAAGTCTCAGGAACAGTTGGCGGCCGGCGGCCTGCTCGTTGGTCTTCAGGTTGCGATACAGCTCTTCGGCTCGATTCGTGATCGCTCCGCGCACACCCCCCAATTCCTCGTAGCCCGACTCCAACAAAGCATCGCCGCTGCGTCTTTCGTACAGCTCGGTCAGGGTGTACTGAAACATGGGGAGGGCACCGGGCTCGTCGAGAACGTCCGCAATCAGGCGGGCCACCAGCGCAGGTTCCAACCGCACGCCGGCTGTTGCCGCCGGCTTGGAAGCCGCAGCCTCGAGTTCGTTCGAGGCCAGCGGCGTGACGTTGACGACCGCGCCATCTAGCAAGGCAGCGAAATCCGGGTACTGCAGCGGCCGGTCGTAGAAGTCCGCGCGCAGCGTCAGAACGACCACAATGCGGCCGTGCGGCTCGCCGAGCGCTAACACAAGCCCTTGCAGGAATCGTTCTCTCTCCTTCGAGTCCTCCACCAGATTGAAGAGCTCCTCAAATTGGTCTATCACGATAAGGAGTCGGGCGCCGTCACCAGGCAACACACGGAGGCAGGCCCGGAGAACAGCCCGATCTCCCGCGGCGAGCTGATCAGTGAGGCTGTCGGGGGCGTCCAGTCGAGTGCGGAGCAGCGCAGCTTCGAGCTCGCTGAACGGGTGGGCGCCGGGGACCATCTGGGCGACCAGCCATTCGATCTCCTCCCCGATGCCACCTTTTCGCACCTGCGGCACTAAGCCGGCGTTGACAACGCTTGATTTCCCGGAGCCGCTAGGCCCGACGACCGCAACGAGCCGGTCTCCTCCAGCGAGCCGGCGTATGAGTTCAGCGACCAATGATTCGCGGCCAAAGAACCTCCCCTCGTCCGACTCTCTGAATGCATGAAGGCCTTTGTACGGGTTCGGCTGGGACCCGGCGTCGACGAGTTGCCGGTGCGGTTCTGGGGACAGCGCCCTGTCATGGAGGAGGATTTGCTCCTCGAGTCGCTGAAGCGTTGGTGAGGGGTCGAGGCCGAACTCGTCTCCAACGATCCGCCTGTGGCGTTCGAAGGCTCGGAGGGCTTCGGTCTGACGGCCTGTCCGGTATAACGCCACCATCAGCTGGCCTACGGGCTGCTCGCGGTAAGGATTGTCGCGAGCAAAGGCCTCCAAGCCTGTCACGAGGTCACCCGCATGGCCCTGCGCCAACAACGCGTCGAAGCGGAGCTCCGTTGCTTCCAGCCTCAACCCCTCGAGACGCTCGATCGAGGCCCGGGCAAACTCCTCGTACTCGAAATCAGCGAGGGCGTTCCCCCGCCAGAGGGCCAACGCCTCGTCCAGCAATGAAACTGCTCGCTCCGCTGACGTCTCTGCAGCAAGTCGAGCTGCCGACACCAGCTCCTCGAAGCGCAGGTGGTCGGCGCCTTGAGTGTCTATTGCAAGGGCGTATCCGGGTTCCTTGGTGAGAAGAACAGAGCTTTCTCCGCGAGCGGTTCGATCAGGCTCGAGAATCGACCGCAGTCGGGAGACATAGACCCAGATGGCATTCTCCTTGCCGGCGGCTTCGTCTCCCCACAAAGCATCCGCGATACGGTCGACCGACACGACCTGGTTGGCGTTCAGGACGAGGAGCGCCAGCAATGAAGACTGTTTGTGTGGGCCCAGGTCGAGCTCTTCATGGGCGCGCAGCACTTCCAGGGGGCCCAATATCTTGAACGAGAGCTCTGCCTTCATCGTGCCGTCCTCGGAAACCGAGGCCCAGAAGGCCACGTGTGACTTTCACGCTACATAACTGGCTGCAAGCCGTCGCAGGTAACGAGTCGGTGGCGGTCAAGGTGGGCGGCGGAGTTTGGGGCCATGAAGGCTTCGTTCCAAGCTCCGGCACTGATCGTCACTCTGATTTCGGTCGTCGGTCTCGGTGGCGCAACACAGGACGACGGTGCGAAATTACTGACTCGCCCGGCTAATTCCTACCAGACAGAACGGCCGGCTTCGACCGGCCGTGAAGGGCAGGTTCCGCACCCGGGCGCGACTCAGGTGTTTGGAGATGCTGAGCTGATTGAATTGGGGAGGTGGGCCGTTGCCCGATTCGCGGGCGCCGGTTTGACGTTGCCGGCGGTTCAAGTCCATTTCCACGCAGAGAACGGGGCATGCGGTGGGCATCGAGGAACCTTCAATCCAGTGTGGAGGCGCATCGATGTGTGCGAGGCCGAACCCATGGTGATCCTGCATGAGTTGGCTCACGCCTGGGCGTCCGAAGCGTTGACCGAAACGGACCGGGATCACTACGTGGCGTCGATGGGATTTGAGTCATGGAACGATCCCGCCTCCACGTGGTCAAGACGAGCCAGTGAGGGCGCGGCCAACATCATCGCATGGGGCTTGCTCGAGCATCCGCTCGCGACGTCGACTCCCGACGGGCCGATAGCTGAGAATCACGCGGCCTACCGTCTCCTGACCGGGAGGGACTCACCCCGGTTCAGCGTTGATGAGCCGGCGAGCTGCGTGCCTTCCAGTCCTCGAGCTCTTCGATTTCGGCGGCCTCCAGGAGAACCTCTTCTTCGACGCTCACCAGAGTGTCAATCGCTCCCTCGATGGCCTCGGCTACCTCATGCTCGGCTTCGTTGAGTCGTTGTCGGTCCATTCCACTGCCTCTGTACGTCGTCGCCGGGGATCATGTAGCTGCGCCCGTAAGTCCAGGGCGTTGGGTTGGGCGGCCAGCCATCTGATAGACGTCCACGCCACTTCGCTCGAACGCGATCGCCGATCCGGCCATGTAGACGCGCCAGATGCGGCACAGCTCTTCGCTCCCGACCGGATGACTGGACCGATTTGCTTCAACCTTGTCAACCCATTGACGAGGTGTCAGTGCGTAGCTGGGACGGAGGCCTTCCAGGTCTCGCACCTGGAGTCCGGCTTCCTCTGCTTTGTGCACGACCGATTCCACGGGGATGAGCTCGCCGTCCGGGAACACATAGGTGCTGGTGAACGTCGGCTTGCCTCCCCGCTTCGACGAAGGGTCCCGAGTAGTGATGCCGTGGTTGACGAGCGCACCTCGCGGGGTTAGGTGCTCGGTCAGCTTGCTGAAGTACTGGCCGAGCTCCTTGTCCCCGACGTGCTCGACAATGCCGACGGAAGCGATGGCATCGAAGACGCCGTCGATTTCCCGGTAATCTCGTACGGCCCTACCAGGCGAGCTCTGAGCAGCCGTGGTGGTCCTCGGGCTCAACCTGCAG
>JBFIXI010000125.1:0-5401 GCA_041605955.1 Acidimicrobiia bacterium
ATCGAGGTGAGGGGATGAGAATCAGCCTGTTCGGACTCGGATACGTCGGCTCCGTGTCGGCCGCATGCATGGCGGCCGCAGGGCACGAGGTCATCGGGGTCGACATCAACGAGCTCAAACTGGACACCATCCGATCCGGGCGAGCGCCGGTAATCGAGCCAGGGTTGGATGACCTGATCGCCGAGGTCACGGAGTCGGGTCGGCTCGAGGTCACCAACAACGTCGCCAAGGCCATCGACTTGAGCGAGGTCAGCCTGGTCTGTGTCGGCACTCCCAGCCAGCCGAACGGCAACCTGGATCGGACCGCGGTGGAGCGGGTCTGCACGGAGATCGGCGAAGCCCTTGCCGCCAAGCCGGAGTATCACGTCGTCACGGTGCGAAGCACGGTGCTGCCCGGTACCGTCCGGGGTCGCCTCGTTCCTCTTCTCGAGTCGGCGGCGGGCAAGACGGCGGGTGCGGACTTCGGGGTGGCGATGAATCCGGAGTTCCTACGGGAGACAACGGGCATCAAGGACTTCTATGAGCCGAGCCTGACTGTGATTGGTGAACTGGATGAGCGCAGCGGCGACGTGGTGGAGCAGATCTATGCGGGAGTCGATGCTCCGGTGGCGCGGGTCCCGTTGGAGACCGCCGAGCTCGTCAAGTACGCCAACAATGCGTTCCATGCCACCAAGGTCACGTTTGCCAACGAGGTGGGCAATCTCGCAAAGGCGCATGGCATAGACGGCCGCGAGGTGATGGACCTCTTGTGCCGGGACTACCAGCTGAACATCTCACCCGCTTACCTGCGGCCGGGTTATGCCTTTGGCGGTTCTTGCCTTCCCAAGGACACTCGTGCTCTGGTGTATCGGGCCAAGGAGATGGATGTCGAGGCGCCGCTGCTGCAGTCGCTGTTGCCGAGCAACGAGCGGCACGCCCGGCGGGCGATCGAGGTCGTCGAGCGCTCAGGTCACAAGAAAGTAGGGGTCCTCGGCTTGAGCTTCAAGGCGGGCACCGATGATGTCCGGGAGAGCCCCATGGTCCCCTTGATCGAGACGCTCGTGGGTCGAGGCTACGACGTGAAGGTCTACGACGAGCAGGTGCGGCTGAGCAGGCTCGTCGGATCGAACAAGTCGTTCCTGGAGGAAGAGATTCCCCACATCGCCTCACTCATGAGGAGTGACCTGGACAAGCTGGTTGCGGAGAGCGACGTTGTTGTCGTTGGGAACAATTCGCCGGCTTTTCGTCGCGTGCCCGCCAAGCTGCGGCCCGGCCAGCTGATGGTCGACTTGGTCGGCCTCGACGGAGGAGCCGATGCTACCCGAGGGAGTTATGAGGGCATCTGCTGGTAGGCGCGTGCTCATGTTGTTGGAGAACAACCCGTTTCCGCAGGACGGCAGAGTGCGCCGCGAGGCTGGGTCGTTGGCCAAGGCCGGGTTCGAGGTCACGGTAGTCAGCCCGGCGGCCGACGGTCAGAAGAAGGTCGAGGTGATCGACGGTGTCCGGGTGTATCGCTATCCGGCTCCCAAGCAGCGTGATGGGTTCTGGGGCTACCTCATCGAGTACGGCTATTCGATGGTGGCGAGCGCCGCGATCACGCTATACGTTGCCGCACGTCGCGGCTTCGATGCCATCCACGCCCACAATCCTCCCGACACGTTTTTTGCGATTGCGGGCTGGTTCAAGCTGTTCGGGAAGCGATTCGTGTTCGATCACCACGATCTGTCCCCCGAGATGTACGAGGCGCGCTTCGGCGAGCAGGCCAGCCGCCGCATATATCGGGTCCTGCAGTGGTTTGAGAAGCTGACCTTCCGTTTGGCCGACCTGGTCATTTCGACCAACCAGTCTTACCGCGACATCGCCATCGAACGCGGCCGAGTGCCGGCGGCGAACGTGACGATCGTGCGCAATGGGCCGGACATGAACCGGGTTCGCGCGGTCGACCCGGATCCGGAGCTGAGGGCGCGGGCGGCCAACATCATCGGGTACGTCGGAGTGATGGGGCCTCAGGACGGGGTCGATTACCTGCTGCGCGCCTTGCATCATCTGGTGACGGACATGGGTCGGACCGATTTCTTGTGCTTCATAGTGGGTCAGGGCGACGCCGTGCCGCAGCTGCGCGCCCTGACAACGCAGCTGGGTCTCGACGACTACGTGTGGTTCACCGGACGCATCTCGGACGAAGACCTGATGCGCTACCTCTCCACCGCCGACATCTGCGTCGATCCCGACCCGTCCAATCCTTTCAACGACCGTTCCACGATGATCAAGATGACCGAGTACATGGCCTTGGGCCGACCTATCGTGGCTTTCGACCTACCGGAGCATCGCCACACTGCTGACGACGCGGCGCGGTACGCCCGTGCAAACGACGAAGCCGACTTCGCCCGCCAGCTCGCTGCGCTGATGGATGACCCGGAGGCGCGGCGGACTATGGGACAGGTGGGCAAGATGCGGGTCGAGACGCAGCTGTCGTGGCCTCATCAGGAGCGCCGGTTGCTGGCTGCCTACGCCGGTCTTCTCCCGGAACGGCGATGATGCATGAGCGTTGGAGCAGAGCCAACGGCGGAGGATGCAGCCCCGAGCGGCGATCAACGGTGCATGCTTGCGGTAAGGTGACAACTGCAGTCTGGGCCACGGAGCGAGACGTGCCAGGTAAGGGGGCGCCGCATGTCGCAGGATGACTACGAGCTCTGGCTGTCCGACGCGGCCGTCGATCCCCAGTGGGACCGGTTCGTCGAGAGCGCGTTCGACGGACATCACGTCCAAACCGCCGGTTGGGCGAACGTCAAGGCACTCCTTGGCTGGAAAGCCGCACGAGTGGTCGCCAGTGAGCGGGGCACGCCGGTAGGTGGAGCCCAGCTGCTCCTCCGCGAGATTCCAGTCTTCGGGGCCGTCGGATACGTACCGAAAGGTCCGATCGCCGCCAAAGACGATGCCGCGTTACGCAGCCGTTTGATCGACGCCGTCACAGAGCTGGCAGACTCGCGCCGGGTGCGGCATCTCACGGTGCAGCCACCGAATCACGGACACGACTTCGTGCCCCTCCTCACCGCGCGCGACTTTGCAGTCAGTTCGGTTCCGGTGGCGCCGGCGGTGTCGCTCATGATCGATCTGAGCCCCAGCATCGACGAGATCATGGCTCAGTTGTCGCGCAAGACCCGCTACAACGTGCGGGTCGGACAGCGCAAAGGCATCAAAGTGCGTGAAGGCGATGCCGGCGACCTCACCACCTACCACACCATGTTGGCCACGACAGCCAAGCGTCAGGGCTTTGGGCTGTATCCCATCCGGTACTTCCAGGCGATGTGGCAGCACCTGCACCCCACCGGGCATCTCAAGCTCTTCATCGCCGAGCACGAGGGCGAGGTGGTGGCCGGGCAGCTCATCGTGCCGTTCGGTGAGACAGTCATCAACAAACTGTCCGTCTGGTCGGGCCTGCACGGCGACAAACGCCCCAACGAGGCTCTGCAGTGGAATTCGATCGAGTGGTCGAAAGCGAACGGCTATCGCTATTACGACTTCGAAGGCATCAACCGTGCCGCCGCCGAGGCTCTACGCCGCAACGAACCCATTCCCGAGGAGCTGAAACAGACCGTCACGTCGTTCAAGGTCGGCTTCGGTGGCGCGCCGGTTGTCTTTCCCGAGGCCTACTACTTCGTACGCAGCTCGCTGGTGCGCTTTGGCTACGAGTCGGTTCTTCCCCGAGTAGCGGACTCGCCGCTCATGGAGAAGGTGGTCGGCGCCTTACGGTTCGGGGGTGGACGCGTTGGCTGACACCTCCATCGTCCTGGCCGACGTACCTGGCGCAGTTCCCGGGATCGTGGATCCGCTGACGGACGCCAGGTGGCACGAGCTCGTCGCCAACGGTCCCTCCGACGTGTTTCACTCGGCAGCGTGGCTGCAGGTTTTGGCCGACACTTACGGCTTCCGACCGCAGGCGCTGCTGACCACGGATCCCTCCGGCCGGCCGGTCGCCGGGATCCCTTTCTGTGTGATCGAAGGGCTGCCGACGAAACGCATCGCAACTCCACCCTTCTCCGACTATTGCGATCCAATCGCGCCCTCAGTAGCCGACTGGATGTCACTGCAAGACGCCCTGGTGCGTCATGGCTGTCGAGTGACGGTTCGCTGTCTCCACAACGAGATCCCGGTGAATACGGGGCAAATGGCGGTGGTGAGCCGCGCCAAATGGCACGGGCTCGACCTCGACCCGGACATCGACGACCTGTGGGAGGGCCTGCACAGCTCGGCACGGCGGGCCATCCGTAAGGCACGCAAGGAAGGCGTGCTCGTGCGGCCCGCCAGGGACGAAAAGGAGCTGCGCGCCTTCTTCGAGCTGCACCTACGGGTCAGGAAGTACAAGTATCGGCTTTTGGCACAGCCATTCAGCTTTTTCGAGAACATATGGCGTCAGTTCGTGGACCGTGAACGCGGCACACTGCTCATGGCCATCTTGGGCGATCGGGTGCTCGGCGGGGTGTTCTTCCTGGAGTGGAAGGACGTTCTCTACTACAAATTCAATGCGTCCGATCCCGACTATGTCATCGCCAGACCCAACGACCTGATCATCTGGACGGCCATCGAAGAAGCCAGACAACGGGGCATGACACGGCTCGATTTCGGCCTCAGCGACTGGGATCAGGAAGGCCTCGTCAGGTACAAGCGCAAATACGCCTCCGACGAGAAGACCATCTCGTTTCTGCGCCACGAACCTCGCGAAGGGGCCTCGCATGCAGCCAGTCAGGCGGGGGAGATTCTTCCCCGGCTGACGGATCTGTTCACCAACGACGCGGTCCCCGACGAGCTCACAGAGCAGGCCGGTGATCTTCTGTACGGGCTCTTCGCCTGATGCTTACCGAGACGGAAGGGGGGCGAAAGCCAATGGATGCCGACCGGGTCGCTTGGTGGCCCCCGATGATGACCACCCGGGAGCGATTGCGTCTCAGCGAGGCTTTCTCGCGCCTCGGCAACGGCGCCGGCCTCGAAGTACTGGCCGCCCACGTGCCGCTGATCGACCGGTCCTGGATGCTCACCACTTATGGCAAGGGAGCTTTCGAGCTGGCCGTCCGCGAAGCGGGTCTCGCCGGCACCCGAATGATCGTGCCCGCGTTCATCGCCCACGATTTCGTTGGCGTCTTCCACAAGTACGACATCACCCCGCTCTTCGTCGATGTCGATCCGCTGACGTACGAGATGACCGTCGATGGGATCGATCCCGTGGTACTGAGCTCCGCCGCTTCGCTGGTTCTCCTCCATACTTTTGGGCTGCCGGCCGATGGGAAGGGCTTCCGCGCGCTGTGCGATGGGCACGGTCTGGTGCTGATCGAAGACTGCGCGCGGGCTCTGGGTGGACGAATGGACGGAGAGCTGGTCGGCTCCCACGGCGACTATGCCGTGTTCAGCCTCGCCAAGGTTGCGC
>JBFIXI010000126.1:0-4963 GCA_041605955.1 Acidimicrobiia bacterium
AGCGGGGCCGGCCTCGAAGTGAGTGACCACGGCTCGACTACCGACCGCGAGCGCGGCGCGACGCTGATCATCGCCTCTGCCGTCCTTCTGGTGCTGCTCGGCATGGCCGGGTTCGCCGTCGACTTGGGTTGGCTGTATTCGCAACGCACCGAGGCAACCAAGGCGGCAGAGTCGGCGGCGCTCGCCGGCGTCGTCCACATGCCCAACCCGGCGGCGACACCGTGGGGGCCGGGGGCCGAGGCGTTCGACGTGGCCCGCGATGTTGCCAAACGCAAGGGCTACAACCACGGATTCGACGCCACGGTGACGCCGCTCGAGATCGCAGGGCATCCCAACCGGCTTCGGGTCGACGTGAGCCGTGACGTGAACACGTTCTTCATGAAGGTGTTCGGGGTCGGCGCGATAACAATCGATACGACGGCAACCGCCGAGCAAACGCCGCCCCTCAAGATCGGCTCTGACGAGCCTCAACTGGGCGGCGAAGACGAGGACTTCTGGGTGGCCATCAACGGCACCCGGCGCCGCAAGGGCTCCGGCGATCCATTTGCCCCGAAGTGCATCGACAAGCTCAACCACAACTGCGCGTCGACGGACAACCCCGAGTATCGCCGGCCCGGCTACTACTACGCGATCGAGGTGCCGCCGTCCGAGGTGGGCAAGTCGCTGTCGATCGAGATCTTCGACGGCCATCACAACAACAGCGACAGCGACACCGAGGAATACTCCGGCGTCGACGGCTACTTCGAGCTGCGTTTCCGGCTGTTTGCCCCGGATTCCACGCCGGCCCAGCCGATGGACAACACCAACGTGGTGTGCTCTCGCACCTTCTACTACAACAACGACGACGACGATCTGAACGAGTGGGACCCACTGAGCGGGTGCCCGGTGACTGCCCAGTTGGGCGTATACGTGCTCGAGGTCGACATCATCGAGAACGGCCCCGACGTGCTCAACAACAACAACATCGCGGTGTCCGCGTTTGCCATTCGTGCCTTGACCAACGGCAACGACAACAACGACACCGCCGTCTTCGGGCTCGGCTCGATGTCGCTGTGGATGCCGGGCGCCGGCAGCAACCCTGTCTTCAAGATCGTCAAGCTCGAGGAGTTCTACGCGGGCACCGAGCTGATCCTGAACCTCTTCGACGCCGGCGACCTGAGCGGCACCGCCGTCCTGGAGATCACGGGAGAGCTGTCGAACATCGATTGCGACGTTCGGATCCGGCGGGCCAATCTCACTATCAAGCAGGACTGGGGACCCGACGACGGCGGCGCCAACTGCCGGCTCGATGTCAGCTCGAAGGAGTACGACAACGAGTGGATCGACCTACGTTTCGACATTTCCCCCACCTACACGTGTGCAATCGACTGCTGGGTATACGTAGACTTCGATTTCGGCTCAGCAGATCCGTACGAGCGCACCACGTGGTCGGCAACGATCAACGGCCTGCCGGTGCATCTCGTACCCTGAGGCGGCACAGCCAAGGTTTGCGAAGTTCGAGGAGGCGCCTCTAGGCGCCTCCTCTCAGCTTGCGGCCCGGCCGGTGCCCCCCCCCAAGCACCCGGTGCTGGCGAGATGGGCACACAGGGCGTCACAGGCGATGCTGCGGCCAGTGACTACTGTGAGCTCGTGCCCAAGCTCGCTCTTCTCGACGGTCACAGCCTCGCATACCGAGCGTTCTATGCGCTTCCGTCCGATCTGGCGACCCCGGCCGGCCAAGTCACCAACGCTGTCTACGGGTTCACCTCGATGCTGATCAAGCTCCTCGGCGATGAAGATCCCGATGCGATAGCGGTGGCATGGGATCTGCGGGGCCCGACCTTCCGCACCGAGCAGTATGCCGAGTACAAAGCGCAGCGGGAGTCACCACCGGAGCTGTTCGCCGGCCAGCTGCCGTTGATTCGCGAGGTGCTCGACGTGATGCGGATTCCGCAGCTGGCAGTGCCGGGATACGAAGCGGACGACATCATTGCCACGCTCGTCGGCCAGGCGAAGAAGGAAGGTTGGGAGACGGTGATCGTCACGGGGGATCGGGATGCTTTCCAACTGGCCGGTCCGGCCGTGACTGTGCTCTACACCCGTCGCGGCATCTCCGACACGGTGGAGGCGACCCCGGCATGGATCGAGGAACGCTACGGCATCGCCCCCGACAAGTACGTCGAGTATGCCGCCTTGCGCGGTGACACCTCCGACAACTTGCCCGGAGTTCCCGGTGTCGGGGAGAAGACCGCATCGAAGCTGTTGGTGAGGTACGGCTCGCTCGAGGGGATCTTCGAGCATCTCGACGAGCAGAGCCCCAAGTTGCGGGAGAACCTGGCCGCGTGTCGCGAGCAGGTATTGCTCAACCGTGATCTCATGCGGCTGGTCGAAGACGTTGCCTTCCCGGACGCAGCTGAGGGCAAGGTCGAGCTGGAGGCCTTCTCGAAGCGTGATTGGGACTATGACGAGATACGGCGGGTCTTCGACGGGCTCGCTTTTCGCTCGCTCTGGGATCGTCTGGTGGAACTCGACGGTCCCGCTGAAGGCTTCACAACCGGCGAGCTGCTCGAGGTCGAGGTTCTCTCCGGTGACAGCCCGGATCTCAACGCTGAGCTGACCAGGCCGCTGGTAGCGGTCGACCCGATCTGGGAAGCGGGGGAACTGATCGGGCTCACCTTTGCCCTCGGCGGCGACCGGGCCAGGTTCCTGAACTTCGACGAGGCGGTGCTGGTGCTCGGCCCGGAGCGCACGATCGCAGGGCACGACACCAAGAACATCCTGCGGGAGCTGGCGGGCGCCGACCTCCCGCTGCCTTCCGTCGGCTTCGACACGGCCCTGGCCGCCTATTTGATCAACCCCGCCCAGCGTGCCCCGACCCTGGAAGAGCTGGCGTACAAGGAGCTGGGTCTTGCGCTCGAGGAGTCAGCCGAAGGCGGTGACGACGTCGAGGCCCAGGGGGCCTTCGACTTCGAAGGGGGGCCAGTCACGGAGGCTGGGCCCGACCTGGCGGCGTCGGCGCGGCGCGCCATTGCGGTAGCCCGGCTAGTCGAGCCGTTGCGCCACCAGCTGGAGGCGCGCGCCGGCATTGACCTGATGGAGACGATCGAGCTGCCAATGGTTCCGCTGCTTGCGCAGATGGAGGCGACGGGGATAAAGGTGGATCGAGAATTCCTGGAGGAGTTCGGGACCAACCTGCGCCGGCGGCTGGCGGTGCTCGAAGAGGAGATCCACGAGGCAGCTGGTGGGCCTTTCAATATCAACTCGACGCTGCAGCTGCGCGAAGTGCTGTTCGACCGCCTGCAGCTTCCGGTACTCAAGAAGACGCCCAAAGGGGTCCCGTCGACGGACGCCTCCGTGCTTCAGAAGCTGCGGACGGAGCATGCCCTGGTCGACAAGCTGCTCGAGTATCGCGAGCTGGAGAAGCTGCGCTCCACTTACGTCGACGCGCTGCTGCCTCTGATAGAGCAAGACGGGCGGGTGCGGGGGAAGTTCAACCAGATGGCGGCGGCCACCGGGCGGCTCTCCCAGGAGCAGCCGAACCTGCAGAACATCCCGATTCGCTCCGAGGAGGGGCGGGCCATCCGCCGCGCTTTCGTCGCCGAAGAAGGCGCCATGCTGTTGGTGGCCGATTACAGCCAGATCGAGCTGCGGATTCTCGCTCACCTGTCCGGCGATCCCGGGCTGGTCGAGGCATTCGCCGCCGATATGGACATTCACACTGCGACGGCGGCGCGGATCAACGGGATCGACCCGCAAGAGGTGACGGCGGAGCAGCGCCGTAGGGCCAAGATGGTCAACTTCGGTTTGTTATACGGCATGGAGGCATACGGCCTGGCCCAGCGGCTCGAGATCAGCCGCGAAGAGGCCGCCGAGCAGATCGACGCGTACTTCGCTCAGTTTCCCCAGGTGCGTGAGTTCATGAAGGGCATCGTGGCCGATGCCAGAGCATCGGGATACACGACGACGATCATGGGAAGACGCCGCTATTTGCCGGAGTTGGCCAGCTCCAACTTCCGCGATCGCCAGATGGGCGAGCGGATGGCGCTGAATGCACCGATTCAGGGCGCGGCGGCCGACATCATCAAGAAGGCCATGGTGCAGCTGGATCGCGAGTTGCGATCGCGCCAGCTCGGCGCCGAGATGCTGCTCCAGATCCACGATGAGCTGGTGTTGGAGGTCCCGGAGGAAGAGCTGGAGGAGGTCGAGAGGCTCACCGAGGAGGTCATGGAGAGCGTCATCGAGCTCAAGGTGCCCCTCCGAGTCGATACCGCATGCGGCAAGACCTTGGCCGATACGAAAGCGTGAGGCTCGACCACGAGGCTGCCCCCGACCGGCCCGTCGCTTATCGGCCCACTTCCTGTTACTGTTACTGGGCCTTCACCGGCTCTGACGCGCGCTTGAAGGCGATTCATTTAACGAGGAGTGACCGTTCCCCTATGACCGTGAACGACAGCGAGCAGCCTACAGAGGATGCTGCTCAAACAGCCGACGCCGCCCTCAATCCGGCGGCCGACGTGACCGAGACCGCGACGAGCGTCGCCGACGCCGTCACGGGTGAATCCTCTCCAACCGCCCCCGCAGTGACCGATGCCCCGTCAGCGAGCCCTCCCGGAGCTGCCGCCGAGGTTGCCACCGAGCCGGTGGCGCCTAAGCCGGTGGCGACTGATCCGGTGGCGACTGAGCCGGTTACCGAAGAGCAACCCGCCCCGATGGTGGCAACTGAGGCAACTGAGCCGGTGTCAACTGAGCCGGTTACCGAAGAGCAACACGCCCCGGAGGCATCTGCTCCGCAGAGAGTCCTCCCGGCCGGTGACCGTCCTGCCATCACCGCACCCACAGAACGGGGCGAGGTCCCCGACCAGATGTCGGCGGACGACTTCGCCGCGGTCGTCGAGCGGACCGTCTTCGAGTTCAAGGAGGGCGACATCGTCGCCGGCCACGTGGTTCGGGTCGATCCCGACGAGGTGCTCGTCGACATCGGCTA
>JBFIXI010000127.1:0-4839 GCA_041605955.1 Acidimicrobiia bacterium
CGCTTGGCTTCGGGTTGGGTTGGGGTACCTCGCGTTGGTGTCGCTGCCCATCGGGATGTGGGGGGTGCTGGCGCCGCGGTCGTTCTACGACGACTTCCCGGGGTTCGGCCGCACGTGGGTATCCGTCGACGGTCCGTACAACGAGCACCTCATACGGGACGTTGGCGCGTTGAACCTCGCCCTTGCGGTGATCCTCGTCGCAGCTGCCGTGACGCTGTCGCGGCAGCTCGTCACCGTTGCCGCCATCGCATCGCTCGCTTGGGGAGTTCCCCACCTCGTCTACCACGTGTTCGCCACGGAGGGCCTCGACGCGCTCGACCTCGCAGCCAGCATCGGTGGTCTCGTCGTGTTCGCCCTGCTGCCAATCGCGATCCTGGTTATGGCCCGCCGGCTGCCGGTCACGGCTACACCCCAAACCGCCCAAGAGAGCAGCTGAGCCCCACCTCGGAAATCCGCGATAATCGGGCTTACCTCTCGTAGCCTCCCGCTCGCCCACCTGACGGCGGAGACGGAAGTGAGGCTCGGTGGGGTACGTGGCGCTGGCGCTGGCGCTCTTGTTCACCATGCTCGGGGTCGACGACTTGCCTCCTGGAGGCACCTTCTTCGACGACAACGGTTCCGTGCACGAACCTTCGATCGAGGCCCTCGTCGCCGCCGGTATGACCTCCGGCTGCAACCCGCCGTGGTCGACGCGCTACTGCCCGAACGACCCGGTGACCCGGGGCCAGATGGCGGCCTTCCTGCGCCGGGCGAACAAGCTCCCGCTTACCGTCGACGACTTCTTCACCGATGACGCCGACTCGATCTTCGAGGACGACATCAATGCGATCCGGGCGGTCGATATCACTCGCGGCTGCAACCCGCCGCTCAACGACAACTACTGCCCAGAGCGCGGCATCAGCCGCGCCGAGTTCGCCACCATGCTGACGCGCGCCTACGACTACGCCGCCGTCGAAGAAGACTTCTTCGGAGACGACGCCGGGTCGATACACGAGTCGGCGATCAACGCCATCGCCGCCGAGATGGTCACCTTCGGATGCAACCCGCCGGCCAACACGGACTACTGCCCCGACCAGCCCGTCTCCCGAGGGCAGATGGCGTCCTTCCTCGTAAGGGCGCTCGATCTGGACCCGATCGTCCCTCCCCCGCCCTTGCCCGAGCCGGGTGAGGAGTCGTGCATCATCGGCGAGGACGCTCCGACCGGCTCGCTGGCGATCGTCGACGGAACGACGGACGTCGTCGGGCCGGGAACGGTATGGGACGCTCGCATCGAGATCGAGGTCGATCTCGGAGTCGATGGTGTGTGCTTCGCGAACGAGGTGCTTCGGATCCTCAACGATCCTCGCGGCTGGGGAGCCGAGGGCGGCGTGACCTTCCGCCGGGTCGACGGTGGCAGCTACGACTTCCGGCTCATTCTGGCGTCGCCGTCGAAGACCGACGCTCTGTGCGCTCCCGTGCCCACGGGCGGCATCTTCTCGTGCCGCAACGGCGACCGGGTCGTTCTCAACTTCTGGCGCTGGGAGAACGGCGCCGATCCATTCGACGGCGACATGACCACGTACCGCCAGTACCTCGTCAACCACGAGGTCGGCCATGCGCTGGGTCACGGCCATGTCGGATGCCCGGCCGCGGGCGAGCCGGCGCCGGTGATGATGCAACAGACCAAGTACACGGATCCCTGCGTACCCAACGGCTGGCCCCGCGCCGACGAGCTCTGACGCGTACGTTGACTGCATGGACGTGACCCTCCGGCCTATCGAGCGGCGCGATGCCGCCGCCATTGCAGCCCTCGCCGCCGAGCTGGGCTACGAGACCGACGAAGAGGACGTCGTCGCCGCCATCCCGATCGTGAAACGGGAAGGCGCCGCCTTCTTGGCGATGGTCGACGACCAGCCAGTTGGGTGGATCCACGTGTACCGCACGACGGTCCTCCAGACGAGGCCCTTTGCCGGGATCGGAGGATTGGTGGTTACCGAGGCGGTCCGCGCCGCCGGCGTGGGGGCGGCGTTGGTCGCTGCGGCAGAGGAATGGGCGACAGCCGGCGGCCTCGACGAGGTTCGAGTGCGATCGCGGAGCACCCGTGCGCGGGCTCACCGCTTCTACGAGCGGCTCGGCTATGGCGTGGAGAAGACGTCACTCACGTTCCACCGGCGGCTGGGTCTGGACTGATTCCCCACCCCGGCGGCTAACTTCGAAGGGGTGCGGCTGGGTATCGATCTCGACGGCGTCGTCGCCGACTTCACCAACGGGTGGATGCGGCTCTACAACGACGAGTTCGGCACCGACCTCACCCCGGACCAGGTCGAGACGTGGAGCGGTGTCCTCGAGCTGACCCACTTCGTGACCAAACGAGACTTCTGGCGTTGGGCGCATCGGGACGAGGGCCCGTCGCTGTTCCGGTCCCTCGACCCCTATCCGGACGCATTGGAGGTCTTGGCGTCACTCAACCGTGAGCACCAGATCGTGATCCTCACCGCCAAACCGTCTTGGGCGGTTCCCGACACCTTTGCCTGGATTGCCGAGCACCGTCTCCCGACCCGGGAGGTCCACATCCTCGCCCAGAAGTGGATGGTGAAGTGCGACGTCTACCTGGACGACAGCCCACAGCAGCTCCACGACCTCGCCTACAACCGGCCGGAGGCGACCGTGTGTAGGTTCGTCCGCCCGTGGAACCGCTCCTATCCCGGAGTCGTGGATGTCGACGGCTGGCGTGCCTTCGCCGATCTCGTCAACGAGCTCAGCAGGGGCTGAGCCGCTCTTGACAGCGAGACACGCAACCGATACGTTGCGCTTCATATGCAACCGCAGGGTTGCCTATCGGCTGGGAGGGCATCATGACCAAGACCGACACCATCGAACGCACCATCACCGTAACGAGCCCGGTCGAGAAGGTGTGGGAGGCCCTCACCGTCGCCGACAAGCTGGCGCAGTGGTTTGGTGATTCCGCCGATATCGACCTGAGGCCCGGCGGAGCGATGAGGATCGGCTGGTCAGAGTTCGATACCGCCGTCGATGCCGTCGTGGAGAGCGTCGAACCGCCCTGCAGACTCAGCTACAGATGGGAGGCGGGCCGTGATGCCGCCGGTGTCATGTGGACCACGCTCGTGACGTTCACCCTCGACGAGGACGAAGGGACCACCACTGTGACCGTCGTCGAGTCGGGCCTGGCGAGCCTCCCCGACGAGCTCCACGACCGTACGCTGGAGGAGAACTCGTCGGGATGGACCGAGGAGCTCGCAGACCTCCGGCGGTTCCTGGAGCCAGCGGCCGTGGCGTGAGGTCGGACGACGCTCTCAGTGCGTTCCGGGCCCTTTCCGATCCGACACGGGTCGAGATCCTCGATCGCATCGCCTCCGGGGCTCAAGTGACCGTCACCGAGCTGGCCGGCGTGCTGCCCATGACCCGCCAAGCCGTCGCCAAACACCTCAAGGTCCTCGAAGAGGCCGGTCTCGTGGCGGGTGAACGCCAAGGCCGCGAACACCGATACCGGCTGCGCACCGCCCCACTCCACGACGCCGGCGACTGGCTCGAGCGACGGGCAGCCGGCTGGGACGGCGCACTGCAACGCCTCGCCGACTTCCTCGATGAGTGACTCCCACGACCGGGGATCCGAGCCGGCTGGTGGAGATTGCTGGAAAGCGCACGGGTGGGTGCGCCATATCGCTCCGGGGCGTGAGTGCTCCGTGCGGCTGGTCGATGGCATGGTGGCACGTGCGGGTTCGCCAACCAGTCGGTCGCGAGAGCGACGTTCGTGGGAAGGTCCGTACAGACCGATCACCAGCACCACGCCCAATGAATGCCCGACCGGCTCGTGATGTGGGACCAACTCGAAACAGCCGAGCCAGAATCCCGGGCCGAGTCCATGTGCTGATCTTGCAGGCGGTGGCGTCGCTTGCTGAGCGATGCGCGAGAACCATCGGCCGAGACCTTGGGCCACGTCGTCCGAGCCGTAGAGCCGACAGAGGCCTTCGCCTCTGGCAGGTTCCCCTGTGGGATGTACGAATGGACAGGTGGTCGAGGTCACCGGAGGCACGCCCCCATGAAGGGAAGACTTGCCATGGAACATGATTCCGAATTCGACATTGTGCTGTGGGGAGCCACCGGCTTCACGGGGAGGCTTGCGGCGGAGAAGTTGGCGGACCGCATAGGGAATCGGGGAGACCTGCGTTGGGCGATTGGGGGTCGCAACCGGACGAAGCTCGAGTCGGTGCGATCCAAACTGGGTACCGCTGCGGCAGACATCCCGATCGTCACGGGTGACAGCAATGACGTGGCATCTCTGGAGGCGTTGGCGGCCCGGACAAGAGTGGTGTGCTCAACGGTTGGTCCGTACGCCATGTACGGCTCCGAGCTCTTGGGTGCGTGTGTGCGCGCCGGCACTCACTACTGCGACCTGGCGGGTGAAGCGCATTGGATCCGGAAGATGATGGACGCCCACGAGACCGAGGCGGCGGAGACTGGTGCCAGGATCGTGCACGCCTGCGGCATGGACTCGATCCCGTCGGACATGGGTGTGTATTACCTGCAGCAGCGCGCCCAGCAGCTCTACGGGAAGCCGTGTTCACGGGTCAAGATGAGGGTGACCGAGCTGCGAGGAGGATTCAGCGGCGGTACTGCCGCCAGCCTGCTTCACGGGACCGAAGCGGGCCGGAAGGATCCGTCAATCATGCGGGCCATGACGGAACCTTATTATCTGGCTCCAGAAGGCCACCGCCAAGGTCCCGATGAGCCGGACAGCATGATGTCGGTGGAGGTGGAATACGACGAGGACCTGCAGGTCTGGACGAAGCCGTTCTTCATGGGGCCGATGAACACCAAGATCGTGCGTCGGACCAATGC
>JBFIXI010000128.1:0-4823 GCA_041605955.1 Acidimicrobiia bacterium
CCGTTGGACCGATTTCGGCCGCGGCGCTTGTGATGTTCGTCGTCGTGTCGCTCGCCACAACGAACGTCTTTCTTGTTGGAGCATACGCATTGTTTCGAACTGTCTTGGGCTATTACCCCTTTGGTCTCGACATGCATTTCTGGCCATTGCACGCCGACCTCGTGGCAGCCCCTGCTCCAGGCGGACCCACCGGGGAGGGCCTTCAGGTCGAGAAGCCAGGAGCTGGGTTTCGCCACAGCGTCTACGACGCCCCCGAGGCAATCGACAAGATTGAGGAGTGGATCAGAGTCAACTAGGTCCAGGTACGTCACGGATAGGAGCCTCACGTTTCGCGCGAAATCACCGGCGTAGGGTATTCCGCACGGATCGGTCGCCACCGCGCTAACCACCCAAAAGCCGCGAACTCTCGCTCTGCACAGTCCAAGGTGAGCGCAGACCACCAAATCAGGCGCACGAACACTCAGTCTCCCGAGTGCGCTGGATCGGCACGTCGGCGTTCGCTCTGGTCCAGGGTCCGACCATCGGCTGTGACGTTGCCCCCTCGTTCGACAAGAATCGGATTCTGCCTATCGAAGGCGGAAGCGAAGGTGCTCAGCGCGATCTCGACACCGGAGGGGTGTGACATGAAAAAGAGTGCAGTATTAGGCGTGGCTTCGGGTGCGGCGTTCGCGGTGATCCTGCTCATCAAGAAGACCCAGTCGTCCGAATCTCCTCAAGAGCGCGAAGCGCGGCGAGCCGAGAAGCGCAGAGAGATGTTCGAGAAGATGCGAGCGGGGATGGAATCGATGCCCGAGGACTTCCCGCCAGTGGTGATGTTCAACAACGTGGCAGCCATTCGGGAGAACACTGACCGGATTCTCGAACTCCTAGAAACCGATCGCAGCCACGCAGAAGAGCCGGACGCTCCAACTTCCGCGTAGGCGAGACGATCAGCGGGCCGGCGCATCCGCCGCCGGTGTGAGACCCCTCGCATCGGTTCGCTTCCGCGTCGTCTCGGGTGATTCCCAGCTTGTTCTGGCCTCGGCGGTGTAGCGAGACTGCCTGCATCAGATCGCCAAATCGGGGGTGATAACGATCCATTCGTTGAGTGTCCTGGATCGGCACGTCGAGCGCTGCCTGTCAGGTCTCACGTGACCGCCGGCAGTGGCGGAGCCTCTGGGCTGGTGGGCTTGATCTGTCTGCCCTGAGCGAGGTGTGGGGACTTGGTCTGACCCATGGTGGCGATCGGACTATTCGTTGGCTGATGGGCTGACCTGCTTCAGGAAAGCGGTGAGCAGGGGGGCGATCTGGTCGGTGTGGTGGAGCCAGGGGGCGTGGCCGCCGTCGACGATGTGGAGCTCGGCGTCGGCCATCGCGTCGGCCATGCGCTGGCCGATGGGGGCGGCGCCCATGGGGTCGTTGTTGGCGAACACGAGCAGCGCGGGCGCGTGGATGCGGGCGAGGTGGTCGGCGGTTAGTGCGAGGTTCGGGCGGTTGCCGCCCAGCCGTAGGAGCTGGTTGAGCGTGGCGAGGAAGGTGTCCTCGAAGTGGCCGAGGCGCTCGGTGGTGAGGATGAGCTGGGCGATCTCGGGAGGGAGTGGGTGCTCGTGGACCATCTTGGAGAGTTGTTCGACTTGGCGTTCCGATGGCCGCTGGAGCTTCATCATCAGCCGACCGAGGGGTCGGGCTGCGAGGAGGCGCATCGGCAATGGGGCGGAGGTGTCGAACACGATGGCCGGGCAGCCGATGTGCGCGAGGGCGGCGACCCGGTCGGGTTGGTCGATCGCCAGCCAGGAGGCCCACAGTGACCCGAGCGAGTTGGCGACCACAACTGGCTTATCAAGGCCAAGGCCATCGAGCACCTCGGTGAGGAACCGCACGGCGTTGGCGCGCAGGTCGCCGGCGAAGCCCGGGGTGCTGTCCGTCAACCCGTATCCGGGTAGATCGACCGCGTACGTCCTCACGCCGTCTATGTGGGCCATCAGCGGCGCCCACATGGCGGCGGGAACGCCGATCCCATTGAGCATCACGACCGGCGGGCCTTCGCCGGTGACGAGAACATGGGCCCGACCATCGATGATCGGGGCTTCGACCCATTGTTCCTCCGCAGCGATGTCATAGCGGTTGAGCACTGCCGCTTGAGCCTTCGAGAACTCCCTATCGAGCATCAACAATCTCCCGAGACGATGGTTTACACTGTGTCAACTGCAACCGTAGAGTTAGGTTTACGTCATGTCAAGCGATAGCTCGTATGGGGATCCGGCAACACGGAGTCGCATCCTTGACGCTGCCTGGGAGCTGGTCACCGAGCAGGGTGGACGCTTCAAACTCTCTGAGGTGGCGGCTCGGGCTTCGGTGTCGCGCCAGGCCGTCTACCTGCACTTCGGTGATCGTGCCGGGTTGCTGGTTGCCCTCGTCCAGCACATGGACGACACCCTCGACCTGGGTGAGTCGCTCGCCCGAGTGCATGCCGCCCCTGACGGGGCGTCACTGCTCGAGGCGGCCATGCGACTCAACACCACCTTCTGGGCGAAGGTATTCCCGGTCGCTCAGGTGCTTGAGGCAGCGCAACACGAGGATGAGGCCCTCGGTGCAGCGTGGCGAGACCGGATGCGGTTCCGGCACGCAACATTCCGGGCGATGATCGAGGCTCTCGCCGAACGCGGCGAACTCGACGAGGACTGGAGCATCGACGACGCCGCCGCCACTCTGTACGCCGTTGCCCACTTCGACACCTGGCGCGAACTCGTGATCGAACTCGACTGGAGCGACGACCTCTACATCGCGTCGATGAGTCGCCTCCTCCGCCGCGCTCTCCTGCGACGCTGAGCCGACATACGAGCTCAGGCCCGGACTCTCACCCCGCTCCCAACCCGGGACAGCGTGGCCCGCTCATATCGCCAAATCGGGCGCACGAACAAGCATCTCGCCGAGTGTCCGGGATCGGCACGAATGCGCTCGGGTCTCCAACACTGACTGTGGTGGCCAACGGCGTGCTTCATCCGCCCGGATTGCCGGATGAGTCGCTGGCTAGCTGTGATGACCGGGTCCCGGACCCAGATCACGAAGTCGACGTCCTTGTGTGACCTACGTGACTTGCCCAGCGTGGTAGTCAACAGCCCACCCTCCAAACAGCCAGAATTCGATGTGCGCGGCATCGAACCGGCGTGCCCACTCGACAATTGTTGCTGCCTGGGCGTCGCTCATGTGCCCGACAGTACCGACGTCCCGCCACCGGCGCGGGTGCTGCTGGAGGTCTCGACCTTGACTAGCCTCACGATGGTGAAGCTTCTGCGTTTGTTCGCCGACGACGATGGCGAGTCGCACTTCGAGGACGTCGACATACCGTTTCGGGAAGTCGATGATTACTTCGAGAACACGCCACCGGTGTTGTTCTCCTCGTTCGAGCCTGCTGCGGAGTACGGCTTCGAACGTGTCCCGCCGGGCTGGGTGGGCGACTGGCATCCGGCGCCGCAACGGGTTCTGGCGATCCATCTGTCGGGAGAACTCGAGATTGAAGCTTCCGACGAAGAGGTTCGCCCCATTGGCCCCGGAACGATCCTTCTAGCTGAGGACACAACAGGAAAAGGGCACTGCAATCGTGTGACGAGCTCAACAGAGCTGGAGATGGTGTTCATCACCCTCCCAGCGGACTCCTAGCCGACCCGCACCTGCAGCATCCCAAGGCGTTTCCCAGCTTGGGTTCTCGGCGTCTCGAAGACCTACTCCCCCGAATGGCCACCTCTCTGCTATCGGGGACGTTGCCCCGGGCTATGTCCCGGTCGGTGGGATTCCTCGATGTTGCGCACGAAGGCGCGGATCTCAGCGTTGCAGCGCTCGGGCGCCTGCATGTCCACCATATGGCCCGTTTCAGGAATGACCTCGAGCCTGGAGTGCGCGATACCTTGATGAATGGGCTCCCAGACCCGACGGGGTGACCGCACATCCAACTGGCCGTAAAGCAGGAGCGTCGGGACATCGACGGTAGCGAGCGTGTCGCTCAGATCAGCCTCAGCAAAGGCGCGGAGTGACGTTCTGGTCGCGGCCGGATGGAAGTCGGTGATCATGACGGTGAGCTCATCGACCAGGTCAACATCAGAGCCTTCGGGAAGAAGTGTCTCGATCAGAGCGGGTGCCCACTGCGCCGGCGGCAGCTCGGTGTTGCGGCGCGTTAGCTCGAGACGTGTCTCCACCTCATCGGGCGGTAGCGATCCGCCCCAGCCGGCGTACGCCGACATCAAGACGAGGGATTTGATGACTTCGGGGTGCCGACGGAACAGCTCGAGCGCCAGACCCCCGCCGAACGAGAGGCCAGCCACATGGGCGGGAGCGAGATCCAACAACTCGATGAACTCGGCGAGCCAATCGGCCCAGTCCGCCAACCGGGCGGTTTCCGGCGGGTCGGACGACTGCCCGGCTCCGGGTGCATCCCACGCTACAACCCGGAACTCGTCCGACAAGCCCTCCAGCTGCCGCCACGACTCTCGGCTATCCAGCGGCCATCCATGCAGGAAGACAAGAGACGGCCCCTCGCCGCTCTCTCGATAGGCAATCCTCTGGCCGGCAACCATTGCGAAGTTCACGTCAGACCGACCCTACCAACGTCCAATTTGCCAATAGCTCTCCGTTCAGCCCCCGCGCCGTCCATCGAACGACGCCGATCAGCAATTCTGGGACGAGAACGCCCGTCCCCCCAGACCACGCAGACCGATGCCTCTTTGTGTCAAGGGGGAGTTTCTCTGGTTTGGTGAGCGCGGCGGGTTGGCCCGTGCAGCGTTGCCGGGTTGGTCGTAGTGTTGGTGTTGGGTCCGGGAAGTGACTTATCCGAAGTGCCGGTGTATCAG
>JBFIXI010000129.1:0-4649 GCA_041605955.1 Acidimicrobiia bacterium
GGCGGGCCATATCCTGGCGCGCGACGAGGCGGCGCTGGTGGAGAGCTTTGCGTCGCCATCGACCGCGCGACTGCTCCCCAGCGGCGACACCTACTACTTGCTCCAGGGACCTGATCGCGAGCTGCTGATCGCCGATGAGAAACGGCGCCGCCAGCTCTGGACCTCCCGGGTGTGGCCCGGCGCCGTGCTGCTCAACGGCGAGATCGTCGGCACATGGCGGCGCAACAAGACCAGAGTGTGCATCTCGACGTGGCAGGGCCTGTCGGCGCCGGACCGCGAGGCCATCGAAGCCGAGGCACGATCGTTTCCGCTGATCGAGCAGCCGATCTCCGTCAGCTGGGACTGAGCGCGTCGGTCTTCAGCAATGGACTGGTCAAGGACACCGCCTCACCCCTCAACAGTCCCTAGCCGACGATCGCCAGCTCCCGCGGCGATCGGTTCAGCGACTCCCGGCCGTCTTCGGTGCAAACCACGATGTCTTCGATGCGCATACCCCACTGCCCGGGCTTGTAGATCCCGGGCTCGATGGAGAACGCCATCCCCGGCTCCAGCACCTCGGTGTTGCCCTCCACCAGGTACGGGTCTTCGTGGCCGTCGAGACCGATGCCGTGGCCGAGGCGGTGGATGAACCACTTGGCATGGCCCGAGTCGACGAGGACTTGTCGGGCGGCCCGGTCGACGTCTTGGGCAGTAGCGCCGGGACCAGCGGCCGCCCGACCGGCACCCTGCGCGGCCTCCAAGGCGGCAAAGGCCGCGGCGTACTCGACCGGCGGTGAGCCCACGTGGAAGGTGCGGGTGGTGTCCGAGCAGTAGCCACCGAGACGCCCGCCGAAGTCGACAACGATGCAATCGCCGTCGCCGATGACTCGGTCGCCCGGCTCGTGGTGTGGCGAGGCGGCATTGGGCCCGGAGGCGACGATGTGGAAGGTCGCCACGTCGTGGCCCTCGCCCACGGTCATCTCCATGACCTCGCGTGCCAGCGCTGCCTCGGTCTTTCCGGAGAACTGGGTCGCCCGCAGCCGGGCGACGACCCGATCGGCCGCCGCGCCCGCCTTCCGGAGCAGGTCGATCTCGGTGGCGTCCTTGATGATCCGCAACGGCCGCATCACAGCCGTGGCGTCGCTGAAGCGGGTTCCACTCATGGCCTCTTGCAGACGGATGAGGAACACGGACCAGGTCTGGGCACCGATTGCGGCCCGGCCGGCGCCGCCCGCAAGCTTGGCCACGATCGCAACCGGATCCTCCGTCTCGCCCCAGGGGACGAGGTCGAACGCACCGCGATCAACCACTCGGGGCGCTTCCAGCTCGGGCACGACCAGAGTCGCGGCGCGCGGCGTCACCACGAGCATCGTCAGCCGTTCCAGCGGCATCGCTTCGTAGCCGGTGAGATACGGCAAATCCGACCCCACCGAAGCCAGCAGCACGCCAACTCCGAGGCGGTCCATCTCGGCACGGGCCCGCTGGATACGCTCGGCGTAATCGGCGTCCGGGTAGTGGATCGCCGTCACTGAGCAGCGGCCAGCGAGTCACGGGCGTGATAAGACGATCGCACCAGCGGGCCCGATTCGACATGCGCCAGGCCCAGCCGCTCGCCTTCGGCTGCGTATCTAGCGAATTCGTCAGGGTGCACGTAGCGGTCGATCTTGCGGTGACGGGCCGTGGGCCGCAGGTATTGGCCGATGGTGACGATGTCGACACCCACGGCCCGCAGGTCGGCCAGCGCACCGAGGATCTCGGCCTCAGTCTCCCCCATACCGACGATCAGGCCGCTCTTGACGGTGCCGCTCGGGTTGGCCCACTTGGCCCGTGCCAGCAGCGCCAGCGAGCGCCCGTAGTTGGCGGCGGTGCGAATGTCCCGCTGCAGGCGCAGCACCGTCTCAGTGTTGTGGTTCAGCACCGACGGCTTCGCTTCCATCACGGTCTGCAGCGCATCGGGATCTCCCTTGAAGTCAGGGATCAGCACCTCCACATCGCACTCGGGCAGCTCATCGCGAATGCGGCGGATGGTCTCGGCGAAGATAGCGGCGCCCCCGTCAGGCAGGTCATCGCGGTTGACGGACGTGAGCACGGCGTGGTTCAAGCCCATCGCGACGACTGCGGCGGCGGCTCGCTGCGGCTCTTCGAGATCGACTTCTCCGGGACGGCCGGTGGTCACATCGCAGAAGGCACAGGCCCGCGTGCACTTGTCCCCCAGCAACATGAGGGTGGCCGTCCCCTGACCCCAACACTCGTATATGTTGGGACAGCCGGCCTCCTCGCACACGGTGTTCAGCTCGAGATCGTGCATCAGCGCCTTGAGTCCCTGATAGCCGGCGGTGTCGGTGGCGGCCGTCACCTTCATCCACTCGGGCCGAGGCGGCTCGCCGTCCAGCACCCCGCGGATGAGTACGGGAACTGCGTCGTGGCGACTCGACGAGAAGACGCCGGCGGCCACCATCTGGTCGACATCGAAGCTACCCCCGGCCCCACGGGCGAAAGCGCCGAGCTGCACCTCGGCTGCGCTCTCTCCCAAGACGCGCGCCGCGTGCGGAACCAGCCGCTTCACCACATCTTCGATGGTTATGCGCCGGTCCATCAGTTGGGCGAGGCTGGTTACCGGGCGGTCGCTGATCCCGCACGGGACGATTCGAGTGAAGTAATTCAGATCCGGCGAGACGTTGAGCGCAAATCCGTGCATGGACACGCCGCGAGCGACGCGGACGCCGATCGCAGCGACCTTGCCGGCCGCAGTCCAGACCCCGGTGAACCCCTCTTCGGCCCAGGCGGCGACTCCGAGCTCGGCCAGCGTGGCGATCAGCATCTCCTCGATGCGGCGCACGTGGCCGACCATGTCGTAGCCGCGGGGCAGCTTGCGGACCGCTTGGATCGGATAGCCCACCAGCTGTCCCGGTCCGTGGTAGGTGATGTCGCCTCCCCGGTCGACGTGACGCAAAATGGCGCCCAGAGGCTCGAGCGCCTCGGGAGCGAGTAGCAGATTGGACCCGTCGCCGTTGCGTCCCACGGTGTAGACGTGGTCGTGCTCCAGGAGCAGCAGATAGTCGTCGTCGATGCGACCCGAGACGCGCCCCTCCCAGATCGCCCGCTGCAGATCCCAGGCTTCGTCGTAAGCCATACGTCCTAGCCAGCGAACCCGCTGCCGTTCGGCCGGCGGGAGCAGAGTCGAACTCACGCGAGCTCTTGCTCCCAATCCCAGGTCTGGATGTTCTCCTTCACCCGGTTGAGGAACAGGACTGCGGTGGACCCATCGAATGCCCTGTGATCCCACGTCAATCCAAGATATCCGATGTGGCGAATCGCGATGCTGTCATGGCCGAACTCGTCGGTCACCACCACAGCTCGCTTGGTGACGGTATCAGTCGAGAGGATGGCAACGTTGGGCACGTTGATGATCGGTGCGGTCATGAAAGAACCGTACGGCCCCGGATTGGTGATCGAGAACGTGGAGCCGGATATGTCGTCGGGTTCCAGATTGCCGTCCCGGGCCTTCTGCGCTTTCTGGCGGATTGCCCGGGCCAGCCCGGCCAACCGCAGCCCATCGGCCTCCTTGACCGAAACGACGACAAGACCCTTTTGGTTCATGTCTACCGCAATCCCCAGGTTCACCCGGCTGTGGAAGGTCTGGGTACCTTCGTCGAGCCGGAACGAGCTGTTGACCACCGGGAACTCCTCGAGGGCATCGATCACGGCCCGGGCGACGAACGGCAGGTAGGTGAGCGAGAAGCCCTCCCGAGCCTTGAACTCTTCCTTGTGAGCTTGCCGCACCCGCTCCACGCGCTCGTAGTCCACTTCGACCGACGCCCACACGTGGGCCGCGGTGCGCTTGGCGTTGATCATGTTTTCGGCGATGCGGGTGCGCAATCTGCTGAGCTGCACCACCTGGTCGCCCTCGGGAACCGCTCGGGCGGGCTCGGCGGCGGCCGCCGGGGCCGGAGCTGGTGCAGCCGCCGGGGCCGGTTGCGGTGCGGCGGCAACCGGAGCCGGCTGTGGTTCCACCGCTGCGGGAGGCGGGGTGGGTTGCGGCGCGGCGGCAGCCGGAGCGGCAGCCGGGGTCGGCGGAGCCTCGGTGACGACAGCCACCCCGGCCTCGGCCGGTTCGAACGAGACCTTGGGCCCGCCACCCTCGATGTACGCCATCACGTCTTTGCGGGTGATACGTCCGCCGTCGCCGGTTCCAGGAACGTGGGTGAGATCGATGCCGTGCTCGGTCGCTAGACGGCGCACCACCGGAGACAGGATGCCGCGCCGCGGCCCATCCAGCAGCCCGGCGGCGGGTGCGACTGCGGCCGCGGCCGGCGATGTCACCTCAGCCGGCTGACGCTCTACATCGAAGCGAACCTCCGGGGCGGGCGCGGTGGGCGCCGGCTCTTCCGCAGGCGGGGCTGACGCCGGGACTGCCTCACGGACGGGAGGCTCAGAGGGCGCAGGGGCCGGAGCGGCTCCCGCCGGCGCGATGACGGCCAGCCGGGTACCGACCGTGACGGTCTCGCCGGCGCCCACCAAGATCTCCTGAATGACCCCGGAAGCGGGAGACGGCACCTCGGTATCGACCTTGTCGGTCGAGATCTCCAGCAACACCTCATCCTCGGCAACGGTGTCACCCACCTGCTTGGCCCAGCTCAAGATCGTTCCCTCAGTCACGGTCTCACCGA
>JBFIXI010000130.1:0-4646 GCA_041605955.1 Acidimicrobiia bacterium
CGCCAGCTGGGACCATACCAAACTGGGTGGCGCCTACTAGGAGAGGCGAGCTAGGCGGCGCGAACCAGGTCGCCGCCACCTTGCTTGGCCAAATCCATGGCGGTGTCGGCGCGGTCGAGCAGGTGCCCGATGGTCTCGCCATCCGCCGCCCGGACCTCGGCCACGCCCACCGAAGCATGGATCTCGAGGGGTCCGGCCGCGGTCTCGAAAGGATGTTCGCCGATGGCGGAACGAACGCGTTCGGCGACCACGATGGCAATCTGCATGTCGGTCTCGGGCAGGATCACGGCGAACTCTTCGCCTCCGTAGCGGCCGACGATGTCGATGTCACGCACTGCGTCCTGGATCCGGCGGGCGATCTCTCGCAGCACCTCGTCTCCGATCGAATGGCCGAAAGAGTCGTTCACCGATTTGAACCTATCGATGTCGAGCATCAACGCACTGACGGTTCGGTCGTTTCGCAACGAGCGATCCAGCTCGCGCTGACCGCGATCAAACAAATCGCGCCGATTGGACAGGCCGGTCAGTTCGTCGGTGTTGGCCAATCGCTGGACCTCGTCGAACAGGCGGGCGTTCTCGATGGCCATGGCTGCCTGGTTGGCCATGGCGCCCAGCAGCTCGAGGTCCCGGCGGTCGAAGTCCGGCTCATCGCGATGCTTGGCCGCCTGCATGACGCCGAACAGCTTTCCGCGAAACCGGACCGGGACCACCATGCGCGAGCCCTGATGGGCGGTTTGCGAACGCTTGCGAGCCCGCGCCCCCTCCCGCCGTTCCTGTTCTCCCGGATTGGAGATCACCGGCTCCCTGTTGCGCAGTACCCAACCGCCGAGGCCATCCCACAGCTCCTCGAAATCGACTGCGACGATCTCGTCCCGGGCGTCTCCTCCGCGGACGAAATGGATGATGCGTCGCTCCCGCAGGCTGACAGTCTGCAGCGACACCTGGCGAGCAGGAATCGATCGCGCCGCTCCGTCGACAACGGTTTGGAGCATCTCGGTGAGCGAATCGAACGCAATGAGAGCCTGGGCCGTCTGATACAGGGTCTCGGTCTTGGCCAGCGACTCCTGGGTGGATTGGAACAGACGTGCGTTCTGGATCGCCACTGAGCCCTGGACAGAGAATGCGTCCAACACAATGAGTTCCTCGAGATCGAACGGCTCTCCTCTGTTCCGGCTCACGGCCAGAACACCGATCACCCGGTTACGCGAGACGAGCGGCATCGAGATGAAGTGCTCGACATACTCTCCGCCGGCATAGGGGGGAGATTTCTCGGCCTCGAGCCCGTGAATGACAACATGGCCCTGAGTGTCGACGATCTCCTTGAGGATCGGATCATCCGAGACTTTCAGGTAGACGTTTTGCAGGTTGGCGGCATCGTCGATGCCGCGGCTGGCCATGACCCGCATGGTCTCACCGTCCCGCAGCAGCACGGCAGCCGAGGCGAATGGCATCATGGGCTCGAGGCCGTGGAGGAGTGCTCCGAGCACCGCGGTGAAGTCCAGTGAGGAGACCATCGATGCCGTGACCTCTCGCAGTGACTCCGCCAGCCGGCGTTGGCTCTTCTCGGCGGCGAGGCGCTCATGACTGTCGATCAGCATCCCGAGTTCGTGGGCGACGATGTTCATGGTGGAAACGTCTGCCTCGTTGAAATGCCGCTGGGTCTCATCGTTGATGACGGCGATGGTGGCCGTCTTCCCGGCGCGGAGGGGAACAGGGGCGGCCACCATAGATGCCACCTCATCATCTGACGGAATCAGGTGAGGGTCGACCAACACGGCTGCCGCGTGGGCAAAGGCCATGCCGCTGGAACCGTTGATGTGATCCTCATACGGGCGCGGTCGGTACCGGGTCCTCCCTGGCCCGCCGACCACGGATCGCCGCACATCGCGGATGCTCGGCTCGAAGACGTGCAATACGGCCCGATCGGAGTCCATCACGCGGGCAATGGCATCGACTGCGAACTGGAGAACCTCACCGGTATCGAGGTCGAGAGCTTCCCGAATGCGCGCGTGAAACCAGGACAGGCGATTGACCCATTCCGGCATGGGCTCTGAGTTGTCGACAGCGGCTCTTTCCACCATCGCCACAACCTTTCGCTACGCGGTATACCGGCTGTGATCAATACATCGGCCCCGCTGAGTCGCCGTTTGAGGGTTTCCGGCACGGGCCAGATGCGGAGGGTGACCGGGTCAGCTACGCGCGGCGAAGGATCGCACGAGGTCAATCTCCTCGCGGTGAGCGGCCGGGTCACCTGGCGTCTCGAGGATGACCGGGCAATCGGTGCTCGCCACGATGTTGGCGATGGTTTCCAACGGTATTTCGCTGTCTCTGAGCAATGCATGGCGATCGCGGCGGCTGTCGAACGGATCCCGGGAACCGTTGCAGTGGAGCAAGTCGATTCGTCCGGTTGCGGCGAGCACTCGCTCGACGAGACCCTCCAGCGGCTCACCGGCGGCCCAGGCGTGACACGTGTCGAGGCAAAAGCCGACGCCCGTATCGCCGATCGCCTCCCACAGCCGCGCAATCATCTCGACCTCCCGGGCGATGGCCCGATCGCCCGACGCCGTGTTCTCGATCAGAATCGGAACCTCGCTCTCGACCTGGGCCAGCGCTTTTTGCCATCGCTCGATACCGACCTCTGGCACCTCGTCGTCGGACACATGCCCGCCATGGACGATCACGGCTTCGGCGCCGATCGCTTCCGCCGCCTCGAGGGTGTCGTTGAGGATCTTGCGGCTGGGAATCCGGATTCGGTTGTTCCCCGCACAGACGTTGATGAGGTAGGGAGAATGGACGACGATGGCGACAGGTGAGGCGGCGAGTTCGGCGGCGTCGGGCCGGGGCCCGGGCTTCTTCCAACCTTGCGGGTTCGACAGGAACATCTGGATGATGTCTGCCCCCCGAGCCTCGGCTTCTGCCAGCGGATGGGCAAAATCGACGTGGGCGCCGAACCGACGACTCATGTCGCCTCCTCCGGCGCCATCCAGTCATATCGGGTGTCGAAGGCCTGCCGCATTCCCGCCACCACGACCAGGAGACCGAAGGCGGCCAGCAGTGCGGCGGGAATGAAAGGCCAGTTGGCGGTTCGATCGGAGTCGAACAGCAAATACCCCACGACGACGAGCCCGAGGATCACCAGCAGCACCCCCCACGTCACGCGTCCATAGTGGGCGCGATCCGGTGTGACATCGGGCGGAAGGGCGCCGATTCTGAGAGCGTCCAGCCGGGCCGCAACGATGATTGGATCGTCCACCCAGGCGTTCGCCCGTAGCACCAGCGCTCCGTCGACCCATTCCCCTCCCCACGGATGTGATGGCAGGCGACGGGCATCGACGACCCTCACGCGCAAGGCCGGGACGTCGCCGTCGGCGTCCTCCAGCACAACCGCTTCGGTGCCGGTCACCTCCTCCCAGGGGAGAAGGACCGTGCCCGCCGCCGGGCCGCCGAGCATGTTGAACGTGACTCCGGTCTGATCGGCTCTCAGTACCGGGCGGGGGGCGAACATCTCCTTGGTCGACCACATGAGCATGGCGACGCCGGCCAACGTGAAGATGAGGGCCCACGCCTCCTCGCTGCCGTTGGCGCCCGGCCGGTTGAGACCGGCCAGGTCGGCGAGCCGATCGATGAAGCGCGTGTAGCCGGGTCCGACCTTGGGCAGGACCAGGACGTCGAACCCGAGCAACACCAGTGGGACGGACGCAATGCCGACGAGCCAGCCGAACAACGCCGAGCGGTACAGCTCGTATTTCACGAGGCGATACCCAGATCCTTTGGCGTGACGAGCGACGTGAATGAGACATCTGCCTGTTCCATCACGTGGGCGACCTTGCCGTCCGATCGGTCGAGTAGCGCCAACGCCTGTACCACCTCCAGGCCGGCATCACGGGCTACTTCGATCGCCTCCAACAGCGCACCTCCGGTGGACGTCGTGTCTTCCAGAACCGCCACTACATCGCCCGGCAGTACGGGGCCCACCAGGCGGCCTCCGAGGCCGTGGTCCTTGGCCTCCTTTCGGACGCTGAAGGCACGCAACGGGACATCCTCCATGGCAGCCGTGAGGGCGGCGGCGACCGCGATCGGGTCTGCCCCCATGGTCATGCCACCGACCGCCTCTACCGATTCATCGAGCACGCCGAGCACCGCCCGCCCGACGTACACGGCTCCAGGACCATCGAGGGTTGTTTGGCGACCGTCGAGGTACCAGGAAGCGATCGTTCCCGAACGAAGGGTGAAGGGCCCGTCGGTGCGCAGCGAATGCTGTCTGAGGTGGGTGACTAGTCCCTCGATGCTGGCTTCCTGAATTTCGCGGAAATACCTCAAGTTTTCCATCGGGGTGACGATACTAACGGCGAGAGGTTTCCCGCCTCCCGTGTTAGCCCGAAAGATGGCCACCGCAAGGTGGCCATATTTCATTTGTTTTCCGGCGGCTACACGCTTTGGTGGTTGGAACAACCGCACGCTGGAAGTGGTCTACAAAGGCGCTAGTCGCGTCGGAGAGCTACCGCCTTTGTGGCCGAACGTCAATGCCACGAACAGCAAGGGCCCTCAGAGCGTCCCTGTCGCGCCTTGCGGCGGCTAGACGCTTTGGTGGTTGGATCAACCGCACGCTTGACGCGGTCTACACAGGCCGCGATCGCGTCCGAGAG
>JBFIXI010000131.1:0-4633 GCA_041605955.1 Acidimicrobiia bacterium
GGGAGGCCGAGGCCTCCCCACTTCCAATCGTGCGATGGCGGTAGATGGGGCAGCTCGCAATCGAATCGCCTTCCGTTCGCATATATGATGCCCCGATGGAACCACTGAGATACATCTGGCTCGACGGCGATACGGTGCCGTGGGACGAAGCCAAGGTCCACGTGCTCACCCACGCGCTCCACTACGGAACCGCGGTGTTCGAAGGTATCCGTGCCTATGAGACGCCGCAGGGCACGTCCGTATTTCGGCTGACGGAGCACATGGAGCGTCTCCTCAGGTCGGCCAAGGCCTATCAGATGCCCACCGAATGGTCGGCAGAAGACCTGATCAAGGCGACCAAGGAGCTGTTGGCCGCCAATGAGCTCGAAGCGGGATACATCCGTCCAATCACATTCCTCGAGCTGGGAGCCGTCGGGCTCAATCCGGCCAACGCGCGGGTGCGCACCGCAATCATTCCCTGGAGGTGGGGCGCTTATCTCGGCGAGGACGGGATGCGCAACGGTATCCGGGTCCGAGTCTCGTCGTGGCGCCGGTTTCCCATGGACGTCTTCCCGAACGCCAAAGCCTCCGGGACTTACATCAACAGCATCCTGGCCAAGGTCGAGGCTGTCACCGACGGCTACGACGAAGCCATCATGCTCAACGTCGACGGCAAGATCTCCGAGGGATCGGGCGAGAACATCTTCCTGATTCGCAACGGCGTGGTCTATACCCCGCCGATCGCCGCCGGGTGTCTCGACGGCATAACCCGCGACTCGGTGATCACCTTGCTGACCGAAAACGGGTACGAGGTGATCGAGAAGACTTTCACCCGCTCCGACTTGTACTACTGCGACGAGGTGTTCTTCACTGGAACCGCCGCCGAGGTCACCCCGGTACGCGAGGTGGACAACCGCCCGGTCGGGGAGGGCAAGCCGGGCCCGGTGACCAAGCGAGCCCAGCAGCTGTACCTGGACACCGTCCACGGGCGTCTGCTCGATCACCCGGAGTGGCTGGAATACGTCTGAGGCGCCGACCAGCGTCGCCGCGGCCAGCAACTCCCGGCTACGCCATCGAGCACCGGTGATCGCGGCGCTACCATCGGCCGGGTCGTACCGCACCGTCGTTGCCACACTGAGGAAGCGTCATGGGCCAGCAGCCCAATATTGAGCTCGAGCTCGCCGACTTGCCCCGTAGCAAGCCCGACCCGGGGCCCGCCCGCCGCTGGCGGCCGCAGCGCCCGGGCGAGATCGACTCGCCCGAGGACCTGCCGTCCGGCGGAGCCTTTGGCGTTGTTGGGCCCGATGCCGGCTACGCGCTGCGACTGGTCGCCTCGCGAGACTTGAAGCTGCTCCCCGGCGAGCACCATCACGATGCGGCCGCGGCCGTGGCGGCGATCGCCACCGCCCGCGCCGCCCGGGAGGGGCGTGCCCCGGTGGCCTCCGACGTGACCGCCGGCATGATCGTCTTGGGTCTCGATGGATCTACTGCAGTCGACGGGGCGGTGCTCGCCGAGCGTCGGGGGTGGATCGCCAACGTGGCCCACGACGCCGGCAAGTTGCGCCGACTGGTCGCCGATATCGCCGTTGAAGTGCTGCAGCTGCCTGTAGACCAGCTGCGGGAACGGATAGAGGCGGGGTGGTCCTTGCGCGGCCCGATGCAATGAAGCCGATGCAATGAAGCCGATGCAATGAAGATCGTGCGGGTCGACTCCGAGGTCGATGACATAACCTACGGCGCAGTGGAGCCGGAGGGTATCCGCCTTCACCGCGGATCACCTTTCGTGGCCTGGGAGCCCACCGAGACAGTGGTCGGCTGGCATGAGGCTCGATTGTTGGCGCCGGTGATTCCCACCAAGATCGTTGCCGTAGGCAAGAACTACGCCGAGCATGCGGCCGAGATGGGCGGCGAGGTGCCGGAGCGTCCTTTGCTGTTCCTCAAGCCGCCTACAACCGTCATCGGCCCATTGCAGCCGATTCGGCTACCTGCCGAGTCCGATGAGGTGCACCACGAGGCCGAGCTGGCGGTGGTGATGGGGCGGGTCACCAAGGATGTGGCAGTGGAGGACGTAGGGCCGCACATCCTGGGGTATACCGCCGCCAACGACGTCACGGCCCGCGATCTACAACGCCTCGATGGGCAGTGGGCCCGCGCCAAAGGCTTCGACACCTTCTGTCCGCTCGGGCCGGTGATCGACACCGAGCTCGATCCGCAGGAGTCGTTGGCCATCACCTGCCGGGTCAACGACGACGTCCGCCAGGAAGCCACCACGGCAGATATGGTCTTCGGCGTCGGTGAGCTCGTGGCTTACATCTCGCGGGTCATGACGCTGCTTCCCGGCGATGTGATTCTCACCGGGACTCCCCCCGGCGTTGGTCCGATCGAGCCCGGCGATCGTGTCGAGGTCGAGATCGAAGGGATCGGGCTGCTCCTGAACCCGGTGGTGGCTCGATGACGGTACGGGTCCGCATCGCCCCCTCGCCCACCGGCTACCTTCATGTCGGGACCGCCCGCGCCGCTCTATACAACTGGCTGTTTGCCCGCGGCCGGGGCGGGGTGTTCATACTCCGGTCGGACGACACCGACTCCGAGCGCAACTCGCTGGAGTACTACGAAGACATCATCAGCTCGCTGCAGTGGCTCGGCTTGGACTGGGACGAGGGCATCGAGGTCGGCGGTCCGCATGCCCCCTACCAGCAGAGTCGCCGTTTCGACCGCTATCGCCAGACGGCACATGAGCTGGTGGAGCAGGGAATGGCGTATTACAGCTTCGCTACCCCCGAGCAGCTGGAGGCGTTTCGGCAGGAGGCGCAGGCCGCCGGGCGGACCCCGGCGTACGACGGGCGGTTTCGCCTCGACCCGGACGAAGCGGCCGCCCGGGTAGCTGCCGGCGGGCCTGCCCCCATCCGCATGGCGGTGCCCCGGCCCGGGGCGACGAGCTTCCACGACGCGGTGCGCGGCGACCTCGAGTTCGATCACGCCGACGTGGACGACTTCGTTCTGCTCAGGTCAGACGGCTCGCCGACCTACCACCTCGCCAGCACCGTTGACGACGTGGACTTCGAGATCACCCATGTGATACGGGGCGAAGACTTGCTTTCTTCGACGCCGAAGCACATCTTGCTGACCACCGCCATGGGGGCGGAGCCCCCCAGCTATGGCCACCTGGCCCTGATCGTTGGTCCCGACGGCAAGAAGCTGTCGAAGCGACACGGCCACACTGCGCTCAACGCCTATCGGCACGCTGGGTTCCTGCCGGAAGCCATGGTCAACTATCTGGCACTGCTCGGGTGGTCTCCCGGGGAGAACGAGACGCTCGTCTCCCTCGATCAGATGGTGGAGCGGTTCAACCTGAGCGACGTGACTCGCAATCCGACGATATTCGACAACGACAAGCTGGAGTGGATGAACGGCGTCTACATCCGGGCGCTGTCGGTGGAAGAGTTCGTCTCACGGCTCCGCCCGTTCGTGGAGGATGGCCTCGGTCGGCGCCTGGAGCCCGCGGAGCAGATCCAGCTCGAGGCGATTGCGCCCCACGTCCAGGAGCGGGTCAAGCGGCTCTCCGAGGTGCCCGACCAGGTGGCGTTCCTGTGGGGCGACGTGCACTACGACACCGCGTCCTGGGAGAAGGTGATGACCCAGGAGAAGGCCCCCACCGCTCTGGCCGATGCCACCGCCCGTCTCGGGGCCCTCGAAAGCTGGACCACCGAGGCGATCGAATCCGAGCTGCGCGCCATGCTGGCCGCTCTCGACCTGTCTGCCCGCAAAGGGTTGCAGCCGATACGTGTGGCCGTCACGGGCTCAACTGTGAGCCCACCGCTGTTCGAGTCGATCGAAGTGCTCGGGCGCGAGCAGACGCTGGCCCGGCTGGCTACCGCAGCCGAGCGCCTGGACGGCCAGTCGCGTTAGTCCACATCGCGGGGTTGGCGATACACCCGCGTTTGCCCGGCGGCGAGGATGCTGTGATGTCCCCGCATGGACGCCGCAACCGCTTGCAGTCACGCGATCGCAAACGAGACCAATCTACCGGCGGTTCGCGCCGCGCCACGGGATCGCCGGTGATCGGTACACCCTCGATGCGATGATTCGACGATCGACGGCGGCCTGGATCTGGCGCGGCGTCGTGACCGTCTTGCTGATCGGTTTGCCGGCATGGGGCGGCCTGGGAGGCGGATACAGCGAGCTCCTCTCGATCGTGCTCGGGACTGGGGTCCTCATCATGGTTGCGGACGCCATTCGCAACATCCGAAACCGCCGACCGAGCAGACCCACGCCCTCGACTACTTAGTCGCCGACACACGTTTCCATTGAGTCGTTTTGGCCGGGAGCTCGTGTGGCCGGTCGCGGCGGCTTCCCACGCCTCCTCCGTCACAGCCTGAAATGCCGATACCCACCGCGCGGTGCACTGCCGTCGCGAGAATCGTTCGGCAGATGGGGAGGTCGCCCCCCGGAGCGCCCTCGCACGCGCAGAAACCCCCGCTGACCGGGGGCCTCTGCCAACGGACCGGCCTTTTGGCCGGTCCGCGTAGCCCCGACCGGATTCGAACCGGCGTTACCGCCTTGAGAGGGCGGCGTCCTAGGCCACTAGACGACGGGGCCGCACCTGCGACGCCAGGTCGCACGAGCGCTCGGGGGGGAGGACTCGAACCCCCAA
>JBFIXI010000132.1:0-4623 GCA_041605955.1 Acidimicrobiia bacterium
CCACGTCGGAAGAACCGGCACGGTCGCCGGTATCGACATCAACTCGGCGATGCTCGCCGTCGCCCGGAGCACAGGTGCGAACGGGCCCGAGATCGAATGGCACGAGGGCGCTGCTGAGGATCTGCCATTCGAGGACGGGGCCTTCGACGCCGTCGTGAGCTCGCTCGGATTTCAGTTCTTTGCCGACAAGGCAGCGGCGCTGGGCGAGATGCGACGGGTGCTCACCGGCGGCGGCCGTCTCAGTCTCACTACCGTTGGACCGACGCCGCCCCTGTTCGAGGCCATCGACGTCGTCCTCTCCGACTACCTGGGGCCGGGGGCAGCCCAATTCATCGGCACGGTGTTCTCTGTGAACGACCCCGACCACGTGGCCTCGGCGCTCGACCGGGCCGGGTTTGCCGACACCGACATCGACTACCGCCCCATCCAGCTGCGGGTGGCGCCGGCCGCCGACTTCATCTGGCAGTACGTCACCAGCACGCCACTCGCCGCCCTAGCGGCGGAGCTCGACGAAGACAGGCGGATCGCGTTGCAGCATGCGATCGTCGAGAGGTGCGAGCCATTCACCGACCGCGGGTCCCTGGTCATGGAACCGAACCTGCTCGTGGCCAGCGGCCGCCGCAGCTGAGCAGTATGGCGGCATCGCCGGTGTTCTCTCCGCCTCGGCACCCCGCGCCGATCCAGCGCGATCGTCATTGGCGGCCGCCGGTGTAGAACAGCGCGAGCGATCCCGGCGCCGCTAGCTGGCAATCTGGGTTGGCGGAGATGGATCAGCGTCCTGGCCCCATAGGCCCACCGGCGTCACAACCGCTCGGCGTAGGCGCCCGGGTACCTCGCCAAGAATGCGATCGCCCAGCGGAGCTCGCGCTGGTCCACACATTCACCGATCTTGTGAGTGTTCTGCTCGATCCCTGGGCTGATCCCGAACATCGCGGCATGTTTGAACGTACCGGCGTCCACCCAGTTCTTGCTCTCCGGCACCTCGACGGCGGTGTTCGAACTCGGAATCGGATAGCCGACGCCGTCGGTCGAGAAGATCCAGCGGTCGACGCGAGCCTCGGCCCGCAGGCCTCCGTCAGCAGACCACGTTGCGTCGACGTTCGGCGAGATGACCGACTCGTACACCGCAGCGGCAGTCTCGATCGCCGGGTGCTCGGCGGGTGTCACCCATCCGAGGTATGTCTGCTCGTTCCCAAGCGCATAGCCACGCCAGGTGACACCCTTGTAGATCGGCACGCCAACGTCGACCGTCAGCCCGGCGTCGCGGGCCGCCTGTACCGCATCGAGTGAATCGATGTCGGCGACCGCCTGGTCGGGCTCCTCGCCGGTTGTGAGCCGGCGGTCGAACCGGAACGTGAATCGATCGGGCACAGCGCAATCGCTGGGGGTCTCCAGCTGGGACCACGATGCCGTCCGGGTGCCGTGACTGAGAAAGGGGTCGTCGAGGAAGCCGTCCCGCTCGTCGTAGCGCCGGGCGGCCTCCGCGATGATGGCTGCGCCGTACTCGAGAGGATTGAGCCCCTCCCACGGCATGGAACCGTGGCTCGAGCGGCCCGTGACCGTCACTTCGATCTGCATCCGGCCCCGTTGGCCCCGGTAGATCCCGAGCGCACCCTTGTGGGCGTCTCCCGTTCCTTCCGTGAGGATGACGACGTCGGGAATCATGTCGGGCCTCGCCCCGGGAAGGACGTCCTTCATCAGGTACATCGCCCCGCCGCCGTCGTTGTCCTCCTCGCATACCGTTGCGTACGACCGGACGATCACTCCGCGCAACGCGCCTTCCCGGGTCAGCTCGAGGGCGATCTTCGTGGCCAGGACCTGCGAGACCACGCCGGCGAGCTGGTCGGCTGCACCCCTTCCGAAGATCAGCTGATCCCATTCGTTGTCGGGAGGCAGGTGACCCAGCTCGCTGCGGAGGAAGTCGCGGTCGACTGCGTCGGTGTCGACGAGGCCGTCGTAGGCATCGATCCCCCCGAGCTTCTCCCTCCACGTCGACCGCAGCGCACGCACCGTGTCGGTGTGCCCGTCGAAGTACACAACCCGTTTGTGATCGGGGTAGACGCCGTCTTCGGGATCGTAAACCGTCCACACCAGGTTGCCGTAGTCGTCGAACCACACGTCTCCCGGCTGGCGCACGGCACCGATGTCGATGATCGTCTGCTTCAAGAACTCCAGACGTGGACCTTCGTGGTTGCTCGTGCCGCAATCCGGGTCGCCACCCTCATCGATCGGTCGATCGACGTAGTCGGCTGGGATCCGGATGCATTCGCGCAAGATGGACACTGCGAGCGGTAGGTAGAACTGGCTCAGCTCGGCGACCCGAGCGTCCAGGTGGGTGCTTTGTTGCGGGTCGACTTGAGTCATCGGGATCCCTCCTGTTCGAGGTCCGCCAGCGCCGCTGGCAAGCCCGGGACCTTGGCCCCGGCAAGCAGCGCCATGATCACGTACATCTTCCAATTGGCCTGACGGGCGACGTTCACCTTGTGTCGAGCCATCACCCCTGGGCTCACCTCGGCGTCGATATCGGCCGGCAGGCAGTGCAGGTACAACGCCTCACCGTTCCGGGTAAGACCCATCCGCCGCTCGTCACAGATCCAGTCGCTGTGGCCGGCGTTGCGTTGCAGCGCCCGCGCTTCGATGGCCGCCAGTTCGCCTTCGTCGCGGGCGGCATTGGCGTCGATCCGCTCGAGCATCAGGTCGTATGCGCCCCAGCTCTTTGGGTAGACGGCATCGGCGTCGGCAAACGCCTCGTCCATGTCGTCGACCACCCGGAATGATCCGCCGGTGGCTGAGTTGCCCTCTGCGGCGGCCATCGTCTCATCGGTTAGTCGGTAGCCAGGCGGGTGAGCCAGCGTGACGTTGGCACCGAACCGGGTCAGCAACGTGATGAGCCCCTGCGGAACCGACAATGGCTTTGCATACGATGGCGAATAGGCCCAGCTCACCGTGATGTTGCGATCGCTGAGATCGGCGAAGTTGTCCTCCAGCCACAAGAGATCCGCCATGGTCTGGGTGGGATGGTCGACGTCGCACTGCAGATTGACCACCGGCACATGACGTGCATCGTCGGTGGCGGCGAGGTAGTCGTCGATGCCTCGCTTCAGCTCACGGATGAAGGTGTTGCCTTCGCCGAGGATCTTGTCGTGGCGGATTCCCATAGCGTGGGCATTCATCCCGATCATGGCGCCAGTCTCCGCCGCCGTCTCGCCGTGGGAGACCTGTGTCGTCGAGCCTTCGATGATGACCGGATGCATGCCGAGCCGAGCGGCGGCACCTCCCCAGGCGCTCTTGGTTCGGGTCGATTGATCGAAGAAAGCCGCCCACGCCAGCTCCGCAGGGCACAGCGGGGTGCGGATCCCGCGGCGGTCGAGGTCGGCGATCAGTCGTGCATAAGCGCGGACCGTGGCCAGGTCGTCCGTCGACCACTCTTGGGTAGTGATGAGGCTCCGACCGAGCAGGGCGTCGGCAGCCGCTTGGTCGATGGAGGGCTGAATGGAAGGTTGGGTCATCGGCATCTCCATCCGCTGCCGGTGGCCCACACATCCCTCCGGCGATGGGGGGCGCAACCGTGTGAAGCCATGCGCTGAATGTACTGATGAGCAGGTGGGAGTCGATAGGGCATTGGGACTCAACACTACGGACTCCGGGCGCAACGGGCCGATGAACGCCGGCGAGTAGCCCCGTGTCAAGTCTTGTGGCGGTGGTAGTAGCCGCGGGCTTTGGCTCTGCTACCGCAATCGGCCATGTCGCACCAGCGACGGCGGCCGTTGCGGGTTTGGTCGAGAAGGAGCCACCCGCAGGCTGGGCAGTGTTTCAGCCGGCTCCGATCGCTGAGGCGACGACGTCCGATTCGAGGGCGATCCCGGCGCGTTCTTCTGGGCATTCACCAACGGGGCTCTGTTCACCCTCTACATCCTCCTCGCCCACGCCATCGCCCGAGCCGACGCGAACACCAGCTCCATCGATCGGCTCGGCGCATCCATGCTCATCGCCGGCGTCGCCATCATGCCCCTGGGGATCCTCGACGCCGCCCCTGCTCTGGTAGACGCAGTCGCCGTGGCCGCCGGAATTGGGGTCGGTGTCAGCTCATCAGTCATTCCCTACGTGTTCGACCAGATGGCAATGGAGCGACTCGCCCGAGCCACCTCTTCTTCGCACTTCTCCCCGCCACCGCGGTCATCATCGCGCTGGCCCAGATCCCCCAACCCATTGAAAACCTCGCCGTCGGACTCGTTGTCACCGGCGTGCTCACCCACCGAGAACCCAGCAATCAAACGCGTGCCGGCCGCGCAGGCGGCAGATCCCAACCCGGAGCAGGAGCTCTCCGATGATCGGCACCGAGCAGCGCTCGGTTGAATCCGAGCGGCCCCCGCGCGACGGTCGCAGTTGCCAACCAAAGCAGTAGTTTTCGGACCGCGTAGCGACACCTCATCTCCGCCTCGAGCACTTGCGGTAGGCCGGGATTCCCGACCGGCTTGCTGGCGGCCCTGCACGGCCTCAAAGCTGCGCCCGCTGTCACATCTCGGCGAGCTTTGGGACCACTTCGGCGGCCCAGCGCTCCGTCATTGCGGCCGGCTCAGGCCCGAGGGGCATGACGAAGACACCATCAATCCCAGCTTCGGC
>JBFIXI010000133.1:0-4414 GCA_041605955.1 Acidimicrobiia bacterium
CCAGGGGCCGCGCATAGCGGGGGAGCCGGTGCTGCTGATGCTGCTGTCACCCGCCGACCGGCCGCTGCAGATCACCAGCGACCTCGGCGGCTTCTGGACCGGCTCATGGGCGGAAGTGCGCAAGGACATGGCCGGCCGCTACCCGAAGCACGAATGGCCCGAGGACCCGGCGTCGGCGGAGCCGGTGCGGAAGTGAGTGGGTTGGCGTGAGTCGAGGAAGATCGCTGGATCGAGTGAGATGGACACATCGGGGGCGACTTCGAGTGTGACGGTGGTGCCCGGCTGGTGCCTGCCCTGTTCGACCAAGACGCCGTCGATGGCGCGGTACTCGAGGAGTTCGGGCACGCCGCCCGGAGTGGTGTCGCCGGGCTCGCCCGGGTCGACGATCCAATAGCGCTCCAGACCCGCCTCCGCGTACTTGTGGGCCTTTCGGTTCATGTCCCGGGCGCGATCAGTGGAGAGGATCTCAACCACCAAGTGGGGAACCCGCAACAGGCGCAGTTGCTCTCCGCGGTGGTCGAAAACGATCAGGTCAGGAATGAACTCGTCTGCTGCGGGCTTCCACGCCCATCCCTCCACTACGAGTGCGGGAGGTTCCAGCACCGCATCGATTACCTGGGCAAGGCGAAACGAGATCCTCTGATGGCGAAGCGTCGGCGAGGGGCTCATCACGAGTGCCCCATCGACGTATTCGCCGCGAACGTCCGGCCCAAGAGCCTCGTATTCGGCCCATGACATCGGCAACCGGTCTCCGGGCTGGAGAGTCGCTGCGTCCATGACATGCACGGTACACCCCCTCTGCCCTCCGAGGAATGGGTAGTGAGTTGCGCCTTAGAGACATCGTGACAGGTGGCTGTGACGGGAATGCCGGCCCGGTCGTGTCCGAGCCAGTAACGGTCAGCGTTCATGGCCCAGGCCCAGGCACCGATAGATTGTGGACGCTGCCGCAGGAGGGCGCAGTGATCACCGTCGAATCGGCCAAACCGCGAATAGGGCGGCGTAACCGAGTCCGCCTCGTGGTAGCCGCCATGGCGGTCGTCGCCTGGTTCTTGTTCGAGGTCTCCGGAATGTTTGCCAGCGCGACCGAGCGCTACATCGACAGGATCGCGAACGCCGGTGGCTGTTCAACGTTGGCAAGCATCGAACACGAAGCCCTGAGCGATGGCGACATCAGCGATGACTGGGACCAGGTTGCCGCGGCTGCCGATGCTCGTCACAACGAGCTGGGGTGCCTCGGCCACGAGCTGTAACCCGGCCCCAGCTCAGATCCGGTAACGGTCCAGCACTGCGGCGTACGCCTCGGCGTTGGCCGCTGGCGTGACGTCTGCCGCCGCCGGGTGGGGCCGATACTCGACCGGCGTTGGGGCAATGTCGTCGCGGTAGATCATCCCCACGGCCATGCGCCCCATGTCGCCGAGGCGGGAGACCGCATCGAATGCGGCCGTGCGATCGGTGGGGTCGTGGTCGGTGGCGTCGAGGTCATGCAGGGTGGCTTCCCACTGGGGATAGGTGTCGTTGTAGGTGACACAGGGGGACAGGACCTCGAGGAAGGCGAACCCGCGCCCTTCCCGGGCGTGTTCCACGGCGGCCACCGTCAGGCGGTTGAGCTGATCCGACCAGCGGGCGAAGCCGCGAGCCACGAACGACGATGCGGCAATCGACAACGCCAGGCTGACGGCATCGAAATCGAGGCTCGCCCCCGCAGTTTGGAATGTCGGCGAGTCCTGCCCCTTGGTGAGCCCGTAGACACCGTTGTTCATGACGACGTACGTGAACGAGGGATTGCGCCGCAGGGTGTGGACCAGATGGCCCATACCGATCGCGTAGCCGTCGCCGTCGCCGCCGGCTGCGATCACGGTCAGATCGGGATTCGCCAGATGAACCCCGGTAGCGGTCGGGAGCACCCGGCCGTGCAGCGCGTGGTAGCCATAAGTGCCGAGGTTGTTCTGGATCGTCCCGCTACAGCCGATACCGGCGAGCACCATCGTTTCGTGTGGAGGGATCTCGAGGACGCGCAGCGCATGGACGATCGCCGCCTGGGCTCCAAAGTGGCCGCACCCGGCACACCAGATCGGGGTGGCGGGCTGGTACGTGGTCGTCACTTCGCCACCTCCTCAGCCTCGAGAATCCGACTAGCCAACTCGCCGGGCCGGAACGGGATGCCGTCGTACTTGGTCACGAGGCGCAGTCGATCATGTGGGCCCCCCACCGAAGCGATCAGGTGGGCGAACTGCGCTTCGGCGTTGTGCTCGACTACGTACACCCTGTCGTGGCTCCTCACGAAGTCGATCGTCTCTGCGAGCACGGGCCACACCGTGCGCGGCGACAAGCCGTCGATGGTGAGCCCGGCTGCCGCCAGCCGTTCCGTCGCCTCCTCCATCGGGCCTCGCTCCATGCCCAAGCCGATCATCCCGACTGGCGCCGATGGGTCGCCCCATCGGTAGCCGAGCGGGAGGTCGGCACGAACTGTCTCGATCTTGCGGGCTCGTTTGTCGACCATGGCCACACGGTTGGCCGCCGCGGTGTCCACCTGGCCCCATTCGTTGCGTTCGTTCCCCGTGACCAGGCTCATTCCGCCCGGCGTCCCCGGCAGCGCCCACGGCGACACCCCATCGGCAGTGATGGCATAGCGGCGGTACTCGTCGGCGGTCGCCACCTCCTGCCGGCTCAGCCGCTTGCCGGTGACCGGTTCCACCGCGCCGAGATCGAAAGGCTCGACCGTCATGGCGTCCTGGGAGACCGCTTGGTCCAACATGACGTACACGGGCCCCTGGATTCGCTGCGCAAAGTTGGTGGCGGCGGCCCCGAGCTCGAAACACTCAGTCGGGGTGGCCGGGGCGAGAACGATGCGGGGGAAGTCGCCGGTTCCTCCGTGAACCAGCATGTTGATGTCGCTTTGTTCTGGCTTCGTCGGCATCCCCGTCGAGGGCCCGGACCTCTGGCAATCGACGACAACGAGTGGGATCTCTGCCGACCCGAGGTGGCTGACCCCCTCCTGCATGAGTGAGATGCCGGGACCCGAGGTGGCGGTCATCGACCGGGTGCCGGTCATCGCCGCCCCGATGGCCATGTTGATCGCCGCCAGCTCGTCTTCGGCCTGGATGGCGATGCCCCCGAACCGGGGCAGCATCCGCTCCAGCCAGTCGAGGATCTCCGATGCCGGCGTGATCGGATAGCCGGCGAAGAAGCGGCCGCCGGCAGTCAGAAACCCAAACGCTAGGGCTTCGTTGCCGCTGATCAGGATGTGGTCGGTTGGGGGGCCGTCTGCGAGCACGAGAGGGCCGTTGCCGGCGCTGAGGCCCTGCTCGTCTGCGTATGCAAAGCCGGCGCGCAACGCCTGCACATTGGCGGCGGCGACTCGTTCGGGGAGGTGGGCGAAACGGTGTTGGAGGACTTCCTCTGCCTCGGTGTCGGACGCGCTGACGATGCGGGCGACTACTCCGAAGCCGAGGCTGTTCTTGAAGAGATCACGGCGCAGATCGCGGATTGCCATTCGAGCGAACGGGATCTCATACACCGTCACGGTCGGTGGCAGGTTGGCGCGGGGAGCGGGACCACCGGAGGAATCGAAGATGACCAAGCCGTCATCAGCCAACCAGCTAGCGGCGCGCTCGATTGCTTCTTCGTCGAACGCCACGAGCAGGTCCAGCTCGTCGCCCATGCAGCTGCGGCCAACGGTGGAGCCTCGCATCAAAGCCGCGGCGTGACCTCCTTTGATGCGCGACGCCACGTTGCGAGCGTTGTACATCCGGAACCCGTGGCGGCCGAGCAGGACCCCGAGGAGGTTCGACACCGTGAGCGAGCCGTCGCCGCCTTGGCCCGCGACCATCACGTTGAGATCGTTGACGCGGCGGGTGGTTCCCACCGTCACGGCGCCGTCTCCGTATCCGTCTCGGCCTCGGCGGGCGGGGGAGCACCGGGCCCCTTCGTATAGAAGGTCTTGGGGTCGAGCCAGCCGAGGACTTCCCGCTCCTGATGCGTCGGCATCTGGGCGGGCAGGGGCCGGTTCGCCTTCTTGGCCGCCGACAGCCGATTCATGAGGAACTCGCCACGGGGCTCATCGTCGAGAGGGCGGGTCTCGAGCCAGCCGTCATCGATCGCCGCTTGCACGGCACGATGACCGCGTTCGGTCCTGACCAGGGTATACGTCCACCCATCGAGGCCGATTCCGCCGGCGGCGATGTCCGCATTTTCGGCTCCGTAATCCAGGCAATAGAGGCACGCCGGCCGGGCGAAGTCGCGGTACTTCTTCAGTGAGGCGGTGCGCACCTCCCCATCGTCGAGGCGCACCACGACCTTTCCCTTGATGTTGATGTTCTCGATCCGCTCCGGGGCGACGTCGATCATCTCGCCCAGTTCGATGATCGACTCATGGGTGAAGGCCTCCGAGCAGAAGAGGCCGATCACCAGTGAG
>JBFIXI010000134.1:0-4397 GCA_041605955.1 Acidimicrobiia bacterium
CCAGCGCGTTGCCCGGGCTGAGATCCTGCCCGTTGCCTCCCGGGGCGTGCCCAGTCCCCTGGTCGTCGGCGGAGCCGCCGTCGCCCACCGCGATGTAGAGATTGCCGTCGGCACCGAAGGCCAGCGCGCCGCCATTGTGGTTGAACTGAGGCTCGTCGACGGTGAACAAGACCCGGCTGCTGTTGGGATCGACCACGGAGGTAGGTCGTTTCGGGTTCGGTACGTGCCACTCGCGGATCACCGTCTGGTGGTTCGCCGCCGTCGCCGGAGGCATCGTCGAGAAGTCGGCGGGCCCGGCCATCGGTTCCGACGTGTAGGTGTAGATCAGTCCGTTCTTGCGGTAGTCGGGGTGGAAGGCGAGCCCCAGCAGGCCCCGCTCGTCGAAGCTCCCCGGCCCGAATGCGCCGAGCGGTACCAACAACCCGAGTCCGTCGGCACCCACGTCGAGGAACAGCAGCCGATCCGGAACGGGGCTGTTCTTGCCGGGCCCCAGCTTGATCGCCCATACCTTGCCGACCTGATCGACCACGAAAATCCGGTGGTTGTCGTTGGGCGCGTTGATCGCCCACAACGGGGTGGTGAAACCGTCGGCGACGGTCTCGAGGTCCACCGCGACGTCGCTCGGGCCGATCGCGCCGGGTATCACGTCGGTATGCGTGGCCGATGCGGCCACCGTCGTCGCCGCGACCAGCGCCGCCGCGCCTGCCAGCGTTCCCAGAGTCCTCCACATGCGCATCATTCCTCCCTCGTGGGTGTTGCGGATCAGTACGGACCAAAACGGCCACCGGTTCCCGACAAGTTGGCGGCACCCAGGGTCACAGAAAGCGCACTTCGGAGGAACAGGGCAGGCTATGACGAGGGAAGCGGCGATATCGAGCTGACGTTCGTGAGCTGCGAGCGGATCGAGAGGACCGCCGGCCAGCTGGATACCGTGCCCAGGTCTCAGAGGTCCAACGATTCGCGGTTCGGGACCTCGCCGCCAGCACCGCGCGTTTCGTCAGCCACGTCGACGGCATCGACGAGGTCGGGATCTACCGCCCGCCGAACAGCCGGTTCTACGAGCGCTACCGAACGTTCGTGGGGGACTGGGACGGCGACGGTGTCACCGAGATCGGCCTGTCCCAGGAATCCGGAGGATTCTTCGACCGCTGCAACACCCTCACCACCGGTGTCGCCGACGACGAGTTCTTCTTCGGCGACCCCGACGACCGGTTCGTGGTTGGCGACTGGGGCGTCATCGACGGCAGAGATTCCCCCGCAGTTTTTCGGGCTCGGACCAGACGTTCTTCTTCAAACACCACCTGGTCACCGGCGTCGCCGACTCTCGGTTCGACTTCGGCGAGGCCCCCGTGGCTGCCGGTAGCAGGCAAGATCGCACTCGGCTAGCCACCCGCAGCGAGGCACCAAGCTCCGAGCAGACCAGCCGATCTGTTCGATAATGCCCCTCGCAACGCAGAGGCTGTGGCCGGCGCTCATCAGGCGGATCTTGCCACTCAGGAGAAGTACGGTGTCGACTATGAGCAGTACTGGTACAACGAGGCTGAGGGCGACGTCTACTGCCTGGTTGAGGCGCCGAGCGCCGAAGCAGCGGCTGCTGTGCACCGTGAAGCGCATGGTCTCGTAGCCGACGACATCGTCGAGGTTGAGGAAGGCCACTAGCGCATAGGACCCGTCCCTCGGCGGGGCTCCGCGACGCTCCTGTGGCAACGGCGGGACGAGCCCCGTCGCTGCCCACGCCGGCCAGATGACGGGCGAGGCGTTACATGGCGCTCGGCTGGACGCCCTTGTGCCCGGCTTGCAGCAGGAACGGCACCGATCACCTGCTATGTGCAATATCACGCGCGTCGCCCACGGTCCGAGAACGGCACCTCGGCGCTCGTTACGGGTGGTCCCTCAATTTGCGCCGGATCACCCGTGTCCTGGTGTTGGGTGTTGGTGCCACGTCGACATCCTCCAGCATCGTCGCCGCCGCTTCACTAGGGTCCAATAGGCCAGCTCCGCCCGTGTTTGGGATAGCTGGGTAAAGGGGGGCACATGACGGAGGGGAGAGGACCATGCGAAGCAGACTTGCTCGTCTGTTCACGGTGACACTGTTGACGATGGGGGTGTTGGCAGCCGTTCCAGCGGGAGCCGGAGCTCACCACGGAGCCGACTTCGACTGGTGGGTGGCCAGCGGACCGCAACTTCAACCCATATGTGAGGAGGAGCCCGATTTCTGTCCGGCCCCCGCGGCTGCCCCTAATGGAGACGTCATCGAGGTAACCGGCGGAGGATCCCTGAGCACCCACCCCAAGTCGGCAGAAGGTGGGGGTGAATTCACCCACCACTTCGCCGATGGTTCAGCGGTGTCGGGGACCTGGGAAGTAACCGGATTGCTGTCGTTCAAGGAATGGGGCCCCGGCGCCACGCCACCGGACTGGCGGACGGGACGAGCTCAGTTCGCCATCGACCTGCTCGTCGGATCTGACGTAGTGGCGACCGGCATCCTGGAAGTTACCTGTGTGCTACCTGAAGCCAAGGTGCCGGGCTCGGCGGCCGAAGGGATCCGCCTCAACGCCAAGGGTCACCCCAACTTCAACACCAGCATGTTCGGCCTCACCCTGTTCGTGGCTACAAGCTGAGCGACTCACTCTGACCCCGGGGCCGTCGGCGCTACCGCCGTACGGCCCCGGCGTCGGATGCGAGCCAGCTGCGCCTTTCAGCAACTCTGCAGACGGGTGTTCGTCACTTCGAGGTCGCGCACATGGGTCGCTACGAGATCCAGGGTCTCGTCGAAGAGGTCCTGCAATTGGCGAGCGGCCTCCTGCGCCGGTAGCGACCAGACGGCCTCAATCCGGTCGGCGGCATCTGCGGGGATGTGCTCCAACCGGTCGAGTAGTGAGCGTGTCCACTTCGGTCGAGGGTCGGGCAGGTAACGCCGGTTGACTGCCAACAGGCAGCGGATAATCCGTTGCGTCATACGGACGAAGAGGAGGTCAAAGCTGGCCGGTCGTTTCGAGCAGCCAGCAAATCCACACTCCACCATGACTCGTCGATCTCGAGCTCTGCACCCAGCAGCGCACGCACCAGTCCCACCGGGAACACTGCCAACCGAGTGCGCCATGCGTCGAGCAGCTCGACACCAGTGATCCCTCGGCCGTGAACGATGGATGCCGCCAGGATCTGCGCCTCATCGCTAGGCCGATGGTCGTCGATCAGCGCACCGGGTCGATGAGCTGCCTGCCGACATCGGAGCTGCCTCCATGGTTGCCGCGCACGTCGAGAATCACGCCGGGGGCGTCACGCATCGCGTCGATCGCATCCACGATCGGCGTCGCCAGCGAATGAGTGAAGGGATCGTATCGGATGTACCCGATGCCCCCCTCAAGACGGTCCACCTCCAGCGTGGTGAACATCGGGGGAAACCCCGGGAGGTGTTCTGCGCTCGATCCCCTGTGCTGGAATGCCAGGGTCACCCGCTGCGGCTGGTCGGCGGCGTCGCGATACCCAACGGTGGTGACCACGCCCGGGTCGCCATACAGCAACTCCTCAACGGCGCGGATCTCGCCGCGACCCACCATGCCGAAGCGCACGAGTGCGCTCTCCGCTCAGGACTATAGCCAACGTATCACAGATCGTGATACGCTGCGCGCATGGCTCAAGCGATATCAGTCCGACTAGACAACGAAGCGCTCCGTGCGCTGAGCGAGCTCGAGGCAACCGGCATGACCCGCTCCGAAGCGATTCGCGCCGCCCTCGTGGAGGCTGCATCGCGACTTCACGACAAGCGCGCGCTCGCCGCCGAGGTCGCCGCCCTCGAAGCCGACGACGACGACCGGGCCGAGATGATGGCGGTGGCCGAACTCATGGAGAGTCTCCGTGCGCCGCGGTGACGTCTTCAGCCTGCGACTCCCCAAGGGCGTGGGACACGAACAGCGCGGGCCTCGCTTTGGCGTCGTAGTGCAATCCGACGCCTTCCTCCCTCGGTCTGTCGTGTTGGTGGCCCCGACGTCGACGAGCGCCAAGCCGGCGTCGTTCCGGCCTGAGGTCGACATCGATGGCACCCTCACTCGGGTGGTTGTCGAGCAAATCGGTGCCGTCGACCTCCGGCGCCTCGGTGACCTCGCCGGCCATCTCACACCCGAGGAGCAGTGGGGAGTCGACGCCGCCTTGCTCACCGTCCTCGGTCTCAACTGACCAGCGTCGATCACCAAATCGTGGACGAGAACGCCCACTTCGCCGAGTGCGCTAGACCGGCACCTCCAGCGCTACCTGGCGACATCTTGCCGGTTGGCTTCTTGCCACGGTGCGTGGTGAGCTGGTCGGGTTCGTCCAGGCCGTCGCCCACGATGCCCGTGGCGTCACCAGTTCAACCGCACGAGGGGTGGCATGGGTCGATCTTGACCGTGTCGACCACC
>JBFIXI010000135.1:0-4392 GCA_041605955.1 Acidimicrobiia bacterium
AACCGCGTCGGCGGTGGAGTCAACCCGCGACACGAAGAACGACGCCACCGACGAGACGGACCCTGGGTCGGCGGCACGCGCCCCTCCGCGGCTGTACGCATGTGCCGCGTCTTCGTAGGCGGACAATGCAAAGAGCAGGGTGACGTTGATGTTGATGCCCGCCGCGATCAGCTCCTCGATTGCCGGCATTCCCTGCGGTGTGGCGGGCACTTTCACCATCAGGTTGGGTCTGTCCACCTTGCGCCACAGCCTCTTGGCGGCTTCGATCGTGCCCTCCGTGTCGGCGGCCAGCAGCGGGGACACCTCGAGGCTGACGAACCCGTCGTCGCCGTGGGCTCCGTCGTAGACCGGCCGCAGCACGTCGGCGGCAGCCTGGATATCGCTGACGGCGAGCTCCTCGAAGATCTCGTCGACGGTCGCGGCCGGATTGGCGGCGATGAGCCGGCGGATCTGATCGTCGTATTGCTCGGAGGTGTCGATCGCTTTCTGGAAGATGGACGGATTGCTTGTGACGCCGCGAATGCCGTCGGCAACGAGCCGACCGAGCTCGCCGGAGCTGATCATGTCGCGACGGATGAAATCGAACCAGACAGACTGTCCGACGTCGTAGAGGTCGTGGAGTTGGGACATATCGGGAGAGGCCTTTCGGATTACGGTGTGCCAATCACAACGTATCACGCCCCAGCTTCTTCCCGGTTGCGGGCGAGCCCGCCTATGCGTCGGGGCGGTGGGATTCGAGCAGTTCTTCGAGGCGAGCGAAGATGTCGCCGCCGAGATCGTCGCGTTCGAGGGCGAATGCCACGTTGGCTTCGAGGAACCCGATCTTCGTGCCGCAGTCGTAGCGGGTGCCGCTGATGCGGACGCCGCTGAACGGAGCGCCCCCGATGAGTCGGGCCATGGAGTCGGTCAGCTGGATTTCCCCGCCGGCTCCGGTCTCGCCGAGAGCAAGGAAGTCGAGAACCTCCGGTTGGAGGATGTAGCGGCCCACGATGGCCAGGTTGGAGGGGGCTTCCGCCGGATCCGGCTTCTCGACGAGGTCGAGCACCTCCACGACCCTTCCGTCGTCGGCACCGGGAGCGACGACCCCGTACCGGGCCGTCTCGGCCGGAGCGACCTCCATCAGGGCGATCACGTTGCCGCCGTACTCGTCGTGGACCTCGGACATCTCGGAGAGGGCGCCCGGCTCGCCGCTGATCAGGTCGTCGGCGAGAAGAACGGCGAAAGGCTCGTTTCCGATGAAGTTGCGCGCCGTCCAGACGGCGTGGCCCAGGCCGAGTGGCTCCATCTGGCGAACGTAGGCGAACTGGCCCGGAGCCCCGACGGCGTTGGTGATGGCCGACAGCTCCGAATCGCGGCCCTTCTCCCGTAGGGCGTACTCCAGCTCCAGATGGCTATCGAAGTGGTTCTGGATGGCGGTCTTGCCGCGGCTCGTCACGAAGACGAACTCCTCGATCCCCGCTTCCCGGGCCTCTTCGACGGCGTATTCGATCAGCGGTTTGTCGACAACGGGCAGCATTTCTTTGGGGAGCGCTTTGGTCGCCGGGAGGAACCGGGTGCCGAGTCCGCCCACGGGGAAGACGGCCTTGCGGATTGGCTTCACTTGTCGACATCCATTTCGTTGGCGAGGGCAGGCCTCATGACTCCTGCTCCATCTATGGATCGGCAGCGTCGATCGGCCCTTGAGCCTGCGCTATCCCCACTCTCGGTGGCCACGGAACATCCCCCCATGAGGTGACTCCCACTTCCCGTTGCCCACTATATGGAGTGGCGGCGGCTAATCAAGAGGCGCCGGCTGAAATGGTTCGATCGAACCATCCGTCGTGATAGTCAGGGGCCGCTCGTCGCGGCCGCCAGAGCGCGCCACGCGTAACTGGCCGCAGGCCGCGTCGATGTCTTGTCCTCGGGTATCCCGCAGCGTGACATTCACGCCTTCGGCTCGCAGTGCAGCGATGAAAGTCCGCAGGTGGGCGGCGTCGCTGGGTCGATCCGACGTCAGTGGGGTCGGGTTCAGGTTGATGACGTTGACGTGGGCCCGGAGGCGGTGGGCGATTGCCGCCAGCTTTCGCGCTTGATCGGCGGTGTCGTTGCGGCCGGCCATCAGCGCCCATTCGATCGAGACCCTGCGACCCTTGGCGTCGAAGTACTCTTCGGCGGCCGTGATCAAGTCGGCGATGGGGTAGCGACGGTTCACGGGCACCAGTTGGGATCGCAGCTCATCGTCGGCGGCGTGCAAACTGATGGCGAGGTTCACTTGCCACGGCGTTGCCGTGAGCTGCCGGATTCCCGGCACCACGCCCACCGTCGACACGGTGATGGAGCGGGCCCCCATTCCCATCACCTCGATCATTCGCCTCAGCGACTCGCGCACCCGCTCGAAGCTCGCCAGTGGCTCTCCCATGCCCATGAACACGATGTTTGTCACCCGGTTCGGTGATCCCGGTATCGGATCGGCCCGCAGGGAGGCGTTGGCGTAGGCCACCTGGGCGACGATCTCTCCAGCCTCGAGGTGGCGCTCGAAGCCGAACTGCCCGGTGGCACAGAACGTGCAGCCCATGGCACATCCCGCCTGCGAGGAGATGCACAAGGTGGTCCGTTCTGGATAACCCATGAGCACCGACTCGATCGAAGCCCCATCGAGCGCTCGGAACAGCCACTTGCGGGTCGTTCCCCCGTCCGCCGTCTGTTCGACTTCGACGGCGAACGGCCACAGCTCACCGGCCAGGCGGTCCCGGGTTGCGCCGGGGAGGTTGGTCATCTCCGCCACCCGGAGCACCGGCATCTCGTACAGCCATGTCCGCAGCTGATCGGCCCGATAGGGGGGGTCTCCGGGGAAGAGAGCAGCCAGTTCCTCTGGAGGGGTCAGGTAGAGCACGACCGAATCGTAGGCCTCACGAAGGCGGGTCCTGTCGTGGGGTAGCTCCTTAGACGATGATGACGCGGAGGTATCGAGTTGCCGACGCCGGCGATGATGCGCTGGGTCAGGCGTGGCACGTGCCAAATGCCCCGACGCAGACGGTGCGTCAGCTCCTGGCGGCCTGCGCCGTCGAACTCGTCTAGCTGTCACGTTTAGCCGGATATGCCCTCAGCCCAGCCAGCGTTGCAGCGCCGGAACTCATTGGCTCCGGACAGATAGCCGCGTGGCGGCCGGATTGGCGCTATAGCTCCAGCCGGCGGAACACCAGGGTCGCCGCCACAAGGAACGCAACCGTCAACCCGAGTGTCCCGGTCACTGCGCTCATCGTGTCGAACGGCACTTCGTAGATGTACTCGGTCAGCTCCGACCAGCCGCCCTGGTTGATGTTGGTGCGGATGAGCCGGGCGGGGGTGTAGTCCATCCAGTCGCCGTAGGGGAATGGAACCCGCAGCACCAGAAACGCCCAGGCAGCGAGGATCACGGCCGCGCTGCGACGCCGGAACAGCACCGCCAGCAGCGCACTGAGCCCCATGAAGAACGCCATGATCAGGCTGATCAGGACGAGCGCAATCAGGAAGCGGCCCAGCGGCAACGCTTCCGGCGTGACGGACCGGTACGGCTCCACTTTCGGCAGCCACCAATAGGCGACGAGTGCCGGCACGAAGATCGTCGTTGCGGCCACGCCCAACCAGAGGCCACCCACCGACGCCACCACATATCCCGAGCGGGGCACGGGTTTCCCGAGCACCCAGCCGGTCGTGCCGCTGTGGTAGCTGCTGCATATCTCAGCCGCGGTCAGAACGATTCCGATGAGGGCCGAGGAGATCACCAGCATGTTCATCAGGCTTTCGTAGCCGAGCCCGCCGAACGGCTGATTCTTCGTCGTTACCGCGTGGTACAGGGCCAGCTCGAGTACCGCGAGCCACAAGACGAGGTGAAACAGCCCGCGCCGACCCAGCCAGCGTTGCGTTTCGCCGCGCAACACCCCCCACGTACCCGTTGCCGCGGTGCCCAGCGCAGTGGCTTCACTCGACACTCTGCGCTCCGATCAAGTCGAGATAGGCGTCCTCGAGCCGACGATCGCTGAGGTGGAACTCGAGCACGGCGTAGCCTTCGCCGGAAGCCAACGCCGGAACGAGGCCATCGGCCGCCGCCGGCGAGTCATCGACCTGGATGCGCCACTCCTCAGCGCTGCCGTGGTCCCGGGCCACGAGCCCGCTCACCCAGGGCTCTGCAGTCAGGCGGGCGCGCAGTGCAGTGGTATCGCCGCGCAGGCCCACCACGTATTCTTGCCCGCTCGCTTCGAGGATCGAGGCCAGCGGTCCCTGGGCGACAACCTTGCCGTGGTTGATCATCACGACCGAATCGGATACCCGCTCGACGTCGTCGAGGATGTGGGTCGAATAGAAGACCGTCGTGTCGCCGCTGATGGCGGCGATGAGGTTGAGCACGTCGCGACGGCCGGCCGGGTCGAGCCC
>JBFIXI010000136.1:0-4335 GCA_041605955.1 Acidimicrobiia bacterium
CGGATCCCATTCGATACCTGACCGAGGGGCAACGCGCCAAGAAGATGAGTCAAGTCGCCCGGTCTGAGTCGGCCGCTTCGGCCGCTTCGACCGATTGGCGCGCAGAGTTGAATGAGCAGGGGGTCATCGACTTACTCGGCTATGACATTCATCTCAACTTCGTTGAGAGCTTCGAGGGAGTGGGCTTGTCGTCCTCGCTCGGTCGCCATGGCGGCCCGATACTCCTCGCTCGGTTTCACGGCTCAGCCGCCAATCGTGACAGGTTGATGGAGGACCTGTCCTCAGATGGTCGTTCAGTTGACAGGGTGTTCTTCGACGTGGCCGAGCCCTGGTGGTTCGATCGGGAGACGCGTCCCGAGAGCGGAGAGTTGCTTCCGGTTACAACGCGCTGGCTCGAGGCCAACCTGCTCGAAACACCGACGCCGTGACCGTGGAGGAGACCCCCGTGTTCTTCCCAGGTGGTGCGAGCTGTCTGGCGGGAATCGTGACCGTGCCCGACCGCGCCAATGGCGTATCCGTACTGATCCCGTGGGGCGCCGGCGCCTATCCGTCCTCAGCGCGCAATCGGATTCGTGCGCGACTAGCACGAAATCTAGCTAGCAAGGGTTTCCACGCACTTCGCTTTGACTACGAGGGAGTCGGCGAGAGCGATGGTGACTTTCGAGTGCGCACCCTCGAAGACAGCGGAGAAGCCGACATCGTGGCGGCCTGTTCGTGGCTCACCGAGAGGGGTCTTGACCGGCAGATCATCGTCGGCAACTGCTTTGGCGCATGGTCGGCGCTCCTCGCAGCGCCTTCTCTGCCACACCTCGAAGGCTTGGCGATGATCAATAGCCCGGTGAGAAGGGACCACACCCAAAAGATCGCGGCCGAGCGACCGCTTAGCTGGTGGATCGAACGCGCTCGGGGTCTGACGCTTGCGAAGCTCAGGATCCCAGAGTCTCGGGCCCGATATCGGAGGATGGCAACTGCGAAGCTCGCCTCCGTTTCCAAGCTCGGACGCCAGCAAGGGAGCCAGTACGCCCGACGTGTGCGATGGTTGGCTGACCGGGACATCCCTCTTTTCGTGCTGTACGGCGACGATGTCGGATTCCGGCCGGACTTCGAGGAGGAACTCTCCACCGGGCTCGCGACAGCGTTCGACGATGCGGGTCCCCTCACACGGTATTTGCTGCTGAATGAGCCGCTTGCCGGGTATCCGAGTCTCGGAGTGCAGCAGACCGTTCTCGACCTGGTGAGCGGATGGGTGAACGATGTAGCGGATGCGTCGCTGTCGTCGGGCGGACGTATGAGCGGCGGGGAGGCCACCAGTTCGAGGCAACAGACCACAGGAGAGACATGAACATAGAAACGCAAGCGCGATCGTTGTTCATGGAATCGAGCATTGGGCATACGTCTCGATGGGGTAGTTGGCGAACCGTGGAAGTCCCGGAGCCCCGAGTCGGTCGAACTGGGCGTGCGCTCTTGTTTCGGCGGCTGCCCGTACCTGCCTGACGAGCGCGGTCATACCCCGCCGGCGGCAGCTCCTCGAGCCGCTCGCTATAGCCCGGACTGTGGCGGGCAACGCATTGAGTCGGCTGATCACGCTCGACCAGTCGTTCTCTGTCTCGGTGCCCATGATGTCGAACGCCTCCCGGATCTGCCTGAAGACGCGAGTAGGTTCGAGAACTTGGGCCCGAAGCTGAGCGCTCCTCCGATGGCCGCTCGCACTACCTGCTTCGGACCAGGGTGACCGGGTCGACATCCAGCAGTTCCGAATCGCTGCTGAAGAGGCGAGGTCCGCAGGTGATTCATTGTGCGGCGACGGCGCCGCGAGGCGTTGCCGTGGACGACTACGGGTCGCCTGAGACCCTGAAGACGCACACCACGCGGCATCTTCGGCTGGAGCTCGTCGTCACGTCCGGTCTGCAGGAGTTGCTGATCACCGTCGGCACGGACGTGAATCTGGTGGTGCCCGAGCTCGACACCGGGGGCATCCTCGCCATCGAGCCAACAGGTGGCATCGCACATGCCACCTGGGCGACTGGCAACCCGCAGCGGATCACCGCCTTCTATCCAGACGGCACGAGCGAGAGGCGACTCAATCCCTAGCCTCTCGCTACTCGCCGCAGCCGATGCCTCCCTGCATGAACTGGATCCCTGCGCCGAAGCTGCCGTCCGACAACGTGCCGGAGATACCCGACGGGTTGTTCTGGGCATAGAAGTGCCAGAACCCGAAGGGCTCGAGGAACTCCACATTCAGCACCTTGTAGAGCAGCTCGAGCTGACCCCGGGTGTCGCCAAGGCGCAGCCCGTTGGGCGTGACCAGCCTCTTGTCTGCGAATCCTCCAAAGCCGTCGACCTGCCACGTGAAGAACTCACCTTCGGTGAGCCCAACCCGCGTGAAGAAGGTGCGGACGTTGCCCCAGCGCACCATGCGCACCTCGTCACCCGGGCACACGCCAAAGGGGCTGGTCGGTGCATCGATCCACCCGGTGTCTTCGTCCGGGTCTCCTTCGTCAGCCGGGTCGCCGAGCAGCGCAAACTCGACGAGGGCGATGTCGGTCGGAGTGCCGAACCCAATCCCGCCCAACCCGTTCGCCTTCAACCGGAACGGGCCGGCCGGTCCCTCGCACGAGACCTCGTTCTCGGCTTTGCACCAATCCCGATTGATGCCGCCGTCGGCCTGATCGGCCACCCCCAACTTGCCGTCGAGGAAGTCGCCTCCGGCCCCACCTGCGAGGATGTCGTTGTTGCCGTGGCCCAGCGCCACGTCGCGTAGCGGCCCGCCGACCAGGAGGTCGGCGCCGCTGAGCCCGCTGAGGGCGTCGCGGCCCTGCTGGCCTCTGATCGTGTCGGCGCCGGCGCCGCCGATGATGAGGTCCCTACCGAGCCCGCCCCTGATCGTGTCATCCCCGGTGCCCCCACAGAGGAGATCGTGGCCGGCTTTACCGTGGATCACATCGTGGCCGCCGAGACCTTGGATCACGTCATCCCCCGGGGTTCCGACGAGGACGTCGTCGCCGGGGGAGCCGACGATCGTGGCCAGCTTGCCGAAGCAGGTGTTGGCTCCGCCGGCCGCGCTGATGTGCGGTGCGCTCGTGAAGATGAGCACCACGACAGTCCCCAAGAAGAGGAGCAGACGGACAGGACGGTGGACACTGCGGCGACTCATGTGGCTCCCTCCGAACACTCAACGTGAGCTTATAGCGGCTGGATGTGCCGGGGACCGGTTTCCGGCGAGGTATCGTTGCTCGTTCATCATCGACAGAGGTGGACAATGGCCGGCACCGTTGGTCAAGTGGCAACCGAGTTCTTCACCTTCGGTTCGCCGGACGAGCCGTTCGTGTTGAAATCCGGGTTGGCCCTGCCCGAGGTCACTCTGGCATATGAGACGTACGGCGAGCTCGACGCCAATGGCTCGAATGCGATCCTGGTTTTCCATGCCCTGACCGGGTCGCAGCACGCCGCTGGCCACAACCCGGCGATTCCCGAGCTCGGTGACATCTGGCAGCCGGAGAACCACGTCGGTTGGTGGGATGGCTTCGTTGGGCCGGGGAAGCCATTCGATACCGAGAAATACTTCGTGATCTGCGCCAACTACCTCGGTGGCTGCTACGGCTCCAGCGGCCCCGCCTCGCGCAACCCCCTCACCGGAGAACCGTATGGCAGCTCCTTTCCCGAAGTTGGTTTTGCCGACATGGTCGATAGCCAGCTGAAGCTGCTCGACCATCTTGGCATCGACAAGCTGCATGCAGTCGCCGGCGGATCGACCGGGGGTGTGCTGGCGCTGTCGCTGGCGACCCGTTATCCCGACAAGGTGGACGTGGTGGTTCCGTTCGCCAGCGGCGTCCAGACGACGGCGCTGCAGCGGATTCACAACTACGAGCAGATCAACGCCATCCAGACCGACCCCAACTTCAACGGCGGCGACTACTACCCAGGGCCCGGTCCGGCCGACGGGCTGTCGTTGGCCCGCATGATCGGCCACAAGACGTTCGTCTCGCTCAAAGATCTACGACTGCGGGCCCGCAACGAGGTGCTCGACATCGATGATGGCCCGGGCTACTACGACTTGACCCACCCGCTGGAGTCCTACATGCGGCATCAGGGCGACAAGTTCGTGAGGCGGTTCGACGCCAACAGCTATTTGCGCATTATGGGTGCCTGGCAAACCTACGACCTGGTCGAGGAAGCTGGTCTGGAGGACCTCTCCGAACTGTTCACCGCCTGCAAACACCAGCGCTACATGGTCTTCAGCATCGACTCCGACGTCTGCTTCTACCCAGAGGAGCAGCAGGCGATGGTCAACTACCTGGAGCTCGCCGACGTGTCGTATCGCTGGATCACCGTTCA
>JBFIXI010000137.1:0-4309 GCA_041605955.1 Acidimicrobiia bacterium
GAAGTGGAACTAGGCCTCTACTGCCGTCGAGCTCCCGCTGCATACGATCGGCATGAGGAGGTCCGCCCATGCAACCCATCGCCGTCGCCATCGTCCATGGCATCGAAATCGAGGACGACAATTTCGCCGACACCCCCAGGAAGCTGCTGCTCGACGGCTTCGCCGACGCCGTCGGCGCCCCGGTGCCCGACCCCGAGCAAGCCCTCGTCATCAAGGGAATCCACTGGGCCCCCGACGCCGAGCCCCGCCAGCGAGCGCTCTTCGAGCGCGTGTTCCAGGCCGAAACCGACGAGTACTTCGAGGCCACGATCACCAAGACCATCAAGAGCCTGAACGCCGGGCGCACCAGGTCACTTGTTCCGCTGATGGCTTCGGCTGCGAATCGCACGGTCGGCGATCTCGACCAGTTGCATTGGCCGGCGGCCCGCTGGCTGCTCATGCACTTCGTGGGCGACGCCATCGCCTACGACCGCTGCGGCGGGGCTGCCAACTACCACGCCGCCCACGCCGCCTTCGCCGAGGGCCTGGCGAGCCTTGCCGCCGAGGCGGGCCCCACTGCGCCTCTGTGCGTGATCGCCCACTCGTTCGGCACGGTGCTGGCCAGCGACTATTTCTACGACCAGCAGCAGCCTCCCGGCCGCAAGCTCACCGCTCCCGAGGTGCGCCACGCGCGCGGCTCCTCACCCCTGGCAAGGGGCCACACGCTGGCCTGGCTGTACACGCTGGGCAGCCCGCTGGCGCTGTGGAGCCTGCGGTACTCGAACGCCGCCCTCGACCAGCCCATCGCCTTCCCCGGCGCCAAAGTGGCCGAGCACTATCCCGATCTCGAGCCCGAGTGGATCAACTTCTACGACAAGGATGACATCGTCGCCTATCCGCTGCGGGTGCTCAGCGATGAGTACCGGGAGACGGTCACCGAGGATCGCGATGTCCGGGTTCGGGAGCTCCCCTTGTCGATGACGCCGCTGGCCCACCCCTTCTACTGGTCCGATCGGGTGGTCATGGATCCCATAGCCGGGGCCCTCGCCGCCGCCTGGGAGCAGATCAACCTCTGACGCTTCAGGCCCGGCAGCCGGGCGGTGGAACACTCTCTGGTCTCATCCCTGAGCACGGACTTCGCGGTCTTTTCCACCCGGTGCACGCACAGGTCGAAACCGACTCAGCGCAAGAGAAGACGTTCGCGGCAGATCGCTGCCGGTGTGGCGTTGGTCGCCGGCTCGCCCAAATTCGAAGTCGTCAAGATTTGCCAGCAACCGCTCTGAGATGTAAATTCCTTCCACGGAGCGTGGCCGTTACCTCATCGTGAAGGGACCAAGGGGAGGAGAGGGGTCGCTGCCGTCGCAGGGCGCGACGAGCCATACGGCTGCTCCAGGGTCAGTGGTGCGCTTCCGCCCGCACCGGTGGGCTCCGGAAACGCCCAATCACTCCACAGGGTTTGTCCACTGACTGGCAAATTCGGTATCCCCAACGGTGAGGAGGACTCCACATGGGTAACGGCACGGTAGTCGAACTGATCATGGACGCATCGGGTTCGATGAAGACGGATTTCGAGGGCAAGACGCGAATCGAGATGGCGAAGGAAGTCCTGATAACGATCATCCAGGAGGATCTGCCGGATGATATCAAAGTCGCGCTGCGGGTCTTCGGCGCATCGAATGGTTGTAGCACGGAACTCGTTGCGCCCCTCGCACCCTTGCAGAAGGAAAGCCTGGTGCAGGCAGTACGCCAGATCGAAGCAGTTGGGAGTACGCAGATTGCCGGATCGCTTGCGCAGATCCCGACTGATCTGGACTTGCAGAACGCTTCGAACGAAACCAAGAAGATCGTGGTGTTGGTTACCGACGGAGAAGAAACCTGCGGTGGTGATGTGGAGGCAGAACTGACCAAGCTGAAGGAAGCCGGTCTCGACGTGCGAGTCGACATCGTGGGCATCGTCGCCAAGGAAGATGACGAGCTTTCGAAGCGGTTTGAGTCCTGGGCGGCGGTCAGTGGGGGCACCTACGCTCGGGTGGACGACTCGCCGAAGCTGTATGCAGCGCTGAAAGAGATGCTGGACAAGCCACCGGCCGCAACGTCCGACCCCGAAGTTGCGGCCGAAGTCATGTCCAAGCTTGGCGAGCTGAAGCTCACGCCCTCGGCCGATTCAGCGCCCGCCGCGGGCACGACGACCAAGATCGGCGTCGTGGTCGTCGACTTCTCGGACGCCCGAGCGGTGGACCCCTCCAAGCCACAGGACCACTGGAATCAGCTGAAACCCGAGACGGTTACACAGTGGTTCAATACTGAATCACAGAACCGATTCAGTCATAGCTTCGACGTGCACAGCAGCGTCGTGAGCCTCCCGCAACCCGTCGCCGCCTACAAAGGCAACAGGAACAAGATTGCAGACGACGTCGATAAGTTGCTCGAAATCCCGGACGACTGGGACATCGTCATGTTGTGCCTTCCGAACGTCGCGGCCGCCGGCGGGACGGTGGTTTCCAGCCGCATGACCTGCACATTCGACGAGGACCCGTCGGATCTCACGACCACGCCGGGCGAGCGTCGTCCCACGGTCTTCATCGACCAACAGGTATACGGTGAAGCCGAGGACCGCGGTTGGGCCACCGTCGTTCACGAACTCGTCCACGCGCTCGGACTCCGCGATCTCTACGTCAGCAGTCCGGCCCGCAGCTTCGGCTGGTCGATGATGTCCGACTGCAGAACCGCACGGCACCTTATGAGCTGGGAGAAGCTCACGCTGGGGTGGGAGAACACCGACGACTACTTCTTCATCAAGGGCGGAGTTCAAGAGGCGACGATCTTTCAGGCCGGAGCTCAAGGGAAGAAGGGCGTCTTCGCCCTCGACCCGATGATGGGCGGTGGCGTGTTCGTGATGGAGTGGTCGCGTCCGACCGGCAAGACGACGGCATCCGTCACGGCCGACTCGACCACTCGCTCGACCGGGCTGTTGGCCTACCGCGTCGGTTGGAAGGATCAGCCATCGGTCACGCTCTACCCGTGGAAGACCGGCGCGAAGAGCGACACCTACGGGGGCGCACCACTTGCTCCCTGTCCCCCAAGTGCCGCCGTAGCGGAGTTCGGACGGAATGGTCTTCGAGGCAGTTTGGTGCGTGCCGAAGGGACGGGTGCCGACCAGACGCTGGTTGTCCGCGCTGGCAAGAAGCCAACCTTCGAGCCGGCGAATCATGCCGTGGTGACGACCGGCCTACCGTTGCTGCGTATCGACGACTACCTGGTCTCATCCGATCGCAAGTGGTCACTGAAGCTCGACAGCGATGCTGCGTTACGCGTGTACGCGGGCGACCTGTCGACCGGCGCCGAGCTCGATGCGGTCGGCCAATGGGGCCCGGTGCCAAGCGACGCCTACGAAAGGTACGAGTTCTACGTGGATATCAATGGCGAGGGCAGGCTCCAACTACACTACGGCACCGGGCCAACCGACGACAAGGACGTCCTGCACGAGTCAGAAGCGCCCGCGGCGGTTCCTGCCGCCGGCACCACGCTGTTCCTCGCGATCGAGACAAGGTCCGACCAACCGGCGATGAAGATCTACACCGGAGCGTCGCCGTCCGACCCGGATGCAAGCCTGGTTGCCGAGGTACCGATCACGATGTTTGACCTGGGGACGTCGACGAGGGCGTTTGTTCGGAATCAGTTCATCAGCAGCGATGACGGCAAGTACACTCTCAGGCTGCAGCAGGACGGTTATCTGACGCTGAAGAAGCAGGGCGAATTCAAGTGGCACCACACCGAGACGCGCAGCGAACTCGGCGGAAGCGTTGTCATCGACGATTCGGGAGCCGTTCAAGTCATATCGGGTTCCCCGGTGTGGAAGTACACCGGCAAGATCTCGAATAGGGACAGTGGCCCGGTCGCGATACGGGTCACGGATGCGGGCAAGGTCGAGGTCTACGACGGAAACACCGTGCTGTACACGCTGAACGCCTGAGTGATCGGTGTCAGCTACTGCGAAACCCTACCCAAAGCACGTGGCTGGGTCGAAGCGACTCAGTAATGGCCTCGGTGACAGACGTCATTGCGCTTTCGTCAGCACCCCGGTGGCGCCACTGACCGGGCATGATGGACTAGCCGGGCTGTTGGATGTTGAGGACGACGGTCTGCGCCGATCCCTCGACGTCGACGAGGGCTACCACGGTCGGTGGTCATGGACCCGAGCAGCCCGGCGGTGAGGCGCCGCTACGCCAGCACAACGAGGGCTGCCAGGAGGCCGACCAGGACCGCCGCGCCGTAGATCGCCGCGATCCGTGCAAGATCGGTTCGCCTCTTCCGAGTCACCCGTACGGTC
>JBFIXI010000138.1:0-4209 GCA_041605955.1 Acidimicrobiia bacterium
CCAGCACGCTCATCCTGCTCGGTCGGATGCAGGACACCGACTCGCTCCCCGACGAGCCGCTGATCACGGCGATCACGCTGGCGGAACTCTCGGTGGGTCCACTGGTGGCATCGACCGACGAGGAACGAGCCGCCCGTCAGGCGCACCTCCAGCAAGCCGAAGCCGATTTCGATCCGCTGCCGTTTAACGCATCCGCGGCCCGCAGCTTCGGTCGAGTCGCCGCAGGGCTGCGAAGAGCCGGCCGCAAGCCCGCGGCGCGTGCCTATGACGCCATGATCGCCGCCATCGCCATGGCCAACGACCTACCCCTCCACACGTGCAACCCCATCGACTTCACCGGGATCGTCGGCCTCACTGTCGTTGCCGTCCGCCACCCAGACCACTGAGGGGACTCACCCACACGGAGAACGATCCTCGAAGTGCCATCCTGCCCGATTTGGTGATCGGCGCGGTGGCGATTGGCGTTACAGCGCAACCCGTCGTTCGCGCACGTTCGCGTCTACGAGGCCGTACCGCTACACACAGAATGCTGGCCTTGCATCAAATGCTCGCAAATGAGGCTCCATCGTCTCGAACAGAGCGTCCGCATCAGGGCCGTACGCATAGATGGCAGCCTCTCCAGCACCGATTTCGTTCCCGTCGTACTCACCGACGCCGGCGGCTTCAATGGTTGGGATGAGCTTGTCTTCAAGGGCGAAGAAAGCCGCGCGCTCTTCTGGGCGTCATCCGACAGGCTGGAGTGGGCGATCGCCGCGTGGCGGAAGGGGCTTGCCGGTCACGAGTACTACGACCGATTCAAGAACTGCTGTGGCGCCGGGAGCGCTGGCGCGCCAATCGCTCATTGCCGCGCTTGTAGTTGCCCGTGACCCTGGATGACGCGTGACCACGCCACCACCGCTCTTGCGTTGCGTCCACTCGAACCCGCTCGGCTTTCCCATCCGTGGATGCAAGGGAACATCGATGCCCTAGGCATCGAACGCCGCCCTGGGTGTTGCGCACTGCACGCCGAGGTGCCGGTTTGGCGCACTCTTTGGTCGGGGGGCTATCGCTCAGATCTGGAGGTCGGTGTGGGGCCGGATTAATGAGGCCGGGCTCACGAGCGCGCAGGTGCCGATCTGCGCTCGGCGGGATGAGGAGTGATGGCGCGCAGGTCGGGTGCTCGGTGCGGATCAGCCGCCGGCGGGTACGTACACGAGGTTCACGTCGTCGCTGAGTCGCGCCGTCACGGACTGCACCTCGCCGTCCACGACCTGTCCCTCGATTTCGAGCCCGGTCGACGTCTGGAAACGGACCGGTCCAGTGGGGGTCAGGATGGATGGAGGTCCATCCGGGGCGCAGGAGACCAAGCGGCCGGCTTCCAGCCAGACTCGGACCGATGCGGGGGGGTCTTCTCCAAGGTCGGCTGGCCACTGACTGGCATCGGCATCGAGCACGTAGGTGCCGACGAGGGGCTCGAGGTCGGCGGCGCTCACTTCTATTCCCGGCTCGGGCGGCTCGTCGGCCGCCGAGGCGAGGTAGGTGCTCAACTCCACAGCCTCGGGGAACACCTGGTCACGGACGTGCTGCAGTTGGGTCACGACGTCCACACGGCCCACGCTGTAGAACAACCTCCGGTACGACCACAGCTCCCGCTGGACAAGGCGGCGGACGTCGTCATCGGTGATCTCACCGAGTTGGGCGACCAAGTCGGCCTCGTCGGCTTCCCAGTCGACGACCGGCAACGAGGCGTCATAACGACGCAGGAACACGAACTCCCGGTAGAAAGCAAGTGCCAGCGTGGAAGTGAGGGCGTCGCCGTCCCCGAGCGGGAACGGCGTCGTCAGGTTCGGCGTGTTGGCCAATACGATGAACGTCAGCCTGTGGTCGGGCACTCTCATGTAGAGCGCCGACACCGACGGCGGCCACCTTCCGGCATGCCACTCGATCCGGGTTCCCTCGAAGTCCTGGACGTACCACCCGAGGCCATACCGCAGCTCGCTGCTGTCCTGGAAGGTCGACACCATCGGGGTCAGCATCTCCGCCTTCGCCGCCTCGCCCAGGAGGAGGCCCCGGTCAAGAGCGATGTCGAACGCGGCGAGATCGACCACCGAGGAGATCAACCCGGCGGCTGGGTTGTAGGCCATGGGGTAATCCGACTCCACGACCTCGTAGTCGCGGTCGAGCTGGTATGGCCTCGCCATGCCACCGCGGACGGCCGCCTCGGCGGCTGCGATCTCCTCGGGAACCACTTCGTCGCAGGCGGGGGTGTTGCCGGTCGTGCGCGTCATGCCCAGTGGCTCGATGAGACGCTCGTACATCACGCTGCGGAAGGTCTGTCCGGTGACGGCCTCGATCACTTCACCTAGCTCCCCATACCGGTTGCCGTCGTAGGAATGCACCTCGCCGAGAACCCCCGCCGAGGTGTGGGTGAGTAGGTGCTGCACCTCGATTTCGCCGGCCCGATCCAGCTCGACGCCGTATCGGTCGACGGTGTCGTCGAGCGCGAGCTCGCCCTCTTCGACCAGCTGCATGAGGACCGTAGCGGCAACGGGCTTTGTCACCGAGGCCAGGTGATAGGGAGTGTCCGCCGTGGCCGGGACCTCCTCGCGGAGGTCGGCGTACCCGAAGCCCTCGGCCCACACCAGCTGCTGATCCTCGACGACAGCAACCGACATGGCCGGGATCCGGAGCTGCTCCCGTAAGTAGTCCATCTGCCTAGCGAAGCGTTCGAACTGCTGTTCATCCACCGCAGACGCGACCTCGGGAGCCGGGAGCGATCCGCCCTCGCCCGACGTGACTCCGGAGTCGCCGCAGCTTCCCGCAGCCAGCGCAATCGCACACGTTGCAGCAAGCAGCCGCCGCACGATCCCTATCTCCCACGCCCCCGGCCGTACCTGACGACCATCTCCCCAACATCATGTGCCCACGGCAACCACCTCCACCAGTGCCAATGGGCCTGTCAACGTACCTGCGCCACCAAGATCGAAGAGGCAGCGCGCGCAACAGTGGCGTTCGTTCGGATCGGTCCGGCCGCGCGATCGTCAGAGCGCAAATCGAGTGATCGGTTTGCTGGTCGGTTCAGCGGGCGCAATGCGGCAGCGACGCGTAAGCTCGATGCGAGTCCAGTAGAAGGAGCAACATGGCTCATCCCAATGCGGACCTAGTCCGTGAGGCGTACGACTTGTTCTCCAAGGGAGACATGGCGACGTTGCAGACGCTTTGGACATCTGACATCGCGTGGCACGTGGGAGGCAGCGGTCGCCTCGTCGGCGACTATGAGGGTCCCGCCGCGATCCTGGGTCTATTCGGCAAACTGGCGGCCGCTACGGAGGGCACCTTCAAAGTCAAGCTGCAATCGGTGTTCGCTGACGACAATGAGGGGTTCAGCCTCCACAAAGCGACCGCCCATAAGGGTGGCGAACACTACGAGCTGTGGGCTGTTCTCAGTTACCGCTTTGTCGATGGCAAGACGGCTGAGGTGTGGAACTTCGACTACGACCAGACCGCAGCAGAGAAGCTGGTTGCCTGACACCGAGGTCTAGCGCTGACCTCATCCGGGAGGCGCCTATAGGCAACAGCTTCCCCGGCAGCACGGAATGACGGTAGACGGGCGGTTCCTGCGTCTGCAGAGGCGTCCGGTGACCGGCAAGCGGGGCGGGTGGGCGCCGCCCACCGGGGTCGGCGGGCGACGCCCATATCGCTCAGCGGGAGGCGCCGACGACGAAGGTGGCGACGATCTAGGTGGCGTGTCGGTCCCTACGGTCACTGGACCGACTACGAACCCGGACATCGATGTCTCCATCGAGAACCCGCAGCAGTGGCCAGACGATATGGTGCATTGCGACCGGAATCGAGTCTCCTGATGAAACGGGCACCGCGATTCCTAGCCAAGATCCCATGAACCAACCCGCCGAGCGACGTGCCCCAGGCCAGAGCGAGCACCCCGAGGTGATCACGTGGCTGCTCGACTCCGATCCTTCGATTCGCTGGCAGGTGATGCGAGACCTTCTCGACCTACCCAAGCCGGCGTGGGCAGCGGAGCGCGCCAAGGTTGAAACCGAAGGGTGGGGTGCACAACTGCTCGCCGCTCAGGATGACGACGGCCAATGGGCGGGTGGTGCCCACTTTCCTGCAGACTTCGTATGGCCGGGACCCGAAGCCTTCCAGGGGCCTGGCAAGCCGTGGCGCGGCGAAGGACAGCCGTGGACCTCCACATCTCATGTGCTCGCC
>JBFIXI010000139.1:0-4146 GCA_041605955.1 Acidimicrobiia bacterium
GCCAACAGCACTCCGGAGCCCAGCGACTCGGTGACGCTCAGCCCCCGCAGCGTCAGCAGCAACGACGGCCCCACCTTGATGGCGATGGCAATCCCGATCAGCGCCAGCGCCCGCGCCAGCACTCCCGGCTCACCCAGCTCGGACAGCGGGAAGCCAATCCCCACGTTGATGAAGAAGACTGGAATGAAGAAGCCGTAGGAGAACCCGGTGAGGCGAGTCTCCAACTCGTCGATGTTGCGGAAGATGTAGGCAAACAGCGCTCCGGCGAGAAACGCTCCCAGGATCGCCTCCACACCGAGCGCCAGCGACAACCCGACGAACACGAACAGGAGTGCCAAACTGGCGCGGATCCCCAGCTCGTCGGGATCATCCTTGGCGAACAGCCGCTCGAACCGCTCCGGATACCACCAGGCGGCACGGCGCATGATGCCGAGCACGGCCCCCATGATCGCAAACAGCAGGGGCACCGACAGCAGGCGCCAGCCCCCGCCGCTGGCGACGAGCACACCGAAGAAGACGATGGCGGTGGCAGAGCCAAACTCGGCGATGATGGCGGTCACGATCGTGAGCTGCCCCTGGCGAGTGCCGGACCGACCGGTGGCTCGCAGGGCGGGCACCACGATGCCAAGCGAGGCTGCAGATATGAGCAGTGTGAGGAAGATGTGCTCGTTGACCGATGCCGGATCGAGCAGACCGAAGCCAAACCAGGCAGCGATCAGAAAAACCGCGAACAAGCCGCCCCCGGTCAATAGCGGACCCGGCCCCTGACGCTCCAGTCGCTCGAAATCGATCTCGAAGCCGGCGAGGAACATCAACAGCAGCAGTCCCAGCTCACCAAGCAGCTCGATGAACTCCGCGTCCGGAGTTCCCGATTCGACAAGCAGGAAGACGGGGCCCACGAGCAAGCCGAACACGAGCTCGAGGACCACGGCCGGCAGCTTGAGACGGGCCGCGATCAGCGGCAGTGTGAAGGCGCCCAGCCCGATGAGAATGATCGGAACTGCACTAGGCAGGACACTGCCGACGGCTACTCCGCCGCCCATCAGAGCTGGCGGGGTACCAGGAGCACCGATGACGCCACCCGTCCCAGCAGGTGTCCGGTGATCCCAGGTCGTAGCATGCTGAAGCCTCGGGTGGGCATCGAGATCACCAGCAAGCTGGCGGTCGCCGACAGTTCCTCGATGACACGCACCGGGTTGCCCCGACGCACCCGGCGGCGCACCTGAACTCCCTGGACGGCGGCTTCCTCACGCAGCCAGGCCGCCGATTCCCGAGCATCGTCGACAGCCTCCTGACCGCTGGCAAAAGCCGGGGCCACGGCCGAGACGCCGACCAGGGCTGCCGAGGTCGTTCGGGCGATGTCGATGGCGGCGCGCGCTGCCACCTCACCGGCCACCGTGCGCCGGGCCGGCACGAGCACCGCGGAATACGGATGCCGGCCCCGCGCCAACAGGATCGGGATACCGGCAGCCGCGTAGCGGTTCATCTTCGTGGCGATGCGGCGACGCGCCCACAGCGACGTGCCCGCCTCCAACGTGGTCACCAGCATGCCGACACTCTCGCTTTCCGGCAATGCCAAGAGCGCCGCCTCGAGATCTCCCGTCGCCGGACGCAACGTCAGCTCGACTCCCTCGGCGCGCAGATCGATCTCGTCGAGCAGCTTGGCAAGGACGTCCTGCTCACCCACGTCGAGGATCTCCTCGAGGTCGTGATGGACTACGACCAAACCCTCGGCCGGAGTGGAGCCAACGAAACTGATTGCCTCGGCGATCCTGCCGTCGAGGTCCTCCGCTCCCTCCAGCACCACCGCGACCTTGCGGCCGAAGTTGGTCGGAAACCGAGACTCTCCCGAAGTGAAAGTCTTGACGATGCGGGGAAAATCGGCCGCCGCCCCCACCACGGTCACCCGGTCGCCCGCCTCGAGCTTGGTGTTCCCGCGGGGAATGATGAGCTCACCCTTGCGAAGCACGGCGGCAATCACCCAGGTGTCGGCGTGCAGTTGCCGCAGGCGCTTGCCGCGCACCGGAGCATCCGGGGCGATCCAGAACTCGATGGCCTCCGCCTTGCCGTCGGCGAAGGTCGTGGACACCACCCGGCGCGGTTCCATCAGAACTTCCACAGATCTTGCGGCGAGGGTGTCCGCAGAGACTGCCGGCACTCCCATCTCGCGGTAATCGTCGAGCCGCTCCACGTTGTGGGCCACTCCGGCGACGCGAGGGACGCCCGCGTCCCGGGCGATGCGCAGCGTCTCGAGATTGCGATCGTCGTCGAAGCTGGCGGCGACCACGGCGGCCGCGTCGTCGAGGCCGGCCCGTTTGAGCACCACCTGACTCGAACCGTCGCCGACGACCGGCGTGAACTCACGCACTCCTTCGGCCGCTTGCAGAGCAGACGGGTCCGTATCGATCAGGACGACGTCCCACAGATCGGATAACCGACGCAGCAGCTCCCGGGTCGGCCCGCGGGCGCCGATCAGCAGCACCCTCATCGGGCGTCCGCCGCAATGATGCCGCTCGCCACCAGATCCGCAGCAGTGGCGTCGTCGACGCCCAGCTCGGCCAGCACCTCCAAGCTGTGGGCACCAGGGCGCGCGGGAGCCTCACCCGCCACGCTGGGGGTACGGGAGAAGCGCGGCGCCGGCGCCGGATCTGGATACAAAGCGGTGCTCATAAAGGTATTGCGAGCCTGATTGTGCGCATGGCGCGGCGCTTCCTCAAGTGAAAGGACCGGAGTTGCGCACGCGTCCTGTCCGGAGAAGACCTCCTCCCAATGGCTCCGCGGCCTGGATTTGAACGTGGCGCCCATCTTGGCGGCGATCATCGGCCAGCCCGAGGGGTCCAGCTGTTCCGGGAGCTCATTCTCGTCGAGATCCAGCAGCTGCAGTAACCGAACGTAGAACTTCGGCTCCAAGGCTCCCACCGCCATGTGGCCCCCGTCGGCAGTCTCATAGGTCCGATAGAAGGGAGCGGCGCCATCGAGCAGATTCGCATTGCGTCGGTCGTGCCACAGCCCGGCTGCGGCCAGTTGGAAAGTCGGGGTCATCAAAGAAGCGGTTCCGTCGACCATGGCGGTGTCGACAACCTGTCCCCGACCAGACGCGATCCGCTCGTGCAGGGCGGCCAACACGCCCACCGCCAGATAGAGCGCCCCCCCGCCGTAGTCCCCGACGAGATTCAGCGGCACGACTGGCTCATCCAGGCCGATGCTGTGCAGAACGCCGCTGAGCCCGATGTAGTTGATGTCGTGCCCGGCCATCGCCGCCATCGGCCCTTCACGACCCCAGCCGGTCATGCGGCCATAGATCAGGCGCGGGTTGACCGGCTCCACATCTTCCGGGCCGACGCCGAGACGTTCGGCCACCCCCGGCCGGAAGCCCTCGAGCAGGACGTCGGTCGCGGCAAGCAATCGGATGAGAATGCCGCGTCCCCGCTCCGTCTTCAGGTCGATCGCCACCGACCGTTTACCCCGCCCGCATACATCGACGAGACCACCCAGCGCGGGATCGCCACCGGCGCGGTCCACCCGGACGACATCGGCGCCCATGTCGGCGAGCAACATCCCGCAGAACGGAACTGGGCCAATGGCAGCGAGCTCGATCACACGAATCCCGGCGAGCGGTCCAGGCATGCGGGGATCCTAAGCGGCCGTAGCCCGGCTAAGCACGAATCACCACCGTATCGCCTGTCACCGGGTTCCGATCCAGCTCGATCAAGTCTTCGAGCCGGTGCCGCATGGCGGGCACGTGGCTGACCACCAGCACGAGACGATCGGAGGCATCGGCCGCGAGCTGCTCGATGCCCTCCATCGCCAGGTCGAGATGCTCCGGATCGAGGGTGCCGAATCCCTCATCCAGGAAGAAGGCATCCAGTCGCCCGCCGGTGCGGGCCACCATCTCTGCCAGCGCCAGCGCCAACGCGAGCGAAGCCAGGAACGTCTCCCCGCCCGACAGTGAGTCTGCTTTGCGAACCGCGTCGGCTGAAGTCAGATCGACAACCCGGAACTCTCCATCGGTGGAGAATCGGTACCGCCCACTGGACAGCCGCTCGAAGTGCTCGCTGCCCAAGTTGGCCAACCCGCGCTTCTCCTCATCCAGGAGGAATCGAACGAACCTGCTATCAGTGAGATCGGCCGCCAGCGACTCGTAGA
>JBFIXI010000140.1:0-4056 GCA_041605955.1 Acidimicrobiia bacterium
CCGGTGCCGCCCCGGTCAATCTGTGTGCGGGAGGCGAAGTTCGCAGGTGATCTCCAGCATGACAGCCGTCGTTTGCATCAGGCATCGCCACCGATAGCCGTAGCACAGCTCGGGGGAGCCGCCGCGACGCTGTAACGCTCGCCGCAAGTTGCTCCGAATCGCTCGTAGTCGCTGCCGTACTCCGACAGGTTGTACAGGTCGTCGCAAGCGGCGCCGTTGCCCGCAAAGCAGTCGTCCCAGAGAGCGTCGAGCCTGGTGTTGTCGCCGTAGGTGAAACCCGGCTGAAGGCTGCCCCCCAGGCTGTCCAGGGGGATGTCGCACGTGTTGGCGGCTTTCAACACCAGGAAGCCGAGGTCGAGCAGCTCGGGATCGGTGAAATCGGCCGTGTCCAGGGCGCCCACGACCAGCATGATGTCCAGTATCTCGGCCAGCGGGGTCTCCGCGGCCAGTGCCTCCGCTACGCAAGCCGCGTCCGGTTCCTCCAACCCGGCACCGAGCCCAAAGCTGAGTGCCAGGAAGTCGATTACGCCCTGACGAGTCCGGGCAGCCTCAGCCAGCTCGAGACCCGCCGCAGCCAACTCGTCGTCTCTGGCGGCAAGCTCCCCTTCGAGCACCGCAAGCCGGTCGCTGATGCCACGCAGCTCCGCTTCTTGATTGACCTGGACTTGCCGCGCGTCCGCCAAATCGTTCTGCGACTGGTCGAGTTCGGCCTCACGGGCAGCCAGGTCGGACCGGGCATCGTCCCGGTCACTATGTGCTCCGAGCAACATGAACCCGAGGACGAAGACACCCACCAATGAAAGCCCGGCCAGAGCGCCTAAGAGCCACATCAACCCCGAGGCAGGCCGAGGAGCAACCTCAGGCGAGGGGCCGGCAGAGGTGTCGGGAGTCGGCAGGGCGGTCGGGTCGGTCGTTGAATGCGAGTGGTCACCGGGTGAACCGACGCCGATGTCGTCGGGCGGCGGTTGCGCGGAGTCACTCTGGATGCGCTCGTCGTCGTTGTCGAGATTGGGCATGAATGCTCCGACTACGCAGTGAACCCGGCTTCACGAAGCTACCCCGCCCCGTGCGGCAACCGCAGGGTACGGCTGAGGTGCATGCCTCGGGCCACCACGTTACGCTCGGCCGACCGGTGCCGAGGGAGAGGAGCGGCGCAGATGGCGGCTTATCTGTTGGCCGACGTCATGCCCGACGACATCGACGTTTACCGGGCGAGCGGCTACCTCGAAGCTGCGGTGGCCACCGCCGCTTCGTACGGCGGCGTGTACCTTGCACGCGGAGGCGACACGATCGTGCTCGAAGGCGAATGGGAGCCGGAGCGCATGGTGATAATCGAGTTCCCGGACATGGAGCAGCTGCTCGCTTGGTACAACAGCCCCGACTATCAGGAGTGGGCTCCGGTCCGGCAGCGCATCGCTCCCAACTCCAAGCTGGTGGCCTTACAGGGAGCCGGCTGACAAGCAACCCTCGGCTACCGCTCGAAGTGTTCCGGCCAGCCTGCCTGGATGCGTTGCTAGTTCAGGTCCTGGATCTCGTCGAAGTTGGCAAACACGGGGTCTGATTCGATCAGGGCTGCCAGCTGCTCGCCCCATTGCTGGGTCTCGGGCCGATCGTTGTTCCTCTGCGCCTCATCGGCCGAGGAGAAGTCGACTACGACCATATAGGTCCCGGGGTTGTCCCGGTCCGCCAGAAGCCGACTGCCGTGATAGCCGGGCGCCCTGCCGGCTTCGGCCTCATGCCAGTCGGTCATCAACTCTGCAAGCGCCTTCTCGTCGGTGGTGCGGACGGTGATCGTTTGCACGAAACGCACATCAACTCCTTTGTCTTGCGGTAACGATGGCTGTCATTGCGAAACGTACCTGATCACCGCGGCGCCGAGCTGGCCGGGTCGAGTGCGGTGCCTTACACGCTGCACGATCGGGCCGCGACGCACCCGGGCTATTGGCCGTCGCCGTGGCCGGTGGAGCGTGGCGGCAATCGACGCCAAAAGGCCGCGGTTGGCCGGCTCGACGCTGCCGGAGCGTCCGCAGAGGTCACCGCAGTGCGCAACGATCGCTGGAACGTGATGGTCGTCGAGCGTGATCCCGGAGAGTGGTATCTCGGAGGAACGATGGCGGCGTTCAGCGGCCCGGCGCCGTTTGGGTGGGTACAGCGGATCGATCCTGAATCATTGAAAACCGCTTGCGTCCACACCGGAGCTGCCGTGCGGCGATCATGTCTGGTGTGGTGCGATCCTGGCTCATGCCAACGGATCGATCACGTCGGTCAACGGATCGTATCTGCATCGGCTCGATCCAACCGACCTGTCGGTACTGGCCGAGGCGCGACTGCCGGTCGATCGCAGCCACAACGGCCTGCTGGCGTTGTCCGACGCAACACTCGTCACCAAAGACCTCCGCCTCGAAGGGCAGGAGGGCACCACGATCACCCGCCTGGACCCGGACACGCTGGAGCTCATCGGGGAGCCGCTGACACTTGGCGAGGGATCTATGGGACGCATTGCCGCCGACGTCGAGATGGGAGGCGGCGAGCTGATCTACGTGCCCGGAAGCCAACACGTCTGGCGACTGCGCGTCGAGGCGGATGTGCTTGCGATCGACGACTGGCGTCCCCGCTACCGCCATGCCGGCGGCCCGTGGGGCCTCGCCTGGGACTCCTGCTTGTCGGATAGAGCGTGCTGGGTCATGGACTGCGGCGACATCGAATCGGTCCGGTTGATACACGCCACTCACCCCAACGGCCGGTACGAGGCGTGGCCCGGTTCAGCGCTCTCATGGCGCCGGCCGGCTCCATGGTCCGGTGCCCAGCGGCTCATTCGAATCAGCCTCGACGACCCGACAGATGTCCGATCGGTTGAGCCCTTCGGCACTCCCGGAGGCGGCATCATTGCTCCCCCCGTCAACGTACCCGAGCTCGGCATTGCGGTCGCGTGGGACTCGATCAACGGCGGGCTCGCCGGAATTGCTGCCGGTGGGGCCGATCTCGAAGTGTCGTGGCAATTGGAGATCCGCCCCACCATGCAGCCGGTGGTGTTTCCCGAGTCGGGCGAGCTGGTGATCAGCGACTTCACCGTCGAAGGCAGCGACGACGTGGTCGTCGTAGACTTTGCGACCGGCAGCCTGATCGACGGAGTGGCCACCGGATCGCGGATTGCCAACGGGATGTTCCTCACCCCCGGTGGGAACCGCGACGTCTTCTACTGCAGCACGGCCACCGTCGCCCGCGTGGCTTGGCGCTGAGCTGTGGCACCCGGCGACCGTGATCGCGGGTTTAGTCGCTCGCTTCGTGCTTGAAGGAGAGCCTCACCTTGGCGCGGTATTCCTTGACGGTCCCGTCCTCCGCCAGCGACATGTCCAGCTCGCTGACTTCGGCGATACGGAGGTGGCGCAGCGACTGGCCTGCGGTGGCGACTGCCGCCTTGGCGGCCTCTTCCCACGATGATGGACTGGTACCTACGAGCTCGACCACCTTGTATACGGACATCCTCGCTCCTTTCGCGGCACGGACTCCGACCGGGCTGACTCGCGACGCTGTTCGCACCCATCCGGTAATCGGAATCGCTCATCGTCGGCAGGCAACTGTTGTGGCGCCACCGGCAACGAGGCGACCCAGCCATTCGGCCCGACTACACCATCCCGGGTTGAGGACGACCAGAGGCGAAGGCCACTATCGGCCAACGGAAGCTAGGGCCATAACGCCATGTCATCCGGACAGCCGGGTCGGTATGCTGAGAGTAGGCAGATTCCGTCGCCGCCTCGATGCGGCGGGACACGGCGGAAAGGGGCTAAGGGTGCGAGTTAGGTGGAAGGCATGGCTGTTCTGATCTTCTGGCTCGTATGGCTGACGATCACTGCGTACTTGCATCAGCAGTGGCAGCGATATGAACCGACCCGAGTTGCTATCGACGGAGCCGCCGCCCTGGCCTCATTCCCCATCGCCGTGGTGGCTGCCATCGCCGTCGCCTGAGGCACTCGGCCGATCGTCGCCACCTTGCCCGGCTCACTTCCACAACGACTACGCGAGCTGGTGCCGGTCGACGAGCTGGTGCCGGTCGAC
>JBFIXI010000141.1:0-3938 GCA_041605955.1 Acidimicrobiia bacterium
AGAGCTCTAACCCGATCAGCGCCGAGTGGTCTCGATCCGTCGCCGCGCCGCGTCCCGCGGCCGTAGAATCGACCCAATCATCCCCAACGTCCCGAAGTCGGGCTTTCGGAGTTCTGGGGGCACCAAGGAAGGAACCCGGGCGGTAGGAACCCTCCCACGCCGATCGCCTTCCTGTCTGGAAAGGTGATCTTATGTTTCGAAGGCTTGTCAACGAATGGCACAAACTGCGAGGCCGTCCGGATACGCAACGAGTGGTCGAAGAGATCGACAAACTCCGGGACCGTCCCGACACACAACGACTGGTCGAAGAGATCGACAAACTCCGAGATCGTCCCGACACGCAACGAGTGGTCGAAGATGTCCGCAAACGCGCAAATGGAACGCAGGACGACTAGGGATAGAACTGACAGAGGTTGGTTACATCGAGGGCTCTGAGGAAGGAGCTCGAGATGAGGCCGACTCCACACGGCGGAGCTACACCGAAGTGATGGGTGATGACGGGCGAGATGCCGAGGCAGCTGTGGAGCATCGACGAAATCTTGTACCAGGTCTCGTCATGTTACGGCCAACCTTCTTCAGCCCGCCCAGATCAGCGGCCTCCTCGAGTGAAACCGGGCACCCTCAAGCGTCCTGGAACCGGCACTATGCGCTACCTGTAACGCTATCTGGAAGGACACTCGCCTAGCCGCTCGCAGGTAGCGCATCTATCAATCTGGGGGTCCTGTAAGGCGCTTGTTGGCGTCCGGGATCCGGCACATCATGCAACAGGGGCTGGGGTGCAAACCCCGGATTGTGGGGCGCGGGTCGTCGGAAAGCACCCTTTCGCCCAATTGGGGGCCCTGGCGCCTGGTGCCAGACTGGTGCCCGACCGCCTGGCATGGGTCGTCACCACCCGTCATCTGTTAGCAGCTGATCCGTGGCGAAGTGACGTAGAGCATCGCTATCCGGCACCTTCGATCGTCCTTTCGGAGCCACTAGTCGGGCTCATAACCCGAAGGTCGCGGGTTCAAATCCCGCCCCCGCTACGAACGGCGAAAGTCAGGCCATGCCTGGCTTTTGTTGTTTCCGATGTGAAATCAGGCCTGGTTCAGCAGCCGGCACGGCGACCTAGATTGAACGTGTGAGCAGCCGAACGCGCACACCATGGTTCGACGAGTCGTGACCCTCATCGCCCCTTTCGCCGTTCTGGTGCTGGCGGTGGTCGGCCTTTTGTGGGTGTTTCAACGGAGCCTCATCTATTTCCCGGATGGCACCGTTCCGCCCCTCGCTTCCCTACTTCCGGGTGCAGAGGAAGTCTCGTTCCCCACCGAGGACGGGCTCGAGCTACACGGGTGGCTGGCCCCGGCCGACGGACCGGAGCGGGCGGCGATCGTCGTCTTCAACGGCAACGCGGGCAACCGTGCTGATCGGGCGGACCTGGCACGGTCGTTCAGCTCGCATGGCTTCACCACGCTGCTCTTCGACTACCGAGGCTACGGAAACAACCCCGGCCGTCCTTCTCAGACTGGGCTCATCCGCGATGGGAAGGCGGCGGCGACCTACCTCGCATCGAGAACGTCGGCTCCGCTCCTCCTATTCGGAGAGTCGCTCGGTGCTGCCGTCGCCACCGAGGTCGCCGCCGCTCATGCTCCGGCGGCGCTGATCCTCCGTTCCCCCTTTTCGTCGCTCGTGGACGTGGGGCGGGATCACTATTGGCTCCTGCCGGTCGGCTGGCTGCTCAAAGACCGCTGGCCGACTGCCGACCGGATTCAGGAGGTCGCTGCTCCGGTTCTCGTGGTGGCCAGCCGCAAAGACGAGATCGTCGCTTACCGCCGCAGCGAGGAAGTGTTCACCGCCGCCCGCGAACCCAAAGAGATGGTGACGTTCGAAGACGCCCGCCACAACGACGTCGAACTGACCAGCGGCTCGAGGCTGATCCAGGCCGTGGTCGACTTCGTCGATGGAGTGGTGTGAAGAGCAGCGACCCAAGGGCAGCACAGAAGGGTGGACGCGACACGAGGGTGCACGACCGTGAACTCGGCGGGATGAGCGCAGGCCGTCACCTTTGCGGCGTCGGGACTTTTGCCTCTAGCGACCCGAAGAGGGGGTCCGTCACGATCGGCCCAGCGGCGTCCTCCCGACGCCGTAGGTGTTGCTCGCTATGCGAATGGAAGGAGACCTGATGCTCGTCCATGCCACCCTCCGACACGACGTCGACAACTGTCCCGGCTTCGACCCCGACCTGCGGGCGAGGGCGATGGAGGCCTATCCCAAGATTGACGAGGTCGCCGCGAAGTTCGGGGTGACCATTCGCGACCTGTATAACGCTGCACCCGATCATGTCGAGTACCTGGTCATCGAAACCCCGGACAACATGTCCCTCGCCCTGTTCCTCGGCGAGGCACTGCCCTACAAGGTGGATTACGAGACCCATGTCGTCGCTGATAGAGCGATGATGCGGGAAATGGTTCTCAACCAGATGCCTTAGCGCGACAGAGCACTCGGGAGAATGGGGGTTACTCAAAGTCGATTGGAGACAACGGCCATCCGTTATGGGTGACCTCCTGGAACCATCTCGCCTAGCCACAGCGCGAGATCTCACCGTGGCGAAACCTCTGACATCCCGTGGCGTGACCCTCAATTGGCGACCAATACTGGGAGACCCAAGCTGGAGAAGCGAATCCACCCGGAAACGATCGCGACGCATCGAACGGGCGCCCCGAGCTACCCCCACCGAGCGGCGGGCCTGATCCAAGACGCAACGGGTCGCGACCGGGCCGGCGACACCGAAGGTCGCACGTTCACATCCCGACAAGGCCTCACCCGGGGCGATGACGTCACGGAGTACGCCGTCATCGTGCGACCAAGACGGCTTCTCCCAAACCGCGCGTGAGCGGGTCAGATCCCGCCCCCGCTGCCAATCAGGGAAGCCGGACCACCGGCTTGACTCGTGGCGTTAGGTCGAGGATCGGCTCGACGTCGGCAGAGAGCGCCGGTCGGGCGTACAGGAAGCCCTGGCCCGTCGCACCGCCCAGCCGGCGAAGCTCCGCAGCCTGCTGCTCGTTCTCTATCCCTTCGGCAATGGCCTCGATTCCGAGTGCGTCGGTCAAGGCGAACAGGGCGCTGGCCACCGCGGTGGATGTCGGTTGATCGCTTCGAATGGCGCGGACGAACGACTTGTCGATCTTGATGAAGTCGATGGGAAGCGTCTGCACGAACGTCAACGAAGACGTGCCGGTGCCGAAGTCGTCGAGGCCCAGCCCCACACCCAGCTCGTGCAGCGCCGAAACCTCCCTGATAGCCGAATGCGACGTCCCGACGAGCGCATTCTCCGTCACCTCCAACCGCAGCTGACCCGGCTCGAGACCCGAACTCGCCAGTGCGGAGCGAACCATGTCGGGGAACTCGGCCCGCCCGAGCTGGCGCCCGGAGACGTTGACGGCCACCCACAACGGCCGCTCGCGACGCCGGTTCCAGCTGGCCATCGTCTTGCACGCCTCACGCAACACCTGGGCACCGATGTCGACGATCACCCCGGACTCCTCCGCCGTCTCCAGGAACCGTCCCGGCAAGAGCAACCCATTCGTCGGGTGACGCCATCGGACGAGCGCCTCGACCCCCTTGGGACGTTTCGTCCTGAGATCGACGATCGGTTGGTAGACGACCTCGAACTGATCGGCGGCGACGGCCTTGCGAAGGTCTACCTCCAGCAAGCGGCGCTTCTCGGCCTTGCCGGAGAGGTTCTCCGAGTACAGCTCCCAACGCGCCCGGCCCCGTTCCTTGGCGACGAACATGGCGGTGTCTGCATCTCGGAGCACGGCAAGGGGGTTCTCGGTCCTGGCCTCGGACGGGGAGATCGTGACGATCCCGATCGACACCGACACATGTGCCTGGTCGCCGTCGAGCTCGACCGTCGGCTCGACCACGGCCCGGATATGCTCCGCCACCGGGATCACCTC
>JBFIXI010000142.1:0-3714 GCA_041605955.1 Acidimicrobiia bacterium
CCGTTGTAGGCGGCGTAGTGATGTCGGGTGGGGAACCGGGTGATGTCGCCGCTGTAGCCGATCAAGAGGCCGGCCACGACGGGGCCGACCCCGTAGATCTCGACCAGTGATGTGCCAGAGGCTGCGACGGCGGTGGCGAGGCTTGCCTTGGATGCTTTGAGTTCCTTCTCGAGACGGCGCACCTCGGCCAGGTGCTGGTGGGCGATGCGTCTACGTTCGGCTTCGACCATCGACGCGGGTCGGATGCGGCGCAGTAGCTGCGAGGCTTGTCGTACCACCATTTCTTTGCCCAGTCCGCCAGGGATCAACGCAGCGAGCACGGCGTGGAGCCGGGCCGCGGCCTGGGTCTTGAGTGAGGCGAGTTGCTTGTGGCGTTTCGCCAGCATGCGTAGCACCGCTATGTGATCTTCGGCGGTCACGACTCGCAGATTGGGTTGCCGTAAGGCCACGATCGCCACCGACCGGGCATCGTTGGCGTCGTTCTTCTGCGACCGGGTCGAATCGAGCACCCGCACCCGCGCTGACAGCGTTGAGGGCACTTCCACCACGTGTTCACCGGCGGCCACCAGCTGCTGAGCCAGCAGATAGCCGTGGCCGTTGGCGGACTCAATTGCCCACCGCCGTACGGGGAACCGCTCCGCCCACGCCAGCAGCTCGCTGGTCTGAGGGCGGGTGGCGCGAACCTCGAGCTCCGCCATCGCCTCTTCGTGCCCGTTCACCGCTGCCGCGGCATGGGATCCTTTGTGGGGGTCGATTCCGATCATCACCGACATCACACACCTCCTCATGGTTGGGGGTCGGTGGATCCAACGGTGGGCACTCCTGATACGGATCTGCGTGCTACGCCTGTTTCGAGCCACACCGTCAGCAGCGATCCCGGTAGGCACGACAGCTCGTTCGAAAGCCGACCCATTCGGGCGGCAGGCACGTCGAGAGCGATACCCACCGGGACCCCTGCAACGCTACGGAACAATCTCCCGCAGCACCCCGACAGCCCTATCAGACACGTCGGCGCTCGCTGCGCCGGTCGCTCGCTCGACCGGGCGGCTCGGCCGCTCCTAGTGCGGGTCCGATTTGCGCTCTGTCGGCGCAGCGCCACGCTGACCGCCGCGCGTAATGTGCGGTATCGATCAAGTTCGTCGGGTCAGCTAGATCAACCGACTCCGGATCGGTGGTTCAGCGGCCCGTTCGCCGAGCAGGAGACACGAGTCGCCGAACTCGTGCCATAGGTAGTCGCCGGCGATGGCGCGGTCATAGGTGCTCGCCACCAGCTTCGTACCCGCCACTGCCCGCAATAGGTCGAGGTGGGACGCCTCCGGGGGGTGCCATCCGGTGATCAGCCCATCGACGATACGCGCTGGACGATCGGGCCCGAGCACGAGGTCGGTCCATCCTGTCGAGGCAACGATCGTTCCGTTTTCGGCGACGGCGGACTCGAGGGCGCGGGTGACGGTCGTCCCGACAGCGATCACGCGCCCATTGCGCCTATGCCTCGTGTTGACGAGTGACGCCGTCTTCTTCGAGACCGCGAATCGTTCGGGCTGAGGAGGCTCGTGGGCGTCCTGGGAGGACACCCCGGAGTGGAGCTCGATGGCGGCGAGATCCACCCCGTTTCTCCGCAGTGCCCGCACCAGTCGTGCCGTGAACGGTCGGCCTGCGCTTGGCATCTCGGCGCTGCCCGGCCACCGGCGCCGATCGGCAAAGATCGTCTGATACGCGGAGAGGGGCCACTCCCCGGTTACGTAGGGGTAACGGATTGGTCTGCCGTGGTGGCGTATGAGGGAGCGCACGCCGCCGGCGACGTCGATGCTCGCTCGCCACAGGCGAACCGTTCCGCGTGTGCCGTTATCCGCCGCTTCCTCGAGCACGATCGAGCCGTCGGGCACTCCGACCTGCTCGCTGGGTCGAGCGTCGAGGATCGGTCCCTCCGCATCGGGCCGTCGCAGCTCGATCACCCACCTGCCGTCGTCGAGGGGCGTGGATAGGTGAACAACAACGGGGAGGCGGCTCCGGGCGCCGGCCACCGCCGCCGCCATGGTCGGACTGGTGTTGACTACGAGCAGGTCGCCCGGTGCCAGGAACGCGGGAAGCCGGCGGAGGGTCGTATCGACGTAGCCATCGGGGGAGGCGACCATCAGGCGTACCTCGTCGCGCTCGAGGCCCCGTGCCTCGGGCGGCGCACTCGCCGCTCGATCCTCGGGGAGCGCGGATCGCAGCTTGGCTGCTCCGAGTGTCATCGGACATCGGCTCGCAGGTCGCTGGCGGCGTACCGTCCCGAGGGAAGCCCGCTCGACACCACATACCGCAGGAGCGGCACGACTGTCTCTGGCAGGGGCCTTTCGGAGATGTCCTCGTCCGGGAAGGCGGCCTGGTGCATGTCGGTGCGCATGTCACCTGGGTCGAATGCGTATACCCTCAGGCGGGGCTCTTCCCTGGCCAACACTGCGCTGGCATGGTCGAGCGCTGCCTTGGATGCCCCGTACGGCCCCCACGTCTCGTAGGCCTCGACTGCGGCGTCGGAAGAGACGTTGATGACGACGCCGTCGCCCTGCTTGAGCGCAGGAAGGACGTTTCCGAGCAGTGCGAGCGGGGACACGACGTTGGTGTCGAACACGGCGTGCAGTTCGTCATTGTCGACGGCGCCAATCGGGAGTAGCGGGCTCGGGCCTAGGTGGCTGGCGTTGTTGACAAGGAGGTCGAGACTCGGGCCTACTGCGTCGGCCAGCTGGACCCGGTGCAACTCGTCGCGGATGTTGCCGGCGATGGCCCGGATGCGGGGGGCGCCCTCCCGAGCCACGTCCTCGAGCATGTGTTGGGTCCTGGCCGTGATGACGACGTCCCAGCCGTCGTCAGCGAGCGCCAGGGCAAGGGCCCTGCCCAGGCCCTTCGAGCCTCCAGTGATCAATGCATTTGGCATGTCTTCCTCCTGTCGGTGTGACTGTGTATCAGACCGTACAACTTGAAGTTGACTTCAAGTCAAGACATAATCTCGCCCTATGGAGGATGTGCTCACGATCAGCGAAACCGCAGCACGGAGCGGCTTCAGCGCCTCGGCCCTTCGGTACTACGAGCGGGAAGGCCTCATCGACGCGTCCCGAACACAAGGTGGTCAGCGTCGGTTCCGGCGCAGCGAACTCCGTCGTTTGGCCTTCATCGCCGCGGCGCGGCACGTCGGACTGACCCTGGAGGAAATCAAGGAAGCGCTCTCGCTTCTCCCCGCCGAGCGCACGCCCACGAAGGCCGACTGGACGCGGATCTCCCGATCCTGGCGGCATCGCCTCGACGACGAGATAGGGGCGCTGGAGCGGTTGCGTGATGGGTTGGACAGCTGCATCGGATGCGGCTGTCTCAGCCTGCAACGGTGCCGCTTGAGCAACCCGAACGACATCGTCGCCGATCGAGGCTCCGGTGCCGTGTTCCTGCCCGAGCCACTGCACCCGCCCTCCGTTGAACGCCAGTAGCGGTCTCTCGAAGTCGAATCGCCGAGGTGCCTCCGCTCAGATCAACGGTTCCCGAGCGAGGACGCCCGCGTCGCTCAATAGCGCCGAGCGGCACCTACGAGCGCTGTTACAGGTCTCTGATGCGGAGGCTTCGCACCGGCTCGAAGTCGTATCGATTCCGGGTGGCCAGACCAAGCTTGTGTTCGATCGCAGTTGCTGCGATGAGGGCGTCGGGGAGCCGGATGCCGCTCTCTCGGCGGACTCGGCCGGCGCG
>JBFIXI010000143.1:0-3032 GCA_041605955.1 Acidimicrobiia bacterium
AGCTGACGGCGACCGCACAGTGCGGCGCTTCTCACTATCGGGTCGGACTCAGTGCGCAGATTGGGTCAGTCGAGGAAGATCGCTGGATCGAAGGAGACGAACGTGTCGGGAGCTGCCTCGAGCGTGACGGTCGCGCCCGGCTGGTACCTGCCTTGTTCGACCAAGACGCCGTCGACGGCGCGGTGCTCGATCAGCTCGGGTACCCCGGGCGCGGTTACGTCACCAGGCTCGCCGGGGTCGACAATCCAATAACGCTCCAGGCCGGCGGCGGCGTACTTGCGCGCTTTGCGGATCATGTCTCGGGCGGGTTCCGACGAGAGAATCTCGACTACGAGGTGGGGGAGCGCAGTCAGTCGGGCTTGTTCGTCAGTCGAATCAAAGACCATCAGGTCAGGGATGAACTCGTCTGCTGCGGGCTTCCAGGCCCATCCTTCGATGACGTCGTATCCCTTCGGCAGCGCTTCGTGGAGCAACATCGCGAGGCGAAGCGAAATCCGCTGGTGGGGCTGAGTGGGCGAGGGACTCATCACGAGCGCCCCGTCGATGTACTCGCCTCGGACCTCAGGCCCGAGAGCTTCGTACTCGTCCCACGACATCGGAATTCGATCGCCCGGCTGCAAGGTTTCTGTGGCCATGTCATGCACGGTACACCTCCTCTGTCCTCCAGGGAATGGCACCGCGCGCTCAGCTACCACCATGCCAGCGCGGTGTGACAGGAAAGGCCTCGTCCTGGCCGCCCCTACCCTCCGGACGTGGACGACACCGGCCTCCCCATCGAACGGGCAATCCCCGAGCTGCGCGCCGCCCTCACCGCGGGACCATCTGCCGTGCTGGTAGCCCCTCCGGGTTCGGGGAAGACGACGGTGGTGCCGCTGCGTCTCCTCGGCGAGCCGTGGCTCGGCGGTGAGAAGATCGTCGTGCTGGAGCCGCGGCGGATCGCCACCCGGGCCGCCGCCTCGCGGATGGCCCACCTCCTCGGCGAGGCAGTCGGGGAGACGGTCGGCTACGTCACCCGGGGCGACCGCCGCGTCGGCCCGCAAACTCGTGTCGAGGTGATCACCGAGGGCGTGCTCACCAGACGTTTGCAGCGGGACCCGGAGCTGACGGGCACCGGGCTGGTCATCTTCGACGAGCTGCACGAACGCAATCTGCAGACCGATCTCGGGCTGGCGCTGGCGCTCGACGCCCGTCAGACGCTGCGGCCCGACCTGCGCCTGCTCGCCATGTCGGCCACGATCGATGCGGCCAGGATCGCTGCCCTACTTGGCGGTGGTGAGCCGGCACCCGTCGTCGTTGGCGAGGCCGCCGAGCACCCGGTGGAGATCCGCTGGAAGCCGCTTCGTGACCGGAGGCAGCTGGTGACCCACGTTGCGGCCACGATCCGGGAGGCGGTAGCCGCCGAGCCCGGCGACGTGTTGGTGTTCCTGCCGGGGATGGGCGAGATGCGGAGGGTGCGCGATCAGCTCGGCGACATCGGGGCGGAGGTGATGCTATTGCACGGCAGCCTGCCCGCCGATGAGCAGGACGCGGCGCTGGCCCCGCCTCGCCCTGGAGTGCGCAAGGTGGTGCTGTCGACCGACATCGCGGAGAGCAGCCTGACGGTGCAGGGGGTGCGGATCGTCATCGACTCGGGCCTCGCTCGCAGCCCCCGGCTCGACCTGCGCCACGGCATGACCCGGCTGCACACGATTTCGATCTCGCGGGCGTCGGCGGATCAGCGGTCGGGCCGGGCGGGGCGGATCGAGCCGGGCGTTGCGTATCGGCTGTGGTCGAAGCTGGAGCACGGCGGCCGCCATCCCCACATCGATCCCGAGATCACCAAGGTCGACCTCGCCGGACTGGCGCTCGAGCTGGCGCTTTGGGGCGTTGCCGACCCGGCGGCGCTGCCGTTCCTGGATCAGCCGCCGGCGAAGACCTTCGCCGCAGGCCGCCAGTTGCTGGAGCTCCTCGGGGCTATCGACGAACCCGGAAGCCTGACCGACACCGGGCGCGCCATGGCGACACTGCCGCTGCACCCCCGTCTCGCCCGCATGGTCATCGACGCCGGCGCCGATCAGCAGCTGGCAACCATTGTGGCCGCCCTCGTCGACGACCGTGACGTGCTGCGCGGTCATCCCGACGACGTGCCGGTAGACCTCGCCCTTCGAGTGCGCCTGATCGCCGACCCGACTGCGTCTCATCCCGCGGCGATGGGTCGGTCGTTGCAGCGGGTAAGGCACACTGCCGCCGACCTCGCCCGCCGAGCTGGTGTCACCGGCGGAGAGGTCGATCCGGACCACACCGGGCGGGTGCTGGCGCTGGCGTTCCCCGATCGGTTGGCAGTGCGGCGGGGGAGCCCGGGCCGGTTCCAGCTCCGCACCGGAACCACGGCATGGCTGTCGGCGGCCGATCCCCTGGGGGTGGAGAGCTTCCTGGTGCCCGCAGATCTCGACGGCAAACGGAAGAACGCCCGGATCCGGTTGGCGGCGGCCATCGACGCACACGACGTGGCCGAGCGCTTCGCCCACGAGATCTCCGACAAGGTCAGCCTGACCTGGGACGGTGATCGCCTGGTGGAACGGCGCGAACGCCGCCTCGGCGGGGTGAGCCTGGACACGCAGGATCGGCGCCCCCAGCCGGGCCCCGACGTGACGGAGGCGTTGCTGCGCCGCATCGGCGACAACGAGCTGCGGGATCTGCCGTGGACCTCGGCGGCGAGCGCGTTGCGGAGCCGCGTCGAGTTTCTCCAGGGCCGCCTCGGGGATCCGTGGCCCGATTGGTCGACGGCGCGGCTCGTGGCGACAGTCGAGGAGTGGCTGGGCCCGTATCTGGCGGCGGCGACAGGCCTCGACGACATGGCGAGACTCGACCTGCTCCAGATACTGCGCAACCACCTGGGCTACCCGGCGGCGACCGAGGTCGATCAGTTGGTCCCGACCCACGTGGAGATCCCGAGCGGACGGCGGGTGGCGGTCGACTACTCCGGTGACGTCCCCACGATCGCCGCCAAGGTCCAGGAGTTTTTCGGCGCCACCCGAGGTCCGGTCATTGCG
>JBFIXI010000144.1:0-3018 GCA_041605955.1 Acidimicrobiia bacterium
CACCATCCAGACGATGTCCGCTCCATCGATCCCCCGCCCCGGCAGTGTCCCGCCGATGATGCATGCGTTGGCGGGTGGGTTGGCGGGAGCGGTGCACTGCTGGTTGACTCTGATCGTCGCTTTCTTGCACTGCGCCTTCGATGCCGTCTCACCGATGGGTGCCGCCGCCGCTGTGGCGACGCGCGAGGAGTCCAGTGCCGGCCCCAGGAATACGGCGCTGCCGGCCGTCAATCCGGCAAGCTTGAGAAACTGACGGCGCGACGGGGGATGACCCCCTGACGAATTCACGCACCGCCCCTTCCCTCGATGTATGAGTCGCATCATAGGGCAGCCGACCGAGACCCATCATGCGAGTGGGCGGACCCGCCACGTGGCCCCGGGCTGAAGCTCGATCCATCAGGTGACCACGCCGGCTCAAGTCGCTCCAGCCCGTCCGCTGAGAGAGGTCCTTCGGGTTGCCCCCTCGCTGTCGACGTACCAAATGTCGAAGTCGCCGCTGCGATCCGCCTCGAAAGCGATCTTGCCGGTACACCCCTGGTGTCACCGCGCCAGCCGGAGCTGCTTCGGCGACGAGGAGCGCCCCGACCAGCATGACAGAGGTTCCCGGGCCGGACCCACGTACTGAGCTCGTCTGCGCCGTCGACTGCCGGGCCTCGCGTGAGCGCAAGCCCGAGCCACTTGCCGGTGATGTTCGGCTTGCCCGGTGGTCGGGCAGGTGTTGGCCCGGTCGTTCTGGGCGCTTGCCTCACCCGTCGCTTGGAGTACCACGTCACTTCGGGAGGCGAATGAGGCTCTGTTTCGTCGTGGGACCACAGGACCCCCGGACCGAACCGGGGATCCTGCTCAGTCGCGGCCGGGCTACATCGACGCAGGTGCGTCAGTCGAAGATGCCGTTGAGGTTCCCGTCCAAGACGATGTCCTCGCCGTCATCCCACGAGCCGTTGGCGTTGGCATCGTGATACTTCATCCTCGCATCCGGCGGAGCACCGAGTTCCAGGTCGTAGCTCACCGGCTGTCCTTGGAAGAAGCTGCTATCTGGATCGAGGACGACACAGTCTCGTCCGAGGTCGTGGCGCCCGTCCCGGATGGGGTTCGGGCAGAAGGCGAAGTCCTCAACGTGGATGTCATCTCCCAGCGGCCCCGGCCCATCCGTATCGAACGTCCACAGGCCGTCCGCGTCGTTGTCGAACCCGTCCAGGCCGGAGTTGTTGAAGATGAACGGGAACGTAGCCAGTGGTGCTCCGCAGAGACCGGCATCGATCGCTCCCGGAACACCGTCCCCGGCACTGGCCGTGCCGTCGGCGTCGATGATGCTGTCAAAGGCCGGGCATGGCGGCGCGCACGGTCCAAGGGCGTCGCCGTGACCGATGTGACCGGCGACTGCCGAGTCCGGGACTTCCATGGTCTTTTGGGCGGGCGTGCCCGGCTTGTGGCAGATGGTCACCAGGACATGGCCGTCAGGTGGGTTCGCCGGGCCTGGGGGTCCGGCAAACGCCACCGGTATCGCAATGGCGAATACCAGCGCTAACGCCAGGATGATCAAAGGCATACGACTTCTCATGCTCGTTCTCCTCCCCTCCGGCTGCGCCTAATTGCGCGCCTCCATCTGTAGCCCCTTATCGCTGATCGGCGTGCCACCGCCTTCGCAGCTCAACCCTCGAGAGCGGTCCAGACACGGCCTTGCTGCCACGGATACACAGTGAACGCGGCCGACAGAAGAGGCATAGGACCCTAACCCAGGGCAGCCACGACAACGCCCTCCCGATGCGTTGCCGAGTGCGACCACCATGGAGCATCGCATCCGAGCACCGGGTGCCACCGCGGCCCAAATCCTCCAAGGTACAGTTCCGCACCGGCACGGCCTCCGAGATCCCGAGCCGATCTCCCGATCTGATCGATAGTGACCTCGCCGTGCACGCACGCAACACGGCACCTCGGGGAGCGTGGGCCGAGCTCCGCTCTGCCACCGAGGGTTACCTCCTCGTCATGCGCCCGGTTCGTCGGCTGTGCGGTTGTCGCGAGGGATCAGTCGACTGGACCAGACGACGCCGGTCAGGGTGAAGTCAAGGAGCGAGACCCAGCGCGTGTCGGGCCACCTGCGGAGTAGCCGGCGCTCGCCGAAGACCTTGCCGTACAGGGTGAAGGAGTAGTCGCCCTGGTCGTCCTGGTGAACGGGAGCGCACCGCGCTCGCTGGAACTCGAATGTACGCTCGAGGGTCGTGCGGCCCGGCACCGAGAAGCCTGTCGCGAACTGCCGTTCGTCGTTGGTGCCGTACAGCGTCGGGTGTATCGCCTGCAGAGCGAACGTGGGGTCCTCCGCCACTTCGGGCGCCATCGCCACGCGGAGCTGCTCAACGTCGATCGGCGTGGCGCCGTCGTTGTACAGAACCAGCGGGAGTCGGAGGTGGAGCGTCTCGCCATCGCCTTGCGTCGCGGCGGCAATGTACGACCTCGGCTCCCAGGTGCGAAGACGACCCGGCCTCGCATGGAGCCACCAGAAGCTCACGACGGTGAAGCACAGAGCGAGGAGGCTGATGAGGAGTGCTACCCATGCCATCGTCTGGAGGAGGTCGGGCTCCCCCACGCCTACACCATATTCGGGAAGGTGGCAGGCGGAATGGATTGCGTCGACGCCATCGCCGAGCGCCTCGCGCCGGCGAGAAGCCGCTAAAGGGGCGCTTCGGAAATGAGCGGGGTGTAGGGGTCCGCTTCGGGTAACAGGGGTCCTGCCAGGCTGGCGGTGTTCTACGCCGTCGAGCTCGGAGGACCCCTGTGGAGACGAACCCTATCCGCGTCTGTGAGCTGCTGGTTGGACTCCCGGACGTGAACGTGTTGGGCGTTGTTGACGACGAGGGTGAGCCGCTGGGGGTGCATGTCGAGTGCCGGGTGGAGCGGCCGGCGTGTTCGGAATGCGGGGATATGGCCCGGGTGAAGGATCGGCCCCGGATCGGGTTGGTTGACTTGCCCGCCTTCGGACGGCCGACCCGGTTGTGGTGGCACAAGCACCGCTGGTGGTGC
>JBFIXI010000145.1:0-2911 GCA_041605955.1 Acidimicrobiia bacterium
AATGTGCCGCGGTCGCACACCACTATTTCACCGTTGAAAGTGCCGGCGGGCCATGGTGAGTTGAAGTCGCCAAGCGCTCCCACACCGCACAGTTCGGGCGTGGCGGTCTCCGCCGAGGGGAAGTCGCCGGCATAGACGATGTTGGCCGGGCCGTAGCCACTCGTGAAGCCGACGCCCTCGATGTCGGCGAGCGTCGAATCGCCGCCGGCGAAGTCCACCAGGCTGTTGACGAACTTACGAGTGTGCGTCGTGGCTGCTACGTGGATCATCCACGGGGCGTTGGGCGAACCCGAGGTGGCCGCCTCAGGTCCCTCATTGCCCGCGGAGTGGGCCACGAAGATGCCCGCTTCGCGGGCCGCCAGGAAGCCGAGCTGGTCGGCTTCGGCCCAGGGATTGGTGGGCGTATCGCTACCGATCGAATAGTTGATCACGTCGACGGCATCGGCAATCGCCTGATCGATTCCGCCCAGGATGGCGGACCCGGGGCAGCCGTTATCCACACACACGTCGTAGGCGATGATGTTGGCGTGGGGAGCGACGCCCGAGATCATCGGTGTGATCGTGAGTGTCGGCGCCGCCACCGTTGCCTCGACGACGTTACCGGCCGCCGTGCTCGCCGTGTGGGAGCCGTGCCCGTTGTCGTCAGTGGGCCCGTCTGATTCGGTGAAGTTCCAGGCGCCGATCAGCTTGTCATTGCAGACAAAGCCCGGCTGGAACACCGGCTCGGCGGGGTTACACACTCCGACGAAGTTGCCCGCTCCCAGGGGGTTGTCGTGGTCGTAACCGTCGCCGCCGATATCGGCGAAGCTCGGGTTCTCCGGGTTGATTCCCGTGTCGAGCACGCCGACGATGATGCCCTCACCCTGGGTGGCGACGCCGGTAGCGCTGCCGTCCCAGATGCTGGGTGCACCGATCCAGCCGGGACCGGCGTCGGTGTCGATATAACGCATGACGTCGGGCACGACGCTACGGACGCCCGGCATGCGCAGCACGCGGGCCGCCTCCGTCGGAGAGAGGTCAACTGCCATCGCATTGGCCGCGTAGAAGTACTGCGCGGCTACATCGACCGAGCGGGCCAGCTCGCGATTGAGGCGATCGAGCAGCTTGGACTGCGACAGCTCGAGATGCGCCCGGTACTCGACCGCGGCCGCGGCGGTGACGTCGAGCTTGGCTTCACCCCGGGTACTGGTGGCTCGCAACTCGCCGAGGCCCCCCTCGTAGAGAGCTAGGGCAGGCTCGTTGAGGCTGACTATAAAGATGCCAGCCGGGACTCCCTTGAATGGGTTCTCGCTGGCAACTTCGGCCTCAGCGGCCTGGAGGTCTGCTCCGTCCAGTGGGGCTGCTCCAGCCGGAGTCAGCGCCAGGACGGAGAAGACCATTGATACTGCGGCCAGCACCGCGAACGTGCGTTTCGACACGGATTGATCCCTCCCCGTAGCGGACCGATTCCTTCCCACGGGGAGCGCCGGGACCCCCTCGGCCCGGTGGCCCACGCATTCCCCGACGCATCAAACCCTAGCGGACGCGATTTGGCCACAACAAGTGGCAGGGACACAACCGCGGGTGTTCGTCTTCAGGTGTTCCTAGCAATCGCCATCGCGTGGCTGGCGACTGGTGTTTGTTCGAGGCGCCTGGTGTTTCATTCGCATCGTTGGGGGGAATAGTGACGGCGTGTCTATAGAATTCTGCTCATGCAAAACAACATGAAGACAATGGCCTTGATGGCATTCCTCGGCGGTCTGCTGGTCGCCTTGGGTTGGGCGCTCGGCAGCCGAAGCGGGGCAATCATCGCGCTCGTATTCGCTGCCCTCATGAACGGGGCGATGTACTTCTTCTCCGACAAGATCGCCCTCAAGTCGACGGGCGCCGTCCCGGTGGCAGAGCACGAGCTGCCCAACGTCTATTCGATCGTCCGGTCTCTGGTGCAACGCGAGAACATGCCGATGCCGAAGATCTATCTGATCAACAAGCCGCAGCCCAATGCGTTTGCCACGGGCCGCAACCCCAACCACGCGGCGGTTGCCGTGACGCGCGGGATTCTCGAGATGATGGATTACAACGAGCTCGAAGGCGTGCTGGCCCACGAGCTGGCGCACGTCAAGAATCGCGACATCTTGATCGCCTCGATCGCGGCGACGATCGGCGCGGCGCTGTCCTTCCTAGCGCGATTCGCGTTCTGGACCGGGGCGGGCCGGCGCAACAACGACAACGCGCTGAGCGCCATCGTCGGGCTGGTGGCGATCATCATTGCGCCCCTCGGTGCGATGCTGGTGCAGATGGCGATCAGCCGTAGCCGCGAGTACCAGGCCGACGCCAGCGGGGCTGATACCACCGGGTCGCCGTTGGCGCTGGCCAGTGCGTTGGCAAAGCTCGAAGCTGGCACGTCGCGCATTCCCATGGAAGTCAACCCGGCAGTGTCGCAGCTGTTCATCGCTGACCCGCTGAAGGCTTTCGGTGGTCGTCGCGACCGGCGGTCTACTCTCGCCAGCAAGTTCAGTACGCACCCGCCGACTGCCGAGCGCATCGCCCGCCTCGAGCGCATGGCGATGGGGATCCGCTAGCAGCTTCAAACGGATAGCTTCTTCGATTCAGTGGCGTACTGCGCGGCTATCCTGTCGCCGCCCAGTCCGCCGTGCGGTGAGCGTTCGTGAGACGGTGACGTCCTTGCGGAAGCTCTCGCACGGTCGATCAGCCGGGATGCCCGAGCGGCCAAAGGGAGCAGACTGTAAATCTGCCGGCAATGCCTTCGGAGGTTCGAATCCTTCTCCCGGCACGAGCGCTGGGCCGCGCTCTCGGTCGTGTGCGTTCGTCGCGGCAGTCCACCGGTGGCTGCGAATGATTACAATCCCAAGGCGCCAATAGGCCTCCTTAGCTCAGTGGCAGAGCACTTCCATGGTAAGGAAGGGGTCCC
>JBFIXI010000146.1:0-2720 GCA_041605955.1 Acidimicrobiia bacterium
CAGGTCAGCACTGTCATCAAGACGCTGCTCAACCACTGACCGGCACGCACCAGCGCGAGCACCTATGTGCCGTTCCAGTGCACTCGGCGGAACGCTCGTTCGTGCAACGTATTTGGTGTTCGGCGCCGCCACAGGCGACGCGGGGGGAACCCGGGATCTGTGGCCGAGAGCCTGTGAGTGACCGCGTTGATGAGGTGTCAGCTGGTCTGCTCGGCTGGGCTCCAGCGTCCTGGGCAGCCGTCGCAGTCTTTCCAGATTCGCTCGGGAGGAACGCCTGTGGCGACTCGTTGGGCCTCGTCGGCGAGGACGACTCCGATGAGGTGTCCTTGGGGGTCGGAGACGACTACGAGCTTGGTGCCGCGTCTTTTCATCTGCTGGAGGAGGGGGTGCAGGGACCCGTCCGGCCGGACTGTGGTAGGCCCGAGTTCCATGACCGCGTCGACAGTTGATTCGTTGTCGGCGTCCCAGGCGGAGCCTCGCAATCTCCCGACGACGATGCCGTCGCAGTCGACCACGAGGGCTTCATCCCATCCGGCCTCCTTGGCTCGTTGCCGAACGGTGCCGAGCGTTTCATGCGGTCGGGCGGTGAGGATGTCGGGTCGGGTGGCATCAGCGACGCGGAGGCCGGGGTCTTCGGTGCCGTCCACGTTGAGGCCGGCGGCTTTCCAGTCGGCGATGCCCGCGGTGTAGTCGTAGACCTGTTCGAATCCAAGTGCTTCGAGCCGGCACGCGGCTCGTGGAGACATGTCTCACAAGCCGTCGTGTCAGTAGACCACCACCGGTTTGTCTCGCCGCAACGCCGAAGTGGTCTCAGCGTCGAGGCGACGCAGCGGAACGCTGATCGCACCCGGGATGTGCTGCGCGGCGTACTCGGCGTCGGGAAGGACGTCCACGACTTGCGCGCCGTGGTCGATGAGTTCGAGCAGCCGGGTGCGATCGATGTTGGTCACCATGTCAGGTCGCCTGTCGGAGGGCTGCTCGGAGCTGGTCGAGGCTCGGAGACCCGCCAAAGCCCGTCGCGGTCTGATACACCCGGCAGGACAGACCGACCGGGGTGTCCGGGTCGGCGAACGGGTCGGACCCGTCGATGAGGACTGTGGGTGAACCTCGGAAAGGACGCGCTGAGGGCGCCGACCGGGTCGACAAAGGCGGCTGCGAATGAGTCTCCGGCCGTAGTGAATACGTAGCCACCGTGTCCTTCGACAGTCTGGCGCACAATCGCGTCGTGTTGACGCACCGCTTCCTTCATCGCCTCCGGCTGCCCATCCCAAAGACGCGAACTGCCTTCGATGTCGGTGAACAGGAAGGTGGTGATCCCGGTTGGGAGGTCGATGGCAACCCCTAGCTCTGGTTGCTTCCGAACCTAACCGCCCGGCACCATCTAAGCACAGATCCCCCAAACTGTTGACTTGGAAATCCCCGAATCGACTTCACCACGTCGTCGACCTTCTTCGTTGAGGTGCCAGTCACATCGGCGTCATGATCACCGCCCACAGCGCCCGATCCACTGCGACGCCTCGGCTCCAGGAGGGTCGAGAAGAACGCCCCACCCGCACCTTGGGGATCCGCGACTCGACATCCCCCCGATCGGCTGGGACTTGCACCAAGGACTACAGGGTGTCGAGCACAGGCGCTCGGTTCCAGCCGCGCGGGGGTCCCGGTTCGGCAGAGTTCGGATGCTGTGGCTAGTTGCCAGGCTTCAAAACCAGAATCGAAAGCGTCTGCACGCCAGAGATGATGACGACCTGGCCCTCCTCGAAGATGTCAGTCTCGAGGTCAGCGTTCAAGATGTCAGCAAACTCAGCGTCGATGGGGAACGGTCCATCCACGAACTCAAAGGTATTGGTGCACTCGACCAGATCCTTCCGCCCGTTCGCCGGTGCCGCGGCGCCGAAATCCGCCACGTCGACAAACGTCGCCGATGCGCTATCTCCGTCAACGATCTGTACCGTGACCTCACTGGTGAACGTGAACTGCTTGGCGACGTAGTTCTCGCCGGTTTCGACGTCCCAAGCTGCTAAGCCTCCCCCGGGTTGGGGCCGCACCGTAACGTCGCCGATGGGCGTATCGCACTCCAGCGGAATCAGCTCGTCGGCGTTGTTCTTGTTGTTCGGCGCTGCTGTAGCCGGTAGCGCCGAAGTCAGCAGCATGGCTGCCACCAAACCGAGCGTCGATAGTGTCTTCCTCATGGGTCTCCCCTCCATCGCAATGGTCCCATCTCGTGTGAACCCCCTAGAGCAGGGCGTGATCTCGAGCCTACCCGCGTCGTGACGCGAGCGAGGCTCCGCCAGAAGAAGCCAAGCGGCGCTTGCTGGCACCGCGTGCCAGCAAGGCAAAGATGTTGGGAGGCCGGCTCCTGGCGCTGATCTCCGCGGGCAGCGCTCTAACAGGGTCAAGCACCACCATGCTATCGGAGCCGACGCACGGAGTCGGACCACTCAGATCACAGATCGCCTCGATCGACATGGCGCACTCCGTTTCGAGCCGAACCGGCGACTTGATGATGTTGCTCATGCTGGGGCGTAGGCCACGCTTCGGTTGGGTCATTGGCGGGTCGCTCGCGAACCGGCTGCCAACCGGTGTGGGTTTGGCTCGTGAATGGGGTGCGGCCCCGCTGGTGGCCGCTTGACGGGGAGTGGCTCAAGAGAGGTCTGCACTGCTGCAAGTCGCATTGCCCTCCTCGGCACATCGAGCTCGAGGAAGGGACGGGACGTATGGCA
>JBFIXI010000147.1:0-2488 GCA_041605955.1 Acidimicrobiia bacterium
CGAGCCTCGGTCATCGTCACCTCCAACAAGCCCTTCGGACGGTGGGGAGAAGTCTTCGGCGACCCCGTCGTCGCCGCCGCCATGATCGACCGCCTCGTCCACCACGCCGAAGTCGTCTCGCTCAAAGGAGACTCCTACCGGCTCAAAGACCGCGACCTCGGGAGAGTGCCCACCGACAACACAGAGTGACCACCAACCCGGCCCGGCGGGTCAATTTTCACCCGGTGCCCGGGGGTCAATTTTCAGGCGGTGTTGACATCCGTCGTGACCAAGAAGTGGTGAGCCTTGGCGCAGAACTTCGCGATCTCGTCGTCGGGCGCACGCGACTAACCAGGTGCACCGTCTGGCGTGTACTCCGGCAGAGCTGCGCTTACGTGAATGATGGGGTACCCGATCGGTGCCAGGGCCTCTGCTGCCCTGTAGCTGAGATTGGCGTCGAGGCAGAACCAGCGGGTGTGCTCAGGCCGCTTCGAGATAGTCCCGCGCCCGATTGGGTCGATCGCCAACCCGGTCGTCCGACTACGGGCTGTAGAGCTGTGAGGCTTGCTGAAGACTTCCCTCGGCGGTGATCAGGAACTCCCACGGCGCCGCCTTGAGCCAGAAGTCCCTGAGGGTGGTTGGGAAGATCACGTCCCACCAGAGGTCCTCGAGCGGTTCCTCGCGGGCAGCGGTGGCGGCGAGCTGGGCGAACTCCCCGAGGTCCAGTACTGCATCGAATTCCCCAGGGCCCAGTACATCGTCCAATCCGATGATGTCGAAGACTGCGTCGTGAGCGACGATGATCTCGGCGATTTCGGTGTCATCGCTCGTTTGTTCGAGGCCGAGCTCTCCGTATTCGAGAGGTGCGAACTCGAGAGTCACGCGAGGCGGTATCGCCAGCGTGAGCTCCAAGAGGTATCCAGTGGATGGTTGGAGGCTCGGGTCGTAGTGATACGTGCGTGTCTCACGCAACGTCGAACCATCGGCGAACGTCGCTTCAAACACGACGTCGTTCGTTCCTTCTTCGAGGGCGATGTCCTTGAACAGGTTCCACTGCAACATGCGCGGACCCGCGGCCGTCTCGCCGACGTAGGACACGTCAGCTTGCACGCCATCGATCGCTACCTCAGCCTCGGGGTGAACGGCGCCCCACAGCCCACGGATGAGCTGCTCGCTGAAGTACATTCCGTCCCTCGGCACAGCCGGAGCCAGCAGGAACTGAGCGTCTGCGATGGTGGTTGTGGTCGTGGGCGCGGAGGTCGGGGCTGGCACCACCGTGGTCGAGGGGCTCGTGATCGAGGCCGTCGCTGTCGTCGCGGAGGCCGGCACCGCTGCTGTGGTCGAACTGGGATCAGAGGTGGCCGACCCGCAACCGGTGACGACCACCAGAGCCGTGCCCACCACAAGCAAACGCCACATCACCTGGCCTCTCCCGTCCACAGTGCACGGAACCGCAGCTGCCCACCAGAGGCAACCGGCCCCGCCCTCTTCATGCCCTGTCTCTCCGATACGCCGCAACCACCAAGAACGCAGCCGTCGCCACGAGGACGCCCAATCCGACGGGCCACCCGCTCGCCGCTACCAACACCATCAGAAAGACAGTCTGCACAATGGCCACTGCCACGAGGAACAGCCGGGTGCCGGGAGATCCCCACCACCGGCTCGGGCCGCGGCGCCTGCGGCGCTCCTTGCGTTGGCTCAATCGAAGCGATGCCAGAGCCGCCACCCGAAGTACCCGAGGAGAACGGCGATCGCCGCGACGCCCGCAATGCAACCAGCCCGCTGCCCGTGCTATCAGGGAATGCCCCGACTCGAACCCCGAGTCGGCACACCGCCGTATCGTCGCGCTCGGCGCCGTCGGTCCAGCAGCACGTCTCGAGCGCTCGATCGCTGTGCGACCGACGGCTCCACGTGGCCACGCGTTCTGGGCGGCCGGACACCGCGCCTCGGTCTTGGCGCCCACCCGAGCCACATGGCGGTCAGCGCGCACATGGTCGGCGCACATAGGTCGTCAGGCACTCGTCGATCTGTGCGGTGTCGCTCGACGGGTCCCAGCAGGCGATGGACCGGAAAGCAGCGCAGAAATCGACCGCGCAGAAGGGGATGTGCCGAGGAGCGTCCTCAGTAGGCCCGGCCGAAGATGATGCGCTTTCCGTAGGCGGAGGGCTTGCCGCAGCGGATGCAGGTGCCGGTGGCCCGCTTGCCTTCGGTGGGGATGCAGCGGGGAGTCGCTGCGGTCTCCGCTTTGATCTCGTCTTCACACTCGGGTCGCCCGCAGTGGAACGCTACCGCGAAGCCGACCGCGACGTCGCCGGTGAACGCGTCCCAGTCGTCGACGACGGTGGTGCGTCGCTCGCGAAACCCTTCGGCCCGAGCCACGAGGAAGTCGTGGTAGTCGTCGAGTAGCTTCGGCGCTCGAGCAACGAACTCGGCAAACGGGATCTGCTGCTTGCCCGAACGGCCCTGCTCGGCGGTGTCCCCAACCCGATGCGCCACGACCACGCGGGCG
>JBFIXI010000148.1:0-2387 GCA_041605955.1 Acidimicrobiia bacterium
GCGGTGGCATTCATGATCAGGACCGGCACTTTCGCGGAGCGTGTCCAGTTCATTCTCCGAGGCCGAAAGTTGGGATCATTGGTGAGCTCGCCGCTTTCTTGGTCGTGAGTGAGCGGGTAGATCGCCAGGTCGCTCAAATGCGTGGCCGGCCGCTTCTTCGCCCCGGGGGCAGATCGCACCTTGGGGAGGACATTGTCGGCTATCAGGTCCCCGAGGCGCTGCGAGGGCGAATAGTTGAGCAAGAACTGAAGGTTTGAGCCGGGACGAAGAAACAGCCGGCCGCGTAGATCATGGCCTGCCGCCTCCGTCATGTCGGTGACGAGTTGCTTGACGAGTTGTACGTAATCATCGTTCGAAATCACTGGTGCCTCGACGCCTTCGGGCACCGCATCGAGCTTGGTGGACAAGAGTTGCTTGGCGAGCAGGTAGTAGCAAGCGCCGGTGATCGAGCCGCCCGAAACACACGAGAGAACCTGGACGTCACGCAGCAGGCCGAGCTCGGCGAGGGCGGCGAGCACCCCCACGTGGTACAGCGATGCCCGAAAGCCGCCGCCGGAGAGCGCCACACCCAGCTTCCCCTTGAAGGCGTTGACGACGGCATCACGATCGACGTCGTAGAGAAGCTCATCGACGACTTTGAATACCTTGGCTTGCTCGGCTCTGATCAAGGCATTGCGCGCCGCTGCCACGCTCTCGAACGGGAATTCGTCTGTCACGACCTCGATGGGGGCAGGAGATGGGTCCTCATCGGGGTGGTCGACTGCTTGGCTCTCCAGGGCGATCAGTCGCTCGAGTGCCGCTTCGGTGGTGGGATCCAAATCCGTGTCGGGGGCCTGGTGAGTATCGCGGTGGTGTTCCAAGGCGTCTCGCACCGACTCCGCGTCGGGGCGGATGCCACGCTGGCGCGCCATTGCCACGAACTCGTGGGCCCAACCCTGTAGCTCCTGCTCGTCCGGAGCGGTGGATCCATCGACTGCTTGTTTGCTGGCTCGGTCGGCGTAGCGGGCCGCCTCGTCGTACCGACGAAGGCCGAACAGGGCGGCTGCGGTGGCGGTGTTGACTGCCCATTTGTTCTCTCGGTCCGGGCGGCTGGCCTCGCCGGACAAGATCTCGTATGAGCTGAGGAAAAGCCCTCGAGCAGTGCGCCTGAGCTCGAGCGACGTCAAGCCCCTGAGCCGATCGACGTAGGAGCCGGCCCTTGGATCATCTGAGAACTGATTGATCGGTGGCACGCGGCTCGAGTAGTCGGTGTCGCCCTCCAGGTAGTAGACCGCACGCTCTTCGAGGCGGGCGAGATCCACCATCAGCAACGCGGCGTGGAATCCGTTCAGACCCTGCGTGTAGCGGTCACTGGCCCGAGCGGTGTGTCCGAGCTGGTAGAAGTAGACGGCGCGTCGGAGGTCGCGAGACTGGGCTGAGATATCCCATCGCCTTCGATGAATCTTCCCGAGCAGCTGCAACACCTCGGCATCGAGGGCGGCATCGAGGTCGGGGAAATGCTCTGCCATCACGTCCCACGCCCGGTCCGCAGCACGCAAACGGTGGATGTCGGGGTCTTCGAGCCAGGACAGCGCGTACTCGAGCACGATCTGTTCGTTGAGGCCCTGCGGGTTGATGCGGTCCTCTTCTCGCATCTCCTCGATGGCATGACTGAGGACCAGGCGGGCCCGCCGGAAGTCATTCCGGTCCGTGCCCATGATCTTGGTCTTGCCGGCACACATCCGTGCCAGCTTGAGATGATCTTCGAGCCGTTCGTGGTGATTGGACATCCGCGCCCCCACTCGTTCCCATCATATTCCCCGCGCAGGAGGTGGGGGTGCTACCGAGGCATCCTGAGGAAGGAGTCGAGCCGCCTAGCTGGCCTCTTGTGGTTTCCGTGGGTAGGTTCGGGCTGAACGGTTCCCTCAAAGGAGGTCATAGGCCCAGTGCGGTCGTTCCCATGACGGTTGAGTACGACTACGAGGTCATCCTCGACCCGGTCCGGAGAGCAATCGCTGCCGGGGCAAGCTTCCCGGAAACCACGGTTGGGGCCGGCAGGGCGCGTGGCTCATCACCGTTCACGCCCCGGAGTCATCGGCGCAGCGCCGCAACCTGGGTCTGGTTGGGCCGATCGCCGCGGCCGACACCGTGGTGTATCTGGCGACCACCACCGCTCGCAGCAGCGAACCGGGCCAGGGTGAGGTTGTGGGCTCCGCTCTGGCCATGCTGGTGCTGGAGTGCGATCCGGTTGGGCGATCTGTGGTCGGCACTCGGCTCACGCTGATCCCGTTCGACGACGCAGACGGCACCCCCCGATGGGGCTCGGCACAGGAATACGATGACGGTGCGGCCGTGTTCGGCTCGGTCGTAGATGAGTTGTCGCAGGCGTGGCTGCTCGAGGCCGGGGA
>JBFIXI010000149.1:0-2247 GCA_041605955.1 Acidimicrobiia bacterium
GGGCGCCGATGCCGCCCAGCCATGCGGTGTCCCCGGCGCCGGCCGGCACCACATATCCGTCTCGAGCGCTGAGGTGCGTCATGTCGCCTCCCCGTCTGGCAGAGTTGCCGGGTGGATCATCCCATCTGCCGCCAGTGCGGGGTGCAGTTCCCGGAAGCCACGGAGGCGTGCCCGATCTGCGCCGACGAGCGCCAGTACGTGCGGTGGGCCGGCCAGGAGTGGGTGACGATGGCCGACGTCGCCGAGCACCATGTGAACCGCCGGGAGGTGGTGGCCGAGGAGATCACCGCCATTGACTCCGCGCCGGGTTTCGCCATCGGCCAGCGGGCGCTGCTGTGCCGCACCGCCGGGGGGAACGTCCTGTGGGACTGCATCACCCTGCTGGACGAGACCACCATCGCCGCCGTCGGCGAGCTGGGCGGCGTCGACGCCATCGCCGTCTCCCATCCCCACTACTACGGGACGATGGTCGAGTGGAGCAGGGCATTCGGCGGTGCGCCGATCTACGTGCACGCCGCCGACGCCGCATGGGTGCCGCAGCTCGGCGGCAACGTCGTGCTGTGGGAGGGGGAGGCCATCGAGTTGTGGCCGGGCGCGACCCTGCTGAACGCGGCCCTGCACTTCGACGGGGGCACCGTGCTGCACCTGGCCGCCGGCGACGGTGCGCTGCTGTCCGGCGACATCTTTCAGGTGGTGATGGACCGGCGCTGGGTGAGCTTCATGTACAGCTATCCCAACCTGATCCCGGAGCGGCCAGCAAGGATCCGCCGGGCACTGGAGCTGGTCGACGGCTACGAGTTCGCCGACATCCACGGAGCGTTCCGGGGCCGATCGGTGCGGGGCGACGGCAAGGCGAGGCTCGCGGCGTCGGCGGAACGCTGGCTGGCGATGGTGGAGGCCTGACCGAGAGCATCAAGAGCGCCACGGTCCCTCACGGTGGCGGATAACACACAGTATGCGCCATTTATCCCGGTAGCCTCACTCGGCGGCTCCGAGGCTTTCGCCTGGGCGGGCTATCTGGCGCATCGGCTTGGTGGCACGACCACCTGGACCCAGGGTTCCGCTTTGTGGCTACGTGTCAGGCCCCTCGGTTCGCTTCGGCTCGACGGGTCTTGACGACCACCGTGTCCGGGTCGTCGACCAGCACGTCCTCGTGTAGGGCTGCAACGGCCGTCGCTACTTCGCGCGCCGAAGCAGCCGAGTCGTAGCCTGGCCACCAGTACGTCGGCGGGAGCTTTTCGAAGAACCGCCTGATGTCGTCCAAGCGGTCATCCGGCCCTTGGACGATTGATGAGGGCTTTCTCGCTTTCCAATCCCGACTCTGGAGCTCTTCGTCGAAGTGTGCTCCACGGGATGTTGCGAGCTGGACCCCGAAGAACATGCTTGCCCGGAACTTGTCGGCTCCTGGGGCGCGGCTGATAGACGGTGACAACCCAGACTTGCCAGCTGCCACGCTTCTCACGAAGGCACGTTGAGCGGGTGGGGGGAGCATCTTCACCTCGCCCTCGATGCGCCGCACAAGGTTGGCCCGCGGGTTCGCTGTGCCGATGGTTGCTCGCAAGTCCTCGACGGTATCGCGCCTTAGCGGTTCGAGCTTGCCGGCACCCGGTTGGCTACCCGCAGTGCTCGGGCTCACTGCATCACGCAGCCGTGAGTGGAAGCCTTCCGGAGGAAGCTTTCCTCCCCGTATGTCCACATACTGGACGGTCTCCAACGCGAGCCACACTTCGCCGCTGAGCAGCAATGGAAATACAGGCTTGTTCTTGCGCTGGGCTCGGGTCAGCTCGTTCTTCACCCAGGGTGACTGCTTGGAATTCACCGACATGATCAAGACCACCGCAGCGCTCTGGTCCAGGTGGGACTCGATGACGTCAGGCCAATCGGCACCGTAGTCGATCTCGGAGTCGCGCCATACGTCGATGCCATGGCGTTTCATGCTGTCTTCGAGCTTGACCGCATACAGTTCGTCCGGTCGCGAATAGCTGAGGAACACGTGAGCCACAGGTGTAGTCCCCCGTCGAAGCTCGAGGACCATAGGGTACTCCGCCGAGCCCTCGATTCTCTGGAACAGGGCATTAGGGGCGATTCTGCGGCGTCCGAGCTCTGCTGAGCAAGATCTGGGCTTGGTTCACGCTGGGACTAGCCCAAGCCGTGACGACGGTATGACCTTTTCACAGACGTTCCTGCGAAGTAAGATCGACGTTACCAAGTCGAATCACCAGCGTATAAGGAGATCCCGTGTCGACA